>NZ_JBIDDP010000030.1:0-1856 GCF_043195475.1 Streptomyces sp. Y20
GATGGGTAGGGGAGCGTCGTGTGCCGGGTGAAGCAGCCGCGGAAGCGAGTTGTGGACGGTTCACGAGTGAGAATGCAGGCATGAGTAGCGATACAAACGTGAGAAACGTTTGCGCCGATTGACTAAGGGTTCCTGGGTCAAGCTGATCTGCCCAGGGTAAGTCGGGACCTAAGGCGAGGCCGACAGGCGTAGTCGATGGATAACCGGTTGATATTCCGGTACCCGCTGTGAAGCGTCAAACATCGAGCATCGTGATGCTAAGGCCGTGAAGCCGTTCCGGACCCTTCGGGGAAAGGAAAGTGGTGGAGCCGCCGGCCCAAGCGGTTAGTAGGTGAGTGATGGGGTGACGCAGGAAGGTAGTCCATCCCGGGCGGTGGTAGTCCCGGGGTAAGGGTGTAGGACGTTGTCCAGGTAAATCCGGGCAGCACATAGTCTGAGACCTGATGCCGAGCCGATTGTGGTGAAGTGGATGATCCTATGCTGTCGAGAAAAGCCTCTAGCGAGTTTCATGGCGGCCCGTACCCTAAACCGACTCAGGTGGTCAGGTAGAGAATACCGAGGCGTTCGGGTGAACTATGGTTAAGGAACTCGGCAAAATGCCCCCGTAACTTCGGGAGAAGGGGGGCCATGTCCGGTGATCGGATTTACTCCGTGAGCTGGGGGTGGCCGCAGAGACCAGCGAGAAGCGACTGTTTACTAAAAACACAGGTCCGTGCGAAGCCGTAAGGCGATGTATACGGACTGACGCCTGCCCGGTGCTGGAACGTTAAGGGGACCGGTTAGCTCACTTTCGGGTGGGCGAAGCTGAGAACTTAAGCGCCAGTAAACGGCGGTGGTAACTATAACCATCCTAAGGTAGCGAAATTCCTTGTCGGGTAAGTTCCGACCTGCACGAATGGCGTAACGACTTCTCGACTGTCTCAACCATAGGCCCGGTGAAATTGCACTACGAGTAAAGATGCTCGTTTCGCGCAGCAGGACGGAAAGACCCCGGGACCTTTACTACAGTTTGATATTGGTGTTCGGTTCGGCTTGTGTAGGATAGCTGGGAGACTTTGAAGCAGCCACGCCAGTGGTTGTGGAGTCGTCGTTGAAATACCAGTCTGGTCGTGCTGGATGTCTAACCTGGGTCCGTGATCCGGATCAGGGACAGTGTCTGATGGGTAGTTTAACTGGGGCGGTTGCCTCCTAAAGAGTAACGGAGGCGCCCAAAGGTTCCCTCAGCCTGGTTGGCAATCAGGTGTTGAGTGTAAGTGCACAAGGGAGCTTGACTGTGAGA
The DNA here is from genome assembly GCF_043195475.1 of Streptomyces sp. Y20. NCBI lineage: Bacteria > Bacillati > Actinomycetota > Actinomycetes > Kitasatosporales > Streptomycetaceae > Streptomyces > Streptomyces sp. Y20. Next base: position 1,280 of record NZ_JBIDDP010000030.1, read on the forward strand.
CCGACGGGTCGAGCAGGGACGAAAGTCGGGACTAGTGATCCGGCGGTGGCTTGTGGAAGCGCCGTCGCTCAACGGATAAAAGGTACCCCGGGGATAACAGGCTGATCTTCCCCAAGAGTCCATATCGACGGGATGGTTTGGCACCTCGATGTCGGCTCGTCGCATCCTGGGGCTGGAGTCGGTCCCAAGGGTTGGGCTGTTCGCCCATTAAAGCGGTACGCGAGCTGGGTTTAGAACGTCGTGAGACAGTTCGGTCCCTATCCGCTGTGCGCGTAGGAGTCTTGAGAAGGGCTGTCCCTAGTACGAGAGGACCGGGACGGACGAACCTCTGGTGTGCCAGTTGTCCTGCCAAGGGCATGGCTGGTTGGCTACGTTCGGGAGGGATAACCGCTGAAAGCATCTAAGCGGGAAGCCTGCTTCGAGATGAGGACTCCCACCCACTTGATGGGGTAAGGCTCCCAGTAGACGACTGGGTTGATAGGCCGGATCTGGAAGCACGGTAACGTGTGGAGGTGACCGGTACTAATAGGCCGAGGGCTTGTCCATTGATGCTCGCGTTCACTGTGTTGGTTCTGAG
>NZ_JBIDDP010000031.1:0-1703 GCF_043195475.1 Streptomyces sp. Y20
CTTAGTCAATCGGCGCAAACGTTTCTCACGTTTGTATCGCTACTCATGCCTGCATTCTCACTCGTGAACCGTCCACAACTCGCTTCCGCGGCTGCTTCACCCGGCACACGACGCTCCCCTACCCATCCATACAGGCGTTGGCCCTATTGTATGAATGACACGACTTCGGCGGTACGCTTGAGCCCCGCTACATTGTCGGCGCGGAATCACTAGACCAGTGAGCTATTACGCACTCTTTCAAGGGTGGCTGCTTCTAAGCCAACCTCCTGGTTGTCTGTGCGACTCCACATCCTTTCCCACTTAGCGTACGCTTGGGGGCCTTAGTCGATGCTCTGGGCTGTTTCCCTCTCGACCATGGAGCTTATCCCCCACAGTCTCACTGCCGCGCTCTCACTTACCGGCATTCGGAGTTTGGCTAAGGTCAGTAACCCGGTAGGGCCCATCGCCTATCCAGTGCTCTACCTCCGGCAAGAAACACACGACGCTGCACCTAAATGCATTTCGGGGAGAACCAGCTATCACGGAGTTTGATTGGCCTTTCACCCCTAACCACAGGTCATCCCCCAGGTTTTCAACCCTGGTGGGTTCGGTCCTCCACGAAGTCTTACCTCCGCTTCAACCTGCCCATGGCTAGATCACTCCGCTTCGGGTCTTGAGCGTGCTACTGAATCGCCCTATTCGGACTCGCTTTCGCTACGGCTTCCCCACCCGGGTTAACCTCGCAACACACCGCAAACTCGCAGGCTCATTCTTCAAAAGGCACGCAGTCACGAGAACAAGGCAAGCCTCGTTCCGACGCTCCCACGGCTTGTAGGCACACGGTTTCAGGTACTATTTCACTCCGCTCCCGCGGTACTTTTCACCATTCCCTCACGGTACTATCCGCTATCGGTCACCAGGGAATATTTAGGCTTAGCGGGTGGTCCCGCCAGATTCACACGGGATTTCTCGGGCCCCGTGCTACTTGGGTGTCTTTCAAACGAGCCGTTGACGTTTCGACTACGGGGGTCTTACCCTCTACGCCGGGCCTTTCGCATGCCCTTCGCCTACATCAACGGTTTCTGACTCGTCTCACGGCCGGCAGACCGTAAAAGAAAGATCCCACAACCCCGTATACGCAACCCCTGCCGGGTCTCACACGCATACGGTTTGGCCTCATCCGGTTTCGCTCGCCACTACTCCCGGAATCACGGTTGTTTTCTCTTCCTGCGGGTACTGAGATGTTTCACTTCCCCGCGTTCCCTCCACTTGCCCTATGTGTTCAGGCAAGGGTGACAGCCCATGACGACTGCCGGGTTTCCCCATTCGGAAACCCCCGGATCAAAGCCTGGTTGACGACTCCCCGGGGACTATCGTGGCCTCCCACGTCCTTCATCGGTTCCTGGTGCCAAGGCATCCACCGTGCGCCCTTAAAAACTTGGCCACAGATGCTCGCGTTCACTGTGCAGTTCTCAAACAACGACCAGCCACCCATCACCCCGAACCGAAATCCGAGTGCACTGGGGCCGGCGACTGAGGAAAAATCCATTCCCTCAGACACCCAACAGCGTGCCCGACACCCTCATCCCCGTCCACGTCACGTTCCACGCCGAAGCAGTACTAGTGACCTGACACAGGCCGAGAGTGCCGAATAGTCAACGTTCCACCCATGAGCAACCAGCATCGAACATTCGCCGATGTACTGGCCTCTGACCGAGCAAGCC
>NZ_JBIDDP010000032.1:0-1341 GCF_043195475.1 Streptomyces sp. Y20
TCACCCTCACGACGGTCGTCGCGCTGGAACGGCGGACGCGAACCCCGGTCACCCTCACGACGGTCGTCGCGCTGGAACGGCGGACGCGAACCCCGGTCACCCTCACGACGGTCGTCGCGCTGGAACGCCGGACGCGAACCCCGGTCACCCTCACGACGGTCGTCGCGCTGGAACGCCGGACGCGAACCCCGGTCACCCTCACGACGGTCGTCGCGCCGGCCGGCGTAACCGCCACGGTCGCCACGGTCGCCGTAACCGCCACCACGGCGGTCGTCGCGGTTGTCGTCGCGGCGGAAGCCGCCACCTCGGTTGTCGTCGCGGCGGTCGTCGCGGCGGAAACCGCCGCTGCGGTTGTCGTCGCGGCGGAACGGGGGACGGTCGCCGCCCCGGTCCCCGCCGCGGTCGTCGTCACGGCGGTACGACGGACGGTCGCCGCCCCGGTCGTCCCGGCGGAAGCCGCGGTCCCCACGGTCGTCCCGACGCGGCCCGCGGTCACGGTCGTCGCGCTGGAACGCGGGACGCGAACCCCGGTCACCCTCACGGCGGTCGTCGCGCTGGAACGGCGGACGCGAACCCCGGTCACCGTCACGACGGTCGTCGCGCTGGAACGCGGGACGCGAACCCCGGTCACCCTCACGGCGGAAGCCACCGCCTCGGTTGTCGTCACGGCGGAAACCGCCACGCTCGCCACGGTCGCGGTCATCGCGACGGTCGTCACCGCGGAAGCCACCGCGGTTGTCGTCACGCCGGCCGGAAGAACCGGCACGGTCGTCACGGCGGCCGCTGTCACGGCGGTCGTTGTCTCGGCGGAACCCCCCGCGGTCACTGCGGTCACCGCGGTCACCTCGGAAGCCTCCGCGGTCGCCCCGGTCACCACTGTCCCGTCGCCGCTGGTCGCGCTCCGGTCGGTCGTCGGGAGAGTTGGTGGACATGGTGACTCCTGTCATCGGTACACAAGCATAGTAAAAACGAAAGGACCCCTGGTCCCAGCTGAACGCTGGGACCAGGGGTCCTCCAAATATTGTTCGGCGGCGTCCTACTCTCCCACAGGGTCCCCCCTGCAGTACCATCGGCGCTGTGAGGCTTAGCTTCCGGGTTCGATATGTAACCGGGCGTTTCCCTCACGCTATGACCACCGAAACCCTAATGGTTTCGAGCGAACAAGCACACTTTTTTGTTATGTGTTCTGCTCAAAAACCGGCAACGGTCGTTGCCTCAGAACCAACACAGTGAACGCGAGCATCAATGGACAAGCCCTCGGCCTATTAGTACCGGTCACCTCCACACGTTACCGTGCTTCCAGATCCGGCCTATCAACCCAGTCGTCTACTGGGAGCCTTA
>NZ_JBIDDP010000033.1:0-1234 GCF_043195475.1 Streptomyces sp. Y20
GGCGAGCTCAAGCGGTCAGCGCATCACTGCTGTTCAGGAGGTCAGCGTAGACCTCTGCCGGAGTGCGGTAGCCGTGGGTCTTGCGCGGACGGTGGTTGAGTTCGTGAGCGATGGCGTCCAGGTCGGCCTGGCTGAACGTGCGGAGGTCGGCGCCCTTGGGGAGGTACTGCCGAAGCAGCCGGTTGGTGTTCTCGTTGGTGCCGCGCTGCCATGGGCTGCGCGGCTTGCAGAGGTAGATCGGCATCCTGGTCTCGGTGGTGATGGCCTGGTGCTCGGCGATCTCCCGGCCGCGGTCCCAGGTGAGCGTTCGCCGCAGGTGGGGCGGGATGCCGAGAAGGCTCCTAGTGAGGTGCGGGGTGACTTGCTCGGCCTTGATGCCGTCCGGAAGCGCGACGATGGTCGTGTAGCGGCTGGTGCGTTCGACGAGCGTGGCGACTGCCGAGGGCCGGGTGCCCATCACGAGGTCGCCCTCCCAATGACCTGGGACCTTCCGGTCCTCGACCTCGGCGGGGCGCGCGGTGATGGGCACCATGCCGCGGATGATGCCCCGCCCGGTAGGCCGGCGGGCGATCTTCGGGCGGCGCATGGGCCGGGCTGATCGCAGGCGCTGAGTGAGGCTGCGGTCGATTGCCTGGCGGCGACGGGGGTCGTAGAGCGAGAGGTAGATCCCTTCGTGCGAGATCTGCATGGCGATGTCACCAGGGAACTGGCGGCGCAGCCACCCTGCAATCTGATCAGGAGACCAGCACAGAGCCAGCTTCGCCTCCACCAAGGCGCGCAGAGCCGGTCGTTGGGCGAGCTTGGCCTGCTTGGGTCGGCGCCCGCGTGCGTAGGCTGCCGCATCGGCGGACGCGGCACGGTAGCGGTCCCGTCCGCCGTTGCGGGCGATTTCACGGGAGACGGTCGAAGGTGATCGGCCCAGCCGCCTGGCCAGCTGCCGGGCAGATTCCCCGGCGGCGATGCCGCGGGATATCTCTTCGCGCTCGCTGCCGCTCAGATGTCGCTCTGATCGCTGCTGCGGGGTGAGGCGGACGCCGCCACTCTGGTGCAGGAACCGACGGGCGCTCTGCATCGGTGCCCCGAGCGCCCGCCCGATCAAGCTGAACGACTGCCCCTCTCGCCAGCGTCTCCAGACCTCATCCTGTTGAGCTGGCGAAAACCCGTAGTCACGCACCTGTGCCTCCACGATCACATGATCATCCGTGGGTGGTGCGTTGATCACTTGAGGGTGCCA
>NZ_JBIDDP010000034.1:0-743 GCF_043195475.1 Streptomyces sp. Y20
CGGAGGCGCGGCGCAAGGGGCACCGGGTCCTGGCGGTCGTGCGGGGCAGTGCGGTGAACCAGGACGGTGCGTCCAACGGGCTGACCGCTCCCAACGGGCCGTCGCAGCAGCGGGTGATCCGCAAGGCGCTCGCGAACGCGGGCTTGACTCCCGCGGACGTGGACGCGGTCGAGGGCCACGGCACGGGCACCGTCCTGGGCGACCCGATCGAGGCACAGGCCCTCCTCGCCACCTACGGCAAGGAGCGTGAACAGCCCCTGTGGCTGGGCTCGTTGAAGTCCAACATCGGACACACGCAGGCCGCCTCCGGTGTGGCCGGCGTGATCAAGATGGTGGAAGCCATGCAGCACGGCGTCCTGCCGCCCACCCTGCACGTGGACGCGCCGTCGTCCCAGGTCGACTGGACCGCCGGAGCGGTCGAACTGCTCACGGAAGCACGCGACTGGCCCGACACCGGGCGCCCGCGCCGTGTCGGCGTCTCCTCGTTCGGGCTGAGCGGAACGAACGCGCACCTGATCCTTGAGCAGGCGGCGGAGGAGGATGTCACCGAGCCGGCGGCCCCGGCCGACGGTGTCGTGCCGGTGGTCGTCTCGGCGCGCACCGCCGGGGCCCTGGCCGGCCAGGCGGGTCGGTTGGCGGAGTTCGTCCGCCGGAGCGGCGCGCCGATGGCGTCTGTCGCCGGCGCCTTGGTCACGCAGCGCGCGGTCCTGGCCGAGCGGGCGGTCGTGGTCGCCGGTTCGCGT
>NZ_JBIDDP010000035.1:0-629 GCF_043195475.1 Streptomyces sp. Y20
GAACGCCACATCGCCGGACGCCAGTTCGGGCCGTGCCCGCACGTGGTCGGCGAGCTGCCGCGCCGCCTGGGCGAGTGCGTCCGCCGACCGTGCCGACACCACCCACGGCAACCGACCACCGTCCAGCAGGTCCGCCGATCCCGGTGCCGTGTCGTCGGCGGGCGGCTCCGCGAGCACGACGTGCGCGTTGGTGCCGCTGATCCCGAACGAGGACACTCCGGCCCGCCGGGTCCTGTCCTCGGTCGCGGGCCACGGGTGGGGCTTGCCGAGCAGCTCGACACTGCCCGCGTTCCAGTCGACCAGGTCGCTGGGTTTGCCCACGTGGAGTGAGGCGGGTAGTTCTCCGTGGCGCAGGGCCATGACCATTTTGATGACGCCGCCGACTCCGGCGGCGGCTTGTGCGTGTCCGAGGTTGGATTTGAGGGTGCCGACGAGGAGTGGTCGGCCGTTGCGTTCGCTGCCGTAGGTGGCGAGGAGGGCTTGTGCTTCGATGGGGTCGCCCAGGACGGTTCCGGTGCCGTGGGCTTCGACGGCGTCGATTGCCGAGGGGGTCAGGCCGGCGTCGGTCAGGGCGGCGTGGATGACGCGTTGTTGTGCGGGGCCGCTGGGTGCGGTGAGGCCGTTGGAGG
>NZ_JBIDDP010000036.1:0-617 GCF_043195475.1 Streptomyces sp. Y20
GGATAAAGGCGGCGCTGAGGCTGACCAGGGTATCGATCAGCGAGTCCAGGTTGATGTTGTGCAGGGCTTGCATGGCGACTGTCCTTGAGCGAAGGGCATGAATGGCACCAGAGGACTCTAGCAGCGGTCCATGAACGTCTCATGGCCTGCCGTGATGCACGGCTGACCGTAGGAGCCGGCTTGCCAGCGAAGAGGCCCGTAAGGGCGCCTTAGCCCGCCGGGGAGCTTTCGCTGGCAACACAGCCTTCGCCAGCGAGCTGGCTCCTACAGGGCAGCATTACTGCCAGCCGAAGCGCCGCACGTAGAAGCCCTTCACCGCCTGGGTCAGGGCCATGTAGGCCAGCAGGATCAGCGGCAGGAACACGAAGTACAGCGACGGCAGCGCCTGCAGCTTGAAGTAGTGCGCCAGCGGGCCCATCGGCAGGAAGATCCCCACCGCCATGATGACGCCGGTCATCACCATCAACGGCATGGCCGCGCGGCTCTGCAAAAACGGAATCTTCGGCGTGCGGATCATGTGCACGATCAGGGTCTGGGTCAGCAGCCCCACCACGAACCAGCCGGACTGGAACAGCGTCTGGTGGTCCGGGGTATTGGCGTCGAACACGTACCACATC
>NZ_JBIDDP010000004.1:0-601104 GCF_043195475.1 Streptomyces sp. Y20
TCCCACCGCTCCTGCCGGGACTCCTGCCCGATCTGGGCATCGAGAGAACGACAACGCCGGCTAGCCGCTCCGCGGCCACGGGGGGGGGGGCGCCCCCCCCCCCCCCCCCCCCCCACCACCAGAAGGGGTGAACGGTCGTGGCTTTCGCGTGCAGGTCGCGTTACGTCGCGCTAAGGAAGCACCATGCGATCACCCGGTGACGCCCGGTGGTCCCCGATGAGCGGCCGAGCGGGCCGGCGCTACGCCACCGCCGGTTCGCGCCGGGCCGCGCGGCGCCGGGCCGCGAGTGCGGGGTCGAGCGCGGGTACGGCGGCCAGGAGCTGCCTGGTGTACGGCTCGCGCGGGGCGTCGTACACCTCGTCGGCGGGCCCGTACTCGATGAGCCGGCCGCGCCGCATCACCGCGACCCGGTCGCTCACCTGGCGGACCACGGCGAGGTCGTGCGCGATGAAGACCAGGGCGAGCCCCAGTTCCCGCTGGAGTTCGCCGAGGAGGGCGACCACCTGGGCCTGCGTGGTGACGTCCAGCGCGGAGACCGGTTCGTCGCAGACGATGACGCGCGGCTCGGCGGCGAGTGCCCGGGCGATACCGATGCGCTGGCGCTGTCCGCCGCTGAACTCGTGCGGGTAGCGGTCGTAGTGCGCCCCTTCGAGGCCCACGCGCTCCAGGAGTTCCGCCACCCGCCCCCGGATGCGGGCCTCGTCCCCCGCCTGTCCCCGGCCGCCCGCCCCGCGCGCCCGAAGCGGATCGGCGATGGACTCGCCCACGCTGCGGCGGGGGTTGAGGGAGGAGACGGGGTCCTGGAAGACCATCTGGACGGACGGGTTCACGCCGGTGTGCGGGCGCCCTTCGTAGCGGATCGTGCCGGCGGTCGGCTCCAGCAGCCCGACGAGCATGCGGCCGAGCGTGGTCTTGCCGCTGCCGCTCTCGCCGACGACGCCGAGGGTCTCCCCGCGGCGCACGGTCAGCGAGACGTCGTCGACGGCCGCGAGCGCGCGCTTGCCGCGCCCGAACTCGCGCCGCACGCCGGTGGCCTCCAGCACGACCTCGTCGGTGGCCGGGGAGCCGGTCCGGCGGGCGTCCACGCGCGGGACGGCGTCGAGCAGCGCGCGGGTGTACGCCTGGGCGGGTGCCGCGAGGACCGCGCCGACGGGTCCGTGCTCGACCGTCCTGCCGTGCCGCATGACGAGGACGTCGTCCACGCTCTCGGCGGCGACGCCGACGTCGTGGGTGACGAGCAGCAGGCCCATGCCGGTCTCCTCGCGCAGCGTGTGCAGCAGGTCGAGGATCTGGGCCTGGACGGTGACGTCGAGGGCGGTGGTCGGCTCGTCGGCGATCAGCAGGCTCGGCTCGCAGGCGAGGGCCATGGCGATGAGGGCGCGCTGGCGCATGCCGCCGCTGAACTCGTGCGGGCGGGACCGGGACCGGCGGGCCGCGTCCGGGATGCCCACCCGGTCCAGTACCTCGACGGCACGCGCGCGTGCGGCGCGGCGCGACACGCGCGCGTGGACGCGGTACACCTCGGCGATCTGGTCGCCGACGGCGTAGTACGGGTCGAGCGAGGACAGCGGGTCCTGGAAGACCATGGCGGCCTTGGCGCCGCGCAGCCGCCGCAGCGCCTCGTCGGAGGTGGCCTGTACGTCGGTGCCGGCCACCCGGATCGAGCCGCCGACGCGCGCCCCGGTGTCCCGGTGCAGGCCCAGCAGGGCGCCCGCGACCGTGGACTTGCCGGAGCCGGACTCGCCGACGAGGGCCAGGGCGGCGCCCTCGGCCAGGCTGAAGGAGAGCCCGTCGACGGCTCGCAGGGAGCCGAAGTCCACGGTCAGGTCCCTGACGTCCACCAGGCTCATGCGAGCACCACCCGTCGGTCGGCCACCGCGTACAGCACGTCCGCGACGGCATTGGCGAGGATCACGAAGAAGCCGGTGACCAGCACCATGCCGACGACCACCGGCAGGTCGACGACCTTCACCGCGTGCACCAGCTCCTGGCCGATACCCGGCAGACCGAAGAGCGTCTCGGTGAGTACCGCGCCGCCGACGGCGGAGCCGAAGGTGACCGCGTTGAGCGCGATGACGGACGCCGTCGCCCCGCGCAGGGCGTGCCGGGTGATCACCGCCCGCTCGCTCACGCCGTAGGCGCGGAACGTGCGGATGTGGTCCTCGGCCAGTGTCTCCAGCATCGACGCCCGGGTCAGCCGGGCGAAGTTGGCGGCTTCGACGAGGGCGAGGGAGAACCAGGGCAGCAGCAGGTTCCAGGCCCACTGTTCGGGGTCGTCGGTGAAGTGCACGTACTGCGGGAAGGGCAGCAGTTGCAGCTCGCCGCAGACGACGATCATCAGGACGAGGCCGATGACGAAGACGGGGGTGGCCGTGCCCGCCAGGGTGAGCGCGGTCAGGACGCGCTCGGAGAGCCGGCCGCGCCGCCAGGCGGACAGCACGCCGGTGCCTACGCCGAGCAGCAGCCAGATCACCATCGCGCCGAGCACGAGCGAGAAGCTCACGGGCAGCTTGGTCAGGATGATGCCGGTGACCTGCTGGCCGGTCTGGTACGACTGGCCGAGGCAGGGCGCCGGGCAGTGCTCCACGGAGGTGCCCGTGGAGAAGTCCTGGCCCGCGAGGAGTCCTTGCAGGAAGTGCCAGTAGCGCACGTACAGCGGATCGTCGAGGTGGAGTTGCTCGGCGACCTGGTGGACCTGGGCCGGGGAGCAGCGCGGGCCGCAGGTGATCTGGGCGACGTTGCCGGGGGTGACGTAGAAGACGATGTAGATGATCACCGAGAGCACGAACAGGGTGACCAGTGCGCCGACGGCCCGGCGCAGGACGAAGCCGGCGAGGCCGTTCACGCGCGCTCCTCCTTCCTCGGTGCGGGACTCGGTGCGGCGTCCGGGGGTGTGCCCGGGGCAGGGACCGCAGCGGCGCCCGGGGCGGGGACCGCAGCGGCGCCCGATACGGCGCCCGGTGCGGTCGTCTGCGCGCGGGCCTCCCGCTTGCGGCCGGTGCCGACGCGCAGGCGCGAGGCCGCGCGCGGGTCGAGGGCCACGCGGACACCGTCGCCGAGGACGGTCATCGCGAACACGGTCACGAACAGGGCGAGGGCCGGCAGCAGCAGGTACTGCGGGGCCGCCTGGTACCAGACGTCGGCGGAGGTGAGCATCTGCCCCCAGGACGGGGTGGGCGGCTTCACGCCGACGCCGAGGAAGGACAGGGCGGCCTCGGCACTGATGTTCTGCGGGATCAGCAGCGCGGCGTACGTGATGACCGGTGCGGCGAGGCCCGGGAGGAGTTCGCGTACGGCGGTCCGCCCGATGCTCCAGCCGCTGAGCCGGGACGCGGCGACGTAGTCGAGGTTCTTCAGGGTGAGCGTCTGCGCGCGCACCATCTTCGCCGTGGTGCTCCAGCCGGAGACCAGGGCGATGATCAACGCGACGAGGACGGGCCGCGGGAAGCCGCTGGGCACGACGGCCAGCAGTGCGAGCGCCATGACCATCAGCGGCAGCGAGACGAAGATGTCGGTGATGCGGCTCAGGACGGCGTCGACCCAGCGGTTGCCGAGCCCGGCGGCCACGCCCATGGCGACGCCGAGGGCCAGCTGCACCGCCGTGGCCCCCAGCGACACGCCGAGCGACACCCGCGCCCCGTACACGAGCCGGGCGAACATGTCGCGCCCGGTCTGCGGTTCGACGCCCAGCCAGTGGCCGGCACCGGCGCCGCCGAAGGAGCCGAGGGGCACGCCTCCGCGCGCGGAGTCGACCAGGGAGGGGTGGTACGTGTCGGGGTCCTGGCCCTCCAGAGCGGTGAGCAGGGGCGCGGCGAGCGCCACCAGGACGAGCAGCGCGACGACGGCCGCGGCGACCAGGGCGGCGCGCTGCGCCCGCAGCCGCCGCCAGAACTGATGGGCCCCCGGGGCCGCCGGGACGGAGGTGTCCGTCCCGGCGGCCGCGACGGCGGCAAGTGCCTCGCTCACGGTGCTACTTCACCGCGACCTGGGAGATGTCCAGGACGCCGGTCCAGTCGCTGATGACGATGTTCTTGACGTCCGAGCCGTACAGACGCTTGTAGACCGGGTGGAACAGCGGCACGACGAGGGCCTTCCCGCCGATCTTCTTGTCGAGAGCGCCCCACCGCGCGGCGGCGGCGGTGAGATCGGTCAGCTTGTTGATCCGGTCGATCTCGGCATTGACCGACTTGTCGTCGAGCAGGCCCGTGTTGAAGTTCGCTCCGTCCTCGACGATCTGCCGGCCGTCGAAGATCGGGGCGAGGAACGGGCCGCCGGAGGGCCAGTCGGCACCCCAGTGGGCGAGGAAGAACCCGGGCTCGGTCTTCACGCTGTGGATCTTGTCCCGGTAGTCGTTGTCCTCCAGGCCCCGCAGCGTGACCGTGATGCCGGCCTTCTTGAGCGCGTCCTGGAGGGCGGTGGCGATCTCCGGGCTGGTCTCGAAGTCCTTGTTGTTGGAGTGGGTGAGGGTGACCGTGAGCCCGTTCTTGTGACCCGCCTGCGCGAGCAGCTGCCTGGCCTTGCCCGGATCGCCGGTCCGGCCGGCCGGGAACGGGTCGTAGGGCGTGTAGCCGAAGGACTTCTGGTTCGGCAGGAAGGTGGTGGCGGGCTCGGCGAGGGCGCTGCCGCCGGCCGCGTTGACCACCGACGACCGGTCGACGGCGTACGAGATCGCCTGGCGCACCTTGGGGTCGTCGAACGGCTTCACCCTCGGGTTGAACGCGATGTAGTCGGTGTAGCCGAAGTGGCCGGTGCCCACGCGCGCGGCCAGCTTCTTGTCACCGGTCACCTTGGCGAGTTCGGCCGGGCCGAGGTTGGTGTCGGTGGTGACGGCGGCGGAGTCCGTCCCCTGGGACGCGGACAGCCGCTGGTTGATCACCGAGGAGTCGAGGCCGGAGCGGACGTCGATCCGGTCCGGGTAGGCCTTGCGCTCGGGGTCCGTCGCCGCCGACCAGTTGGTGTTGCGCGCAAGGACGAGGTGCTCGCCGTCGTTCTCGTTGCGGACCACCTTGTAGGGGCCGGAGGAGACGGGGTGCGACTCGTACTTGGTGCCCGTGTCCTTGCCCTTGGGCACGGGGGTGAACTGCGTCTGCGTGGCGAGGTACGGGAACTCGCCCTCGGGCTTGTTCAGGTGGAAGACGATGGTCCGGGAGTCCGGCGTCCCGATCGCGGACAGGCCCTTCTTGTCCTTGTACGGGCCCTGGTAGTCGGCGGCGCCGACGAGCCAGTCGCGCAGGTAGGGCGCTCCGCCGGAGAGTTCGGGGGCGAAGGAGCGCTCGACGCCGTACTTGATGTCGGCCGAGGTGATCGGCGTGCCGTCCTCGTAGCGCAGGCCCTTCTTCAAGGTGTACGTCCACACGGTCGCGTCCTTGTTGGGGCGCCCGGTGTCGGTGGCGAGGTCCGGGACGACCTTGGCGCCGGCCGCGCCGTTCTCGCGGTTGCGCGTGGTCAGCGTGCGGAAGACGAGCGAGGGGACGTTGCCGCCACCGGAGGTGTACAGGCGCGCGGGGTCGAAGTCGGTCTGCGGCTGGGAGTTCAGCACCGTGAGCGTGCCGCCCTTGTGGGGCGTGGAGTCGCCGCCGGAGCCCTTGGCATCGCTGTCCTTCGGGCCGCAGGCGGCGGCGCCCGCTGCCACGACCAGGCTGACGGATGCCGCTGCCACGCGGCGCGCTATGACGGACGGTTGATGCATCGGAATGACGACCTCTCGGGAACTGATCGAGGATTTCTCGAAGAGTGAGACATACGGACGAGGAATGAGACGGCTGCGGACAGTCGTCAGCCCCGGCGCCGGGTCGTCGAAACGTCCGTGACACGGTCACGGTCACGGACGAAAGGGGAAGAAGAGTCGCGACGCGAGCGCCAGGGAGGCGGCGTCAGCGACAGTCGATGTCGGCCACGCAGAGCGCGGTCACGCCGATCAGCGCCAGCTCGATGGCGGCGCTGTGAGAGACGGCATGACGGGACCACATGGGCAGAAATATGAACGAACTTACGACTCATGTCAATGTGACATAAGTGAGTGGAGTCAACTCCTGGGATAGGGCCACGGGTTGGGCCGGCAGTGGATCCCGTCGTGGTCCAGGAACTTGGTCTGCTGCTGCATGACCGGCGCCAACTCGTTGTTCCTCTGGCAGCTCACGTGCCCGTGGCCGAGCCGGTGGCCGACTTCGTGGTTGATCAGCATCTGCCGGTACGCGTGGATGGCGGAACTGCCGTACGTCCGGCTTCCCTGAGCCCAGCGGTAGGCGTTGATCATCACTCGTTCGGTGGAGGCAGAGTCGCAGGAGACGTTGTCCTCCGTGGTGTCCAGGCCGGACTTGGCGCACCAGGTGGCGGTGGTGCCGGGGCTGGCCAGTGTGATCACGAAGTCGGGCTTGCCCGAGGACACGCGCTCGAAGGTACGGGCACCGCCGTGGGCCCAGCTGCGGTCGTCGTTCAGGGTCTTCTGCACCGCCTCGGCGAACAGCTCGCCGTCCAGCCCCAGTCCCCGCTCCACATCCACTCGGTACCGGTATTTCCGGCCGACACCGGGTGCCTTGGCGGACCCGGGCACGGCGTCGAACTTCCCGGGGCCCTTCAGCTCGGCGCCGAGCGGGTACGTCCGGTTCATCTTCTGGTCGTACGACAGCGCCGTCACGTCCGGCGCGGTGGACGGCGCGGGCTCGCCGGAGGCGTTCGCCCCGGCGGCCCGCCCGGCGGAGGGGGACTTCACGGCGTCGCCGTCCCGGCCCCTGGCGACCTGCCCGGCGACGACGACCGCGAGCACGGTGGTGACGGCCGCCGCCGCGATGCCGGTGAAGGCCCGTCCCCTGCTCCCGCCGCGCTGGACGGGCACCGCGACGCCGTCGCCCGTGGGGGCGACGGCCTGCGCCTCGTCGGCCGGCTGCCGCGGGCCCCAACGGCGGGTCCGTCCCGCGCGCACGGCGGAGCCGTCTTCGCCCTCCGCATCTCCGGTGGCTCCGGTGACTCCGGCCTGTCTCTCGAAGGCCTGGAGGTACTCCTGGCGGGGCCCGGGGCCGCGCCCGGGGCCGTCCGGTCCCGCCTGGCGCTGCCGCGGCAGCACCACGCCGGGCCCGCCGGCACCGGCCGGCCGGCCCCCGAACTCGCCCCAGCCACCCCCGGCTTCCCGCTGCTCGGGATGCCCGCCCCGCGCGGACGCGCCCTCCCGCGACCGGGGCACACCGCGCGCGGGGGTGCCGTCGGGCAGCCGGGGCCCGCCCTGCGCGGCGGCGCCGTCCCGGAGTCGTGGCATCCCCTGCGCCGGGGCGCCGTCGGCGGAGCGCGGCCTGCCGCGCTCCTCACCACCGCCCGCTCGTCCCGGCACGCCCCGCGCGGAAGCGGCGTCCGGGCGCCGGGGCACACCGCGCGCGGGCGTGCCGTCGGGGGGACCCGACGCATCCCGTGCGGGCGCTCCGGCCCGGGGCCGCGGCGCATCGCCCCGGCGGCCGTCCCCGTGTACGTTCCCGCGACCGCCGGCAGGCGCGTCCGGCTGCGTACTCCGCCGGTCGTCGGAGCGTTCGCCCCGGCGGTCGCCGGAGCGCACGTCCCTCCGGTTGTCGGAATGCCCGTCCCGGCGGTCGTCGGAGCGCACGTCCCGGCGGTCGTCGGAGCGCCCGTCCCTCCGGTTGTCGGAGCGCCCGTCCCGCCGGCTGTCGGAATGCCCGTCACGGCGGTCGCCGGAGTTCGCATCCCGCCGGTCGCCGGAGTATCCGTCCCGGCCGCCGTCGGAATGCACGTCCCTCCGGTTGTCGGAATGCCCGTCACGGCGGTCGCCGGAGTTCGCATCCCGCCGGTCGCCGGAGTATCCGTCCCGGCCGCCGTCGGAATGCACGCCCCGCCGGTTGTCGGAATGCCCGTCCCGGCGGTCGCCGGAGCGCGTATCCCGCCGGTCGCCGGCGTCCGGGGCACGCCGGCCGTCGGGACGTGCGTCCCCGCCGTCGTCGGGGTCCCGGTCCAGGCGGTCGTTCTGCCGGGGCTCCGGCCGGGCGGCTATGTCCGCGGACTCGTCCCTCGGGACCGGTCCGCGGCGGCTGTGGCGTCCCACCCTGGCCCTCAGCTCCTCGCGTCCACGGCGGCGGTAGCGCCGCCGTCGGTGTTGCCCGCGTCGCCGGTGCCGCCGCGCGGGGCCGGGCCGGCGGCTCCGGCGGACGCGCCCGTGTCCGCCAGGAGGTCACGGAAGGCGCCGGCGACGATGTCCGGGTACTCCATCATCGCGACATGGCCGGCCTCGGGCAGGGTCAGCAGACGCGAGTCGCGGAAGGCGCGGGCGGCCTTGCGGGCCATGCGGAAGCCGACCAGCTGGTCCCGGGCGCCGTAGACCAGCAGCGTCGGGGCGAGCACCCTCTCGGCCTGCCGCCACAGCCCGTGCTGCCCGCCGAGCGTGTAGGCGTTGACGATCCCGCGCGCGGAACGGGCCATCGCGTCCCAGAAGTACGGCAGCCGCTGCCGCCGCTCCAGCTCCTCGACGGCCAGCTGGAACGCCTCGGGCGCGACCCGCCCGGGGTCGCCGTAGCAGAGGGCCATGACCCCGCGCACCCGCTGCTCGGCCGTCCACTCCTGGGTGAGCCGGGTGAAGAGGGCGGCGACGCCGGGCACGCCGAGGAGCCCCGTCGGCACCGCCGAGCGCTGCACGCGCAGCTCGGGCAGGGCGGGCGAGACGAGGGTGAGCGTGCGGACGAGGTCGGGCCGCACGGCGGCCACGCGCGTGGCGACCGCGCCGCCGAGCGAGTTGCCGAAGAGGTGGACCGGGCCGCGGCCGGCAGCGTCCAGATGGCGGATCACCGCGCGCGCGTGCCCGGTGACGGAGTAGTCGCCGTCGTCCGGGGGCGGGGAGTCGCCGAAGCCCGGCAGGTCCACCGCCTCGCTGTCGACGACACCGTCCAGCTCGGCCATGAGGGACGACCAGTTCTGCGAGGAACCGCCGAGCCCGTGGACGTACAGCGCGGGTGCCAGGCCTTCCCGCGTGGCGGGCCGGGAACGGACCGTCAGAGTGACGCCCGGCAGACACACGGACCGCAGCCGCTCGCCTTCGCCGACCCGGACGGGCGCCACCCTCGGAAGCACACTGGCGGCCGATACGGTCGGCGATTCGGTCGAAGACATGCGGCAATGTTACGAGGTGATCACGCCGGGATCCGTGTGTTCGCCGTCACAGCGTGAACCACGGGCGGCCGGAGAACCGGACAGCGGGCCGGCCTGATGGCATGGCGTCCCCATCAGGTGTCTCCTAGGCTCGTACAGAGGGCACCCTCGTGTGGCCCCTGCATTTTCCAGGGACGTTCGTAGGAAGGGAGCCCACCATGGCCTATGACCCCACCGAACCCGACGCGCTCGAGGACCTGGAAGCCGACGCCGGGCCGGAGATCGATGTCGAGGCGCCCGAAGTGGACGCCGTCGAGCAGCGCGCCCCCGTCAGGCCGGACCGCGACGACCCGCTGACGGCGCTCGACCCGGACCGTGCGAACGAGGCCGATCTGGTCGAACAGGCGCGCGTGGTCACGCTCGACGAGGACGACTACCGCTGACCTGACGGGATCCGCCGGGCCGCTCCGGGGGTGCCGCACGGCTTTCGCCGTCGTCCGGTACGTGAAATTCTGCGCTCGCACCGCGCACACCAGGGTTACCGAAAAGTACGATGGCCGCGCGGCCGACACCGCATGTGGACGACTTTGGGAGGCGGCGTGACAGCCATCGAGCAAACTGAGGCGGTACGCCCGCGTGGCACCCGTCTGCCGCGCCGCGCCCGGCGGAACCAGTTGCTGGGCGCCGCCCAGGAGGTTTTCGTCGCGCAGGGGTACCACGCGGCGGCGATGGACGACATCGCCGAGCGGGCCGGCGTGAGCAAGCCGGTGCTCTACCAGCACTTTCCCGGCAAGCTGGACCTCTACCTCGCCCTGCTGGACCAGCACTGCGAGTCGCTGATCCGGTCCGTGCGCGGCGCGCTGGCGTCGACGAGCGACAACAAGCAGCGCGTCCGGGCGACCATGGACGCCTACTTCGCGTACGTGGAGGACGACGGCGGCGCGTTCCGGCTGGTCTTCGAGTCGGACCTGACGAACGAGCCCGCGGTGCGCGAGCGAGTCGACAAGGTCACCAACGAGTGCGCCGAGGCCATCTGCGACGTCATCGCCGAGGACACGGGCCTCTCGCGCGCGGAGTCGATGCTGCTCGCCTCGGGCCTCGGCGGGCTGGCCCAGGTGGTGGCCCGGTCCTGGCTGCACAGCGACCGCAGCGTCCCGCGCGACCAAGCGGTGCAGCTGCTGGCCTCGCTGGCCTGGCGGGGCATCGCCGGTTTCCCGCTGCACGGTATCGATCACCACTGACACCACTGCCCACCGCTGCCCTGCTGATGCCGGTCTGTTCCCGTTCGGTGTTCGCTCCTGGCGTTCCGGCCCGCAGCGTGTACGTCCCCTCACCGGGCTAATGTGTGCTGGGTACGGCGCGGAAGATCGCGCAATCACTGACCGTCGGAGGGACATAGCCGTGGAGGTCAAGATCGGCGTGCAGCACGCGCCCCGCGAGATCGTTCTGGAGAGCGGTCAGAGCGTCGAGGAGGTCGAGCGTCTCGTGAATGACGCGCTGTCCGGGAAGACGCAGCTGCTGAGCCTCCAGGACGAGAAGGGCCGCAAGGTCCTGGTGCCGACGGAACGCCTGGCGTACGTGGAGATCGGCGAGCCCACCGTGCGCAAGGTGGGGTTCGGCACGCTGTAGGCCGAAGTCGTGAGGAGGGCCCGGCGGCCGTGTGCCGCCGGGCCCTTTTCCTTGCGGTGCGCACAGCGGGGGCACACGTCCGCCACAGGTGATGATTGCCATCCGCAGGTCAGGGGTATGACGGGCTAGGACCGTCGAGCCAGACCGGCCGTGGGAGGGACCCCCGACATGATCCTGGAAGCACTCGGCGCCGCCGCACTCGGTCTGATCCTCGCCTGGGCGGCGGCCCACCGCCTCGCCCACCGGCTGCCGAGCCGCCCGCTGGTGTACTCGACAGGCGTGGCCGGCGCCCTCTTCGGCGACTTCGTCACCCACACCGCCCTGGGCCCGGGCACCGGCCCGCTCAGCCTCCTGGGCGCCGCGATCATCGCGGTGGCGTCGCTGTCCCTGCTGCTGCGCCCCGCGGGCCGTCTCGGCCGGCGCTCGGCACCGGCGTAAGGGAGGTCGCGCGGCCGGGCCGGCAGGGGCGCGGGAGCCGCGCGAGCGACACATCGCACGCGCGGCCACGGGACAGCGGGCACCACGCCCACGCAGTGCTACGCGGCCAGCCCCAGCGCGGCCATCCGCTTCGTGTGCGCCTCCGTGATCCGCGAGAACATCCGCCCGACCTCGGCGAGATCGAACCCGTCGGCCACCCCGCCCACGAGCATCGTGGACAGCGCGTCCCGGTCGGCGACGACCCGCTGGGACTGCGACAGCGCCTCCCCCATCAGCCGCCGCGCCCACAGCGCCAGCCGCCCGCCGACGCGCGGGTCGGCGTCGATGGCGGCGCGCACCTTCTCCACCGCGAACCCGGCGTGCCCCGTGTCGTCGAGGACGGCGAGCACCAGCTCACGGGTGTCGGAGTCGAGCCGGGCCGCGACCTCGCGGTAGAAGTCACTCGCGATCGAGTCGCCGACGTACGCCTTGACCAGGCCTTCCAGCCAGTCCGACGGCGCGGTCTGCCGGTGGAAGCCGTCCAGCGCGGCGACGAACGGGTCCATGGCGGCCGTCGGCTCCTCGCCGACCTCGGTCAGCCGGTTCCGCAGCCGCTCGAAGTGGTGGAACTCGGCCGACGCCATCTTCGCCAGCTCCGCCTTGTCCGCGAGGGTCGGCGCCAGCTTGGCGTCCTCAGCGAGGCGTTCGAACGCCGCCAGCTCCCCGTACGCGAGGGCGCCGAGCAGGTCCACGACCGCGGCGCGGTACTGGGGGTCGGCGGACGCCTGCGCCCAGTCCTGGGCGGCGACACCGGTGGGTCCGGCGGGTGCGGCGGACGCGTTCTCAGGCTTGTCAGAGCTAGTCATGAGGCGCACAATAGCCCGCTCGTCGCGGCCCTCGAGCCCTGGTCGATCACGGTGGCCGCAACTCCGTGACCGAATCGGCCATCGCATGTGCGGCAATCCGGGGTATGGTGGTAATGCGCCTGCTGAGTGCGTCGACGGTGCTCGACGTGTCCCGACAGGCCGCACGCATGAGGATGCCCGGTCGGTGGCCCGATCGGCTCCGACCCGACAGCCCTCCCTGGCCGTACGGCAGTGATCGTACGACGACAGGAGGGACACCCTCAGCGGTACGAGCGCTAGAGCGTCGGCAGAGGTCCCGTGTCTTACGGCTTGCCCGAGTGGTTCGCCCGTACGGCGGCCGACGTCCCCGGCACGGTCAGACATGACTCCCGCGCTCGCCTCGCACCGCGCACACAGAAGAGGCATAACCCTGACTACGACCTTCCGAGATCTCGGAATCCTTCCCGAGACCGCCGAGGCCCTCGAAGCCGTCGGTATCATCACCCCCTTCCCCATCCAGGAGATGACGCTCCCCGTAGCCATGACCGGCACGGACGTCATCGGCCAGGCCAAGACGGGCACCGGCAAGACGCTGGGCTTCGGTCTGCCGCTCCTCGACCGCGTCACCGTCCCCGCCGACGTGGAGGCCGGACGCGCCACCCCCGCCGCCCTCACCGACGCCCCCCAGGCCCTCGTCGTCGTCCCCACGCGCGAGCTGTGCACGCAGGTCACCAACGACCTGCTGACGGCCGGCAAGGTCCGCAACGTGCGCGTCCTGGCGATCTACGGCGGCCGGGCGTACGAGCCCCAGGTGGAGGCCCTGAAGAAGGGCGTCGACGTCATCGTCGGCACCCCGGGCCGGCTGCTGGACCTCGCGGGCCAGAAGAAGCTGGACCTGGGCCACATCAAGAGCCTGGTGCTCGACGAGGCCGACGAGATGCTCGACCTGGGCTTCCTGCCCGACGTCGAGAAGATCATCAAGCTGCTGCCGGCCAAGCGCCAGACCATGCTGTTCTCCGCGACCATGCCCGGCGCGGTCATCGGCCTCGCGCGCCGCTACATGACGCAGCCCACGCACATCCGCGCCACCTCGCCGGACGACGAGGGCGTGACCGTCGCGAACATCAAGCAGTTCGTCTACCGCGCGCACTCCATGGACAAGCCGGAGATGATCGCCCGCATCCTCCAGGCCGATGGCCGCGGGCTGGCGATGATCTTCTGTCGTACGAAGCGCACGGCCGCCGACATCGCCGAGCAGCTCCAGCGCCGCGGGTTCGCCTCCGGCGCGGTCCACGGCGACCTCGGCCAGGGCGCGCGCGAGCAGGCCCTGCGGGCCTTCCGCAACGGCAAGGTCGACGTCCTCGTCTGCACCGACGTCGCCGCGCGCGGCATCGACGTCGAGGGCGTCACCCACGTCATCAACTACCAGTCCCCCGAGGACGAGAAGACGTACCTGCACCGCGTCGGCCGCACGGGCCGCGCGGGCGCCAAGGGTACGGCGATCACGTTCGTCGACTGGGACGACATCCCGCGCTGGCAGCTGATCAACAAGGCGCTGGAGCTGGACTTCAACGACCCGGTGGAGACGTACTCCAGCTCCCCGCACCTGTTCGCGGAGCTCGGTATCCCCGCGGGCACGAAGGGCACCCTCCCGCGCTCGGAGCGGACCCGTGCCGGTCTGGGAGCGGAGGTCCTGGAGGACCTGGGCGAGACCGGCGGGCGGGGCGCGCGCGGCCGTGGCCGTACCGACCGCCCCGACCGCGGCGGCCGTACCGAGTCGGCCCCGGCCGAGCGCGAGCGTCCGGCCCGTACGCCGCGTCGTCGCCGCCGCACCCGCAACGGCGCGCCGCTGGACACCGCCCAGGGCGCCCCGAGCACCCCGGTGACCGAGCCGACGGCCACGCCCGCGGCCGCACCCGCGGCCACGGCCGGGCCCGCGGAGGAGATTCCGGCGGAGGCCCGCACCCCGCGCCGCCGTCGCCGTACCCGCGGCGGAGCGGCGCCGGAGCCGGTGACGTCCGCCGCGGCGTCCGCGTCGCCCGCCGAGGCCGCTGACGTGGCCGGCACCGCCGACGTCGTCGCCGGGACGGTGGCCGTCACGGAGGGCACCGCCGTCCTGGACACCCCGGCGGCCGCGGACAAGCCGCGCCGCCGCCGCACCCGCAAGTCGGCGGCGCCGGAAGCGGTGACGTCCGAGTCGGTGACCGAGCCGGCACCGGCCACCGCCGACGCGGCCGCGCCGGTGACCGAGCCCGTGGTCACCGTCAGCCCGGTGGCGGAGCCGACGCCCGAGGCCGCTCCGGCCGCGGAGACCAAGCCGCGCCGCCGCACCCGCAAGACGGCCGAGCCGGCCGCCGGGACGGAGCCGACGCAGACCACCGCGGAGCCCGTCGAGGCGAAGCCCCGCCGGACCCGCAAGAGCGCGGTGGCCGCCGAAACATCCGCCGACACGGCCGTCGAGACCGCCGAAGCCAAGCCCCGCCGCACCCGCAAGGCCGCGACCGCCGCGGTCGCCGCGGAGACCGTGGCGGACGCGGCCGAGGCCACCGAGGCCAAGCCGCGCCGCCGGACCCGCAAGGCAGCGGAGCCGGTCGTCACGCCGGACGCCCCTGAGGCCGAGGCCGTCGCTCCCAAGGCCCGCCGGACCCGCAAGGCCGCGGTCGCCGCCGAGAGCGCCGTCGACACCGCCGAAGCCACCGAGGCCAAGCCGCGCCGGACCCGCAAGACCGCCGCAGCCGCACCGGAAACGCCTCAGGCCGAAACCGGGGCCGAGCCCAAGCCGCGCCGCACCCGCAAGACGGCAGCCACTGCCGCCGACGCGACCGCCGACACGGCCGAAGCCACCGCCCCGAAGGCCCGCCGCACCCGCAAGGCCGTTGCCGAGGCGGCAGCTCCGGAGATTCCGGCGCAGGCCACCGAGGAGCCGGAGGTCAAGCCGCGCCGGACCCGCAAGACCGCGGCGTCCGCTGCCGAGGCGGCCGGTGAGAGCGTCGGTACGACGCCCAAGCCCCGCCGGACCCGCAAGACCGCGGCGTCCGTGGAGGCCCCCGGGGCCTGACCCGGGTGCCGCGTCCCCAGCGGCAGCGTCAGCCGGTCCGATGGCCGGGTCCACCATGGCGGTGGACCCGGCCATCGGCGTTCCCGCCCGATCGCCCGGGCCCGCCGCCCCACCGCGCCGGCGTTCCGCATAACCTCTCCCCATGAGCAGGCCTCCCTCCTTCGTGCCGCCTGCCGGGGCACGCGCGTACTCGCTTCGCACGGCTCGTGGTGACTTCGCCGTGGTGGACGCGCCCGTGGCCGACGGTGCCGAGCCCAGGGGCGTGGCGCTGCTGCTGCCGGGGTTCACCGGCAGCAAGGAGGACTTCAACCCGCTGCACGTGCCGCTCGCCGCGCGCGGGTACCGGACCGTCGCCGTGGACGGGCGGGGCCAGTTCGAGTCGGACGGCCCCGAGACGGACGAGTCCGCCTACGCGCAGGAGGAGTTGGCGCGGGACGTGCTGGCGCAGGCGGAGGCGATCGGGGGCCCGGTGCATCTGCTGGGGCACTCCCTCGGCGGCCAGATCGCGCGCGCGGCCGTTCTGCTCGACCACACGCCCTTCCTGTCGCTGACCCTGATGGCCTCCGGCCCGGCGCAGATCTCGACCGCCCAGCAGGACCGGGTGAAGCTGCTGCGGGACGCGCTGGCCGTGCTGGGCATGCCGGAGGTGTGGCAGGCGATCCAGGGGATGGAACCGCCGGAGGAGACCGGGACGCCCTCGCTCGACGGCGGGCTGGACGACCGGGACGACCTGCGGCGCCGCTGGCTGGGCACCAAGCCGGCCCAACTGATCGCCACGGGCCGCCAGTTGTGCACGGAGCCGGACCGGGTCGCGGAACTCGCGGCCGTCGGGCTGCCGTTCCACGTCCTGTCGGGTTCGCGGGACGACACCTGGCCGCTGCCGCTCCTCGACGACATGGCGGTGCGGCTGGGGGCCCGCCGCACGGTCGTCGAGGGCGCCGAGCACTCCCCCAACACCGACCGTCCGCGGGAGACGGCCCGCGCGATCGCCGGTTTCTGGGACGGCACCGCGAGCGCGCGCCGGCCGCGGTAGGACCCGCGCGCTCCGGCGGCGGCAGGGCCGCGCGGGGTCAGTACTGTCCCTGGAGGTGGTCCCAGAAGCCGTCCCGCAGGGCGCGGCGGAGATCGGACTGGCCGCGCAGCGAGTACTGGAGCAGCGCCTCGGCCTCGACCAGCAGGTCCTGGTCGACGGAGCCCGGCAGGTAGGGATGGCCGGGGAACAGCTCGACCAGTGCTTCGCGGCCCCGGGAGACGAGCCACTTGGCCGCGATCTGGGCGCCGACGAAGCGGACGTCCTCGCGGGTGGGGCGGGCGCCGGCGGTGGCGTCGTAGGCGGCGGCCGTGCGCCGGGAGACGTACGGCTTGAAGAACTCCAGGTCGAACGTGCGCTGGCTGTCGACCTCCCAGAGCAGCGGCTCGGCCTGGTTGCGTCCTTCGGGGGCCTCGACGCCCCACAGGTGCACGCGGGCGCCGTAGCCCTGGGCCGCCTCGACCGCCGAGACCAGGTCCTCGTCGCCGCCGAGGAGGGCCGCGTCGCTGATCGCGCGGTGCCGGGCCAGTGACTCCAGGTCCGTGCGGATCAGGGAGTCGACGCCCTTCTGCTGGTTGTTGGCGTTGAGGTTGCCGAGCCGGATCTTGACGTCGGGCAGCTCGGCGATGGTCTGCTGCTCGGCGGTGTGGATGCGGCGGCGGGCGCCGTCGTACCAGTACACGCGGAGCAATCGGCTGTCCGCGAAGATCGTGCGGGCCTTGTCGATCAGCGCGTCGATCAGGCCCTGGGCGTCCACGTCGAAGGCCCGGCGGTCCTCGGTGCCGGCGACCAGCCGGCCGGCGGCGGCGTACAGATAGCCGGCGTCCACGAAGATCGCGTGGGTGGAGGGGGTCTTGGCCACTTCGGCGAGCATGCGTTCCAGCAGCTCGTTCGTGCGGTTGATGCGGGCGCCGAGGGCGGCCAGGTCGTCGTTCATCGACACCCATTGTCCCGGTGGTCACGCTGCGGACACAACCGGTCCCGGTCGGTCCCATGTGTGCCGCTTACCGGTCAGTAATTAGTTGTTCGAAAAATTTCTTTAGCGTAGGGAATGTTTGTAACACGCAGCACGTTGACTCCGTACGAGACCGGATACACGTCCGGTGCTCTCAAGTAGTTCTCCGCAGGAGGATGACCAGACGAAGGGAGAAGCCCATGCGCTTCGAAATCATGCGTCTCGACGAGGTCGACGGCACCACCGTGGACAGCACCGTCGTGGACGCCGCCTCCGTCAACCGGATCGTGCAGCAGGCCGCCGCCATCGGGCAGCGCCTGTGGATCCGCCCGGCCGACACCCAGGCCTCGTAGCCCGGGCGCCGGCGTTCGCCAGGATCGGCGGGCGTTCGCCACTCAAGCTTTCCGGGGGAGCCGAGCCGACGACGGCTCAGCTCCCCCGGATCACCTGAGTGACCCCGTTGATGATCTGCTGCACGGCGATCGCGGACAGCATCATGCCGGCGAGGCGCGTCACGAGGACCACACCGCCGTCCTTGATGACCCGGATGATCAGCAGCGAGTAACGCATCACCAGCCACAGCACGACGTGGATCGCGAGGATCGCGGACCACACCGACACCTGCGTGGCCACACTGCCGGCCTTCTGCACGGCCAGGATCACGGACACGATGGCACCTGGCCCCGCCAGCAGCGGCATGCCCAGCGGTACGAGCGCGACGTTCACGTCCTTGGTCTGCTTCGGCTCGTCGGTCTTGCCGGTGAGCAGGTCCAGCGCGATCAGCAGGAGCAGCAGCCCGCCCGCGATCATCAGCGCCGGGACGGAGACGTGCAGGTAGTTCAGGATCTGATGGCCGAGGACGCCGAAGACGGCGATGACCCCGCCCGCCACGCAGACGGCCTGGAAGGCCATCCGCTTCTGCACCTTGGCCGGCCGGCCGGCGGTCAGGGCGAGGAAGATCGGGGTGATCCCAGGGGGATCCATGATGACAAATAGGGTCAGGAACAGGGAGCCGAAGACGGCGATGTCGAACATGGGGGAAGTACAGGCCTTGCGGGAAGAGGAAGTACGGGCGTGAGGTGGTGCGGGCGGCCCCTTCGGGCCGTCAGGCTCCGCCGGTGCCCGGCACCGGGAAGGCGCCCGTCGCCCGCCGGGTGATCTCCCCGTACACCTCGGGGTCGGTCGTGTACGCGCCGAGCGTCACGGTCTTGCGGCTGCCGTGGTAGTCCGAGGAGCCCGTGACCAGCAGTCCCAGATCCTTGGCGAGGTCCCGCAGCCGGGCCCGGGTGTCCGGATCGTGGTCCATGTGGTCGACCTCGAGGCCGTCCAGACCGGCCTCGGCCAGCTCCGCGATGCGGGCCTCCGGCACGGTACGGCCGCGCTTGGCGGCGGCCGGGTGCGCGAACACGCAGACCCCGCCCGCGGCCTTGACGAGCCGGATCGCCTCGAAAGGGTCGGTCTCGTGCTTCGCCACGAACGCCCGCCCGCCGTCGGCCAGCCACTCCTCGGTGAACGCGTCGCTCACCGTCGGCACAACTCCCAGCTCCACCAGCGCGGACGCCACGTGCGGACGGCCCACCGAGCCGCCGGCGGCGATCCGCTCGACGTGTTCCCAGGTGACCGGCACGCCCAGCGCGTTCAGCTTGGCGACCATGCCCTGCGCGCGCGGCACCCGGTCGTCCCGGACCAGCTCGCGCTCGGCGAGCAGGGCGGGCTCGTCGGGGTCGAAGAGGTAGGCCAGCAGGTGCATCGAGACGCCGTCGATCCGGCAGGACAGCTCGGCGCCGGTGACCAGGGTGAGCCCCTCGGGCAGCGCGGCGATCGCCTCGCCGTACCCGCGCGTGGTGTCGTGATCGGTCAGCGCGACGACGTCGAGACCGGCCGCGGCGGCGCCCCGCACCAGCTCGGCCGGCGTGTCCGTGCCGTCGGAGGCCGTGGAGTGACAGTGCAGATCGATGCGCACGGCGACTCCAGGCAGGTGACGGAAGGGAACGGGACGCCTAAGGATAGCCGGGTTTCCGGGCCCGCCTGTCACACCCGCAGGGCCGCAGTGCCCCCTACGGCATCCCCCTCAGGGGCGCCGCACCGACGCACCGAGGGGCGGGAACCCGCGCGACCGGCCCGCCACGGACCGGCAGCCGCCACCGGGCCGGAAACCCGCCCCGGACCGGCGGACGCTACGGCTGGAGCAAGCGCGGCGACAACGCTCCGCACGGCACCAGGTCGATCTCCGCCCCCGCGTCCCGCAGATCGGTCAGCACCAGTTCGTCGTACATGAGCAGGCCCGACTGCTCGGGCCACATCACCGCCCACAGCCACATCCCGAGCGCCTCGCCGGCGAAGACGGCACGGTCGTCCGGGGTGCGGAAGACATGCCAGAGGGGCGTGGGGCGGCCCGCCGCCAGGACCTTGGCCTGGGGCGGCTTCTCCACGTTCATGTACGACCCCGGGTCCGGGCCGTCGATGCCGGCGTAGCGCGCGCCGAGGCCGACGCCGAGCTCCTCGGCGATCAGGATCATCTCGCCCGGGCCGCCGAGCGGGCCGGGTCCCGAGCAGGCCACGGCGGTCGCACGGCCGCCACTGCGGTCGTCCCCGGCATACGTGACGCCGGTGAACAGCCATCCGACCGGCAGCGGCCACGGCATCCAGACCGGCACCTGGGTGCGATGCACCACGACGTCGAGCGCCTCGACGCTGGGCGGGATCACGGGCTGTAGCGGATGGACCGTGCCGTGCACGTCGCACTGCCACGAATCGGCGAAGAGGCCGGGAGCCCTGACCCGGCCACCACACCTCGGGCAACTGGGTTCGCCCCTCATAGGGCTCCACGCTCCTACCCCTGCCCGCCCGCGTCAAGGACGATCACCCGTCCGGACGGAAGTGCCGGCCGCGGCCCGGCCAGGAGGATATAGATGTATCTTACATTAATTAGCCAGCCTAACTTACTGTGTGCATACACCAATCACCTGCGCCCGAACTGGCCCTCGGGGTGCCGGACGCGCCACGCCCGGTGGCGAGCGCGGGCTACAACTTCGTGCGCTGGTTCGCCGCCGCCGCGGCGCCCTATTTCGCGCCGAAGATCGAGGAGTGGAGCGACGTCCGCATGCCGTTCACCGCCGCGGCGGTCACCGCGGTGCTGGGCGCGCTCGTGGTCCTCGTACGGCGCCGGGCCCTCACCCGCGAGGCCGCGGAACTGGTGCCGGAGCACGCCACCGAGGACGGCGTCACCGCCTTCGCCGACTGACCGGATCCGCCCTCGCGCCGGCGGGAGCTGTGCACGCGGCGTCAGTCGAGCGGGACGGACCGGCGGGCGGGGTCCCTCAGGTCCGTCCCGTGCGTGAGCCAGCGCTCCTGGAGAGCCTGGGCGCCGTGCACCCGCTTCCAGGCGGCCTCG
The DNA here is from genome assembly GCF_043195475.1 of Streptomyces sp. Y20. NCBI lineage: Bacteria > Bacillati > Actinomycetota > Actinomycetes > Kitasatosporales > Streptomycetaceae > Streptomyces > Streptomyces sp. Y20. The sequence continues at coordinate 20,410 of NZ_JBIDDP010000004.1, forward strand.
TTCGGGGTCATCGGCAGCAGCGGCAGGAACCGGACGGGATCCATCGGGGCATCCAGCTCCAGGTCCTCGACCAGCCCGCCGGACTCGCCCACCAGCACCGAGGTGAAGGGGGCGCCGGGCCACAGCGGCCCGCCCACGTCCAGCGAGGCGCCCGGCGCCACCACCAGGCCCTCCACCTGGGGGGAGGCGGCCAGCACGGCGAGCGGGCGGAGCACCTTGTCGGTGTCGGCACGGCCCGCGCGGACGGACAGGACCAGCTCGGCGCGGGGCCCCGCGACCGGGTCGGCGAGCATCACCGTGGGATCCGTCATGGGGTGCGCGGACATGCCACAGGTGGCGTACCGGACGACGTCCCCCTCGTGGAAGCGGAGCACCTCGATGCGGTCCGTGCCGAGGAAGGTGACCGCGGCGCGGGCGTCCGGCTCGCCCAGCGCGCTGCTCAACCGGGCCTCGACCAGAGGAAGAACGTCAGCCATGTGCCGAGCATAGAACTCGTCAGCTGCGGGCAAAGCGGCGCCTTGACAGTACGGGCGGCTGGTACTCTGAGCCGGTGGTTCGGGGCAGCACGCCGTCAGGAGTGCCCCAAGCCCTCCAGGCGCCGGCGGACTCGCTGTCGAGTCCCGGCGCCGTTGAGACTCCCTTACGAGGGACCGGCCGGAGGAGGTGGGGCTGTCATGGATCGAAGTCGACCGTGCAGTACCACTCGCTCTTCCGGCTGCTGATCTGATTACCGGCTGGCCGTCGCCTTCCCTTTCGCGTCGTCGTTCGGAAGAGCACTTCGTCTCGCTTTGCCTGATCTGTCTGACCTGAAATCAGTTCTGCATCAGTAGCGAAGCCGCCACCGCGACGGTGCGGTGCTCCCCGCTTTGTGGACGTGCCAAACATCCGCAGTCAGGACGTCCCCATTCCGGGTAGTTCCACCCGTCGCCGCGCGCTTTCGCTGCCCGCCTGCGAAGGAGCCCGCCCATGTCGATGATCCGCGACCTGCGCGCCGTGGTCCGCCCGTCGTCCCGTGTCTCGCTGCGCAAGGACGCGGGCACCTCGTACGACACGACGCGCGACCCGGGCACGCCCTCGGCCGTGGTCGACTGCGCGGTCTACCGCGACGGCGCCCGCGTGCCGACCCCCGCGCCGCTGACCCCGCACGAGGCGATGCGGCTGGTGCGGCGTGACGGCGGCTTCGTCTGGATCGGCCTGCACGAGCCGACCGAGGCCGAATTCGCGGGTATCGCGGGCGAGTTCGGGCTGCACCCGCTGGCCGTCGAGGACGCCGTGCAGGCCCACCAGCGGCCCAAGCTGGAGCGCTACGACGACTCGCTGTTCACCGTCTTCAAGACCATCCACTACGTCGAGCACGACCGGCTCACCGCCAACAGCGAGGTCGTCGAGACCGGCGAGGTCATGTGCTTCACCGGCCGGGACTTCTTCATCACCGTCCGGCACGGCGGCCAGGGCTCCCTGCGGGCCCTGCGGCACCGGCTCCAGGACGACCCCGAACTGCTCGCCAAAGGCCCGTCGGCCGTGCTGCACGCCATCGCCGACCATGTCGTGGACGGTTACATCGCCGTCGCCGACGCGGTGCAGGACGACATCGACGAGGTCGAGACCGAGGTCTTCTCACCGGGCCGCAAGGGCGGGGTCTCGCGCGGTGTGGACTCGGCGCGGATCTACCAACTCAAGCGCGAGGTGCTGGAGTTCAAGCGCGCGGTGGCGCCGCTGCTGCGGCCGATGCAGCTGCTGAGCGAGCGGCCCATGCGGCTGATCGACCCGGACATCCAGAAGTACTTCCGGGACGTCGCCGACCACCTGGCCCGGGTCCAGGAGCAGGTCGTGGGCTTCGACGAACTCCTCAACTCCATCCTCCAGGCCAACCTCGCCCAGGCGTCCGTCGCGCAGAACGAGGACATGCGCAAGATCACCGCGTGGGCGGCCATCATCGCCGTGCCGACGATGGTGTGCGGGGTCTACGGCATGAACTTCGACCACATGCCCGAGCTGCACTGGAAGTACGGCTACCCGGTGATCATGGGCGTCACGGTCGTCCTGTGTCTGGGCATCCACCGCACCCTGAAGCGCAACGGCTGGCTGTGAGCGGGTCCGGGCGGCCTGGATAGGCTGGGCGCATGACTAGTGAGCTGCTCGACCGGGCCCTCATCGAGGAGGCCGTGAAGAAGTCCGGCCTCGTCTGGGTCAGGGGCGCCGGTGCGCCGGCCGCGCGAGCGCTGTGGCATGTGTGGCACGAGGGCGCCGTGTGCCTGGTCGGCGACGGGCCCGGTGAGCAGCCGCTGGAGGCGCTGGCCGACGGCGGCTCCGCCGAGGTGACCGTACGCAGCAAGGACAAGGGCGGCCGGCTCGTGACGTTCCCGGCGGCCGTGGCCGAACTGGCGTCCGGGTCCCCGGAGTGGGAGGCGGCCGTCACCGAGCTGAAGGGCAAGCGGCTGAACGCCGCCGACGGTGAGCGGATGCCGGCCCGCTGGGCCCGCGAATGCCGGGTGCTGCGCCTGGTGCCGGCGGGGGCCGGGGAGCCGTTGCCCTCCGGCAGTCTGGCGGAGCGTCCGGTCCCGAGCCCGGCGACGACCCGCAGACCGGTCCCGGCGGGCCTGCCGAAGCTGCTGCTCAAGCGACGGAAGAGGAAATGAGGCGCGGGCTGCGGCCCGTGCCCGCCGCGAGCCCGGGCGGGTCCGGCACCGCGGGTACGTGCGGCCGGTGCCACGCCGGGGGCCGTTCTCGCGGACCGGGCCGGATCCGGTCGGCCGCGCCAGGGGGCCCGGCAGGCTCCGGGCAACGGGTCCCAGGTGCGCCGCTGCTCGGCCCGGGCCCGCCCGGGCGGGGCGGCCGGGAACCGCGGGGCGTCGGTGGCCGCCGGTGCCGCGGGGCCTCGCCCGGCCGGGGCACGGGACCGGGGCCGCTCGTTCAGGACGCCGGCAGCTGCTTGCCGTAGTCCACCGTGTCCGACGTGGCCGGCTCGGTGAGGGCGAAGTTCCTGCCCCAGTCGGAGAAGCGGAGCGTGCCCGCGCCGCCGGCCCGGACCAGGCGCAGCGGGTACGGCGTGCCCTGGAGGGACACGTCGAGCGTGCCGCCGGAGCCCTTGTCGCCGGTGACGCGGATCGTGGGGACGCCCGCCTGGTCGTGGTGGCCCTCCGTCGCCAGCTTGCCGTGCAGCGTCAGCAGACCGTCGAGGAGGACGTCCTTGTCCGTGAAGCCGCTGAACTTCCTGTACGCGGGGTCCGCCCGCGGCACCTTCACGTACTTGCCGTCGAGCTTGCCGACCGCGCCGGCGCCGCCGTTGCCGTCGGCGTGGTCCCAGAAGTCCGCGCCGGCCTTCAGATACAGCTCCTGCCCGATCCGCAGCAGCCGGAAGGCCACCCCCTGCGAGGTCACCGACCCGGTTCCGCCGTCGGCCTTGAGCCGCATGTCCAGCCGGTACGTACGGCCGCTGGTCACCACGGTCCCCGACAGCCGTACCGCCGCCGCCCCGTCCGCCGCGGCCCGCGTCCTGGACTCGATCCGGCCGGCGGGCAGCTTGCCCACCCCGTTGGTCCCCGCGTCCGGATCGTCAGCGCCACCGCATCCCGTCAGCGCCACCGCCCCGGTCACGGCCAGGGCACAGGTCGCGGTCACCAGCGCGGTGCGGCGGGTACGGCCCCGGGGAATCGCAGTCACAGGTGGAGCTGCCTTTCTGACGGTTCCTGAGCGGCGTACGGCAGCGTACCGGTGCCCCGTCCACCCCACGGAGCCGGACCGTCCGGACCGCCCACCAGGGCGTATCCAACCGGTAGGAGCTAGCCTGAAGCGCACCCGAGCGGGTGGATCCGAGCAGATCACACCCCCAGCAGTCCCCCCGCGACTCCCAGGCAAAGGAAGCAGAGCCATGGCAGCCGGCGCCCCCCGGATCTTCGTCTCGCACATCGCCGGGGTCCCCGTCTTCGATCCGGCCGGCGACCAGGTGGGCCGCGTCCGCGACCTGGTCGTCATGCTGCGCGTCGGCAGACGGCCCCCGCGCGTCCTCGGGCTGGTCGTCGAGCTGTCCACCCGGCGCCGCATCTTCCTGCCCATGACCCGGATCACCGGCGTCGAGTCCGGTCAGGTCATCACCACCGGCGTGCTCAACGTCCGCCGCTTCGAGCAGCGGCCCACCGAGCGGCTGGTCTTCGGCGAGCTGCTGGACCGGCGCGTGACCCTGGTGGAGACCGGTGAGGAGGTCACCGTCCTGGACGTGTCCGTGCAGCAGCTGCCCGCCCGCCGGGACTGGGAGGTCGACCGGGTCTTCGTGCGCAAGGGACGCAAGGCCGGGGCGTTCCGGCGGGCCAAGGGCGAGACGCTGACCGCCGAGTGGTCGGCCGTCACCGGGTTCTCCCTGGAGGAGCACGGGCAGGGCGCCGAGAGCCTGCTCGCCACCTTCGAGCAGTTGCGCCCCGCCGACCTCGCCAACGTCCTGCACCACCTGTCCTCGAAGCGGCGCGCCGAGGTCGCGGCCGCCCTGGACGACGACCGGCTCGCCGACGTCCTGGAGGAGCTGCCCGAGGACGACCAGATCGAGATCCTCGGCAAGCTGAAGGAGGAGCGCGCGGCGGACGTGCTGGAGGCGATGGACCCCGACGACGCGGCCGACCTGCTCTCGGAACTGCCCGAGGAGGACAAGGAACGGCTGCTGAGCCTGATGAAGCCCGCCGACGCGGCCGACGTGCGGCGCCTGATGTCGTACGAGGAGCACACGGCCGGTGGTCTGATGACCACCGAACCGATCGTGCTGCGCCCGGACGCCACCGTCGCCGACGCGCTCGCCCGGGTCCGCAACCCGGACCTCTCCCCCGCCCTCGCCGCCCAGGTCTACGTCTGCCGCCCGCCGGACGAGACCCCGACCGGCAAGTACCTGGGTACGGTGCACTTCCAGCGGCTGCTGCGCGACCCCCCGTACACGCTGGTCAGCTCGCTGGTCGACGACGACCTCCAGCCGCTGGCCCCGGGGGCCGCGCTGCCGGTCATCGCCGGGTTCTTCGCCACGTACGACATGGTGGCCGCGCCCGTCGTGGACGAGTCCGGCTCGCTGCTCGGCGCGGTGACCGTCGACGACGTACTGGACCACATGCTGCCCGACGACTGGCGGGAGACGGAGTTCCACCTGGACGAGGGAGAGGAGGCGCCCACGCATGGCTCCTGAGCGCGAGACCGGGACCCGCGAGCGTCATCCGGCGGGCGCCACGGCCGCCGGCCGGCCCCGCGGTGCCCGGCTGGACCAGCCGCGCACGCCGCGCCACCGGATGCTGCCCGAGTGGGACCCGGAGGCCTTCGGCCGGCTGTCGGAGCGGATCGCCCGGTTCCTGGGCACGGGACGCTTCATCGTCTGGATGACGATCGTCATCATCGCGTGGGTCGTGTGGAACATCTCCGCGCCCGCCCATCTGCGTTTCGACAACTACCCGTTCATCTTCCTGACGCTGATGCTGTCGCTCCAGGCGTCGTACGCGGCCCCGCTGATCCTGCTGGCGCAGAACAGGCAGGACGACCGCGACCGGGTCAACCTGGAGCAGGACCGCAAGCAGAACGAGCGGTCCATCGCCGACACCGAGTACCTGACCCGGGAGGTGGCCGCGCTGCGCATGGGACTCGGCGAGGTCGCCACCCGGGACTGGATCCGCTCGGAGCTCCAGGACCTGGTGAAGGAGCTGGAGGAGCGCAGACGCCACGACAGTCATGTCGTATTCCCGGCAGAGCGGGCGGAACGGTCGCCGGGACGTGACGCAGACGACCGCTGAGGGGCTACCCGCTGGCCCCTCGGCGCGCCGTACCATCGTCCTTATGGCTACGGAAGACGCGGTGCGCGAGGCACTGGCGACGGTGAACGACCCCGAGATCAACCGCCCGATCACCGAACTGGGGATGGTCAAGTCGGTGGAGATCGGCGCGGACGGAGCGGTCGCGGTCACCGTGTACCTGACCGTGTCCGGCTGCCCGATGCGCGAGACCATCACGCAGCGCGTCACCGAGGCGGTCTCCCGGGTCGAAGGGGTCACGCGCGTCGGCGTCACCCTCGACGTGATGAGCGACGAGCAGCGCAAGGAGCTGGCGAACGCCCTGCGCGGCGGCCAGACCGAGCGGGAGGTGCCCTTCGCCAAGCCGGGCAGCCTCACCCGGGTCTACGCGGTCGCCTCCGGCAAGGGCGGCGTCGGCAAGTCCTCCGTGACGGTCAACCTGGCGGCGGCGATGGCGGCCGACGGCCTCAAGGTGGGTGTGGTCGACGCCGACATCTACGGCCACAGCGTGCCGCGCATGCTGGGCGCCGACGGCCGTCCCACCCAGGTCGAGAACATGATCATGCCGCCGTCGGCGAACGGCGTGAAGGTCATCTCGATCGGCATGTTCACCCCGGGCAACGCCCCCGTCGTCTGGCGCGGCCCGATGCTGCACCGCGCGCTCCAGCAGTTCCTCGCGGACGTCTACTGGGGCGACCTCGACGTGCTCCTGCTCGACCTCCCGCCGGGCACCGGTGACATCGCGATCTCCGTTGCGCAGCTGGTCCCCAATGCCGAGATCCTGGTGGTGACGACCCCGCAGCAGGCGGCGGCCGAGGTGGCCGAGCGCGCGGGCTCCATCGCCGTGCAGACCCACCAGAAGATCGTCGGCGTGGTCGAGAACATGTCCGGCCTGCCCTGCCCGCACTGCGGCGAGATGGTCGACGTCTTCGGCACGGGCGGCGGCCAGCGGGTCGCCGACGGCCTCACCCGGACGACGGGCACGGCCGTGCCCGTCCTCGGCAGCATCCCGATCGACGTCCGCCTCCGCGAGGGCGGCGACGAGGGCAAGCCGGTGGTCCTGACCGACCCCGCCTCGCCGGCGGGCAGCGCGCTGCGGGCCATCGCCGGGAAGCTGGGCGGCAGGCAGCGCGGGTTGTCGGGCCTCTCCCTGGGCATCACGCCGAAGAACAAGTTCTGACGGCTCCCGCCGGCGGACGGCGGGCTTCCATGTGCTCCACGGCGTGAGGGGCGCCGGTTCCGGCCGGCGCCCCTTCGTCATGCGTAGGCGCCGATGTCCTTCACCGCCGCGAAGCCGAGTCCGTACGCGCTCATCCCCCGCCCGTACGCGCCCAGATGGACGCCCGCGCCGGTCGTGCCGGCCAGCACCCAGCCGAACTCCGACTCCCGGTAGCAGAACGAGGCCGCGACCCCGTCCACCGGCAGGGAGAGTCTGGACCACTCCGGTCCGTCGATGTCGTCTGCCAGAGCCCACGCGGTCTCGGTCTGCTGGTCCAGCCAGTCGTCCCGCAGGGTGTGGTCCATCTGCCCGGGCCAGGTGAAGGACAGCAGCCCCACCCCGGCCAGCCACGCCGCCGAGGACACCGACGTGGCCTCCAGCAGCCCCGTGCCGTCGGCGCTGCGCCGGGAGGGCTGCGCGGCGACGGTCACCACGACCGCGAACTTCTCCCGCATGTCACCGGCTGAACCGGAATCACCGCGCACGGACGGCTCGTCGCCGTGCCCGATCGAACCGTGCTCGACGGCGCCGTCGGCCGCCGTGCCGACCTGCATCAGCCAGCGCGGTCCCGTGAACGCCTCGTCGAGGCCGTACCACGGGAAGGGCGCCCGCAGGTAGCCGTCGACCGTACGCCAGGCGGAGGGGAGCTGCTGTCCGCCCTCCGCGGCCGGCGGCTGCGCGCCCACCCGACTCGTCATCTCCATCTGCCCGGACGCCTCCTCGCTCTCGTCGGACCGGGGTCGCCCGCCCCCCTTCGGGCGTACGCGTCCGGTCCGCACAACAACTCGGCAGCATATCCACACCGCTGACGGCGACAGGGCAGGCGCCGGTCGCGTGGGTCGCGTGGACGGCCTGTTCAGGCCGTGTGCGACGGGTGTGCTTTATGAAACGCGTCACGTGCGCGGGATGCCTCCGCATGCGCGTGTCGGCGCGGGGAGGCGGTCGTCAGGTGGCGTCCGCGTCGAAGACCGGGCGTTCGTCCGCGCCGGCCACCTCGGGCTTCTTGGTCATGTCGATGCGCCCACCGGACGACCCGGAGGAGGACGACGGGGACGGCGTGGTGGACGAGCTGCTGTCGTGGCCGTTCACCGCGTCCGTGACCTCGGCCATCTCCTTCTTCAGGTCGAAGCCGTTGCGGATCTCCTTCAGCCCCAGGTCCTCGTTGTCCAGCTGCTTGCGGAGGTAGGTCTTGGGGTTGAGGTCCTCGAACTCGAAGTCCTTGAACTCGGGGCCCAGTTCCTGTCGGATGTCGTGCTTGGCACTCTCCGAGAACTCGCGGATCTTCCGGATCGTGCGCGTCACGTCCTGGATGACCTTGGGGAGCTTGTCCGGACCGAAGACGAGCACGGCGAGCACGATGATCGTGACCAGCTCGAGTGGTCCTATGTCATTGAACACCTGACGCTCCTTGCGATGTCCTCGGTCGCTCAACGGTACCCGGCGTTCCTGCCGGACCGGTACCGCTGCGAGGTGAGACTTCGGTCAGTTCCGTGCCGGGGCACGAGGACCGGTCAGGGCGAGGGGCGGGGCCCGACGGGGAAGGCGGACGGCGTGGCGGGAGTCGCGGAAGCGGTGTCGGGAGCGTCGGCGTCGGCGGTGGACAGCGGGCCGGAGCCCGTGGCCCCGAGCGGAGCCGACCGGTCGACGAGCGGGAGGCCGGGAAAGCCCGTGGTCCGGTCCAGCGGGCGTATCAGCGGGGACACGGCGGCCGCGCCGGCCAGCACCGGCGCCGTCAGATTCCCCGCCGTACCGGTCCTGGCCCGCGCCGGACCGGGGGTCGGCAGTCCGGGCAGCAGCGGCGCGGACAGGGAGGTCGGGGCCGCCGGGGCCGGTGCGAGCAGGGCACCGCTCTGGGCGAAGAGCGGTCCCAGCGGGCGGCGGCGCTGGCTGTCCGGCGTGGCCGCGCCCGCACCCGCACCGGTGCCCGCCGAGCGGGCCGGGGTCACGCTGCCGGTGCCGGGGCCGCCGCGGGCGTCCGTGGTCAGGTCGCCGGGGACGGCGGTGGTCACGCCACCGAGGGCGACGGCGGCGAGCGACACCGCGCCGGCGGCGGCGAACGCGAACCGCAGCCCGCGCGAGGCCGGGCGGCCGTCGTCGGGGCGGCCGACGGGATGGACGCGGAAGCCGCGGTCCACGGGGGCGGCGACGCGGTCCTCGGGGGCGGGCGGCCGGCCGTGGGGGCGGGCGGGGGCGTACCCGAACGGGAGGTGCTCGCCGCGCCTCACACCGAAGGCTCCGGCGCCGGGGCCCGCTCCGTGGCGTCCGCCCCCGGGGGACGGCATGCCGCCGCCGTCCCCGTCACCTCCCCCGGGGAGGCCCTGGAGCCGGGCCAGGAAGCTCGCCGAGGGCGGGGGCGGGGCCGCCTGCGCGAACACGTTCTTCAGGGCGCGCTGGGCGTCCGCCTCCGCCTTGCACCGGGCGCAGGTGGCCAGGTGGGCGAGGACCCGCTCACGCGTCTCATGACCCAGCTCGCCGTCCACCAGGGCGGAGAGCCGGTCTCCCAAATGCTGCTCTGCGAGGTGCGGCTCCCCGACAGGCTTCGGCCGAGATCCACTCACGCGGTCGCGCCCCCTCCTCCCAGAGCGGGGACCCGGGCCCGGAACGAGCGCCGCTCGGCCGCGCGGGCCTCCGGGGAGCGGTGCGCGAGGGCCTTGCGGAGCTGGGACCGGCCGCGGTGGATACGGGAGCGGACCGTGCCGAGCTTGACGCCCAGGGTGGCGGCGATCTCCTCGTAGGACAGCCCCTCGATGTCGCACAGGACGACGGCGGCCCGGAACTCGGGTGCGAGGGTGTCCAGGGCCTGCTGGACGTCGGCGTCGAAGTGGGCGTCGTTGAAGAGCTGCTGCGGGTTGGGCTCGCGGCTGGCCAGGCGCTCGGCCGCGTCCTCGCCGAGGGCGTCGAAGCGGATGCGCTGCTTGCGCCGCACCATGTCCAGGAAGAGGTTGGTGGTGATGCGGTGCAGCCAGCCCTCGAAGGTGCCCGGCGAGTACGTCGACAGGGAGCGGAAGACGCGGACGAAGACCTCCTGGGTGAGGTCCTCGGCGTCGTGCTGATTACCCGTCAGGCGGTAGGCCAGCCGGTAGACGCGGCCGCTGTGCGTGCTGACGATCTCGTCCCACGTGGGCGGGGTCCACGCCTGCCCGTCCGCGTCGGTGGCGAAGGTGGCGGTCTGGGTCCTGCCCGCGGCGGGACCGGAGGCGTGGCTGTCAGCGGTGTCGGTCACGGATTTCGGCCTGCCCGCCGACCCTAGGAAGCGCCGCAGCACTCCGGCCCGGTCCCCGGGTGCGGCCGCACCTCCCCTGTCGGCTCTGGTGGTGTCCAGTGGAGCCCCTACCATAGCCACCTCGCCCGTTAGCTCCGGATAAGCGGTTTTACGAGAATTTGATACACGCTGATACGGCTCATACTGCTGCGTCAGCAGTTGCTCGGCCTCCTGCGCCATCTCTGCCCCCCGTCACATCCCCGGCCACCGTCTCCTCCCTGTAAACGCCCGGTCCCATCTGCGGGTTCCCGACGCCAACGGATACAGTCACGCCCAGGCAACCAGGGGACAGGAGAGGGTCATTACCGGCAACCGGCAGACGAGCTGGGCGTTCGCCGACGCCTTTGTCGCCGAGGACGAAGCGCTGCGCTGGGCCCGTGACCGGGCCCGCGAGGCAGGGCTGCGCTCGGTGTCGCCGGCCACGGGCGCCGCGCTCGGACTGCTCGCCGCCTCGGTGGACGCGAAGGCGGTCGCGGAGATCGGCACGGGCTGCGGAGTGTCCGGACTGCACCTGCTGCACGGGATGCGGCCGGACGGGGTGCTCACGACGGTGGATCCGGAGCCGGAGCACCAGCAGTTCGCGCGGCAGGCCTTCCGCATCTGCGGTTTCGCCAGCAACCGGGCCCGCTTCATCCCCGGGCCCGCCCTGGACGTCCTGCCGCGCCTCGCGGACGCCGGCTACGACCTGGTCTTCTGCGACGGGGACCGGCTGGAGTATCTGGACTATCTCGCTGAATCGTTGCGTCTGCTGCGCCCCGGCGGCCTGGTGGTCTTCGAGGGCGTCTTCGCCAACGGCCGCACCGTCGACTCGGGGCCGCAGCCGACCGAGGTGCTGCGGCTGCGGGAACTGCTGCGCGCGGTGCGGGAGAGCACGGAGCTGATCCCCTCGCTGCTGCCGGTGGGCGACGGACTGCTCTGCGCGGTCAAGCGGTGAGCGGCACGGCCCGGCTCCTGAGCCCTCCCCGCGTAAGGCGCCGCCGCGGCCGCCCCGGGCGGTGGACCGCAGGTGGAAGCCCCGGAACGCGGCTGCCCCGACACCGCGTACGATGCCGGGGCAGCCGGAAGGACTGATCGCTGGGACCTCAGACGACGACCTTCTTGAGGGCGTCTCCGAGCGCCTCGGCTTCGTCAGGGGTCAGCTCGACGACGAGTCGACCGCCGCCTTCGAGCGGAACGCGCATGACGATGCCCCGCCCCTCCTTGGTCACCTCGAGCGGGCCATCACCCGTCCGCGGCTTCATGGCCGCCATGCTCGTTCCCCTTCCTGAAACCAGCTCATCGTCTGCCGGTGCCTCCCGGAGGGAGGCACCCGCCGTCCGGAACGGACACGCGACACCGGCATCGAACACATTGCTTCCAGGCCATTATCCCGCATGGCAGGACCCGATGACCAACATCGGTCGGCATCGCTTGGGCAACGCGCGCGAGCAAAACCACTCAATTCGGCGATGTGACTGCGATACTGCGCCATCGCACGGACCTCCGCCGGCCGGCTCCGCCCTGTTTTTCTTTGACGCAGGTCACACGTCCGGTCCGGCGCCCGGGCGGCGATCTCCGTCATGCTGTCCTCATACGCGGGCGTACTGAGCGGTACGTCACCAGCCGCGACACCGGAGGGGACCCCATGGCCGACACCGTGCTCTACGAGGTGAGCGACGGACTCGCGACGATCACGCTGAACCGCCCGGAGGCGATGAACGCGCTGAACATCGCGACGAAGACCGCCCTCAGGGAGGCGGCGGAATCCGCGGCCTCGGACACGGCCGTACGGGCGATCCTGCTGACCGCCGCCGGGGATCGGGCGTTCTGCGTGGGCCAGGACCTCAAGGAGCACATCGGGCTGCTGGCCAGTGACCGGGAGACCGGGGCGGGGCAGACGATGAGCACGGTCAGGGAGCACTACAACCCGATCGTGCGGGCCCTGACCGGGGCACCGAAGCCGGTGGTCGCGGCGGTGAACGGCGTCGCGGCCGGCGCCGGGTTCGGTTTCGCGCTCGCCGCGGACCACCGGGTGGTGGCCGACACGGCCGCGTTCAACACGTCGTTCGCCGGCGTGGCGCTGACCGCCGACTCCGGGATCTCCTGGACGCTGCCCCGGGTGATCGGCCCGAGCCGCGCCGCCGACCTGCTGCTCTTCCCGCGCAGCATCAGCGCCCAGGAGGCGCTGGAGCTGGGCATCGCCAACCGGGTCGTCCCCGCCGCCGAGCTGCGCGCCGAGGCGGAGCGGACGGCGCGGGCGCTGGCCGGGGGGCCGACGGTGGCGTACGCGGCGATCAAGGAGGCGGTGGCGTACGGGCTGACGCATTCGCTGGCCGAGACGCTGGAGAAGGAGGACGAGCTCCAGACCCGGGCCGGCCGCTCCGAGGACCACGCCATCGCCGTACAGGCCTTCGTGAACAAGGAGCGCCCGAAGTACCTCGGCCGGTAGCCGGCGGCGGTCCCGCGCCCCTCAGCGGGCGCCCCTGGCCACGCACGTCTCCAGGTGGTCGTCGACCAGGCCGCACGCCTGCATCAGGGCGTACGCCGTCGTCGGGCCGACGAACCTGAGGCCGCGCTTCTTCAGCGCCTTGGACAGGGCCGTGGACTCCGGGGTGATCGCGGGGACGTCGGCGAGGGTCCTGGGGGCCGGGCGGTCGGCCGGGTCGGGGGCGTGGGACCACACGAGGTCGTCCAGCTCGCCCTCCGGCCAGTCGGCGAGGACGCGCGCGTTGGCGAGGGTCGCGTCGACCTTGGCACGGTTGCGGATGATGCCGGGGTCGGCCAGCAGCCGCGCGCGGTCCTCGTCGGTGAAGGCGGCGACCTTCTCGATGCCGAAGTCGGCGAAGGCCGCGCGGAACCCCGGGCGGCGGCGCAGGATCGTGATCCAGGACAGGCCCGACTGGAAGGCCTCCAGGCTGATCCGCTCGAAGAGGGCGTCGTCGCCGTGGACCGGGCGGCCCCACTCCTCGTCGTGGTAGGAGACGTAGTCCTCGGTGGACAGGGCCCACGGGCAGCGCAGCGCGCCGTCCGGCCCGGCCAGGGCGGCTCCGGCGGTCATCGCTGCTCCTCCCCCTCGCCGTTGCTGTCGGTGCGGGCGTGCGCGGCGGCGGCTCTCGCGCCGGCCAGCGCGGACTCCAGGTCGGCGATACGGGCGTCCCGCTCGGCCAGTTCGGCGGCGAGGCGGCCGAGCGCGTCGTCGACGTCCGCCATGCGGTAGCCGCGCGGGGTGACCGGGAAGCGCAGGGTCTCCACGTCCGCGCGGCCCACCGGGCGGTCCGCGGGCAGCGGGTCGCACAGCCGCTCCGGCGCCGCCTCGGGCAGCGGGCCGCTCTCTCCGCCGCCCACCACGGCCAGGGACACCGCGGCGACCACGACGGCCAGCGCGACGACCAGGAACAAGAACATCACCATCGCGAGGGGTCCCCACGCTCGTTACCGGACGCTGTGCCGGAAGCTGAATGTGTCAGGGTCCGATCGTGCCATGCGCGCCCGGCGGTTAGGGTCGCAGGCGGCCGTACTGCGGGACGTACTAGGAGAGGGCACAGCGGATGCTCAGGCTGGGCAGGCGGGAATTCGGACCGCACGAGCCGGTGATCATGGCGATCGTGAACCGGACACCGGATTCCTTCTACGACCGCGGAGCCACCTTCCGCGACGAACCGGCCCTCGCGCGCGTGGAGCAGGCGGTGGCCGAGGGCGCCGCGATCATCGACATCGGCGGGGTCAAGGCGGGGCCCGGCGAGGAGGTCACGGCCGAGGAGGAGGCGCGGCGCACGGTCGGTTTCGTGGCGGAGGTACGGCGCCGCTTCCCGGACGTGGTCATCAGCGTCGACACCTGGCGGGCCGAGGTCGGCGAGGCGGTGTGCGAGGCGGGCGCCGATCTGCTCAACGACGCGTGGGGCGGGGTCGACCCGGGGCTCGCGGAGGTGGCGGCGCGCTACGGGGCCGGGCTGGTGTGCACGCACGCGGGCGGGGCGGAGCCGCGCACGCGTCCGCACCGGGTGACCTACGACGACGTCGTGGCCGACATCCTGGCGGTGACGCTGGGGCTGGCCGAGCGGGCGGTGGCGCTGGGGGTGCCGCGGGAGTCGGTGCTGATCGATCCCGGGCACGACTTCGGCAAGAACACGCGGCACAGTCTGGAGGCGACGCGGCGGCTGGACGAGATGGTCGCCACGGGGTGGCCGGTGCTGGTGTCGCTGTCCAACAAGGACTTCGTCGGCGAGTCGCTGGACCGGCCGGTGAAGGAGCGGCTGATCGGCACGCTGGCGACGACCGCGGTGTCCGCGTGGCTCGGGGCGCAGGTGTACCGGGTCCACGAGGTCGCCGAGACGCGTCAGGTACTGGACATGGTGGCATCCATCGCCGGCCACCGGCCACCGGCGGTGGCCCGCCGGGGCCTGGCGTAGCCCCACGGGCACCGCCCCGCCCCCGGGCCCGCCCGGAAGAGCGGGCCCGGAGCGGGGCGCCGGCCGGGGGGCCGCCCTCAGCGACCCGCCTCCTTCGAGACGAGGCCCACCGCCTCCTCCACGTCGTCCGTCACGTGGAACAGCATCAGGTCCTTCTCCGCGGCCTTCCCCTGGGCGACCAGGGTGTTGTTCAGCCAGTCGAGCAGGCCGCCCCAGTACGCGCTGCCGAAGAGGACGATCGGGAAGCGGGTGACCTTCTGGGTCTGGACCAGGGTGAGGGCCTCGAAGAGTTCGTCGAGGGTGCCCAGGCCGCCGGGGAGGACCACGAAGCCCTGCGCGTACTTCACGAACATCATCTTGCGGACGAAGAAGTAGCGGAAGTTCAGGCCGATGTCGACATAGGGGTTCAGCCCCTGCTCGAAGGGGAGTTCGATGCCGAGGCCGACCGAGACGCCGCCCGCCTCGCACGCGCCCTTGTTGGCCGCCTCCATAGCGCCCGGGCCGCCGCCGGTGATGACCGCCCAGCCGGCCTCCACCAGCCCTCGGCCGAGCCGGACGCCCGCCTCGTACTCCGGCGAGTCCACCGCCGTCCGCGCCGAGCCGAACACGCTGATGGCGGGCGGGAGTTCGGCGAGGGTACCGAAGCCCTCGATGAACTCCGACTGGATGCGCAGCACGCGCCAGGGGTCGGTGTGCACCCAGTCCGTCGGAGCGCGCTCGTCCAGCAGGCGCTGGTCGGTCGTGCTGGCCGTCACCTGTCCGCGCCGGCGGAGGACCGGTCCGAGCCGCTGCTCGTCCGGCGGCACCTTCTTCCCCTCGGGGTTACCGGTAGGCATGTGGGCTCCCTCCGCTTGCGGGTAGTTCGGTCCCAGCGTAGATCCACACCGGTTACGACGGGGGGACATGCGCATGTCCGGCACGCGTGCCTGCTACGCGGTGAGCCAGTTCCGCAGCCGTTCCTCACCCGCGAGGATCTTGGCCGTCTCGACCCGCTCGTCCCGCTTGTGCGCCAAGTGGGGGTTCCCGGGGCCGTAGTTGACCGCGGGGATGCCGAGCGCGGAGAAGCGGGACACGTCCGTCCAGCCGTACTTGGGCCGCGGGAGGCCGCCCACCGCCTCGATGAAGGCCGCCGCGGCCGGGTGGGACAGGCCGGGCAGCGCGCCGCCGCTGTGGTCGTCCACCACGAACTCCGCGACCCCGCAGTCCGCGAACACCTCGTGGACGTGCGCGATCGCCTCCTCCTCGGTGCGGTCGGGGGCGTAGCGGAAGTTGACGGTGACCACGCACTCGTCGGGGATGACGTTGCCGGCCACTCCCCCGCTGATCCCCACCGCGTTCAGTCCCTCGCGGTACTCCAGGCCGTCGATCACCGGCCGGCGGGGCTCGTAGGACGCCAGCCGGGCCAGGACGGGGGCCGCCGCGTGGACGGCGTTGGAGCCCATCCAGCCGCGCGCCGAGTGCGCCCGCTCGCCCGTGGTCCTCAGCAGCATCCGCAGTGTGCCCTGGCAGCCGCCCTCGACCTCCCCGTCGGAGGGCTCCAGCAGGACCGCGAAGTCGCCCTGGAGCCACTCGGGACGGGCCTCGGCGACGTGCTTGAGGCCGTTGAGGTCGGCGGCGACCTCCTCGTTGTCGTAGAAGACGAAGGTCAGGTCGCGGTTGGGGGCGGGGACCGTGGCCGCGATGCGCAGCTGGACCGCCACGCCCGACTTCATGTCGCAGGTGCCGCAGCCCCACAGCACGCCGTCCTCGTCGAGCCGCGAGGGCACGTTGCCGGCGATCGGGACGGTGTCGATGTGGCCGGCCAGGATGACACGCTCGGCCCGGCCCAGGTCCGTACGGGCGATCACGTTGTTGCCGTGGCGGTCGACCGTCAGGTGCGGCAGCGCGCGCAGGGCGGCCTCGATCGCGTCCGCGAGCGGCTTCTCGGTGCCGCTCTCCGAGGGGAGGTCCACGAGCCGCGCGGTGAGCGCGGCGGCGTCCAGCGTGAGGTCAAGTGAGGTGTCGGCCATGGCCACGACCCTAGCGCGCCGGTCGCCCGGCCGGCCGGAGGCGTGGAGCCGACCACTGATCAGGCCGGTGGCGGGCTCCAGTACCTTGTACGCGTGCCAGAGCCGTCCCCCACCCGTCCGCAGCGTCGCGGCCGCCTCCTGCGTCTCGCGGCGGCCCTGTTGGTCCTGTGCGGCGTCGCCGCGTACCTCGTCGTGCAGTACGTCACCGGCGGCGGGGCGCGCGGCTGCGAGGTGGTCCGGGCCGGGGGTGACGGGGCGTCGTACCAGTTCACTCCGGAGCAGGCGGTGAACGCGGCGACGATCGCCGCCGTCGGCACCGGGCGCGGGATGCCCGAGCGGGCCGTGACGATCGCGCTGGCGACCGCCCTCCAGGAGTCGGGGCTGCGCAACATCGGGCACGGCGACCGGGATTCGCTGGGCCTGTTCCAGCAGCGGCCCTCGCAGGGCTGGGGGACCGAGCGGCAGATCATGGACCCCGCGTACGCGGCGGGCATCTTCTACGCGCACCTGGCGAAGGTGCCGGACTACACCGGCCTGCCGCTGACGGTGGCCGCACAGCGGGTGCAGCGCAGCGGCTACCCGGAGGCGTACGCCAAGCACGAGTCGGACGCCGCGCTGCTGGCGGCGGCCCTGACCGGCCGGGCGGCGGCCACGCTGACCTGTGACGGGCGCCCGGAGCGCACGGCGTCGGCGACCGGACCGGACGCGGTGCGGGCGGCGCTGGTACGGGACTTCGGGCGCGACGCGCTCCAGGAGACCGGGGCGGAGGTGGGCGGGACGCCGGTGCCGCCGCCGTCCCCCTCGCCGAGCGTGACGGCGAGCGCGCACGGCCGGACGGTGACCGTCCCGGTGCCGCGGGGCGCGAAGCGGGACGCGAACGGGCGCGGTGAGCTGGCGCGGGGCTGGCAGCTGGCGCAATGGGCGGTCGCCAACTCCTCGGCGCTGCACATCCGGCGGGTGTCCTACGCGGGGCGGGTGTGGACCGCGGGGAGCGGCGGCGACGCGTGGGGCGGGGCCCGCTCCGGCGGGGCCGGCGGCGCGGAGCGGTCCGTGGGGGCTGTGCGGATCGAGACCGCACAGTAGTACGGCGGGTCACCCCGGCGGGTTGTGCGGTGCCGGGCCGCCCGATGGGCCGACCAGGGGGTGCACGGGGCGAGCGAACCCTTGGGACGCAAGGGGCGGAAGGATTCTGCGCGCCATGCGACCCACACTGTTTGCCCGTTTTTATCCACACCTGATAATGCGATGCGTTATCCATTCTTTACCCGGGCCGTCCGCAACCTTCGCGGCCCTCGAGCGGTAGTCACGGCGTCCGGACCCGGGCACATCCGTCCCGGACACACCGTTTTCCTCCCGTCGAATGGAGCATCATGTCCCTCCCCCTGACCCGCCGGATCGCCCGTGTCGCGCTGCTCGTCGCAGCGGGAGCGGCTGCCGGGGTCGGTGCGGCCGGCTCCGCCGGTGCGGCCACGGACCTGCCGGCCACCCCGAACCTGGGCGGCCTGACCGCCGTGGACGGGGCGCACGCCGGCAAGACCGTCGACGGTGCCGCACAGGGCGCCACCTCGCTCGTGAGCGAGTCCGGCGCCAGGACCGTCGAGCAGGCGATGCCGGGCGCGGGCCGGACCGGCGGCGGTCCCCTGAAGGAGGCGGCGCCCGCGGTGCAGCAGGCCGCGGGGGGCGTGACCGGGAGCGCGGGCGGTGTCCTCGGGAACGCCTCGTCCGGCGCGACGAAGGGCGGACTGCCGACCGGGTCCCTCGCCACGGGCGGAGCGCCGACCTCGTCCCTGCCGATGTCTTCCCTGCCGATGTCGTCCCTGCCGACCAAGGGCGGACTGCCGACCTCGTCCCTGCCGGCCAAGGGCCTGCCGCTCGGCTGAGCGTCCGGCTCGGCGCCGAAGGGGTCCAGGGTCCCTCCTGGGCCCCTTCGGCCTGTGCGGCGGCTGTGGCGGCGGCTGTGGCGGCTGTGGCGGTTACGCCGTCAGGCGGGTCGCCGCCGCCTGGACGCGTTCGTCCGTCGCCGTCAGGGCCACGCGGACGAAGTTCCCGCCCGCCGCGCCGTAGAAGTCGCCCGGGGCCACCAGGATGCCGAGGTCGGCCAGACGGGACACGGTGGCCCAGCAGGACTCGTCCCGGGTGGCCCAGAGGTAGAGGCTCGCCTCGCTGTGTTCGATGCGGAAGCCGTGGGACAGCAGGGCCGCCCGGAGAACCTCGCGGCGGGCAGCGTAGCGGGCGCGCTGCTCCTGGACGTGGGTGTCGTCCCCGAGGGCGGCCACGACCGCCGCCTGCGTCGGCGCGGAGGTCATCATGCCGCCGTGCTTGCGGATCTCCAGCAGCGGGCCGAGCACGGCCGGGTCGCCGGCGACGAACGCCGCGCGGTAGCCCGCCAGGTTGGAGCGCTTGGACAGGGAGTGGACGGCGAGGATCCCGTCGTAGGAGCCGCCGTTGACGTCGGGGTGCAGCACCGAGACCGGGTCGGCCTCCCAGCCCAGTTCCAGGTAGCACTCGTCCGCGACCAGCAGGACCCCGTGCTCGCGGGCCCAGGCGACGATCCGGGCCAGCTCCTGGCGGGGGATGACCTTGCCGGTGGGGTTGGACGGGGAATTGAGCCACAGCAGCCGCAACCGCGACGGGTCCAGCTCGGTCGGGTCGTCGTAGACCTCGTGGTCCGCGCGGGCCAGGCGGGCACCGACCTCGTAGGTCGGGTAGGCCAGGCGCGGGTGACCGACCGTGTCGCCGGGGCCCAGACCGAGCTGGGTGGGCAGCCAGGCGACCAGTTCCTTGGAGCCGACGACCGGCAGCACATGGCGGTGGGTGATGCCGCGGGCGCCCAGGCGGCGCTCCAGCCAGCCGGTGATCGCGTCCCGCAGCGCGGGGGTGCCCCAGACCGTCGGATAGCCCGGGGAGTCGGCCGCGTCGACGAGGGCCTTCTGGATCAGCTCGGGGACCGGGTCGACGGGGGTGCCGACGGAGAGGTCGACGATGCCGTCCGGGTGGGCCGCGGCCGTCTGCTTGTACGGGGCCAGCCGGTCCCACGGGAAGTCGGGGAGGCGGTCGGTGACTGCGGACACGATGGGTGGCTCACTTTCGTCGGGGCGGCGCCACGGGGTCCCCCGATGGCCGCCAGGCGCTCAGACGGTCACTCGCCCTGCGGCGGCAGCGCGGCGACGAAGGGGTGGTCGCGCTCGATCAGCCCCAGCTTGCTGGCACCACCGGGCGAGCCCAGGTCGTCGAAGAACTCGACGTTCGCCTTGTAGTAGTCCTTCCACTCCTCCGGAGTGTCGTCCTCGTAGAAGATCGCCTCGACCGGGCAGACCGGCTCACAGGCACCACAGTCGACGCATTCGTCCGGGTGGATGTACAAGGACCGTTGGCCCTCGTAGATGCAGTCGACCGGGCACTCCTCGATGCACGCCTTGTCCTTGACGTCGACACAAGGCTGCGCGATGACGTAGGTCACGCTGTCGTTCCTCCTCGATAGGGCGCCGGCGGGCCTCCTCAGGCTCCGCCGCCTGGCGCGCGGGAGCGCGGCGTCGTCGATGCCCGCCCCTAGTATCTCCGTTCCGGAGCATGATCCGAACAGGAGGGGTGAACTGACCAGTGGAAATCTCGGCGAGTGGACGCCTCGAAGTCCGTATCACCCCAGCTGACGTGGGAAAACGAGTCTCCGTCAGGCGCCTGGGCGAGCCCGGTGCGGCGCCCGAGAAGTTCACCGACACGGTCGGTGTTCTCACATCATGGGACGATGGCGTGCTCATGATCACACGGCGGGACGGGGAACGGGTCAGAATCCCGCAATCCGCGCTGGTGGCGGGGAAGGTCGTCCCGGCCGCGCCGGCGCGCCGCCGGGGACCCGCCGCCTCTTACCCGGAGCTGGCACACGTCGCCGCGCGCGCGTGGCGGCCGGTGGAGAGCGAGCGGCTCGGCGAGTGGGAGCTGCGGGCGGCGGCGGACGACGTGCCGGGCGGCCCGGGCCCGGCGCCCGGGCCGCGGACGGGCTTCACCCGGCGGGCCAACAGCGTGCTGCCGCTCGGTGATCCCGGCCTCCCGCTCGACGACGCCCTGGACGCCGTACGACGCTGGTACGGCGAGCGCGGCCTGCCCGCCTACGTGCAGACCGCGACCGGCGCCGAGGGCACGCAGGAGCTGCTGAGCGCCGAGCTGGAGCGGCGCGGCTGGACCCGGGAGGTGACCGCCGAGCTGTGGACCGCCGCCCTGGCTCCCGTCGCGGACCGGGCCGAGGGGGCGGGTGTGGTGCTGTCCCGGACGGCGGACGAGGCGTGGCTCGCGCGGTACGGGCGCGCGGGGGCGGGCGAGGTGGCCCTGCGGGTGCTGGGGTCGGGGTCCCCACGCGCGGGCGGAACCGAGCGTGGAGGAGAGCCGTCGGTGTGGTTCGCCTCCGTCCCCGGCACAGCGGCCGGTGAGCCCCCGGCGGCGATCGGGCGGTGTGCCGTGGACGGGCGGTGGGCCGGGTTCGCCGCGGTCGAGGTGGCCCCCGGCCGGCGGCGGCAGGGGCTGGCCACCGAGGTGATGGCCGCGCTGGCCCGGCGCGCGCTGGACGAGGGCGCGTCGGCGGCCTGGCTCCAGGTCGAGACGGACAACGAGGGCGCGCGGGCGCTGTACGCCGCGCTCGGTTTCACACCGCACCACGCGTACCACCACTACCGGGCGCCGTCGGAGCCCCGGTCGCCCTCCGGTCCCGGGCGGCCCTGAAACCGCCGTGCGAAAACGCTCGTAGAACCACCGTGGGAAGGGCATGAGCCTGCCATGCATCACCCGTACCTGCCGCCCCCGTACCCACCGCCACCGGAACGCTCCGCCGAACTGCGGCAGCGGTTCACCGAGGAGGCCCGGTCCGAGCGGCCGGACCTGTCCGCCCTGTGCCTGCTGATCGGCGCGGAGGCGGACGGCTCCCTGGACGAGGCCGGCATCGACGCCGCGCAGGCGGAGCTGGACCGGCTGGCGGGCGAGCTGCCGTACCGGCCGGGCGGCCCGCGCGCGTGGGCTCAGGCCGTGCAACGGCTGCTCGGTGCCCGCCACGGGTTCCACGGGACGCCCGGCGACTACCAGCGCCTGGAGTCCTCACTGCTGCACGAGGTGCTGCGGCGGCGGCGCGGCCTGCCCATCCTGCTGTCGGTGGTGTGGCTGGAGGTCGCGCGCCGGGCCGGGGCCCCGGTGTACGGCGTCGCGCTGCCGGGGCATTTCGTGGTCGGCTTCGGGGCGGCGGGAGAGCAGGTGCTGGCCGATCCGTTCGACGAGGGCCGGGTGCTGACCGGGGCGGACGCGGAGCTGCTGGTGGCGGGCGCCACGGGGGCGTCGCTGCAGCCGTCCGCGCTGGAGCCGGCGGCGCCCCTGGAGGTCGTGCAGCGCGTCCTGAACAACATCAGGGCGTGGGCCGCGGCCCGGCCGGAACGCTCGGACGTCGCCCTGCGGGCCGTGGAACTGGGGCTGCTCATCCCCGCGCATCCGGCGCGACTGCGCTACGAACGCGGACAACTGCTGGTGCAGCGCGGCCAGTTCACGGCGGGCGCCGACGAACTGGACACCTACGCCGATCTGATCGAGGTGGTCGACGAGCCGGCCGCCGAGAAGGTACGGCAGGAGGCGCGCATCGCGCGGTCCAAGCTCAACTGAGGCCGGCCCGTACGGCCGTCACCCGGAGGGGGCCCTCACAGCCAGCCCTTCTCCCGGGCGATGCGCACGGCCTCCGCGCGGTTGCGCACCGCCAGCTTCTGTATGGCGGTGGAGAGGTAGTTGCGGACCGTGCCCTGGGACAGGTGCAGGGCGCGCGCCAGTTCGGCGTTGGTGGAGCCGTCGGCCGCCGCGCGGAGCACCTCGCGTTCCCGCTCGGTGAGCGGGTTGGCGCCGTCGGCGAGCGCGGCGGCGGCCAGCGTCGGGTCGATCACCCGTTCCCCGGCCAGCACCCGGCGGACCGCCTCGGCGAGCTGGGCGGCCGGGGCGTCCTTGACGAGGAAGGCGTCGGCGCCCGCCTCCATGGCGCTGCGCAGATAGCCGGGCCGGCCGAAGGTGGTCAGGACGACCAGCTTCACCCGCGGATACGCGCGGCGGACCTGGGCGGCGGCCTCGATGCCGGTGCAGCCGGGCATCTCGATGTCGAGCAGGGCGACGTCCACGCCGTGCGCGCCGACGGCCGCGAGCACCTCGTCGCCGCGCGCGGCCTGGGCGACGACCTCGATGTCGTCCTCCAGGCCGAGCAGTGCCGCCAGCGCCTCGCGGACCATCGACTGGTCCTCCGCCAGCAGGACTCTGATCTTGCTCGTCATGCCCCGGATCCTACGTCCGCCGCGGCGGCCGTGGGCACGCGGGCGACGAGCCGGAACCCGTGCCGGACCCGGCCCGCCTCCAGGCTGCCGCCGGCCTTCTCCAGACGCTCGGTCAGGCCGGCCAGGCCGTTGCCGGGGCCCGCGCCGGAACCACCCGTCCCGTTGTCCTCGACGGAGAGTTCGAGCACCGCCCCGTCCAGGGTCTCGCGGCGCAGCAGCCGGACGGCGCAGCGGTCGGCACCGCTGTGCCGGACCACGTTGGTGACCGCTTCGCGCAGCGCCCAGGCCAGCGCGGACTCGGCCTCCTCGGCAACCGCGGTGAGGTCGGGTTCGGCGGGCAGGTCGGCGGTGACTCCGGCGGCGGTCAGCGCGACCTGGACCCCGGCGAGTTCGGCGGCGAGCCGGGGCCGCCGGTAGCCGGTGACGGCCTCACGGACGTCGGCCAGGGCCTGCCGGCTGACCTGTTCGATGTCGGCGACCTGCTGGGCCGCCTGATCGGGCCGGCCGGGCAGCATCCGGCCGGCCAGCTCGCTCTTCAGCGTGATCAGCGACAGCGAGTGGCCGAGCAGGTCGTGCAGATCGCGGGCGAGGCGCAGGCGCTCCTCGTTCGCGGCCAGCTGGGCGACGGTCGCCCGGGCCTTGCGCAACTCGACGGTGGTGCGCACCAGCTGGCTGACGCCGGTCATCGCGAACCCGATGAGCAGCACCAGCAGGAGCAGCCCCCGCGCCTCCTTCTCGTCGGAGCGCACGCCGATCAGGTACATCACCAGCGCGGAGGCCGGGATGGCCCAGTAGGCCGCCCGCAGCGGCAGGGTGGCCCCCCAGGCGACCGACAGGTAGACGAACAGCCCCAGCCAGGCCCCGCCCAGGGTGAGGGCCAGCACGGGGGCGAGGACACCGAGGATGCCGCCCAGCGTGAGCACGACGCGCGGGGTGAACGGGCGGCCGATGTTGCGGAAGACCAGCGCCAGGTAGATCCCGACGAACGCGGTGAGGCCCAGGGAGCCGGCCACCCTGGCGCCGGTGGTGTGGCCGCCGTGGACCAGGTCGCCGACCGGGGAGCTGAGGAAGACCAGCCAGACGCCGATCCAGAGCGTCTTGACCATCAACTCCCGCCGGTTGCGGGGCGGCCAGCCCACGGGGGCGGGCCGCGCGGTTCCTGCCTGCCGGTCTTCCGTCATGGTGCTCACGCCTTCAGCGTGTCCTTCCGGTACAGCCAGGCCGCGCCGCCCGCGAAGACCGCGAAGGAGACGGCGAGGACGGCGATGTCGCGGGCGTGCGGGGCCTGGCTCTGTTCGATCGCCCGCCCGAGGGAAGCGTACGCGTGCGTGGGCAGCCACTCGGCGATGTCCTGGAGCCACTGCGGGAAGGTGGTCGTCGGCATCCAGAGACCGCCCAGCATGGACAGCCCGAAGTAGGTGATCATGGTGATCGGGCGGACCGCGTCCCCGCTGGCGAGGTAGCCGATGGCGACGCCGAGCGCGGCGAAGACCAGGCTGCCGGCCCAGATGGCGCCGCTCAGCGCCAGCCACTGCCAGGCGTCGAGGCGTACGTCCTTCACCGCCGCGGCGACCACGAACACGATCACGATGGACGGCAGGCTGACCACGGCCGCGCCGGCGGTCTTGGCGAGGACGTACCCCCGCCCGGGCAGGGTGGTCAGCCGCAGCTGCCGCACCCACCCGTTCTCGCGTTCCTTGGCGATGCGCTCGCTGTTGCCCATCAGGACGGCCGTCAGCGCGCCGAAGGAGGCCATCGAGACCATCATGTACGTCGGCAGGGTCAGGCCCGTGCCGTCGATCTTGGTGTGGCTGTCGGCGTTGCCCGCGATGAGCAGGAACAGACCCGAGGGGTAGATCACGGAGAAGAACAGGAACTTGCGGTTGCGCAGGGCGCGGGTGAGTTCCAGTCTGATCAGGCTGTTCACGACTGCTTCGCCTCCTCGGCGGCGGTGATGGCGACGAAGGCCTGCTCCAGGCCGAGCCCGGCGACTTCGAGGTTGCGGGGGTACAGGCCGAGGCCGTACAGGGCGTGGACGGTCGCGTCGGCGTCGGCGGACTGGATGCGGACGGTCTGCCCCGACACGTCCAGGGACGTCAGGTGCGGCAGGGCACGCAGGGCGCTTGCGTCGATGTCTCCCGTCAGGTCGAAGGAGACACGGCGGGCACCGGCCCTGGCCTTGATCTCGGCGGCGGTCCCGTCGGCGAGGAGCCGGCCCCGGTGCAGCACCAGCACCCGGTCGGCGATGGCGTCGGCCTCTTCGAGGTAGTGGGTGGCGAAGAGGACCGTACGGCCCTGGTCGGCCTGCTCGCGCATGGTGGCCCAGAACGCCTGCCGGGCGGAGACGTCCATGCCGGTGGTCGGCTCGTCCAGCACGATCAGGTCGCTGTCGCCGGCGGTGGCGAGGGCGAACCGGACGCGCTGGGCCTGGCCGCCGGAGAGCTTGTCGACCTTGCGGCCGGCGATCTGCGTGACGCCCGCCCGGGCGAGCACGTCGGCCACCGGGTACGGCCTCGGGTGCAGGGAGCAGGCCAGCTTCACCAGCTCGGCGACGGTGACCTCGTCCATCAGCCCGCCGCTCTGGAGCATGGCCCCCACCCGTCCCGCGACGATCGCCTCGCGCGGGCTCGTGCCGAACAGGCGCACCGCGCCGGTGTCGGCCTGCTTGAGGCCCAGGAGGAGGTCCAGGGTGGTGGACTTGCCGGCCCCGTTCGGGCCGAGGAGGGCGACGGTCTCGCCCGGGTACAGCCGCAGCGAGAGGCCGTCGACGGCCCGCACGCTCCCGTAAGTCTTGGTCACCTGGTCGAACCCGACCACCGGGGTGGTGGTGGCCGGCGCCGCTGTCGTCGTCATGCCGTCCATGCTGGCGGAGAGGGCACCGGGCCCGGCAGTGCCGCGGGTCCTGTGTGCCGGATGACAGATGTCATGCGGCCCGGATGACACGGCCCCGGGGCGCCCCGGCAGGGCGCCCCGGGGTGACGGCGGCTAGCTCGGGTTGGTGTCGATCACCGCGACCCGGTTGGTCCTGCTCGTGAGGGCCTGGCGCAGGGCGGCGTAGACGTCCTCGGGGGTGACGGGCGTCTTCTTGCCGTTGCCGCGGGTGATGAGCACCCCGTCGAAGGCCTGCCCGTACAGCTGCTTGAGCGCGGCCAGGTCGGGCTTGTCGACCAGCTTGCCGTCGACGGCGGTGACCCTGAGGAACTTCCACAGCGAGTTCTGCGGGCTCATCGGGACCACGTGCGCCGCGTCCGTCTGGACGGTCACGTTCCCGGACATCGCCGGCTTCGCGAAGTCCTTCATCATCCGGTCGACCTCGGCGTTCGGGACCGTCGGCTCCTTGGTGGTCGTCGGCACGCCGACCGACGACGCGGTGCCCGTCTCCACCAGGGTGCGGTACGCCTGTTCGACCGCCTGGGTCGACCGGGCGGCGTCGATGGCCTTGCCCGGCCTGCCGTAGACGGCGACCGCCCGGCCGTGGTCGAACCTGATGGTGCCGTCGGTGACCGAGCCGGAGCCGCCGCCGGCCTGCTGGAGGGCGGCCTGGAGCTTCTCCTCGTCCACCGGCATCGCCGGCTGGACCACGCGCTTCTGCCCGAACAGGGAACCGACCACGTGGACCGGGTTGTAGTCGCTCTTGGCGGCCTCGCTCACCGTGGCCTGGTAGTCGAACTGCAGTCCGGCGTTCTCGGGGGTGAGGGCGACCGTCCGGCCGCCGACGGCCAGCTTCAGCGGCTTGTTCACCCGGCTGCCGAAGGCGTCGTCCAGCTTCTTGACGGCCTCGTCGCGCGTGCCGCCACCGATGTCGACACCGAGCACGGTGGTGCCCTTGGGCACGTCGGTGTGGTTCATCAGCAGTCCGGCGCCGTAGGCACCGCCCGCGACGACGATCACGCCGACCGCGAGCAGCACCAGCTTGCTGCGGCCCTTCTTCTTCGGCTTGGCCGCCGCCTTGGGCGCGGGGGCCGGCGCCGGCCGGGGCGCGGCGGGCGCCGCGGGGCCGCCGTCGCCGTGGCTGCCGAACGGGGACTTCCCGGCGCTGGGGACGACCGGGATGCCGCTGGTGACGGTGTGTCCGGAGACGTTGTCGGCGGCCGGGGAACGGTAGCCGGGCGTGCCCGGTTCCGGGGCCGGCTTCTGCGGGGTGAGGATCGCGGTGTCGTCGCTGAGCCCGCCGGGTCCGCGCCCCGCGGGACCACCGGGGGTGGCCCGCGGGCCACCGGGACCGCCCGGGCCGGTGGGCCCGTCGAGGCCGGCGAGGGCGCTGCGGGCGGGCGGGGCGCCCTGGCCGCCCGGGGTGCCGTAACCACCCGCGCCGGCGGGACCGGCTGGACCTGACGGACCGTCGAAGGGTTCGCCGGCCCGCGGGACGAGGGTGCCGTCACCGGTGGCCGGGCCGCTGGTGGGGCCGGCCGGGCTCTGCGGGCCGCCGGGACCGCCGTGTCCGCCCGGACCGCTGAAGCCGCTGGGGCCGCCGGGACCGCCGTGTCCGTTGGCACCGCCCGCGCCCGGGGCGCCGCCGAAACCGTCGCGGCCGCCCGCGCCCGCCGCACCGGCACCGAACCCGTCCCGGCCGCCCGCGCCGCTCGCACCCGCGGCGCCGCCGAGGCCGTCCTGACCGCCCGTGCCCGCCGCAGCGGCGCCACCGTAACCGTCGCGGCCGCTCGCGCCGCCCGGGCCCGCGGCGCCGCCGTAGCCGTCCTGGGTGCCGTTCTCCGCGAAGTACGGCAGGTCGTCGCGGCGCGGCTCGCCGGAGCCGGACGGACCGGGGCGGGAGCCGCCGCTCGCCTGATGCGCGGTCAGCGCCTCGGTGACGTCGAAGGAGCCGGTGCCGCCGCCGTGGCCGGGAGCGACGGGGCCACCCGTGGCCCCGGGCAGGCCCTTGCCGTTGGTGCCGCCGGAACGGGCACCCGGCACGCTCATGGACCCGACCACACTGCCGGGACGGCCGCCGCCGGGACGTGCGCCGGTGGTACCGGCCGCGCCGGGAGCGCCCGGACCACCCGTACGGGCACCCGGCACGCCGGGGGCCGCGGGGGCGGCGGTGGGCGCGGCGGAACCGCCGGGCATCCCGGCGCCGTTCGTGCCGCCGCCGCCCGGAGCGCCCTTGCCGGGCGCGGACTTGCGGGGCGCGAACCAGTCGCTGGTCTTCTCGTCCCCCGGGGCCGCGGGCTCCGCCGGGGTCTCGTCGGGACCGGCGGGGGTCCGCTCGGCCGCGGGAACCGGCTCGGCGGCGGGCTGCTCCTCGCCGGCGCTCTCGCCGTCCCCGACGGGCTTGCGCATGACGACCGGCGGGATGGGCCGCGATCCGGGGATGTTGATCCGGATCCGGGTCGTCAGTGTGGTCTCGGTCTTCTTCTCCTCCGGCCGCGTGCCCGAACGGCCCGCGCCCGTGGCGTCGTCGGAAGCCAAGGGGGTCCCGTACGGCGGCGTGCCGGAGGGGTATGCGGCTCCGCCGCGCCCGCTGGGCCCGGAGGACGGAGTGTCAGTTTCACGACTCAAGGCAGGTTCTCCCGGTTGGCTCCGCCGCCCGTTACGACCTCACTGCGCGGTGAGGGTCCCCCGGCACGAGCGAAGTCGAGCGCTTGGGGGAGGCTCGGCGGCGCGCACCACCATACTGGCCACTTCTGGCGCGTATCCCATGACCGCTGACTAAACCCCCACCGGACCCGCACCCGCGGCCCACGGCGAAGTGGTACGTCACTTGCCAAGTCGGGCGGAGCCGCGACCGGGTTGCCGTCCCAAGCCGACGGTGGCGCAGATCACAGCGAGTGCCATGCCGCCGAGCAGGAAGAGATACGAGCCGACGCCGGCGCCGAACAGGAAGTCGCCCTCGGGGCGCGAGGTGGTGAGCAGGATGACGGCCACGATCCAGCCGGCCGCCGGCGCGACCGCTCCGCCCCGGCCGCCGGTGGCGTGTGCCCCGCCGAGGAACAGTCCGCCGGCGCCCGCGAGGGCGAGCAACAGCCCACCGGGGAACCAGCCGGCCTGGACCAGCGCCCCGGCGAGCCCCACGACCGCGCCGAGCAGGAAGAGGCCGGCGTGGGCGGCGGCCCGCCCGGGGGACGGCGGGCGCAGCGGCTGGGCGAGCGGGGAGCCCGGTCGGGGGTCACTCATGCCGTCTCCTCGACGCCGGCGAACAGGTCGCTCTCGCCGCGCTCCCCGCTCCCGCGGACCAACTCGTAGTACTCCGTGGTGAACAGCGGCTGGGTGAGTGCGTTGGAGAGCGCGAAGTACGGCTCGGCCACCTCGATCTGGGTGGCGTGGGCGCGCATCGCGGCGGCCTTCGCGGCGGCGTACGCGGTGCCGTCGACCGCGGTGGTGATCCGCTCGTCGTCCACGACGCCGGGTACGTCCTCCACGGAGGCGGCCTGGTCGAACGGGAGGACGGGCAGTTCCTCGTGGAGGCGGGCGAAGGCGGCCTCCACGACGGAACGGGGGACGCGGTTCCAGTACACCTTGGCGACCCGGTGCCCCCGCGCGTCCGCCAGGTCGACGGCGCGCATGGCGACGCGGTGGGCCTGGATGTGGTCCGGGTGCCCGTAGCCGCCGTTGTCGTCGTAGGTGACGAGGACCTGTGGACGGACCTCCAGGATCACCTCGGCGAGGTGACCGGCGGCCTCGTCGACGTCGGCCTGCCAGAAGCAGCCGGGGTCGTCGTTGCCGGCGAGGCCCATCATCCCGGAGTCGCCGTAGCGCCCGGCGCCGCCGAGCAGCCGGGCGTCCGTGACTCCGAGCGCGCCCAGGGCGGCGGCCAGCTCGCCGCGCCGGTGCGTGCCCAGCGCGGGACCGGTCAGCTGCCGCAGCTCCGGCGGGATGACCTCCCCGCGCTCCCCGAGGGTGCAGGTGACCAGGGTCACGTGGGCACCCTCGGCGGCGTACCGGGCCATGGTCGCGCCGTTGTTGATCGACTCGTCGTCCGGGTGCGCGTGCACCAGCAGCAGACGCCGCGCTGGCAGTTCCGTCATGGGACCACCCTACGAGGCTCCGCGCCGGTGCCCGCGACAGCCGCCGTCAGAACTTGATGCTGCCGATCATGCTGGCGACGTTGGTGGTCAGCTCGCTGATCGTCGGCGCGACGGTCGAGGAGGCGAGATAGAAGCCGAGCAGGACGCAGACGACCGCGTGGCCGCCCTTCAGCCCTGACTTCTTGACCAGCAGGAAAACGATGATCGCCAGCAGCACCACCGCCGAAATCGAGAGTGCCACGGCGGCTCACCTCCAAAGATCCCAGGGACGCGGCGGGTGTAGAGCAACTCCATGCGGACGCCAGCAGGTTCATACCCACACAGCGGTAGTGATCATAACTATCCGTACTCGCGCATCGCTCGGCGCACGGCCGCACAAGGGGGCGCATGGCCAATATGGTCGGGGTATGACGACCGAGGCTGACTCCTTCCCCCGTCGGCACGCCAGGACCCAGCGGTTCACGCTCGGCGCGCCGCGTGCCTTCAGCGTGGCGCCCGACGGTTCACGTGTCGCGTTCCTGCGTTCCGGCTCCGGCACCGACCGGGCCAACTCCCTGTGGGTCCTGGATCTGCCGGGGGGCGCCGAGCGCCTCGCGGCCGACCCGTACGCGCTCCTGCGGGGCGCCTCCGAAGAGCTGTCGGCCGAGGAGCGGGCCCGCCGGGAGCGCAGCCGGGAGGGCGGCGCCGGCATCGTCGGCTATGCCACCGACGGCGCCCTGGAGGTGGCGTCTTTCGCCTTGTCAGGGCGGCTTTTCACGGCTGGGCTGCGGACCGGCGGGGCACGTGAACTGGTTGTTCCGGGACCGGTGATCGACCCCCGGCCCTCGCCCGACGGACGGCACATCGCGTACGTCGCCCGGGGGGCGCTGCGGGTGGTGGACGCCCAGGGCGACGGCGACCGGGCACTGGCCGAGCCGGAGTCGGCGGAGGTCTCCTACGGCCTCGCGGAGTTCGTCGCGGCCGAGGAGATGACCCGCTCCCGGGGCTTCTGGTGGGCGCCGGGGTCGGACCGGCTGCTCGTGGCCCGGGTGGACGACACGCCGGTGCGGCGGTGGTGGATCGCGGACCCGGCCCACCCGGAGCGCGAGCCGCTCCCTGTCAGATATCCGGCGGCGGGCACGGCGAACGCCGACGTACGCCTGTTCGTGTACGGGCTGGACGGAGCGCGCACGGAGGTCTCCTGGGATCGGTCGCGCTATCCGTATCTGGCGCGAGTGCACTGGTCAGAGGCGGGTGCGCCGCTGCTGCTGGTCCAGGCGCGGGACCAGCGCAGCCAGCTCTTCCTGGCGGTGGACCCGGACACGGGCGCCACGCGGATGGTGCACGCCGATGAAGATCCAAGTTGGCTGGAACTCTTCGCCGGAGTGCCCTGCTGGAGCCCGTCCGGGCATCTCGTCCGGATCGCCGACGAGGGCGGCGCGCGGGTCCTGACGGTCGGCGAACGTCCGCTGACCAGCGGTCAGTTGCACATCCGGGCCGTACTGGACGTGGGTGCGGACGACGTACTGGTTTCCGCCTCTTCCGGTCCGGAGGCCCAGTCGCCGGAGATTGGCGAAGTCCATGTGTACCGGGTGAACGAACTGGGCCTGGAACGGCTGTCCCAGGAGCCCGGCGTGCACGGGGCGGTGCGCTCCGGGGGCGTGACCGTTCTGGTGTCCGCCGCGCTGGACCGGCCGGGCACCCGGGTCCAGGTGCTGGCTGACGGAGAACCGGCGCTGACTGTCCGCTCGTACGCCGAACATCCCGGTCTGTCCCCGCGGGTGTCCCTCACCGAGGGGGGCGCACGCCGAATCCCGTGCGCCGTGCTTATGCCACGGGACTACCACGGTGACACTCCCCTGCCGGTGCTCATGGACCCCTACGGCGGCCCGCACGGCCAGCGGGTCGTCGCCGCGCACAACGCCCATCTGACCTCCCAGTGGTTCGCCGACCAGGGTTTCGCGGTGGTCGTCGCCGACGGCCGGGGCACCCCGGGCCGCTCGCCGGCCTGGGAGAAGGCGGTCCGCGACGACCTGGCGGAGGTGGTGCTCCAGGACCAGGTGGACGCGCTGCACGGCCTCGCCGAGCGGTACCCGCTGGACCTGGGCCGGGTGGCGGTCCGCGGCTGGTCCTTCGGCGGCTATCTGGCGGCCCTCGCGGTGCTGCGCCGCCCGGACGTGTTCCACGCGGCCGTGGTCGGTGCCCCCGTCACCGACCTGCGGCTGTACGACACCCACTACCAGGAGCGCTATCTCGGCCACCCGGACGAGCAGCCGGAGGTCTACCGCCGCAACTCGCTGATCGACGACGCGGGTCTGGTCGCCCCGGCCGAACCGCACCGCCCGATGATGATCATCCACGGGCTGGCGGACGACAACGTGGTCGTCGCCCACTCCCTGCGCCTGTCCTCCGCCCTCCTGGCGGCGGGCCGCCCGCACGAGGTGCTCCCCCTGTCCGGCGTGACCCACATGACCCCGCAGGAGACGGTCGCGGAGAACCTGCTCCGGCTCCAGCTGGACTTCCTCCGGCGCTCCCTGCCGCACCCGGGCCGGACCTCGTGAACGGGGTTAACACGCAGGCAACTTGACGGAAGCGGCACCGATATACGGACACGGGAGGCTGAACAGCGTACGGCCGTGCGGGTGCCGTGGACGGGCCGGGGTGCGCGATGTCACCCCGGCCCGTCGCCGTTCGCCGCCGGCCCCACCGGCTCCCCCGGCACCGCCCGCTCCCCCGGCACCGCCTCCGCCGCGAAGTGACACGCCGAGGCGTGGGCTGCGGGACCGGAGGTGTCCCGGAAGACGGCGGGGACCGCCAGGGCCGGGACCTCCTTGGCGCAGCGGTCCCGGGCCTTCCAGCAGCGGGTGCGGAAGCGGCAGCCGGAGGGGATGTCCGTCGGCGAGGGCACGTCACCGGTGAGGATGATCCGCGCCCGGTGCGCGCGGGCCTCGGGGTCGGGCACAGGGACGGCGGACAGCAGGGCCTGGGTGTAGGGGTGGGTGGGATGGCCGTAGATCTCCGTGTCCCGGCCGGTCTCCACGATCCGGCCCAGGTACATGACCGCGACCCGGTCCGAGATGTGCCGGACGACCGACAGGTCGTGCGCGATGAAGACGTAGCTGAGGTCGAACTCCGACTGGAGCCGGTCCAGGAGGTTGATCACCTGGGCCTGCACCGAGACGTCCAGCGCGGACACCGGTTCGTCGGCGACGATCACCTCGGGACGCAGCGCCAGTCCGCGCGCGATGCCGATGCGCTGGCGCTGGCCGCCGGAGAACTGGTGCGGATAGCGGTCGGCGTAGTCCGGGTCGAGGCCGACCACGTCCAGCAGTTCCCGCACCCGGCGGCGCCGGTCGCCCCTGGGGGCGGCCTCCGGGTGGATGTCGTAGGGCTCCCCGATGATGTCGCCCACCGTCATCCGGGGGTTGAGGGAGGTGTAGGGGTCCTGGAAGACCATCTGGATGTTGCGGCGGACCGCCTTCAGGGCCCGGCCGGACAGCCGGGTGATGTCCTCGCCCTTGAACCGGATCGAGCCGGCCGTCGGCCGTTCGAGGTTGCAGAGCAGCTTCGCCACCGTCGACTTGCCGCAGCCCGACTCCCCGACGATGCCCAGGGTCTCGCCCCTGCCGAGGGTGAAGTCGACGCCGTCGACGGCCTTCACCGCGCCGACCTGCTTCTGGAACAGGACGCCCCGCGTGAGCGGGTAGTGCTTGACGAGGCCGCCGACCTCCAGGATCGGCTCAGCCATGCAGGCACTCCCGCCAGAAGTGGCAGGCGCTGCCCCGCTCCTCGGACACCTCGTACAGCGGCGGCACCTCGGTGCGGCACACGTCCCGGGCCATCGGGCAGCGCGGATGGAACGAGCAGCCCGGCGGGACGCGCGTCAGGTTCGGCGGGAGGCCCTTGATGGCGTACAGCTCCCGGCCCTTGTGGTCCAGGCGGGGCACGGAGTCCAGCAGACCGCGGGTGTAGGGGTGGGCGGGGGCCTTGTAGAGGTCGCGCACGGGCGCCGACTCCACGATCCGCCCCGCGTACATCACCGCGATCCGGTCGGCGGCGTCCGCGACCACGCCCAGGTCGTGCGTGATCAGGATCAGCGCCATGCGGTACTCGCGCCGCAGCTCGGCCAGCAGGTCCATGATCTGGGCCTGGACGGTGACGTCCAGCGCGGTGGTCGGCTCGTCGGCGATGACGAGCGCCGGCTCCAGGGCCAGCGCCATGGCGATCATGATGCGCTGGCGCATGCCGCCGGAGAACTGGTGGGGGTGGTCCCGCGCGCGCTGGGCGGCGGCCGGGATGCGCACCCGGTCCATCAGCCCGACCGCCCTCGCCCGGGCGTCCTTCCTCGACATCCCGCGGTGGACGGTGAACATCTCCGCCAGCTGGTCCCCCACCGTCATCACCGGGTTGAGGGCGGACAGCGCGTCCTGGAAGATCATCGCCATCGCGCTGCCCCGGACCCTGCGCCGCTCCTCCTCCTTCAGCGTCAGCAGGTCCCGCCCCTGGAAGAGGATCCGCCCGCCGGTGATCCGCGCCGGCGGCGTGTCCAGGATGCCCATCACGGCCTGCGCGGTGACGGACTTGCCCGACCCGGACTCGCCGAGCACCGCGAGCGTCTCACCGGCGTCCACGCGGTAACCGACGCCGTTGACGGCGCGCGCGATCCCGTCCCGGGTCCGGAACTCCACGTGCAGGTCCGTTACTTCGAGCAGCACGACGGCGTCACCTCAGTTTCGGGTCGAGGGCGTCGCGGACCGCGTCGCCGAGCATGATGAAGGCCAGGACCGTGACGGCGAGGGCGCCCGAGGGCCACAGCAGGGCGTGCGGGGCGTTGCGGATGTAGGGGGAAGCGGCGGAGATGTCGATGCCCCAGGAGACGCTGGGCGGTTTGAGGCCGACGCCGAGGTAGGACAGGGTCGCCTCCAGGGCGATGTAGGTGCCGAGCGCGATGGTCGCGACGACGATGACCGGCGCCACCGCGTTGGGCGCGATGTGCCGCAGCAGGATGCGCGAGTCGGAGGCACCGAGGGCGCGGGCGGCCTGGACGTAGTCGTGGTGCCGGGCGGTGATGACCGAACCGCGCGCGATGCGGGAGATCTGCGGCCAGCCGAGCAGCACCATGAACCCGATGACCGGCCAGACCGTATTGCTGGTCACCACGGAGAGGAGGACGAGACCGCCGAGGACGACCGGGATGGCGAAGAAGACGTCGGTGATCCGGGACAGCACCGCGTCCCATCTGCCGCCGAAGTAGCCCGCGAGTCCGCCGAGCACCGACCCGAACAGGGAGACGCCGAGCGTGGCGCACACGCCGACCGTGACGGACGTACGGGCGCCGTAGACGGTGCGCGTGTAGACGTCACAGCCCTGGCCGTCGTAGCCGAAGGGATGGCCGGGCCGGGCGCCCTCCTGGGCCTTGGCGAGGTCGCACGTCAGGGGGTTGCCGGAGGTGATCGCCGAGGGCCACACGGAGATGACGACCAGGAAGACGATGACCAGGGTGGAGAGCAGGAAGACGGGGTTGCGGCGCAGGTCGCGCCAGGCGTCGGACCACAGCGAGCGCGGCCGGCCGACCGGCCCGGTGCCGTCCGGGCCGCCGCCCGGGCCGTTCGGCATCCGTTCCAGCGTGACGGCCTCGCTCGCGCCCAGGTCCATCGCGCCGCCCATGCCGGTGCCGGCGATGGCGCGCTCGGGCTCGTACGGCTGCTCAGGCATAGCGGATCCTCGGGTCGAGTACGGCGTAGAGCAGGTCGACGAGGAGGTTGGCCACCAGGAAGACGAGGACGAGCACGGTCACGAAGCCGACGACCGTCTGGGTGTTCTGCCGCAGGATGCCCTGGTAGAGCTGGTAGCCGACACCGTGGATGTTGAAGATGCGCTCGGTGACGATCGCACCGCCCATCAGCGCGCCGATGTCGAAGCCGATGAAGGTGACCACCGGGATCAGCGAGTTGCGCAGCAGGTGCCGGGTGATGACCCGGTGCCGGGGCAGCCCCTTGGCGACGGCGGTGCGGACGTAGTCGGAGCGCTTGTTCTCGGCGATGGAGGTGCGGGTCAGCCGGGCGACGTAGGCGAGCGAGACGGAGGCGAGGACCAGGCCCGGCACGAACAGCTCGCCGAAGCCGGCGTCCGGGGAGACGGAGGGTCTGATCCAGCCCCACTTGACGCCGAGGAGCAGCTGGAGCACCAGGCCGGTGACGAAGGTGGGGACGGAGATCACCACCAGCGTCAGCAGCAGCACGCCGGTGTCGACGGGCCGGCCGCGCCGCAGGCCGCTGAGGACGCCGAGGGTGATGCCGACGACGACCTCGAGGAGGATCGCCACGACGGTGAGACGGATGGTGACGGGGAACGCCGTCGCCATCAGCTCGGTGACCTTCTGCCCGTTGAACGCGGTACCGAAGTCGCCGGTGAAGACCCTCCCCATGTAGGCGAGGTACTGCTGCGGGAAGACCGGCTGGTCGAGGCCCAACTCCTGCTTCAGCTGGGCGGCCGTCGCCGGATCGCACTGCCGTTCGCCGCACAGGCCCGCGACGGGATCGCCCATCACGTTCACCATGAGGAAGATCAGCAGGGTGGAGCCGATGAACACCGGGATCATCTGGAGCAGTCGCCGGACGACGTAGCGCCCCATGGCGGCTCAGCTGACCTTGATCTCGTTGTACACGGGGACGCTGAAGGGGTTCAGCGCCACGCCGGACAGCCGCTGGGAGTAGCCGGCGTTGCCGTTCTGGTACCAGAGCGGGATGGCGGCCATGTGGTCCCGG
The DNA here is from genome assembly GCF_043195475.1 of Streptomyces sp. Y20. Classification (NCBI taxonomy): domain Bacteria; kingdom Bacillati; phylum Actinomycetota; class Actinomycetes; order Kitasatosporales; family Streptomycetaceae; genus Streptomyces; species Streptomyces sp. Y20. The sequence continues at coordinate 57,036 of NZ_JBIDDP010000004.1, forward strand.
ACGACCTCCTCGGCCCGCTGGAACAGCCGGACGGACCGGGTCTGGTCCGTCTCGGCGTTGGCCCGGTCGACGAGCTTGTCGAAGTCCGGGTCGGACCACTTGCCGTCGTTGGAGGACGCGTCGGTGTAGTACAGCGGCTGGAGGAAGTCCTGGATCAGCGGGTAGTCCATCTGCCAGCCCGCGCGGAACGGCCCGGTCATCCGGTGCCGGCCGATCCGGTTGCGGAAGTCGGCGAAGGTGCCCACCGGGTTGCCGACGCAGGCCTTGCCGTTGCCCAGGGCGTTGTTGATGGAGTTGCACACCGCGTCCACCCACTGCCTGTGCGAGCCCGTGTCCGCGTTGTAGGTGATCCTGACCTGCCCGCCGGGGATGCCGCCGCCCTCCTTGACCAGCTTCCTCGCCTCGTCCGGGTGGTACTCGCAGGCCCTGCCGCACAGCCCGGCCTTGTAGCCGCCGGCCGGGCCGAGCACCGGGGAGGTCCAGTCGGTGGCCGGGGTGCGGGTCCGGTTGAAGATCGTCTCGGTGATCTGCCGGCGGTCGATCGCCATGGACAGGCCCGTGCGGACCTTCTCCGAGCCCGGCCGGTTCCATGCCTTGTCGTAGTAGGGGAAGGACAGGGTCTGGATGATGCCGGCGGGGGTGTTGAGGTAGCGGTCGCCCAGGTCGCTGCCGACGTTCTTCAGCTGGGCGGCCGGCACGTCGTCCACGAGGTCGAGGTTGCCGGCCATCAGGTCGGTGTAGGCGGTGTTGTTGTCCGTGTACACCTTCAGGGTCACCCCGCCGTTGAGCGCCTTGTCGGCTCCGGGGTAGCCGTCCCACTTCCGCAGGAACATCTGCGAGCCCTTCGTGTAGGACTCGACGGCGTAGGGGCCGTTGCCGACCGGCTTGGCCAGCCAGGCCGCGTGGTGGGTGAAGAAGGCGCGGGGCAGCGGGGCGAAGGCCGGGTAGCCGAAGGTGTCGGGGAAGGCGGAGAACTTCTGGTTGAGCCGGACGGTGAAGGTGCGCCCGTCCACGACCTTCAGGCCGGCCAGGGTGTCGGCACTCTGCTTGCCGTGGGCGGGGTGGACCTTGTCGTACCCGTCGATGTAGGCGAAGAAGAAGGCGTTCTTCTGGCTGTTGCGCAGGCTCGCCCCGTAGTTCCAGGCGTCCACGAAGGAGCGGGCGGTCACCTTCTCGCCGTCGGAGAAGGTCCAGCCGTCCTTCACCGTGATCGTGAAGGTGCGCGAGTCGCCGGTGCGGATGGACTCGGCGAGCATGTCGGTGGCCCTGCCGGTCCTCGGGTCGTACTTCTTCAGGCCCCGGAAGATCATGTCGAGCACCTTGCCGCCCTGCACCTCGTTGGTGTTGGCCGGCTCCAGCGGGTTCTGCGGGTCTCCCCAGGAGGAGCTGAGCACGGCGCCGCCGGTGCCGCCGGCCGAGGGGCCGCCCCCGCAGCCCGCGGCGGCGAGCGCCACCACCACCGCCACCGCGCAGGCGGCCCCTCGGGTACGGGTGGTTCCCCGCATGGGCGTGCCTCCTCCGTGAACACCGATCCAGTAAATGCAAATATCAGGTGATATGACCGACCTTGCACACCCTCATTCCGATTGAGGGCCCTTTGGCCGTACGAGTCATCCAAATGCAGGCACGCCCCGTCCGTCGCCTTGATGATCTTGCGGGTGGAGTGCAACGGATCTCTGCGCAACGATGCGGAAACGTTGGATTCGCACGCGGCGATGTACGCATTTCGACACTCCACCGTCCGCATATCGAACGCATTGACCGTTTAGCCCGATTGGTCCGATGTGAAGCACGGATTGATTACGGCGTGCTACCCGCGTAGCTACGGAACGGCCAAGTTGAAGTAAAGAAAGTAAAGAGAAACCCAAGCCGACCGAGAATTTATTGACCTTGAATGAATTGCGTTGAAAAAGTCCGGCGTAGCCCGTAGGGGAGCGCCCTGCGGAGTCATCAGACCCTCGCTTGGGCCAGGAGCACCATGACCCCCCCAACTCCATCCGCGGCTGCCCCGCTTGAGGTGACCGACGAGACCGTCACGAAGTCGACCACTTCGGACGTCTCGAAGGGCAGCGAGGGCCGCTCTCCGGGACGGCTTGCCTGGAAGCGCTTCAAGCGTGACAAGACGGGCGTCATATCCGCTTACGTCGTGATCTTCTTCTTCGTGATCGGCATCGCGGCCCCGCTGATCGCCAAGCTGTACGGTAAGGATCCGTACACCACATATGTGACCAAGCAGCCCGATCTGTTCAATGCCTTCTCGTACCCTGCGGGCCCCAACGGCGGGATGAGCTCGGACTTCTGGTTCGGCGTCGAGCCGCAGCTGGGCCGGGACGTCTTCACCTTCCTGCTGTACTCCATCCGCAACTCGCTGGGCATCGCCCTGGCGACCACCCTGCTCACCGTGTTCTTCGGCGTCGTGATCGGCATCACCGCGGGCTACCTCGGCGGCAAGGTGGACTACTTCGTCGGCCGGGTCATCGACATCCTGCTGTCGTTCCCCTCCACGCTGTTCTTCATCGCCTTCATGCCCGTCGTCTTCGGCCTCTTCGTCGCCGCCGACGAGGACATCCCGACCTCGCTGCGCGCGACCGCCCTGATCGTGGTGCTGACCTTCTTCGGCTGGGCCTCCATCGCACGTCTGCTGCGCGGTCAGGTACTCGGCCTGCGCGAGCGGGAGTTCGTGGAGGCGGCGAAGGTCACGGGCGCGTCCCCCATGCGGATCGTCTTCAAGGAACTGCTGCCCAACCTGTGGACTCCGATCCTCATCCAGTCCACCCTGCTGCTCCCGGCCCTCGTGACCACGGAGGCGGGCCTCGCGTTCCTCGGTGTCGGCATGATCGACCCGACCCCGGACTGGGGCGTCATGATCGCCCGCGGCGCCCAGTTCTACTCCGAGGACATCACCTTCATGCTCTTCCCGGGTCTGGCGATGATCATCTTCGTCCTCGCCTTCAACTTGCTCGGGGACTCCGTACGCGACGCCCTCGACCCCAAGTCGAGGCGGTAGCGCCCCGTTCCACCCGGCCCGGTTCGATGATGTCCGGCTGGCTCCGACCGTCCGAATTGACCCGTATAGGCAGGCTCAGCATGTCTTTTTCGCGTAGAAACTTCCTGATCGCCACCGGTGTGGCCGCGGCCTCCACCTCCGTGCTGAGCGCCTGCAGCAGTGGCGGCGACAGCAACGGCAAGGGGGACAAGGTCCCCTCGGTCAGCGGCAGCAAGACGACCCAGATCGCGGTCGGCACCAAGGCCGACTCGACCGGTCCGGCGCCCGAGGTCACGGGTGCGGTCAAGGGTGGCACCATCTACTCCCTCGACCAGTTCGACATGGACCACCTGGACCCGGCCCAGATCTACTCCTCCACCGAGGCGGCGATCACGGTCCCGATCCTGCGCGGTCTGACCGGCTACAAGATCGACGACAAGGGCGGCGCCGTCCTCGTCGGCGACCTCGCCACCGACGCCGGCACCATGAAGAACGGCGGCAAGACCTGGTCCTTCACGCTGAAGGACGGCCTGAAGTGGGAGGACGGCTCGGACGTCTCCATGGACGACGTCCGCCACACCTTCGAGCGCATCTTCGCCGACTTCATCACCGAGGGTCCGCGCTACGTCCAGAACTGGCTGGAGGGCGCCAAGGGCTACAAGGGCCCCTACGGCGGCAAGCACCTGGACTCCGTCGAGATCTCCGGCAAGACCGTCACCTTCCACCTCAACGAGGCGCGCGGTGACTTCAACTTCACCCTGGCCATGCGCGGCTACGCCTTGGTGTCGAAGAAGCACGACACCAAGGAGAAGTACGACAAGCGCCCCTTGTCCTGCGGCCCGTACAAGATCGCCGATCGTCAGATCGGCAAGTCGATGACGTTCGAGCGCAACGCGCACTGGGACCCGAAGGCCGACTCGATCCGCAACGCCTACCCGGACAAGTTCGTCTTCCAGTTCGGCTTCCAGAACCTGGCGTCTACCGACCGCTACATCTCGGACCGCGGCAACGACCAGTACACGATGTCGATCTTCAACGAGATCGCTCCGGAGCGCGTCGCCCAGGTCCTGACCAACGCGAAGTACAAGAGCCGCATCCTCACCGCGATCGACACGGCCACCTACTACTGGCCGATCAACGCCAAGCGCATCACGGACGTCAAGGTCCGCCAGGCCATCAACTACGCCTGGCCGCTCCAGCAGCTCCAGACGATCCGCGGCGGTGCGTCCGTCACCGAGATGGCGACCACGGTCTTCAGCCCGGTGACCCCCGGCTACCACAAGTTCGACCTGTACGGCAAGGCGCAGAAGCCGGGCGGCGACCCGGTGAAGGCCAAGGCCCTGCTGAAGGAGGCCGGCAAGGTCGGCCAGAAGCTGGTCATCGCCTACCAGCAGTCGGACAACTCGGTGAAGCAGGCCATCGCGATCAAGAACGCGCTGGAGGCGGCCGGCTTCCAGGTGGTCAACAAGCAGGTCGACAAGTCGACCTTCTACACCCAGATCAGCAAGCTCGACAACGGCTACGACATGTTCGCCGCCGGCTGGAGCCCGGACTGGCCCGCCGGTTACTCGGAGTTCTACCCGACCTGGGACGGCAGCCAGATCCACGACGGCGGCCAGAACTGGTCGCAGTTCGACAACACGAGCGTCAACAAGGCGATCGAGGCCGCGTCGAAGATCACCGACCCCGCCAAGGCCAACGCCGCCTGGGGCGCCATCGACCGCCAGATCATGGAGCTCGCGGGCTGCGTGCCGGACTACCACCCCATCCGCCACTGGATGTACGGGTCGAAGGTCGGCCACGTCGTCTACGACAGCGCCAACACCTGCGTCGCGCTCTGCAAGCTCTACGCCAAGAAGTAGTCACGCCCGACCCATGGGGGGCGGCCACCACCCGGCCGCCCCCTACGGCCCACCCCTCACACCGGCGACGGCGCCCCGTCCGGAAAGTCACGCCCCATGTTCCGCTTCCTTGTCCGCCGAACCTTCGGCGCGCTGGTCATCCTCCTGATCATCAGCGCCGTCACCTTCTGGCTCTTCTACGCCATCCCGCGTGACCCCGCCATGATGTCCTGCGGCAAGAACTGCACCAAGCCGATTCTGGAGCAGGTGCGGCACAACATGGGCATCGACCATCCGGTACCGGTGCAGTACTGGTACTGGCTGAAGGGCATCTTCGTCGGCCGGGACTACGGCAGCTTCGGGCACTGCAACGCGCCCTGCCTCGGCTACTCCTTCGCCAACCGCGAGCCCGTCCTCGGCACCATCCTCGATCGGCTTCCGCTGACCCTCTCGCTCGCCTTCGGCTCCGCCGTCGTCTTCCTGGTCTTCGGTGTCGGCGCCGGCATGGCCGCTGCCGTCAAGCAGGGCAAGTGGCAGGACAAGGCCGCCAGCTCCGCTTCGCTGGTCGCGTCGTCGATGCAGATCTACTTCGTCGGATACATCGCGATGTACTTCCTCGTCGGGAAGCTCGACATCCTCGACAACCCCTCCTACACGCCCCTCACCGAGAACCCGGGTGCCTGGGTCTCCGGCCTGCTGCTGCCCTGGCTGGTGCTGGCCCTGATCTGGACCGCCAACTACACCCGAATGACGCGCTCCCAGCTGGTCGAGACGCTCAGCGAGGACTACGTCCGTACCGCCCGGGCCAAGGGCCTGTCCCGCCGCAACGTCTTCTTCCGGTTCGCCTGGCGCGGCGCCATGGGCCCGATCGTCACCATCTTCGGCATCGACCTCGCCACCCTCATCGGCGGCGCGATCATCACCGAGCAGGTCTTCAGCCTCCAGGGTGTCGGCCAGCTCGCACTGCGGTCGGTGGAACAGAGCGACCTGCCCATGGTGCTCGGCGTCACCTTGCTGGCCGCCGGCGCCATCGTCTTCTTCAACATCATCGTGGACGCCGTCTACGCCCTGATCGACCCGCGGATCCGGCTCGCCTGACCTCCGCCCCGCCGTCCCTTCCCACCCGCCCCACCCGGCGACCTCGCATCACCCTTCAGGAGCGTCCCCGTGACGAGCACCGATCAGCAGCCGTTCCTCTCCATCAGGGACCTCAAGGTCCACTTCTCCACCGAGGACGGCATCGTCAAGGCCGTCGACGGACTCAGCTTCGACCTCGCCAAGGGCCAGACCCTCGGCATCGTCGGTGAGTCGGGCTCCGGCAAGTCCGTCACCAACCTGACGATCCTGGGCCTTCACGACCGCGAGCGCACCGCGATCGAGGGCGAGATCGTGCTGGACGGCAAGGAGCTGCTCACCGCCTCCGAGCGGGAGCTGGAGCGGCTGCGCGGCAACAAGATGTCCATGATCTTCCAGGACGCGCTGGCCTCGCTCTCGCCGTACCACACCGTCGGTGGGCAGATCAGCGAGACGTACCGCAAGCACACCGGCGCCTCCAAGTCCGAGGCCCGCAAGCGCGCGGTGGAGATGCTGCGCCGGGTGGGCATCCCGCAGCCGGACATGCGGGTGGACGACTACCCGCACCAGTTCTCCGGCGGTATGCGCCAGCGCGCGATGATCGCCATGGCGCTGGTCTGCGACCCCGAGCTGCTGGTCGCCGACGAGCCGACCACCGCGCTCGACGTGACGGTCCAGGCCCAGATCATGGACCTGCTGAAGGACCTCCAGCAGGAGTTCGGCACGGCCATCATCTTCATCACCCACGACCTCGGTGTCATCGCCGACATCGCGGACGACGTGCTGGTGATGTACGGCGGCCGGTGCGTGGAGCGGGGCACCAAGGCGGAGGTGCTGCGCGACCCGCAGCACCCCTACACCGTGGGCCTGCTCAACTCGATGCCGAGCCTGACCGGACCGGTCGACGTGCCGCTGACGCCGATCCCCGGTTCGCCGCCCTCGCTGCTCAACCCGCCGTCGGGCTGCCGCTTCCACCCGCGGTGCGCGTTCACCGACAAGGTCGCCGGCGAGCGGTGCTCGGGTGAACGCCCGCTGCTGGAAGTGGTCGACGGCCGGGGTTCGGCCTGCCACCTCACCACGGAGCAGAAGCGGGAACTCTTCCCCGACTACGCCGCGACCCGGCACAACTGACGGACACGAGAGCGGACTTCACGAACATGAGCGACACGAACCCCCTCCTGGACGTCTCGGGGCTGACGAAGCACTTCCCGATCAAGGGCGGTTTCCCGATCCGGCGCACGGTCGGTGCGGTGCAGGCCGTCGACGGGCTGGACTTCCAGGTCGCCGAGGGCGAGAGCCTGGGCCTGGTCGGCGAGTCGGGCTGCGGCAAGTCGACCACCGGCCGGCTGATCACCCGCCTGCTGGAGCCGACCAGCGGCAAGATCACCTACCGGGGCCAGGACATCACGCACGCGGGTCGCAGGGGCCTGGCCCCGATCCGCTCCGAGATCCAGATGATCTTCCAGGACCCCTACGCCTCGCTGAACCCGCGGCAGACGGTCGGCAAGATCATCTCGGGTCCGATGGAGATCAACGGCATCGACCCCGCCGGCGGCCGCGAGAACCGCGTCCGTGAGCTGCTGGAGACGGTCGGCCTCAACCCGGAGCACTACAACCGCTTCCCGCACGAGTTCTCCGGCGGCCAGCGCCAGCGCATCGGTGTCGCCCGCGCGCTCGCCCTGGAGCCGAAGCTGATCGTCGCCGACGAGCCGGTCTCCGCCCTCGACGTCTCCATCCAGGCGCAGGTGGTCAACCTGCTCCAGAAGGTGCAGCGCGAACTGGGCATCGCGTTCGTCTTCATCGCCCACGACCTCGCGATCGTGCGGCACTTCTCGCAGCGCGTCGCGGTCATGTACCTCGGCAAGATCGTCGAGATCGCGGACCGCGAGGACCTGTACGACAACCCGCGCCACCCCTACACGCGGGCCCTGCTCTCCGCCGTCCCCGAGGCGACGGTGGACGAGGAGCCGCGCGAGCGCATCCGCCTGGTCGGAGACGTGCCGTCCCCGATCAACCCGCCCTCCGGCTGCCGCTTCCGCACCCGGTGCTGGAAGGCGACCGAGAAGTGCGCGACGGAGGCACCGCCGCTGGTGCAGGTGGAGGGCAACAAGCCGGGCCACCTGACGGCGTGCCACTACCCGGAGACGGTGGACGCCGTCCCCGCCCCGCGCCTCACCAAGGACCCCGAGGCGGCGGTCTGACACACCCCTTTCCGTCAGCCGCCCCCTTGCGGAACGGACTTTCACCGGCCCATTGACCCGAGCCCTGAACGTCCGCTCCAGGGGACAAGGCCCGCACCTTCCCAGGTGCGGGCCTTTTCTTGTCCCCGACGCAAGCCACCGGCGCAGTGCGATCATCCGGCTCAACTTTCGCTCAAATTTGTGTACATGCCTATGGCGTCAAGGAATACTTGTTCGCACAGCGACTGACCGGACGCTGTGAGTTGGGGGTATTCTTAAATGAAGCACATGCAGAAATCGGGGCTCATCGCGGCCATTCTGGCGCTTGCCTTCTCGTTCCTCGGTGCAGCCTCGCCGGCCCAGGCCGCACCACAACACACCTTCTACATCGTGAACAAGGACACCGGCAAGTGCCTGGAATGGAACGGCTACAACAAGAAGATCACCCAGGAGAAGTGCAAGAGGACGCAGTGGCAGTGGTGGAACAACAAGTCCGCGAAGCTGTGTAACTACGTCTCCCCCGGTGGCGATTTCTGCCTGGGTGACGCGGGCCGCGAGAAGCCTGTTTACGGCCGACACTACAGCGACGCCCCTCAGCTCTTCTTCTCCAGCCTGAACCCCAACGCGCAAACCACCATCGGGGCACTGCAGTGCGGCTACTTCAAGGTCGTCAGCGGCAAGGTCTCGTGCGGGAAGCGCATTTTGATCGACCACGGGCACAAGTACTCGCCGAAGATGATGTGGATCATCAAGTACTGAGCCTTCGCATTCTCACCTAGAGGCATGAAGACCCCGCCCCTCGCACGGGCGGGGTCTCGCGCGTCCTCCCGCGGGCAGCACCAGGGTGATCCGGAGGCGGAAGTCCGCGAAGTGAGGCAAAAACTGACGCGCCGTTCAGCATCGTGTGGCACACTGCCGCGGTGGTGGATCACGTCTTTGCCGATCTCTCGCTCGCCGCGCTGTACGACAGCCTCAACCCCTGGGGACCGGGTGACGACTTCTACCTCGGCCTGGTGCGGGAGGCCGGGTCCGTGCTGGACATCGGCTGCGGCACCGGGCAGTTACTGCGGCGGGCCCGGGAAGAGGGGCACCGGGGCCGGCTGATGGGGCTCGATCCGGCCGCCGCCATGCTCGTCCAGGCGCGGCGGGCCCGGCCCGACGTCGAGTGGGTGCTCGGCGATGTGCGGGTGCGGCAGTGGCAGGCGGAGTTCGACCTCGTCGTCATGACCGGCCACGCCTTCCAGGAGCTCGTGACCGACGAGCAGATCCGGCACTGCCTGCGGGCCGTGCGCGCGGCCCTGCGGGACGGGGGCCGGTTCGTCTTCGAGACCCGCAACCCGGGCGCCCGGGCCTGGGAGCGCTGGACCCCGGACCGGGTCCACGAGATCACCGCCGCCGACGGGACGCCCGTACGCGTGTGGCACGAGGTCCAGGATGCCGGGTTCCGGCGGGACCGGGTGCACGTCACCGAGACCTACGCCGGCCCCCACTGGCCCGAGCCCCGGGCCCACCACAGCGTCCTGCGCTTCCTGGACACCGCGGCCCTGGACGGCTTCCTCGCCGAGGCGGGCCTGACGGTGGCCGAGCGGTACGGCGACTGGCAGCGGGGACCGCTCACCCCGACCGCCCCGGAGATCATCACCGTGGCCCGCCACGCCTAGGGTCCCGGATCCGCGGCACAGCGGGGCCGGCGGGACCCGCCCGGGTTCCGCCGGTGCGCACGGACGTCCGGGCGGTCGCGCTACGGCTGTCCGGGCTTGCCCTCCTCCAACGCCGCCAGCGCCGGGTCAAGGATGATGGCCTCGTCCCGGGCCTCGATGGTCGGGTCCTCCGGGAAGTGGCAGGCCGTCAGGTGGCCGTCGTGGTTGCCGGGGATCTGGACGAGCGGGGGTTCCTCGGTGGCGCACTTGTCCTGCGCCTTCCAGCACCGGGTGCGGAAGCGGCAGCCGGAGGGCGGGGAGATGGGGGACGGCACGTCGCCGGCGAGGCGGATGCGCTCACGCGGGGGTGCCCCTCCCTCCGTGAGGCTGACCTCGGGGACGGCGGACAGCAGGGCGTGTGTGTAGGGGTGGCGCGGGCGGGCGTAGATGGAGTCGCGGTCGCCCACCTCGATGATCTTGCCGAGGTACATGACAGCGACACGCTGCGAGAAGTGGCGTACCACGGCCAGGTCGTGGGCGATGAAGACGAACGCGATGCCCAGTTCACGCTGCACCTTCTGGAGCAGGTTGACGACCTGGGCCTGGATGGAGACGTCCAGGGCGGAGACCGGCTCGTCGGCGACGATCAGTTTCGGTTCCAGGGCGAGCGCGCGGGCGACGCCGATGCGCTGGCGCTGGCCGCCGGAGAACTCGTGCGGGAAGCGGTTGTAGTGCTCCGGGTTGAGACCGACGATCTCCAGCAGCTCACGGACCCGCGCCTCCCGGCCGCCTTCCGGGGCGATGCCGTTGATCTCCATCGGGCCCGAGATGATCTTGCCGACCGTCTGCCGCGGGTTCAGCGACGAGTACGGGTCCTGGAAGATCATCTGTATCTCGGAGCGGATCGGCGCCAGTTGCCTGCGCGTCGCACGGCTGATGTCCCGGCCGCGGTAGGTGATCGTGCCGCTCGTCGGCTCCATCAGGCGGGTGATCAGCCGGCCCGTGGTCGACTTGCCGCAGCCCGACTCACCCACCAGGCCGAAGCTCTCGCCCTCGTACACGGTCAGGTCGACGCCGTCGACGGCCTGCACCGCACCGATGGTGCGCCGGATCGGGAAGCCGCCCTTGACGGGGAAGTGTTTGGCCAGCCCCGAGACCCGGAGCAGCGGCTCCCCCTCCGGGCCGGCGCTCCGCTCGGCGGGAGCCGGGAGGACCAGGTCCTCTTTCATGACGGTGTCCTCCTAGGACGACTGACGACCTAGCCCAGTCGGGGCTTGATCTCCTCGATGAAGATGGTCCGCTTCTGGTCGGTGGTGAGGTGGCAGGCCGACGCCCGGCCGGGGCTCGTCGCCGGGCGCTCGTTCACGCAGCGGCCCGTGCCCTCCACCCGGTCCTGGAAGGTGCAGCGGGGGTGGAAGCGGCAGCCGGACGGCGGGGTGAGCAGCGAGGGCGGGGCGCCCGGGATCGGCGACAGCTGGGCGCCGAGGTCGGAGTCGAGCCGCGGCATCGAGTTCAGCAGGCCCCAGGTGTAGGGGTGCTGGGGTGCGCGCAGCACCTCCTCGGTGGTCCCGCGCTCCACCGCGCCGCCCGCGTACATCACCATGATGTCGTCGGCCATGTCGGCGATCACCCCGAGGTCGTGGGTGATGAAGACGATGCCCGAGCCGAACTCCTGCTGGAGGTTCTTCAGCAGGTCGAGGATCTGGGCCTGGACCGTCACGTCCAGGGCGGTGGTCGGCTCGTCGGCGATGAGCAGGTCGGGGTCGCAGATCAGCGCCATGGCGATCATCGCGCGCTGGCGCATCCCGCCGGAGAACTGGTGCGGGTAGTCCTTCGCCCGCTCCCGGGGGTGGGGGATGCCGACCTTCCCGAGCATCTCCACGGCCCGTTCCCACGCCGCCTTCTTGGAGGCACCGGTGTGCTTCCGGTACGGCTCGGCGATCTGCCGGCCGACGGTGTAGTACGGGGACAGGGCGGTGAGCGGATCCTGGAAGATCATGGCGACCTTGTTGCCGCGCAGCTTCTCCAGCTCCGACTCCCGGGCGGAGGTCAACTCGCGTCCGTCGAGCAGGATCTCGCCCTCGACCGTGGTGAACATCGGGTTGTGCAGGCCGAGGATGGTCAGGTTCGTCACCGACTTGCCCGAGCCGGACTCCCCCACGATGCCGAGCGTCCTGCCGCGCTCCACGTCGAAGGAGAGCCCGTCCACGGCCCGTACGACGCCGTCCTCGGTCTTGAAGCTGACGTGCAGGTCCCGCACCGAGAGCAGGGGACCGGCACCGGCCGGGTTCGGGGCGCCGGCTTCCTTGGTCACAGTGGTCACGACAGTGCTCCTAGGACAGCCGCACGCGCGGGTCGATGAAGGCGTACGCGGCGTCGACGACGATGTTGAAGAGCAGGATCATGCTGGCGGAGAAGAGCATCACGCCGAGCAGGAGCGGCAGATCACTGAAGCTGACGGCCTGCACGGCGAGTTGTCCGAGCCCCGGCAGGGAGAAGGTGAACTCGGTGATGATGGCGCCACCGAGCAGCGAGCCGAGGTCGATGCCGAAGATGGTGACGATCGGGATCAGCGAGCCGCGCCAGGCGTAGCGGAAGAAGACGTACCGCCGGGACATGCCCTTGGCGCGGGCGGTGCGGACGTGTTCCTCCTGCAACTGTTCGATCATCGAGGACCGCGACATACGGGTGTACTGCGCCGCGAAGATCGTGGAGAGGACCACCCAGGGGATGATCAGGCCCGTGAACCAGGTGCCCGGATCGTGGGTGAACTCGTTGTAGGCCGGTTTGTCGAACCAGTGCGTCTGGTAGACGAGGATCGCCAGGGCCAGCGGGCCCAGGAAGTAGATCTGCAGCGAACTGACGATCATGGCGCCCCCGGTGGCCGCCTTGTCGATCAGCGTGCCCCGCCGCCAGGCGGCGAGGAGTCCCGTGCCGAGGCCGACGATCAGGAAGCACACGGCCGCGCCGAGGGTGAGCGAGACGGTGGTGGGCAGGCGGTCCATCAGGGTGGCCCAGACCTGCTCGTTGGTGTGGTACGAGTAACCGAAGCAGGGGGCCGGACAGGGGCCCTGGGCGAACCGGTCGCTGCCCATCAGGAGGTTGTGCAGGAAGATCCAGTACTGCTCGGGGATGGACTTGTCCAGGCCGAGCACGTGGTGGATGTTCGCGATGCTGTCCGGGTTGCAGGTCTTGCCGCACATCAGCAGCGCCGGGTCCCGGGGCACCCCGAAGAACAGCAGGAACGCGACGATGCTCAGCAGGAAGAGGATGACGACGGCACCGAGGGTCCGGCGCATGAGGAAGCGCAGCATGGCAGGGGCAGCTCTCTGACGTCGGCGGTCCGGGCGGTACCCGGCGCTCCGCTGCTGCGGCGCGCCGGGTACCGGGCAGGGACGGTTACTTGATGTAGAGGCGACGCGGGTCGATGCCGCCCAGCACGTCGTCGTAGACGAGGCCGCCGACCTTGGAACCGGCGATCTGGGTCTGCTTGTAGTACCCGGTGGGGACGACGTTGACGACGTCCTTGACGAGGTACTGGTCCAGCTTCTCCCACGCGGCGGCGGACTTGACCGGGTCGGTGATCTTGTTGATCCGGTCGATCTCGCTGTTGACCTTCGGGTCGTTGACCTGCGAGTAGTTCTGCGCGCCCTCGGCGATCAGGCGGCCGTCGTACAGCGGCGGGATCACGGTCGAGGCGGACGGCCAGTCGGCGCCCCAGGCGGTGTGGAAGATGTCGTAGTTGTTGTCCAGCTTGGAGACCTGGTCGTAGTAGGTCTCGGCCGGGATCTCCTGGCGCTGGACGTTGAAGCCGGCCTTCTCCAGGCCCGCCGCCATGGCGGTGGAGTACTGCTGGCCCTCGGGCGTGTTGATGTAGCCGAAGGTCAGTTTCAGGTTGAGCTTGCCGGCCTTCTTCAGCAGTTCCCTGGCCTTGCCGGGGTCACCGGAGGGCTTCTTCTTCTTGCCGTGCGGGTCGAAGGCGGCGTCGTAGCCGGAGACGGTCGGGGAGATCGCGCCGCCCGCGACCTCCATGGCGTCGTTGCCGCCGTAGGCGCGCACGAACGGGGTGATCGGCAGGGCGTAGGCGATGGCCTCGCGGACCGTCTTGTCCTTCAGCGCCGGGTGGCTCATGTTGATGTTCATCTGGCCCACGTACGGCTGGTAGCCGGAGACCGTGCGGGACTTGAGCTTCGGGTCCTTCAGGACCTTGGACAGGTTGCCCGCGTCGACCTGGTTGTTGAGGCTGACGCCGGTCCGGTCCGCGCCGCTGTCGGCGAGCAGGGCCTTGGTGGAGGTCTCGTACTGCTGGTTGAACGTGATGGTGAACCGGTCCACGTACTGGTGGCGGATCGGGTCCGTCTTCGGGTCCCAGTTGGTGTTCTTGACCAGCACCATGGACTTGCCGGACTTGAACGACTGGATCTTGTACGGGCCGGTCACCACGGGCGCCTTGTCGTAGCGCTGCTTGGTGTCGCCCTTCTCGGAGACCACCGCGTAGCCGGACATCGCCAGCGCGTAGGGCAGGTCGGGGTGCGGGGTCTTGAAGTGGAAGACGACGGTCTTCGGGTCCGGCGTCTGCAGGACGGAGTCGGGCAGGTGCTTGCCCGTGTAGGGGCCGCCCTTGAGCAGGTTGCGGTAGGCGGTGCCCGGCTGGTCGGCCAGCCACTGCTGGAGGTAGGTGGGCCCCTGGTTGATGAACGGCGCGAAGAGCCGCTCGATGCTGTGCCGGACGTCCTTCGAAGTGATCGGGGAACCGTCCTGGAACTTGATGCCCTCCTTGAGGGTGTACTTCCAGGTCTTGCCGCCGTCGGTGGTGGTGCCCGAGTCGGTGGCGAGGTCGCCGACCACTTCGTGCTTGCTGCCGTCGTTGCTGGTGGCCTTGTAACCCGTCAGGCCCCGGTGGATCAGCGAGGCGAGGGAACCCTCGTTGGAGACGTATATCTGCCCCGGGTCGAGGTGGGCGTAACTGTCGCGCTGGAGTACCTCCATGGTGCCGCCGGGCTTGGCGCCGGGCACGTCCGCCGCGGGGCCCGTGGAGGCCGCCGCGTCGCCGAACTCGATGGACGCCTGCTGGCGTTTGGCGTTCTCCTGCTGCTTCTTGTCGTCCCCGCCGCCGTCGCTGCCGCCCTTGCTGCAACCGGTGAGCACAAGAGCCCCGGCCGCGAGCACGGAGAGTGCGCCGTAGGCGTGGCGTCCGCCCCTACTCATCACGAAGATTCCCACCCATCTGTGTGTCACCAGTGCGATCTGTGTGTCACCAGTGCGAAAGAGAGCCTGCTTAGGTCAGCGCGCGGTCTTGGGATCGAAGGCGTCTCTGACCGAGTCCCCGAGCAGGTTGAACGCGACGACGAAGATGATCATCGAAATGCCGGGGAAGAACATGTAGGTGATGTCGTTCTGCATCACCAGTTCGGTGGACGCCTTGGAGAACATCTGCCCCCAGTCCGGCGTCGGTTCGACGATGCCCACGCCGAGGAAGGACAGTCCGGCCTCGGCGGTCACGAACCCGGGCAGCAGATACGTCGACTGCACCAGCAGCGGGGTGACGATGTTCGGCAGGATCTCCTTGCGGATGATCCGCCACGGCGAGGCCCCGCTGACCCTGGCCGCCTCGATGAACTCCCTTTCCCGCAGGGAGAGTGCGGTGCCGCGCAGGATGCGGCCGAGGCCCATCCAGCCCAGCAGCCACTGGACGAGGATCAGCGCCACCACGCGGACGTACGTGGGTGTCTCGTCACGCGGGCTGACGAACAGGGAGACCACGACCGGCATGCTCGCGATGAAGAACAGCTGGGCCGGGAAGGCGAGCAGGAAGTCGGTGATCCGGCCGATGGCGTAGTCGGCCTTGCCGCCGAGGTAGCCGGCGCTGACACCGAGCAGGATGCCGGTCACGACGACCGCGACGGTGACGGCTACCGAGATCATCAGCGAGGTGCGGATGCCGTAGAGCAGCTTGGTGAACACGTCGTAGCCGTTGCCGGGTTCGAGACCGAACCAGAACTCGCCGCTGATGCCGCCGTTCGGCTGCACCGGTACGCCGGCGCTGTCGAAGAGTTCGGGGCGCTCGTCCGCGTACACGGTGTACGGGTCCTTGCCGTACACCTTCGAGATCAGCGGGGCGAGCAGGCCGATCAGGAAGAAGAAGCCCACGACGTAGGCCGAGATGATTCCCGTGCGGTCGCGCTTGAAGCGCGTCCACATCAGCTGGCCGGGGGACCGGCCTTCGAGCCGGACGGGTTCGTTCCTCGCCGGCGGCCCTGGTTCGCCGCCGACGACGACCGAAGCCCCGCCGTCCTCGATGTCGATAGGACTTGTCACGGTTCGTCCGTTTCACAGGTATGAGTGTGAGAGGTGCCCGGGTACTCCGAGGACGCGCGTGACAGCAGTCGGACGCGCGTAGTTCTACAGCCGAATCACACCGCTGGAAGCGACGAACTGACCCACTTGGTGTTCGTGACACCGCGCATGGGGGTTCCTCCTCATGACTCCACGTGTTCACCAACAGGAGAGGGCTTCCGTCTTCCCTCCGACACCCCTGACGGAGGGTCAGACACCCCCTGGTGCTCGCGAGTCGGCGCTGTCCCCACAGCGCGTGACCCATTGACCCGAGCGCTACGCGGCTAACTATCTGCCATGAGGCAGGTGGCGACCACCGTCTTTAAATCTCAATTCAGTCACAGCTGACGTGAAGAACTTCCAATAACTGGACAAACTGTTCGCCGGGAGAAGGCCGCGAAACGGACGTGTTACATGGGTATCGGTCCGAGATCTCCGCAATCCGGACACCGCGGGCTCGTGACCGCCCGCCGGCCCCCGAAAAACGGGTTGCAAAAAGCCCGGGCACCCCCATCATGGGGGTGCCCGGGCTCAACTGTCCTGCGATCAGCCGTGCTTGGCGCGGCTCGCGGCGCGGGCGCGCTCCCGCTGGTCGAGCTTGACCTTGCGGATGCGAACAGCCTCCGGGGTCACCTCGACGCACTCGTCGTCGCGGCAGAACTCCAGCGACTGCTCCAGCGACAGCTTGCGCGGCGGGACGATCGCCTCGAACGAGTCGGCCGACGACGACCGCATGTTCGTGAGCTTCTTCTCCTTGGTGATGTTGACGTCCATGTCGTCGGCGCGGGAGTTCTCGCCGACGATCATGCCCTCGTACACCTCGGTGCCCGGGTCCACGAAGAGCACGCCGCGCTCCTGAAGGTTCGTCATCGCGAACGCGGTGACGGCACCGGCGCGGTCGGCGACCAGCGAACCGTTGTTACGGGTCGTCAGGGTGCCGAACCAGGGCTCGAAGCCCTCGTGGATGGAGTGGCCGATGCCCGTGCCCCGGGTCTGGGTCAGGAACTCGGTACGGAAGCCGATGAGGCCGCGCGAGGGCACGACGAACTCCATGCGGACCCAGCCGGAACCGTGGTTCGACATGTTGTCCATGCGGCCCTTGCGGACGCCCATGAGCTGCGTGACGGCGCCCATGTGCTCCTCGGGCACGTCGATCGTCATGCGCTCGACCGGCTCGTAGACCTTGCCGTCGACGTCCTTGGTGACCACCTGCGGCTTGCCGACGGTCAGCTCGTAGCCCTCGCGGCGCATCTGCTCGACCAGGATGGCCAGCGCCAGCTCACCTCGGCCCTGCACCTCCCAGGCGTCCGGACGCTCGGTGTCGAGGACGCGCAGGGAGACGTTGCCGATCAGCTCGCGGTCCAGCCGGTCCTTGACCTGGCGGGCGGTGACCTTGCGGTCCTTCACGGCGGCCTTGGCGTCGGCGCCCTTGCCCGTGCCGCCGCGGCCGACCAGCGGCGAGGTGTTCGTGCCGATCGTCATCGAGATCGCGGGCTCGTCGACCGTGATCAGCGGCAGCGGGATCGGGTTCTCGGTGTCGGCGAGGGTCTCACCGATCATGATGTCGGGGATACCGGCGACCGCGCAGATGTCACCCGGGCCGGCCTTCTCGGCGGGCTTGCGGGTGAGCGCCTCGGTCATCATCAGCTCGGAGATGCGGACGTTGCTGATCGAACCGTCACGCTTGATCCAGGCGACCGTCTGGCCCTTGCGCAGCTCGCCCTGCTCGACGCGGAGCAGCGCGATGCGGCCGAGGAAGTTGTCGGCGTCGAGGTTGGTGACGTGGGCCTGGAGCGGCGCGTCCTCCTCGTACGTCGGGGCCGGGATGTGGTCCAGGATCGTGGAGAAGAACGGCTCCAGGCTGTCGCTGTCGGCCGGGACCGTGCCGTTGTCCGGCTTGGTCAGCGAGGCGATGCCGTCACGGCCGCAGGCGTAGACGATCGGGAACTCGATCTGCTCCTCGTCGGCGTCCAGGTCGAGGAAGAGGTCGTAGGTCTCGTTGACGACCTCGTCGATCCGGGCGTCGGGGCGGTCCGTCTTGTTGATGCACAGGATGACGGGCAGCCGGGCCTGGAGGGCCTTGCGCAGCACGAAGCGGGTCTGCGGCAGCGGACCCTCGGAGGCGTCCACCAGCAGCACGACACCGTCCACCATCGACAGACCACGCTCGACCTCGCCACCGAAGTCGGCGTGGCCGGGGGTGTCGATGATGTTGATGGTGATCGGGTCCCCGCCGGACTTCGGGTGGTACTTCACCGCCGTGTTCTTGGCGAGGATCGTGATGCCCTTCTCACGCTCCAGGTCGTTCGAATCCATCATGCGGTCGTCGACGCCCTCGAGCTGGTGGGCGGCGAACGCGCCGGCCTGCTTCAGCATGCCGTCGACGATGGTGGTCTTGCCGTGGTCGACGTGGGCGACGATAGCGACGTTGCGGATGTCGTGGCGCGTGGCCATATTGCGGCGTACTCCCGGAGTGGTGAGAAGGCCCTGCTCTGACGTCCGTGTGACGCGGGCCTGCCGGGCTTGACACGCCACGGCCTCACCCCATGGTACGTGTCCTTCGCGGCGGGGGCGCGCCGGGCCGACGTAAGGGGTGCGGGACGGCGTCGCCCCCCTCACGTCCGCGGGCTGTCACCTGCCTCCGCCGTCACTTGCCCGGGCTGCCGCTAGCGGGGCTCGCGGAGACCTTCACGCCCTTCTTCAGGAAGCCCATGTCCTCGTACACCGGCGTCTGGAAACCGAACGCGCCCGCGTTGACGAGGTTCTTGCGCACCCCCACCAGTTGCGGCCGCTGGTAGAGCGGGATCGAGCCGGCGGCGGCCCAGATGCGGGCGTCGGCCTTCCTGATCAGGTCCCGCTCCTCGTCCTCGTCCAGGGTGGTCGCGGCCTGGTCGAAGAGCTGGTCGACCTGGTCGGTGCCCACCCGGGTGAAGTTCTGCTCGACGTTCACCGAGCCGTCGGCCGCCGGGACCGGTTTGGCGTAGACCGGCCGGGCGTCGGTGGCGGGGAAGGCCGAGGAGGGCCAGGAGTACAGCGCGAGGTCGTAGTCGCCGGAGGCGATGTGGTCCTTGAAGTAGCTCTGGTCCGAGACCTTGGTGATCGTCGTGCGGATGCCGACCTGCTCCAGCATCGCGGAGATCCGCGCGGCGACCGAGCCGAGGGTGTCCGAGCCGGGCCCGGAGGGCAGGACGAAGCGGAGCGCGAGCGCCTTGCCGTCCTTGGCGAGCGGTCCGGCCGGCGCGGCGGCCGGGGCCGCCGTGCCCCGGGGGGCGTACGCGCCGGGCGCGCCGCCGTGCCTGCTCTCCTGCGCGAGGCCCTTGTCACCGTGCTCGCGCTTGTCGTCGCCGGACGGGCGCCGCTGCCCCTTGTCGTCCTCGCCGACGATGTACTGGCCGTCCTGGCCGCCGTCCGATTCGTCCTGGGAGGGCTTCTGGGGACCGGCCGCCTTCTCTGTCTTCTTCTCCGCCCTGACCGGGCCGCCGGCCACCCACCCGGCGTCGGCGAGCAGCGCCTGCGCCTCCTTGGTGTCCTGGTCGCCGATCGCGCCGCTGCTGTCGGCGTAGGCGGCCTGCCCGGACAGGGCGAGGTGGCTGCCGACCGGTACGGCGGGCAGGCCCAGCGGGGTGAGGACCAGCCGGGCCAGTTCGGCCCGGTCCAGGGCGCGGGCGACGGCCCGGCGGACCCGTTCGTCGGCCAGGGGGCCCGAGGAACCGTTGAGGGCGAGCTGCGTGTAGGCGGGTTCCAGGGACTTGCGGACGTCGAAGTCCCGCAGTTCCTGCTGCTGCTCCAGGTACCGCTTGATGACCTTGCGCAGCTTCTTCCGCCCCCTGGGCACCTTGTCGGAGTCGAAGCCGTGCGCGAGCGCCCAGGCGCGCAGCTTCTTCACGGACGTCTTCCCGGAGCCCTGGAGCGGGGTACCGGTGCCCTTCTGCCGGTTGGCGAGGCCGATCCGCTGGGCATCGCCGGAGTCGACGTCGGCGAGGTCGACGCTGCCGTCGGCGAGCGCGGCGGCCCGCTTGTCGCGGGACACGGCGTGCAGCACGATCTGGTTCAGCTTGGCCGGCTTGCCCCACCAGCGCGGGTTGCGGGCGAGGACGACGTCCTTCCCGGCGGTGTCGACCTTCTCCACCCGGAACGGCCCGGCGGTGACCTTCAGCTTGCGGCGGGCGCCGTCGTTGAAGGCGTCGGGGGTGCCCATGACGTCCTTCGGGTAGAGCGGGGAGAACAGCGACTTCCAGTCGGCGTAGGGGCGGGAGAAGGTGACCCGGACCTGGAGGTCGCTGGCGCCGCGCTCGATCTTGGCGATGCGGTCGTAGCCGGCGTTGCGGGCGGTCCAGTAGGCGCTGTCCTTGCCGGACAGGGCGCGCCACTGGGCGGCGAAGTCGGCCGCGCCGATCTCCCGGCCGTCGCTCCAGACGGCCTGCTGGTTCAGCTTGTACAGCACGACCTGGCGCGGCTCGGTCTCGATGACCTTGGCCGACTCCAGATAGGCCGGATCGGCCACCGGGCGGCCGTTCGCGTCGAGCCGGAACATCGACGGCAGCACGGCCTGGGCGATGCGGCTGGTGCCGGCGTCGGCGTCGGCCTGGAAGGTGTTCAGGGTCTCCGGGACGGCGTCCACGGCCCATTTCAGGGTCCCCCCGTCGGCGACCTGGGCGCGGGCGACGGGGACGATGTCCTGCCCGGCGAGGGGACCGGCGGGTTCGTCGTCGGAGCCGCAGCCGGCCAGGAGCGGCACCGCGAGCGCGCCCGCGGTGAGGAAGGCGACCGAGCGCATGACCGCGCGCGGGCCGACGCCGTGGTGGGACATCTCTGCTACCTCCGGGAAGCCGCGGGGCTTATGCTCACTTTTGTAGCTATATGGAACTGATCACTTTCGGCGGTATATGGAGCTGATCAGATCTATGCGGCCACTGAAGAGGAAAGGTTCCGGCCACAGGGGGCGACACGGCGACGACGGGCGGTAACCCCACCCGTGCGGCGCAACACCCCCGGAGATGCATCCGTGCGCCTGCGTCAATCGCTGCACACGCCTTCACACCGGCACTGTGACGCGCGAGACTCCAAGGCGCATGAACGGTGCCGCCCAGGGCCCACGGGCCCGTCACAGTGAGGGGCAAGTCATGACCGTGCACGACGACATCACCTCGGCCCAGCGCTCCCTCGACGACCTGCACCGGTCGCTGGGACGCCTGGAGCACCACCTCGACCGCGGGAGCCTCGAGATGCGCCGGGTCCGGCTGGACGCCGATCATCTACGGGAGAGCCTGGCGCTGCTGCGGGCGGCGGCCGCGGCCCCCGACGCGGCCCGCAGGCCGGACCTCGTGACCATCTCCGACACGCCCTACGACATCAGCCTGTGGACGGACTCGGACGACGAGGGCCTGGGCGCCCGCGACCGCCGCGCCCCCTGACGAACCCCTACCGAACCGGAGTCCTGACTTGGCCACTGGTACGGAACCCCGACCGGACGAAGGCAGCGGCGGCGTGCGGACCCGTCCGCGCGCCGCGATCGCCGCCCCGCACCTGCGGACCGACCGCTGGTGGCTGGCGCCCGCCGTCACCGCGGCCGGCCTGTTCGCCTTCGTCGTCTACTCCACCTGGCGCGCCTTCTCGAACGCCCACTACTACGCGGCGCCCTACGTCTCGCCGTTCTACTCGCCGTGTCTGGCGGAGAACTGCCGCACCATGCACGCCGGGCCGAACGCCGGCCTCCTCGGCGGCTGGTGGGGCCTGTCCCCCGCGCTCATCATCCTGGTCTTCCCGCTCGGCTTCCGCCTGACCTGCTACTACTACCGCAAGGCGTACTACCGCGCGTTCTGGGCCTCCCCGCCCGCCTGCGCGGTGGCGGAGCCGCACCGCACGTACACCGGCGAGACCCGCTTCCCGCTGGTCCTCCAGAACATCCACCGGTACTTCTTCTACGCCGCCCTGCTGGTCGCCGGGGTACTGACCTACGACACCGCGCTGGCCTTCCGCGACCCGCACTACCGCTGGGGCCACATGGGCCTGGGCACCCTGGTCTTCCTGGCCAACATCGTGCTGATCTGGGCGTACACCCTCTCCTGCCACTCGTGCCGGCACATCGTCGGCGGCAAGCTCAAGCACTTCTCCCGGCACCCCGCGCGCTACCGGGCGTGGCAGTTCGTCGGGCGGCTCAACGCCCGCCACATGCAGCTGGCCTGGGCGTCGCTGCTCAGCGTGGCGCTCGCCGACTTCTACGTCTATCTCGTCGCGTCCGGCGTCTTCGACGACCCGCGCTTCTTCTAGAGACTCCAGTGAGGGAACTGAACTGATGTCCGTGGTGGACCGGCAGGAGTGGGACGTCGTCGTGGTCGGTGCCGGCGGCGCGGGACTGCGGGCCGCGATCGAGGCACGCGAGCGGGGCGCCCGTACGGCCGTGATCTGCAAATCCCTGTTCGGCAAGGCGCACACGGTGATGGCCGAGGGCGGTATCGCGGCGGCGATGGCCAACGCCAACGAGCACGACACCTGGCAGGTCCACTTCCGCGACACCATGCGCGGCGGCAAGTTCCTCAACCAGTGGCGGATGGCCGAGCTGCACGCGCAGGAGGCCCCGGACCGGGTGTGGGAGCTGGAGACCTGGGGCGCGCTGTTCGACCGGACGAAGGACGGCCGCATCTCGCAGCGCAACTTCGGCGGGCACGAGTACCCGCGGCTGGCCCACGTCGGCGACCGCACCGGCCTGGAGCTGATCCGCACCCTCCAGCAGAAGACCGTCGCGCTGCAGCAGGAGGACTTCGCCGCCACCGGGGACCACGAGTCCCGGCTGAAGGTCTTCCAGGAGTGCACGGTCACCCGCGTCCTCAAGGACGGCAACCGGGTCTCGGGAGTCTTCGCGTACGAGCGGGAGACCGGCCGCTTCCTCGTCCTCAGGGCGCCCGCCGTGGTCCTCGCGACCGGCGGCATCGGCAAGTCGTTCAAGGTCACGTCGAACTCCTGGGAGTACACCGGCGACGGGCACGCGCTGGCGCTCCTGGCGGGCGCGCCCCTGCTGAACATGGAGTTCGTGCAGTTCCACCCGACGGGTATGGTCTGGCCGCCGTCGGTGAAGGGCATCCTCGTCACCGAGTCCGTGCGCGGGGACGGCGGGGTGCTCAGGAACTCCGACGGCAGACGGTTCATGTTCGACTACGTCCCGGACGTCTTCAAGGACAAGTACGCCGAGGCGGAGGACGAGGCCGACCGGTGGTACGAGAACCCGGACGACAACCGCCGGCCCCCCGAACTGCTCCCCCGCGACGAGGTGGCCCGGGCGATCAACGCCGAGGTGAAGGCGGGCCGGGGCTCCCCGCACGGCGGGGTGTTCCTGGACGTGTCGACGCGGATGCCCGCCGAGGTGATCCGGCGCCGGCTGCCGTCGATGTACCACCAGTTCAAGGAGCTGGCCGACGTCGACATCACGGCCGAGGCGATGGAGGTCGGGCCGACCTGCCACTACGTGATGGGCGGCATCGCCGTCGACTCCGACACGGCGGCGGCCCGCGGGGTGCCGGGGCTGTACGCGGCCGGTGAGGTGGCCGGCGGCATGCACGGCTCCAACCGGCTCGGCGGCAACTCCCTCTCCGACCTGCTGGTGTTCGGCCGCCGGGCCGGCCGGTACGCGGCGGAGTACGCGCAGGGGCTGGCCGACCGGCGTCCGCCCGTGGACGACGCCCAGGTCGACACGGCCGCGGCGGAGGCCCTGCGCCCCTTCTCCGCGGAGACCCAGAGCGGCACGGACGCGCCGGAGAACCCCTACGCCTTGCACCAGGAACTCCAGCAGACCATGAACGACCTGGTCGGCATCATCCGCCGCGAGGGCGAGATGGAACAGGCCCTGCACCGGCTGGCCGAACTGCGGGCCCGGGCCCGCAGGGCCGGCGTCGAGGGCCACCGCCAGTTCAACCCCGGCTGGCACCTCGCCCTGGACCTCAGGAACATGCTGCTGGTCAGCGAGTGCGTGGCCCGGTCCGCGCTGGAACGCACCGAGTCGCGCGGCGGGCACACCCGGGAGGACCATCCGGCGATGGACCGCGCCTGGCGCAACGTGAACCTGTTGTGCGCCCTCGCCGACCCCACCGGCGGCCTCGCGGCGGCCGACCCCGCCCGGGGACAGATCCGGCTGACCCGCGAGAGAACCGAACCCATCCGCCCGGACCTGCTCGCCCTCTTCGAGAAGGAGGAGCTGGTCAAGTACCTCGCCGAGGAGGAGCTGTACGAGTGAGCAGCTACGAGGCCCGCTTCAGGGTGTGGCGGGGCGACGAACGGGGCGGCGGCCTGACGGACTACACGGTCGAGGTGAACGACGGCGAGGTGGTCCTGGACATCGTCCACCGGCTCCAGGCCACCCAGGCACCCGACCTGGCCGTGCGCTGGAACTGCAAGGCGGGCAAGTGCGGTTCGTGCTCGGCGGAGATCAACGGCCGGCCGCGGCTGCTGTGCATGACCCGCATGTCGGTCTTCGACCGCTCGGAGACGATCACGGTGACCCCCCTCCGCGCGTTCCCGGTGATCCGGGACCTGGTGACCGACGTCGGCTTCAACTACCAGAAGGCGCGGGAGGTCCCGGCGTTCGTCCCGCCCGCCGGGGTGGGGCCCGGCGAGTACCGCATGATGCAGGAGGACGTGGACCGCTCGCAGGAGTTCCGCAAGTGCATCGAGTGCTTCCTGTGCCAGAACACCTGCCACGTCGTGCGCGACCACGAGGAGAACAAGACGGCGTTCGCCGGCCCGCGCTTCCTGATGCGCGTCGCCGAACTCGACATGCATCCCCTGGACGCGGCGGCCGACACCGGCCTGGACCGCGCGCGCACGGCCCAGGACGACCACGGCCTCGGGTACTGCAACATCACCAAGTGCTGCACAGAGGTCTGCCCCGAGGGCATCCGGATCACGGACAACGCACTGATCCCGCTGAAGGAACGGGCCGCCGACCGCAAGTACGACCCACTGGTGTGGCTGGGCTCGAAGATCCGCAGGCGGTCCCCCTGAAGCCGTGAGCGTTCCGGCGAGCCCCGGATCAGCCGGCCCATTCCTCCTGGTAGGCCCGCCAGTCCGCCTCCGTCGCCGCGAAGTCGACGTACAGGGCGACGCCGAAACGGACGCGGCCGGCGTCGGTGCGGGACAGTCCGAGCCGGACGCCCCGTACGGCGGCCGGGACCGTCTCCGCGCGGGCCCGGTGGCCGAAGCGGTTGTCGTGGAAGAAGGGCAGGCCCATCAGGAGGTCGGTGGTCCTCGGGGTGACCTCCAGGGCGAGAGCCGTCTGCTGGGCCACATAGCCGCCGTACAGGCTCGCCATCGGCTGCATGGTGTCGTACGACATCACGGCGATCTGGTCCACCCGGCGTGCCACCTGCCCGAAGTACGACTGCGACCACCACTTGGGGTGGCCGGTCGTCGCACCCCAGAAGGAGTGGAAGGCGGGCAGCGGGTCGATCTGGTGGGCGGCGACGGAGAGCAGCGCGTGCCGGGAGCGGGTCAGGACCCGCAGGTCGTCGAGGAGGCGCAGATAGTCACGGTCGCCCGAGTGGAGGGGCTCCAGGTCGAAGTGGGCGCCCTCGAAGCCGGCGTCGAGGATCCGGCGGGTGGAGGCGGCGATCGCGGCCCGCGTCGCCGGCCGCTCCAGCCGCAGCCCGTCCGGGCTCTCACTGGCCAGCGTGTCGCCGAGCCAGGCCTGGACCCGGACGCCGGGCAGTTCCCGGTGCAGGGCCCCGATCAGCCACCGGGCCTTCCGGTAGGCCGCCGGGGGCAACGTGCCGTCGTGCTCCAGCGGTCCCGAGTGCACGTACAGATCCCGGATCCCGCCGCTCCGCAGCCGCGCGGCCAGCGCCGTGACGTCCTTCCCGCTCTTCCGCCCGTCCACCCAGGCGTGTCCCAGCCACAGGGCGTCGTGGTGCCGGGTGCGGGTGCCGGGGGCCGGGTCGCCGGTGTAGTTGAGCCGAAGGGCCGTCTCGGCGGTGAGGACCGGGAGCAGGAGGAGGACGAGGGCGGCGCAGACACGGCGGACCACCCGGCGCCGCCACGAACGGGACGGGCTCCGCGGGGCCGCCGGGGGGTGCGCGGGGTCGGGGGCGTCGGGGGTGGTGTCGAGGGCCCCGGGGGTGTCGGGAGTCTTGGTTTCGCCGGCCCGGGGTTCGTCCGCCCGGCGCGGGCGGGCCTGAGGGGCCGCGTCCTGGCCGGCGTCGGCCCGGGAGTCCCCGTCCATGGCGTGATCACGCCGGTCCTCGCCGCCCTGACCGTCCCGGTGTCCGTCCATCGCGTCCCCCTGTCCGCCTGGTCCCCCACCCGCCCCCGTACCGGTCGCGGAGCCACCGACCTGCCCATACGCTCCGAAAGGTGACGTCCTCCCTGATGCGGCGCCGACCCCGGCGTGCCACGGCGCGCACCAGGGTGCGGGTGGCGCATGCGGTGCTGGGCGGCCTGGCCGGGGCCGCGTGGCTCGTGTCGCCGGTGATGACGACGGAGGCGCACGATCCGGTTCCCGCGGCCGCGGCCGGCCCGGTGGCCGGTGCCGCCGCACGGCAGGACGAGACGTCCTCGGCCGACCTCGTGCTGCCGCTCGTCGCCGGGGTCACGGCCGTGTCCCTGGCCGGCTACAGCTACCTGCGCCGCACCCGGCGCGCCCGCACCCGGACGACCCCCGGAACGGTCTCCCCGCGACCGCCCGCGCCCACCCGCGACGACTCCGAACGGCAGGCCCGGGCGGCACTGCTCCTGGCCGACGAGTGCGTGCGGACCAGCCGGGAGGAACTGTCCTTCGTCGCAGACCTGTTCGGGGAGGACCGGACGGAACCGTTCACGCGCGCGCTGCGGGCCGCCGAGACCGAGCTGTCGGCCGCGTTCGCGATCTGGCGGCGCTACGAGGAGGGCGTCCCGGAGGACGCGGGCTCCCGGCGGCAGGCCCTGGTGGGCGTGATCGGCCGCTGCGCGGAGGCCGGCCGCCGCCTGGACGCGGAGGCGGAGGCGCTGGACGGGCTGCGCGGACTCGGCGGGCCGGGGACGGATCCTCCTGCGGTGGTGCGTGGGGCGGAGGCGGTCGGGCCGGGGGCCGCTGGACGCGGGGGCGCCGGTGCGGCGCTGGAGGTGGCCGAGGGACGGTTCCGGGAAGCGGCGGCCCGGACGGTGACCGCGCAGGAGACCCTGACCGCGCTCCGGGAGCGCTACGCGTCCACCGCCTCGGCACCCGCCGCCGGGTACGTCGAACAGGCCAAGGACCGGCTGGTGTTCGCCACGGCCCGGCTCAACGAGGCCCGCCGGGCCGCGGACCTGGACGACGGGGAACGGACCGCCCGGCACCTGCGTGCCGGGGAGGGCGCGGTGGCCCAGGCGGAGATCCTGGTGGGCGCGGTGGAGCGGCTCGCGGCGCAGCTGCGGGAGGCGGCCGGACTGGTGCCGGCCGAGCTGACCGGCGCGGAGGCGGAGCTGGCGGCGGTCCGGGGCGGTGAGCCGGCCTCGCCGGCCCGGGACGAGCCGCGCGCCCGCCTCGCCCACGCGGACGGCGTGCTGGCGGCGGTCCGCGAGGAATTGACCGGTGGACCGTACGACCCGCTGGACGCCCTGCGCCGGATCGGCCGGACGGTGGAGCGGCTGGGCGGGGCGCGGTCCGGTGCGCTGGGCGGCGCGACGCTGCTCGTGGCGCGGTGTTCCGTCGCCGGGGCGGAGGAGTTCGTGGCGGCGCACCGGGGAGCGGTGGGCGCGCGGGCCCGGGCCCGGCTGGCGGAGGCGGTGCGGGAGCTGGGCGCGGGCCGTGCCTCCCGGGCCGACTCGGTGGCCCGGGCGGCACGGGAGCTGGGCGAGCGGGATGTCCGGGCGTACGGCAGCCCGTACGCCGGTGCCGAAGGGGAGGCGGCCGGTCTCGCCGGTGCCGTGCTGGGCGGCATCCTGCTGGCCGAGGACGCGGACGGCGGACCCCCGGCCGGCTACGGCGGCCCCCTCACCCGCTCCCGCCACCATCTGTGACCCACCCGGCGCCGCGCCGGTTCCGGTCCGCCTGGGCGGACCCGCCGAAGAGGTCCGCATACCGGCACGGTGCCGGTTCGCGCCTTGGATGCCGTGGCCCGGTCCCGCCCGGTCGCGCACCCGCTGCCTCCCGACGGGTCCCGACCGCCGCGCGAGAACGCGGCTCCGCCGCCTCGCGCCCGTCCCCGGCCGGCCCGCACAGCCCCAGTGATGTCCGAGTGGATCGATGCCGGACCGGTAGGCCGGCCGGGGTGTCGTCAGAAGAGGCTCAGCAGAGCCTCCGCCGGGTCCGTGAGGGTCCCCTCGCCGCCCGGCAGGGGCAGCTCGAACCACACCGTCTTGCCGCGCGGTGTCCGGCGGGAGCCCCAGGCGGCGCTGAGCAGCCCGACGAGTTGCAGTCCCCGTCCGCCCTCGTCGGTGTCCCGGGCCCGTCGTCTGCGTGGCTGGACCAGCCCGGAGTCCCAGACCTCGCAGACCAGCGTGCGGTCCAGCAGCAGCCGCAGCCTGATGTCCCCCTCGCCGTACCGCAGCGCGTTCGTCACCAGCTCGCTCACCAGGAGCTCCGTCGTGTCGATCAGCGGCTCCAGGCCCCAGTCGGCGAGCTTGCCGCGGGCGTACTCCCGGGCCCGCCCGACACTGCGCGGCTCGCGCGGCAGCGTCCAGTCGCCGACGGACTCCTCGGGCAGTCCCTGCACGCGGGCCATCAGCAGCGCGATGTCGTCCTCGCCGTGATGGGTGTCGAGCGTGCTCAGGACGTGGTCGCAGACGTCCTCCAGGGGGCGGGAAGGGTCGGTGAGCGCGCCGACGAAAGCCTGGAGGCCCTCGTCCAGCGGGTGGTGGCGGGACTCGACGAGGCCGTCGGTGTACAGCGCGAGGAGCGCGCCCTCGGGGAGTTCGACCTCGACCTCCTCGAAGGGCTCGCCGCCCACACCGAGCGGCATCCCCGGCGGCACGTCCAGCATCAGGGCCGTCTCGCCGGGCTCGACCAGGACCGGCGGCAGATGGCCGGCGTTGGCGAACGTGCAGCGCCTGGTCACGGAGTCGTAGACGGCGTACACGCAGGTCGCGAGGTACACCTCGGAGAGGTCGGCGTCCCGGGGCTGGCGGGCGGTGCGGGTGGCCTGCTGGACCCCGCCCGGCGTGCCGAGCCCCCGCGCGATCTCGTCCAACGCCGAGAGGACCTCGGCCGGTTCCAGGTCCAGCAGGGCCAGAGTGCGTACGGCCGTACGGAGTTCGCCCATCGCCACGGCCGCGCGCAGCCCCCGCCCCATCACGTCCCCCACGACCAACGCCGTGCGGTGACCCGGCAGTTCGATGACGTCGAACCAGTCCCCGCCCACCTCGGTGGCCGCGTTGCCGGGCAGATAGCGGCAGGCGATGTCCAGACCGGACGCCTCGGGGTCGCCGGGCGGGAGCAGCGACCGTTGCAGTATCAGCGCCCTTTCGTGCTCCCGCCGGTACAGGCGCGCGTTGTCGATGCAGACCGCGGCCCGTGCGGCCAGCTCCACCGCCAGGTCCCGGTCCCGGTCGCCGAACGGCTCGCTGCCCTTGGTCCGGGCGAACTGGGCGATGCCGACGACCGTGTCGTGGGCGACCATCGGCACGGCCAGCGTGGACTGCACGAGTCCGCCCTCCTCCGCGGGCACGCGCTGGGGGCGGGCGGTGCGCAGGGCGTCCGCGCAGGGCGAGCTGAAGGGGAAGTGGTGGACCGCGCCGACCTCGACGGGTTGCCCCGAGCTGGTGAAGGGGGCGCCGGAGACGGCACTGGCGAAGGCGACTCGCCGCATCTCGGCGCTGCCGTCGGCGAGGCCGGGCGGGGCCTCGTCCCCGGTCAGCAGACCCTGGTAGAGGTCGACGGTGGCGAGGTCGCAGAAGCCGGGAACGACGACGTCGAGGAGTTCACGGGCCGTCGTCTCCAGGTCGAGGGAGTTGCCTATGCGCGCGCCGGCGTCGTTGAGCAGGGCGAGATTGCGCCGGGCGGCGGCGGCCTCACGGGCGGCCTCACGGCGGGCGGTGATGTCGGTGCCGAGCCAGGCGATACCGATGGGCCGGCCGCTGCCGCTGTGCACGCGGTAGAGGTTGATGGACCAGTGCCGGCGTTCCTCGGAGCCCGGGACGAACCCGGTGACGTGCATGTCGGTGATCGACTCGCCGGTCTCCAGGACCCGCCGCAGGGTGGCCGAGACCCGCTCGGCCTCGGCGCGCGGCAGATAGTCGTGGACCACCCTGCCCCGGTGGTCGTCCGGGGTCCCGCCGAAGATGGAGGCGAAACGGTGGTTGGCCCGACGGACCCTCAGGTCGTCGTCGATCAGCAGGAAACCGAACGGAGACTGACCGAATATCGCCTGCGAGGCGGCGAGATCGGTCTCGATGCTGCGGAGCGTGCGGACGTCCACGACGATGCAGACGGCGGCCTTGTCGCCCTCGGCGGTACGGGTGGGCATCACGTAGACCTCGGCCAGCCCCTCCTCGCCGCGCGTCCCGTCCGGCAGGTCCGGCATCCGGAAGGGCACCACACCGGTCCACTCGCGCCCGTCGAGAATTTCGGCCATCTTCCGCTGGCCGCGGTCGCGCAGGTCGGGGTCGATGAACGCCTCGATGGGGTCCATGCCGACGGCGCGTGCGGCGGGGATGCCGAAGAGCTGCTCGGCGCGCAGGCTCCACTGTTCGACCAGCCCGCCGGGACTGATGGAGAAGGACGCGACCTTGATGTAGTCGTAGATCGAACCGGGCGGACTGCTCTGCCACATGGCGTCGCCGGGTGCCGCGGCCGCCTCCGCGGCCTGGTTCCTCGCGCCGTCCGACGGGTCCTCGGACTCCGTGGCCTTCGCTGGTATCTCGCTCACGCGAACCGTCCCCTCCAGCTCACCGCACCCGGCACCGGTCACCAGGGGCGGCTGCCCGCAGTATCCAGCACTACGGCGCCGCACGACACGGTGTTCACGATCACAGCACGGTCCAGGTGTTTTTCGGACCGGTCCGTGACAACACTTCCACTCTTCTAACCAGGGAACACGCCGCCGAATCACCCACCCGGGACCGGGCGCGTGCCCGGCGCGCACCTGGACGTCGCACCGGCGGCTGTACACCCCCGTGCGCCCACGGCCGCCGCCTCACCCGGGCACCGCCAGTTCGAACCAGACGGTCTTTCCGCCGACGCCGGGCCGGGTGCCCCAGCGGCGTGAGGATCCGGCGACGAGTTGCAGGCCGCGCCCGCTCTCGTCCTCCGGCCGGGCGATGCGCTCCCGCGGCGGGTCGGGGAGCGGGTCGGAGACCTCCACCCGCAGCGTGTCGCCCAGTGCGGCGGGACGGACCAGCCGCACCCCGATGGGGCCGGTGGCATGCCGCAGGGAGTTGGTGACCAGCTCACTGACCAGCAGCGCCGCGAGGTCGGCCAGACAGTCGAGGTCCCAGCCGCGCAGCTGGCCCCGGACGGCCGCGCGGGCATTGCGCACGGCGCCCGGTTCCGCGGGGAAGGACCACTCGGCGCGGTCACCGTCGGTGTCGATCACGCCGATCACTTCCCCGGCCAACAGAGCCCGCCCATGTCCGTTTTCATGGGGTTAATGGGCACATACCCGATATCCGGCGGGCAGTACCGCGCGTGAG
Organism: Streptomyces sp. Y20; assembly: GCF_043195475.1. NCBI lineage: Bacteria > Bacillati > Actinomycetota > Actinomycetes > Kitasatosporales > Streptomycetaceae > Streptomyces > Streptomyces sp. Y20. The sequence goes on from NZ_JBIDDP010000004.1 coordinate 88,663, forward strand.
GGCGCACTGTGGCACGAACGGCGTATGCGGCGCTCCGCGGGACCGGCGCGAGCGCCGCGTGCTTCGAGGGCGGCGGCATCCGGCACTCCGCGCGGGCACTACGCCCCCTGCGGTCCCGGCCCGGCCGGACCCACCGGCGGACCGGGCGCGCGACGACGCGGGCCCGCCGACGGACCCGCCGAGGGGGAGAAGGACCAGTCGACGGACCCGCCCGACGGGAAGACGGACCCGTCGACGGACCCACCTGACGGAAAGACGGACCCGTCGGCAGACTCGACCGGCCCGAATGAGGAGCGGTCGGGCCAGGACGGCCCGTCGGTGGACCCGTCCGGCGAGGAGGCTTCCCCATGGGCGGAGTCCGTCGGCCGGGAGGCGGCCGCATCCGTGGGCTCGGCCGACCCGGAGGTGGCCGCGTCGACAGGCCCCGTCGACCCGGAGGCAGCCGTACCGGCGGAGCCAGCCGGCCCCGAGACGGCGACATCCGCGGACTCGGCCGGCCCGGACGCGGCCGCACCGGCGGGCTCGGGCGGTGCGAGTCCTGCGGTCTCCCGGACCGCCGGGACGTCCTGGTCCAGCCAGGGGACGTCCCAGAGCTGGGCCGGGGTCAGCCAGCGCAGCTCGTCATGGTCCTGGAGGGGACGGGGCCCGGGCGAGCCGGGGCGCAGGCGGGCGGTCCACACCCACAGGACGTACGGCTCGCGCAGCGTCCACTCCCCCGGCACCCGCCGGACGGTCTCGGCGTCGATGCCCAGTTCCTCGCGCAGTTCGCGCACCAGGGCGTCCTCGGGCCGCTCACCCGGCTCCACCTTGCCGCCGGGCAGCTCCCAGCGCCCGGCCAGATCGGCGGGCGCACTGCGGCGCGCGGCGAGCAGCCGGCCGCCGTCGAACAGGGCGGCTCCCACCACGACGATCCGTTCCGTCCCGGGCGGCGTGCGCGTCATGGAGGGGAGCCTACGTCAGCGCGCGGACGGTCAGTTGTGCGCGCCGTCGCCGTTCTGGCCGATGCGCTCGACCCAGTACAGCTGCTTGTGCCCCCGGTCGCCGAAGCTGTCGGCGATCTTCTGCGCTTCCGCGCGGGTCGCGTACCGGCCGACGCGGTAGCGGTTGCCGTTGTCGTCCTGCCGTATCACGATCCAGGGCAGTGAGACCGTGCCCTCACTCATGGCCCCCTCCGCCCGCGTTCCTTCTCGCACCGCCCCGCCCTCCCCCACGTTCGGCTGCGCTCTCGGGCCCCCGTCGCGCACCGCCTAAGGAAACCGCAATCCGCATATGCCCGAGCGTACGCCCTACCTTCACGCTGCGCATACGACTTTTCACAAAGAGGTACGCAACCAGCCAGAACCGCCGGGGGCGCACGGGGGCGAACGCGCCGTCGCGAACACCGCCGCCCAGGGGTGGGGCCGTGTCGGCGGCCCCGGGCCACCTGCGAGGACGGCCGGATCCCTGCGGACTCACGGCCGCCGGTGACGGCAGGGGAGGGCGCGGCATCCACCCGCCGGCGCGCCGGAGTGTGCGCTACCTCACCCGGCGGCGCACACGCCGTACGCCCGGCGGCCCGTCACCACTGCGACCGGTCACCACGGCGGCCGGTCACGCGGCCCGTCACCATGACGGCCCGCCGCGGGAACGGCCCTACCCCGCTGGTCACTTCACGGGCAGGTGGTACGCGACCCGGTAGCGGTCGGCCGGGATCACCACGTCGGCGGTCTCGACCGGGCGGCCCGAGGCGTAGTACGTGCGCTGGACGACCAGGACGACATGCCCGGGTACCCCGCCGAGCAGGTGCAGCTCCTCGGCGAGGCCGGGCCGGGCGCCGACCTCCTCCGTGACGTTGTCCACGATGACGTCGATGGCCCGCATGCGCTCGACCACGCCCATCCCGCCCAGGGGCCCCTCCTCGGGGAGCATCACCGGCGTGCGGCCGGTGACCGCGAGAGGCTCCCAGGAGGTGGAGAGCATCATCGGCTCGCCGGCCTGCCGGAAGAGGTACTTGGTACGCATGACCCCGTCTCCGGGCTGGATCGCGAGCCGGTCGGCGAGCGCCGCGCCGGCCTCGGCCTGTTCGCTGCTGGACTCCCAGGTGCCTCGCACGGCGGCGTCGGCCTGCTCCTGCCGGAAGGCCGTGGCGCCGCCGGCCGGACGGAATCCGGAACGGGCCACCTGCCGGGGCACGGGCCGCTCACGCACGTACGTCCCCGAACCCGAGCGGCCCTCGACCAGCCCCTCGGCCATCAGCACCTTGCGTGCCTCCAGCGCGACCGTGTCCGAGACGCCGTACTCCTCGCGGATGCGGGCCTGGGAGGGGAGCCGGGTATGGGGCGGGAGTGAACCGTCGACGATCTTCTTGCGGAGATCACCCGCGACACGCAGGTACGCCGGCTGTTCACCGAAAGTCACTGGCCGCTCCCATCAGGTTGTACAGACAGCAAGAGCCTGGCAACCCGCGGTTCCGCCGTGCAAGCGAAGGCCAGAGAATCACTCGATGTGATGACAAACGGCTGGGGAGCGCTTTACCCAGGCACTTCCTCCCCCGGACGGGCGGGCTCACACCAGGAGACCGGCCCGCACGACGATCACCGAGGACGGCACGACGAGGCGGGAGCCGGTGACGCAGCGCCCTCCATGCGCGGCCGGCAACCATCAACTACGGTGCGGTGCCAGCCAGTTGCGAGTGTCAGCGCGCCTTCCACCAAGACGTGCGGCCCCGCTCGCGCGGACGGTGTGACCGGCGGAGGCCGGGAGGTGCGGACAGGGACACCGGTACCGTGCTCCAGGGGCGGGGCGGTGACAGCGCACCCCGGTGGCAGGCCGGTGGCCGGACCGGCGCGATGAGCCGGACGCATGATGAGCGGGACACGAACGGGGGCGCGATGGGGGCGGGGACCAGGCCGGACGGCCGGGTGGGTGAGAAGGTCGTCCGTGCGGTGAACGGGCTCACGGCCCGATGGGCGGCGACCGCGCACGACGGCGCGGTCTTCTCCGCGACCGGGGTCTGGCCCCTGCTGGCCTTCCTCGCCGACGGCGCGGCCGGCCCGGCGCGGGCGGAACTGGCCGGCGCGCTGGGCGTCCCCGCCGAGCAGGCGGCCGGCGCGGCACGGGAGTTGCTGGCAGGGCTCGCGTCGGTGTCCGGTCTGGAGGCGGCGCTCGGCCTGTGGGCGCACCACGCCCTGCCCCTGCGCGAGGAGTGGCGGGCCGGGCTGCCCGCCGGCACCCACGGCGTCTTCGGGGACGACCTGGTCACCGCGCGGGAGCGGCTGGACGGCTGGGCGGCCGAGCGGACCGGCGGGCTGGTCGAGCGCATGCCGGTGACGCTGACCCGGGAGGCGCGGATGGTGCTGGCCACCGCGCTCACGCTGCGCACGAACTGGCGCCAGCCCTTCACGGAACTGCCGCTGCGGCCCGCCGCCGGGCCCTGGCAGGGCCGTACCCTGCGCGGACTGCGCCGGCGCAGCGTCCGGCCGGACCGCGTCGGGGTGGCGGGCACCCCGGACGGCTTCGTCACCGCACTGACGGTGCCCGGGGACCACGGCATCGACGTCCACCTGGTGCTCGGCGAGGAGCGGATGACACCGGGTCAGGTGCTGGCGGCCGGCGTGGGCGTGGTGGAACGCGGCCTGCCGCTCACCGGGGGTGGCGGGCTGCCGCACGGGCACGTGGGCCCGGGCCTGCACGTGGAGCAGCAGCCGGCAGCCGAGCCGGAACCGAGGACGCTGGACGTGACGACCGTGTCGTACGAGGTACGGGCCGACCACGACCTGCTCGCCAGGCCCGCCCTGTTCGGCCTCGCGACGGCGACGGACACCCGGGCCGGCCATTTCCCGGGGGTGAGCCCCCACCCGCTGGCCGTCGGAGAGGCACGCCAGTCGGCGGTGGCCCAGTTCGGCGCGCTCGGTTTCCGGGCGGCGGCGGTCACGGCGGCCATGCCGGCACCGGCCGGCGGGGTCCCGTCGTACCGCTACGAGACGACGGTCGTCAGGGTCGCCTTCGATCGCCCCTTCGGTTTCCTCGCCACCGACCGCGAGTCCCGGCTGGTCCTGGTGGCGGGCTGGGTGACGGAACCGGCACCGTATCCGGCTCCGGGCTACGGACCGGCCGCACCTGCTACGCCCCGGAGGACGTGAAGCTCGTCGTGGGAGCCGTCCCCTGCGAATCCGCCCATCGCGATCGCACAGCAGGACTCCGCACGTACGCAGATGCCGGCGTCCCGCACTGCTGCTGCATCGAGGACGAGGACGGCGCACCCGTCGTCCACGACTACGAGCTCGACGAACCGACTGGCGCCTACGCGCCCGCCGGTGTCTTCCGAGGCATCCTGCAGCGCCCGCTGCCTTCTTCGATCAGCCTGGACCTCAACAGGCTCACACCGCCTCGCCATAGCCGAAAAGTCAGCACGACAACGCAGAAGGGGTCGGACTCACCCAAGTCCCACCCCTTCTGACCTGCCCGTTGGGCGAAGCTATCTCACCTGCGGTACCGAGACGGCTACACGTTGAAGCGGAACGTCGGACACAGCGCTGTGACCTGTGTAAACACCTCTCTCGGGCCGGTCATCCCAGCACCATCCCAGCACGGGAGCCGTAAGCCAGCACCATGCGGCGTCTCGGCTGTTGTGTGCATGACGAGCAGAGGGCTGGAGTACGGCGGCTCTGGCGAGCGTCATGGTTACGAGCTTCACGGCCGGTGATGGAGCATCGCGGCCACGCCCTCGTCACTGGTCTCGTACGCGCTGCCGCGCAGGACCGCGACCGGGGCGCCACGGCCGCGCTGGCCGAGGATGATCCCGGCTGCCGCGGCGATGAGGTCGGTGAAGGTCTCCTCCTGCCGTTTGCCGCCGTGCTCCGTCACCCGGAGGGGCGCCACGCCTGCCGCGTCGACGGAGATGACGGTGGCGCCGCGGCGGTCAGCGCGGCCGCCGGAGTCGGCGATGATCGCGGCGACAGCGGCGCCGGAGTGATGTTCAGGGCGTCGCGCAGGGAGCGGGCCGCCGCGTCAGGGTTTGCGGGCAGCAGCCAGCCTCGATCCCGATAGCCTGGAGACCGGAGCATACGGGCACGGGGGAATGATGGTTCGAGCACTTCTGCTCGGGGCTGGGACCTTTGAGAGCGTGGTCGACGACGAGTGGAGCCCCACGTCGGACGGGTTGCTTCCGCTGCCGTCCGTTGCACCGCAGGTGCATGAACTCGCTGAGGTGCTCTCGCGCTTCGACGGGCTGAACGTCAGTGAACCGCTGATCGACGCGGACTGGGTCAGCGTTAAGGAGAACTGGCGGCAGCTGCGACATGATTCGGTGGGCCGACCGCGCATCGTTCACTTTGCCGGTCACGGGGTCTCTCGTGGCCGGATATTGTACCTGCCCGTGCGGGACAGCCGTCCGACCGACCTCCCTGAATCGGCGATCGATGTCGGCAGATGGCTGAACGAGGTCGAGCACAGCGCCGACCAATCTCCAGTCCTATTCTTGCTCGACGTTTGCGGTGCAGGGGCCGCGACGGACTACCAGCTGTTCCAGGACGTTCCCGAGGGCGACCGAAAGACCTGGGTGATTGCGGCCTGCACGGCGGACGAGAGCGCCTTCGACGCACGGTTCACCAAGGCCACAGCCCAGGCACTGGAGCGGCTCCGCTTGGGGCACTGGGATATCTCTCCGACTCTGTCCCACGTGCCGGTGGAGGCTGTCGCCGACGAGATCGCGCGGGAGCTGGTCCGCCTCGGCGAGGGGTATCCGCAGACCGTGGTGCACTCTCCGCGCCGAGCCGCCTCGTTGCCGGTACCGGAGTTCTTCGCCAACCCGGCGTTTAGCACTGACGGCTGGCAGCGTCTTCGGAGCCGACTCCGGTTTGCAATTCGGGAATTGGCAGCGGAGTTCGACCCCGGCCTGGACCCAGTGCACTTCCTCACTCGGGCATCCGGCCGCCTGGACGACGCCGTTGCGATGACGGGCTGCCTCTTCACTGGGCGGACAAGTGAGCTGACTCAGATTCGCTCCTGGCTGGCGAGCGACGAACCCCTGTTGCTAGTGACTGGAAGCCCTGGGGCCGGAAAATCAGCGCTGCTGGGGGTGACGGTCTTCCTGTCGCACAACCAGCTCGCTGAGCTGAGCGCAGGGCTGGTCGGCCGCATTCCTGCTCAGTACCGCCCGGAACGACGGTGCCCGACTCTTGTCGCGGTCCATGCCCGGCACCGGACCACGGACGAGGTGATGGCCTCGATCATGGTTCAACTGTCTCCCGAGGGCGTGGAGCCGGCCGCCGCTAGCAGTGAGCAAGCTCTGAAGGAGCTCAAACGCATCGCCCAGGCCCTGCCGGAACCGGTGATACTCATCCTCGATGCTACTGACGAAGCCCTGGAGAGCGGCCGTATCACCCGCTATCTGCTCCCCGAGCTCTTGCGCACGCTCCGCTCTGACGGCCGCCCCGCCTTCCGGGCGCTTGTGGGGATGCGCCCACCGCAGACGGACAGCCACCGGTGCTGCGAGGTACCCGGTGCCCACGCGATGGTGCTCGATCTGGACACTTCCTCAAATGTCGAGGATCTCGCGGACGACCTCACGACCTACATCGCCGACATCTTGTACAGTGCGCCCGGTTACACCGACCAGGACCTTCGTGAGTCCGTAGCCCGTGCGGTCGCCACCGAGATCGCTTATAGCCCCGATCGCAGCACCTTCCTCGTCGCAGCACTTTTCGCCGACTTCCTGCGAACCGGTGCACCCTTGAGTCCTGCGGAGGCGGTCGGCCAATTGCCGCAGAACCTGCCGCAACTGCTCGAACTGCACTTGCGGACCACGCTGGACGGTGATCCGTGGATGCGGCACTTGATGGTGGGGCTGGCACAAGCACGGGGGCAGGGTATGCCGCTTGAGCTTGTGGCCGCAGCGGCCACGGCTGCCGCCATGGCCGCAGGTCAGGAGCTCCGCCCACTGACCCCGGGCGAAGCCCGCGAGAAGCTGGCTACCGCCCGCTTCTATCTACGGACGAACATCGACTCGGACGGACGTCAGCTCTACCGGTTCTTCCACGAGACGATCACCGAGCATTTCCGTGACGCCGGGGCCAAACTTGACGGGCTCGCCGACTCCCTTTTTCACGAGCTATTGTCGGCCGTCCCCGGGCGGTGGGCCGCTGAAGGGCCTCGGTGGGACCTCGCCGCACCGTATCTGCTGCGACATCTCATGGAGCATGCCGTCGCTGTTCCGGGCGGATCCGCGGTCGACCAACTGTTCCTGAACCCGGAGTACCTAGTCCGCGCCGACCACGCCGGCATCTGGGAGGCCGTCCATAGGACGAAGACCCCCACGGCGCGACGGGCCGGAGTCGCGTACCGGAAAGCATTCGGCCCCGTCGACCTCGGCAGCCTCTTCGGCGAGCACATACCGCTGGAGACGCGACGGGCCAGGCTTCAGCAGAGCCTCGTGACCTACCAGGCGGCCGGGCTCGCACGCCGTCTCCACGACGAACGGACCCCGCTCCGCACGCACTGGAGCACGGGCTTGCCTGAGGAGTCCCTGCTGTATGTCATCAGCGAAGATGAATTGGGCGCCACCGTATCAGCCCTCGCCCTGGGAACCGTCGATCAACGGCTCCTCGCAGTGTTCGGCGGCACCGATGGCTCCCTCCAAGCGTGGGACATCACACCGAGTCCTGACAGCGCGGTCCAGTACTTCTCAGCTCCGAGGACAGACAAGGGCGTCATCACCCAAATGGCGATCGCGGATCTGGATGAGCGGTCAGTCATCGCCGCGGTGACTGACCAAAACGCTCTCCTGCTGTACGACCTCGTCACGGGTGCGATCGTCGCCGACACACGCCTCGATGGCGCGAGCGTCTCATCCCTGACGGTCGTCGGCACCGGTGACGAGACGGCTCTTGCAGTCGGTCGGGTCAGTGGCGAGATCAGCCTGGTCGGTCTGCTAGGCGAGTCGTTCGGCAGGATCCTCGACACCGTCGCAGCCGGAGACGCCGCCATCGGTTCGTTGCTCGGCGTGGAGACCGCAGACGGCTCCCTTGCCTTTCACTGCGTTTCCGCCGAGCCTCCAGGAGATGGGCCGAGAGTGCTGCGGAATCTAGGCGATCGGCCCGTCATCATCTCCTCGGAGGGGCCCCTTCGGGAGGTACGGATCCAGCCCACCAACGCGCGCACCCCGCTGTTCTCCCTCATCGCCTACGACCCCGTCATGTATGCGGTAAGGGGGAACGGTGAGACTGTCTACGCCGTCACGGGGGCCAAAGACCGCAGACTGACACTCGCAGATATCCGACATGTAGACCGCTTTCAGCTCGCGCTGACCGCTCATCGCGACGGCAACATGCGGGTATGGGACCTCGACGTTTGCCCGCAGTTCGGTCACGGCCAAAACCTCCGGCACCCTGCCACAATCCTCGGCACCATCCGGCTCGGCGGCTCAGAACTCGTCCTCAGCGCCGAACTCACATCTGGCGAGATCAAGGCTTGGGACCTGGGGACTGGCGCCGAGGATCACGAACTGACCGACCTGGGCGAGCTCAGCCATGCCGCCACGGTGACGGTCGGCAATGCGTCCTACGTCGTCACAGTGACCACGGAGAATGAGCTCGACACCTGGAACGTCCGTGAGGACGCCCTGGAATCGACGGTCCGTCTTCCCGCGCTGGCCACCGCGCTGGCCGCTGTGCCGCACGGCGATTTGGTGTGGGCCATAGTCGGCGGTGCCGACGGTGATATCCACGTGTGGGACCCGAGCAAGGAGTCGCTTTCCCACGTCCTCACTGGCCAGGACGGACCGGTCACAAAGCTGGTCACGGGCGACCTTGGCGACGAGTCTCTCCTGATCAGCGTCCATGACGAACGAAAGGTCTGTCTCTGGTCCCTGGCTGACGGCACCCTGCGGCAATCGCTCACGCTGGACCGGATCGGAGCGATCACGATGCAAGGAGAGCGCCTGTTCGCTGCCGAGCAATCGTCAGACGACGACCAGGTGCGGATCTGGGACCTTGTGACCGCCTCGCTCGTGGGCTCTGTCTCTGTTGCCAGCCCACAGGTGCTGGCTATCAGCCAAGTCAACGGCAGGACGGTACTCGTGGCCGCTCTCAACGAGGCGGAGATCCAGGCATGGGATGCCAAATCCGGTGATCCGCTCGGATACCCGGCTCCAGTGCCGGATCGAGTGCACACGATCGCCCCCTACGAGAGCGGCGTGTTAGTAGGCAGCAAGGCCGGCCATGTCACGGCCCTCAGTTGGGGCTGCTCCGAAGCGGCGTCGGCACTCCGCTCAGCGAGGCCGACCGTCGACGTCACTCACGTCTTGGCTTGGTTGCCGGGCGAACTGCTGTGCGGTGATGCCCGCGCAGACGGATGGGAGCTGTACACCGTCGACGAATGGGAGAGAGGACTGCCGCCTTCCTTAGGCCTGGTCTACGCCCGCCCCATCACTGCGACGATGACTGAACTCCACGATGCGCTCGTCGACGTACTGGCATCTGACGGATTTGAGGTCGTGCGGCTGGAGGCACACTGGTACCAGATCAACAAGGTCGACGGCGTGACCAACGGCGGCCCGTGGCGATTCCCTGCGTACTCCATTCATTGTCACTCAGAGGAAGGACCAGAGCAGTGACGATCGTCGCAGTGCACGGCATCGGCAACCACCTGAGCGGCCGCTCGCCAGAAGAGGCGGCCACCGAACTAGCAGGGCAATGGCGGCTCAAACTTCAGCATGGGTTCGCTGCCGCCGGACTGGGCACCCACCGACTCCCTGCCCTGCACGTCGCGTACTACGCTCACCACACCCACGCTGCGGAGCAGCAGGCCGCCGTACCGGATTTAATCTCTATGGACGAACAAGAACAGTCCGTCGTCATGGCCTGGGCGCTGGCCCTAGGTTCACCCACCCTCCAGGAACGGCAGGGACTGATTACTGCACCACTGCGGCAGGTCCTGTCCTGGGTTTCCCGACGCCGCAACGTCCCCATTGGGACGGTCATTCGGCTCGCCGTCCAGCTGGCCGGTGAGGTCCGCCGCTACTTCCACGTTCCGCAGATACGGGCAGCCGCCCGATCCACCGTGGCCGAGTCGATCCGACGGACGCGCCCCCACGTCGTGCTAGCGCACTCACTCGGCTCCGTCATTGCGTACGAGGCGCTCCATGCCCACCCGGAACTAACCGTGGACTGCTTCGTAACCCTGGGCTCCCCTCTTGGCTTGCCAGGCGGGATTTTCGACCATCTGGCGCCCGCACCCATCGCCGATCAAGGTGCCCGGCCTGCCGGGGTCCGCTACTGGGTGAATCTCGCCGACACAGGTGACCTGGTAGCGATTCCTCGTCGGCTCGGCGACCGATTTCCCGTTGATCAGCATGTCGACACCCCGATTGGCCGTATCGACTTCCACACCTTCGGAGCGTACTTGTCCTCCCCGCTCACCGCTGCAGCGATTACTCCCTTTGTCCTCAACCCGACAGCCCCGGACCAGATCGCCTGAGGCTTTCGGCGATCGACGCCTTAAAACGATCCAGCATCGCGGGTAACGCCCCTGCACACAGGAGCGTACTCACCTCACACGACTGGGCGCGCTGTCGAGACTTGATTGCATGCCAGAGGACAACCGTCGTCCGTGAAGAGCAAAGTCACGGAGCTGCGACGGCCGCTCGATCCGGCCCCGGGCTCTGCAGCAGACAGCCACAGGGGTTCGAGCCGCACCGTGCATGCCGCCAAGGATTGATCGCCGTGTGACGGCGATTCGGCTCTTGATGCTCTTGGTCAGCCCATCGGGATGTTGAACTTCGAGATGAGCTGGGAAGGGCGGCATGCGCCATCAGCCACGCGATGGCGCACTCGACCACCCGGCGGTGCCCTCCCATGCCTGATCCGCAGGCGGTCGTACCCAGGCCAGCAGGCGACGCAGCAGCATAGCCTCGTCCGCGTCACGCGGGGCCGTCAGTGCGGTGCGCAGGGCCTGTTCGGCGTGAGCGGCGCCGCCGGAAGCGAGCAGCTCTTGCGCAGCCTGCCAACGGGTCTTGATGCCGGCTTCGGGAGCCGTGACCACTTGACACCACAGGATGGTTGCTGCGTCCTGGTGCCCTTCCGCAGTCAGCAGCTCGGCCAAGGGCACACTCTGGTCGGCCGTCAGGCGCACCGCGGCCCGGATCCGGTCCACGATGCTGGCCGCCGCCTCCCGGCCTTCCACCGCCAGCCATGCCTTGACCACGGCCTCCAGTTCGCGGCCGACCAGACCAGGATCCGCCAGAAGCTCCTGGCCCAGCACCCGTACGGCCGCCGCCTCACCGTACTCGGCGAGCAGGGGCAGCAACTCCGCCCGCAGAGCAGAGCCGCCGTACGGGCGGTCGCGCAGGGCGGCGAGCACCTCCGCGCAAGCGTCCTCCGCGGCGATCCGGAACAGGACACGGGCGGCCGAGACAAAGCCGCCGTGTCCACTGCCCGGATGACGGAGCAGACGTCGCGCCAGCGACAGCAGGCCGCCCGCGTCAGCGCCGGCCTCCGCCAGGTCCCGCAGCGCGGTGGCGAAGGAGTCCGCATCCGCCCGGCGCCGGTCCAGCCAACTGAGGACCTCGTCGGCGCCCGACGGGCCGAGGGACCGGATGAGCGCCATGGCCTCCAGCGCGAGGTTGTGCCGATGGTCGGGGTCCGGGTCGTCGAGGCAGAACCGAACCACTTCTGCGGCCTGGCGCGGATACCCTGCCCCTGCCAGGTCAATAGCGATGCTCGGGCGTTCGTCCGAGTTCCACACCTCGTATCCACGCAGCAACTCGACCAGGCCGTCGGCGGCCTTCGCCCCCTCCTGGTCGAGCCAGCTGTGCACCACGTCGTCGATCGATTCGCTGTCCGTGCTGTTCTCGATGGTGTACGCCAGGAGCGGGAGCGCATCTTCGACCAGCCCGAAGAGGAACAGCACCTGCGCCAGGGCGGCCTTGGCCCACTCCCGGGTACGGGTGCGACCTGCCACCGCCGCCTTGACGCGCGGCGCGGCCGACGGCCCCTCCAACTGGTACCAGAACTGCCCAGCCCGCCACAGGGTTCCGCCGTTTTCCTCATTGCCGGCCAGGACGGAGCACGCGAACTCGGCCAGTCCATCGGTACGCCCCAGTGCGGCGAGTTCCTCCGCGGCCGTCAGGCGAAGCCAGGTGGAAGCCGTCGGCGAAGCGAGTACGTCCGACAGCAGCCCGGCCCGGAGATCCGTATCGGCGGGGTCGAGCGCGGCCAGTTCCCGGCAGCACTCCAGGGCGCCGTCCCCTGGGAGTCGCCGGCCGAGTTCCTCGAGCAGGGCGACCCCCTTGGGAAGCGAGGCGACCTCTGCGTACGCCGCGGCCGCGCCGACGCGCAAGGAGACGTCGAGTCCGTCGGTCTCCGCGATCCTCCGCAGCCTGGCTGCGAGGCGACGGTTGCCCCGCAGCTGGGACAGCTCCCGTAACACCTGGCGGCCACGGCCGCGGTACCGGTCAAGGCCCTCGTAGTCGTGACCGAGGTCCGCCACCCGGTCGATGACCGCCTCCTCCAGCGCCTCCCCCAGCCGCACACCGGAGGTGATCAGCCGCAGCGCCATGATCCGGTGGTCGAGATCGCCGGCCAGTAGATGCCGTACGAGCAGGGTCACGTCGTGCCCCGGGCGCCGGGCCCACAGGGCGAAGGTGAACAGCGCCCGGTTCCGGGAGGACGGGCTGCGGATATCACCGGCCCAGTCGTTGAGGTCCGGGAAGTCCGCCGGGATACGGGCGGCCTCCTCCCTCGCAGCAAGGAACTCCGCGAACGACAGATGCAGGAACGACAGCTCACCGTGGTCGTGAACGAGAGCCCCGCTCTGCCCGAGGAACTGCCCCAGTTCATCGCGGGCCCTGGCCGGCCAGGCCAGTTCCCCTGGCAACTCCGTGTCCAGCCACCGCACAGCGGCGTCCAGCAGAGAAGTGGAGGCGCTCGCGGTGCGGACCCCCGCCAGATGAGCCACCAGGTGATCCCGGTGGTCCAGCAGCCACTCGGCCAGCCTTCCCTGGCCACGTCGCTCCCAGCGGGCCCGGAACCCCTTGTCCACCTCGTCCGCGCTCTCCCGAGCAGTGGCGACATCGGCGAGAAACTGCTCGTACAGTGCGACGCGTCCGCGCGGCAGCGGCGCGCCGGGATTCCGGCTGCGGTGCGCGGCGGCGATGGTCGTCAGCAATGGCACCTGCAGCACCTCACCGAGACCGGCGTGCCCGACCTCCTCTAGGAAAGCACGGGCTTCGGCGGCCGGATCGTCGGTTCCCTGGGCGGCGAACCAGCGCCGGGCGAAAGCCAACTGCTGCTCGGAGTCGAAACCGGTGAGTGTGTAGAAGCCCATGGACGGCAGGTCCCGCAGGGGCGTCAGCTCGTCCTGTGGAAGCGGCCGGGAAGTGATCAGCAGCCGGAAGACACCGTGCGGCCGGATCTCCCGGGCAAGGTTCTTGAGGATCAACTGCCGGTCGTCCGGCGAAGCGACCTCGTCAAGGCCATCGACGATCACCAGCCAGCGCGCCCCGTGCGGCCTTACAGCGAATCGATCGGATGGAACGGCGCTGCGCAGCGTTCCGGCGCGGTCAGCGGCATCACTGAGCTGTTGGTGGAAAGCACGGCGGGTCCGCAGGTCGGTCGCCGTGACCCGTAGTGGGACTACCGCCTCCTGACACCAGGGATCCTCCGCCCTCTCCTCGCGCAGCCAGTAGCGGGCGAGCTGCCGGACCAAATGGCGGCCGAGAGTGGTCTTGCCCGCGCCCGGACCACCGGTGACGAACAGGTGGTCGTGGGCGGACAAGGCGGCGGCCAGGGTCGGTGCGGGGCCCGTGGTGCGCGGCGCGTGCCGTGCGGCATTCTCGGAGAGCGGCTGGAGGTCCTGCTCGATGTGGATGTGGGACAACGGGGGCTTGCGTACGCCCAGCAGGTCGTACGGGAACTGCTCAGCGGCCTCCGCCTGGCTGCCGAGCAGGTCTTCGAGCCAGGCATCGGGCAGCGGAATTTCGGACCACGCAGCGGGAACAGGGCCAGGCTCGGCCCGCCGGGCGGCCAGCTTCCGACGCTCCAGCGCGAACCGTGCCCGGCTCCAGACGTCGGTGACCGCCTGCCGTGGCAGCCCCAAAGCCTCGCCGAACTGCTCGGTGGTGGACAGCTCGTGAAGCCGACGAGCACCGATGATCTCGTAGACCGTGTTCTTGTGAGGCACCCGATGGTCCGAACCGCGCGCGGAGAGGAAGGCATTGGGGCTCTCGTACCCCGCGGACCGCAGGGCCTCACGGAACCGCGCTGCCAATTCGCCAAGTTCGGGTTGCGCTTCGCCACCGGTGGTGACGGGTCTTCCGCCGCCCATGTCCTCCCCCTCACCCAGTGATCGGTTTCCCCTCGGTTTCCCCACGCTAGACGGAAAATCGGGCCGCCGCGGAGAGTTGGCGTCACCGGTTCAACTGCCGGAAATCAACTCGATGACAGAAGGAGAAAGGTCCCCATGGTCGGTGCGGTGAACGCGGCTGCGGCCTCGACGGGTGGGTACGAGTGGCTGCTCATGGTCCTCGTGGTGCTCGCCGGGTCGGCACGGTGGTGGGTGCGCCACCGGACGGAGGAGCGCCGGGAACGAGAGCGTGAGCGGCAGTACACCCGGCGAATCGAAGCGGCCGTGTCCGGCACGGAGTCCCGTCACCGCGCAAAGGTTGTAGCCGCCTGCGCCGGACTGAAGCGCCAGTTGTGATCACAGTGACGACGAGCGTGGTTAAGGTCCCAGTGAGCTGTGAGCTGTGGGCTGATCACGGGCAACACCCCCCGTCTGCCCTGGAGGCGCCACATTCCTCTTCCTCACCGAGCGGAGGTTCATGCCCTACCGCGTACCTCCGAGCCTCAGCCGTGATCCAGTCCGGGACCTCACCGGCATCCCAGCACGATCCCAGCACGGGAAAAACCAGGGGTCCAACCCCGGAGGATCGGACCCCACCTGACCTGCATATTGCCAGGTCAGCGATGGAATGGTATGTCACCCGCTACACATTGAACCGGAACTCCACCACGTCCCCGTCCTGCATGACGTAGTCCTTGCCCTCCATGCGGGCCTTGCCCTTGGCGCGGGCCTCGGTGACCGAGCCGGTTTCGACCAGGTCGTCGAAGGAGATCACCTCGGCCTTGATGAAGCCCTTCTGGAAGTCGGTGTGGATCACGCCGGCGGCCTCTGGGGCGGTGGCGCCCTTCTTGATCGTCCAGGCGCGGGACTCCTTGGGGCCGGCCGTCAGGTAGGTCTGGAGGCCGAGGGTGGCGAAGCCGACGCGTGCGAGGGTGGCGAGGCCGGGCTCTTCCTGGCCGACGGACTGGAGGAGTTCGAGGGCCTCGTCCTCGTCCAGCTCGGCGAGGTCGGCCTCCAGCTTGGCGTTCAGGAAGATCGCCTCGGCCGGGGCGACCAGGGCGCGCTGGTCGTTCTTGAACTCCTCGTCGACCAGTTCGTCCTCGTCGACGTTGAAGACGTAGAGGAACGGCTTAGCGGTGAGCAGGTGCAGGTCGTGGAGGAGTTCCGCGCGCTCGCTGCCCTGGACGATGCCGTGCGCGAAGAGCGTGTCGCCCTTCTCCAGGATCTCCTTGGCCTCCTCGACCGCCTTGACCTTGGGCCCGATGTCCTTCTTGATCCGCGACTCCTTCTGGAGGCGGGGCAGGACCTTCTCGATGGTCTGGAGGTCGGCGAGGATCAGCTCGGTGTTGATCGTCTCGATGTCGTCCTTCGGCGAGACCTTGCCGTCGACGTGGACGACGTTCTCGTCCTTGAAGGCCCGGATGACCTGGCAGACCGCGTCCGACTCGCGGATGTTCGCGAGGAACTTGTTGCCGAGGCCCTCGCCCTCGGAGGCACCGCGCACGATGCCGGCGATGTCGACGAAGTCGACCGTGGCCGGAAGGATGCGCTCCGACTTGAAGATCGAGGCCAGCCGCGCGAGGCGGGCGTCGGGCACGCCGACGACGCCGACGTTCGGCTCGATCGTGGCGAACGGGTAGTTGGCCGCGAGCACGTCGTTCTTGGTCAGGGCGTTGAACAGGGTCGACTTGCCGACGTTGGGCAGGCCGACGATTCCGATCGTGAGCGACACGTTGCGACTTCCCGTTGATGAGTGGGCCAGGGGCTGCCAGGCCAGAGACCGACACTGGCCGATCCACCAGTTTACGGCGTCCGGGACACCCGGCTCGCGGGAGCGTGGGACGGCCGGCCGAGCATTCCCCGTCGGCGTGTCTGAGGGCTGATTGGGCACATAAACAGACCTAAGTTGGTCCAATGGAGCAACGCAGGACGCGACATCCGAACAACGGACCGCGACGTGGCGCACAGCCGCCCGCCCCGCTGCCACCGCAGGCCCGGCGCGGGCCGGCCGGTGAGCGCGGACCCACGCCGGGGGCCGCCCGCGCGGCGCGGACACGCCGTACGACGCGGCCCGCCCGGCCGGCGGGCACGGGCGGCCGGCCGGCCGACATGAAGCTCACCGGGCTCGGCAGCGGGCTGTTCTGCATCGTGGCGATGTTCCTGCTCGGCTATCTGGACCAGCTGCTCTTCGGGGCCTCCGGCACGGTGTACGGGCTGCTGTTCCTGCCGGTGTGCCTGCTCACGGCCCTGTGGGTGCGCGACGGGGACGTGCTGACCGCCCCGGTGGTCGCGCCGATCGCGTTCACGGTGGGGCTGCTGCCCGTCACCGACGGCACCGGAGGGCTCGCCGGCCGGCTGATGGGGCTGTTCACCGGGCTGGCCACGCAGGCGGGCTGGCTGTACGCGGGGACGCTCGCCGCCGGCGTGACCGTGGTCGTACGCCGGATGCGGTGGGCCGGACAGCGCCGGCGACAGAGTTGAGCGGCCGGGCCGCCCGGGAGCGGATTCCGGGCGGCCCGAACGGCTACGCCTGCTGAGCCGCTCTCATCGCCGCTCCCACGATCCCCGCGTTGTTCTGGAGCTGCGCGGGGACGATCTCCGCCTTGACGCCCTCGATCAGGTGCAGGAACTTGTGCGCCTTGCGGCTGACCCCGCCGCCGATGACGAACAGCTCCGGCGAGAACAGCATCTCCACGTGCGCCAGGTACTGCTGCACGCGCTGCGCCCACTGCTCCCAGCTGAGGTCGTGGTCCTCCTTGGCCTTGCTGGAGGCCCGCTTCTCGGCGTCGTGGCCGTGCAGCTCCAGGTGGCCCAGCTCCGTGTTCGGGACGAGGACGCCGTCCACGAAGAGGGCGCTGCCGATGCCGGTGCCGAAGGTGAGCAGGATGACCGTGCCCCGGCGGCCCTGCCCGGCGCCGAACTGCATCTCGGCGACGCCCGCCGCGTCCGCGTCGTTGACCACGGTCACCGGGAGGCCGCCGAGTCTGCCGCCGAACAAGGCGCGCGCGTCCGTGTCGATCCAGCCCTTGTCGACGTTCGCCGCCGTACGGACCGTGGCGCCGCCGGTGACGACCCCGGGAAAGGTCAGGCCGACCGGGCCGGTCCAACCGAAGTGGTCGATGACCTGCTTGACCCCGTCGGCCACGCCGTCGGGTGTCGCCGGATGCGGGGTGAGCACCTTGCAGCGCTCCTGGACCAGGTCGCCCCGGTCCAGATCCACAGGGGCACCCTTGATGCCGGATCCGCCGATGTCCACGCCGAAGATCTGCATGGCTCCACGTTACGACGGACGACTGACAGTCATACCCCGGGTGTACCGGTTCCGCCGCGCTCGGCGGCCAGCGTGGCCGCCTCCTCGCGCAGGTCGCGCCGGAGTTCCTTGGGCAGGGAGAAGGTGATCGACTCCTCGGCGGCCTTGACGATCTCCACGTCGGCGTAGCCGCGCCCGGCGAGCCACTCCAGGACCTGCTCGACGAGCACCTCCGGGACGGAGGCGCCGGACGTGACACCGACCGTGCGGACGCCCTCCAGCCAGGCCTCGTCGATCTCGCTGGCGAAGTCCACCAGGTACGCCTCGCGGGCACCGGCCAGCTTGGCGACCTCGACCAGCCGCTTGGAGTTGGAGGAGTTGCGCGAGCCGACGACGATGACGAGCTCGGCCTCGGCGCCCATCTGCTTCACGGCGAGCTGACGGTTCTGCGTGGCGTAGCAGATATCGTCGCTGGGCGGGGAGACCAGACCCGGGAACTTCGCCGTCAGGGCGTCGACGGTCTCCATCGTCTCGTCGACGGAGAGGGTGGTCTGGGAGAGCCAGACGACCTTCGAGGGGTCGCGGACCTCGACCTTGGCGACGTCCTCGGGACCGTCGACCAGCTGGATGTGGTCGGGGGCCTCGCCGGAGGTGCCGATGACCTCCTCGTGGCCCTCGTGCCCGATCAGGAGGATGTCGTAGTCGTCGTTGGCGTAGCGGACGGCTTCCTTGTGGACCTTGGTGACCAGGGGGCAGGTGGCGTCGATCGTGGCGAGCCGGCCCTGCCGGGCCTCGTCGTGCACGGCCGGGGCGACTCCGTGCGCCGAGAACATCACGATGTTGCCCGGCGGAACCTCGTCCGTGCGCTCGACGAAGACGGCGCCCTTCCTCTCCAGGGTCTGCACGACGTACTTGTTGTGGACGATCTCGTGCCGGACGTAGATCGGGGCCCCGTACTGCTCCAGGGCCTTCTCGACGGCGATCACGGCGCGGTCCACGCCGGCGCAGTAGCCCCGGGGGGCGGCGAGCAGGACACGGCGGCCAGGCGAAGCGGTCATGCGACCCATCGTAAGGCCGCGTCCGGCGGCCCGGAGATCACGTCCCCGGGCCGCACGGGGAGAACCGGCGGCCGGGCACCGGCCAGGGGGCGGGGAGCCGCCGCCGGCCGGCGTCGGCGGCGTGGTCGCCTTCGCGGGCGTCGGCGGGGTCGGCACCGCGTCAGGGCCGTCGGGGTCCTCGGCGTCGTCTTCCGGAAGCTTGCCGGCTCGCCGGGGTTGTCGGTACCGACCGTTACCCTCGGGCGCATGGCTGTGAACACGTCCCCCGAGGCCCCGCTCCCCGTCGGTGCGGTGTCCCGCATGATCGGGGGCTGGATCGACCGGCTGGGCGCCGTGTGGGTCGAGGGACAGATCACCCAGCTGTCGCGCCGCCCGGGCGCCGGCGTCGTGTTCCTCACCCTGCGCGACCCCTCGCACGACATCTCCGTCGGCGTGACCTGCTACCGCCAGGTGTTCGACGCGGTCGCGGACGTCGTCGGCGAGGGGGCCCGGGTCGTCGTACTGGCGAAACCCGAGTGGTACGCCCCCCGGGGCCAGCTGTCCCTGCGCGCCGCCGAGATAAGACCCGTGGGCGTCGGTGAGCTGCTGGCCCGGCTGGAGCAGCTGAAGAAGGCGCTCGCGGCCGAGGGCCTGTTCGCGCCGGAGCGGAAGAAGCCGCTGCCTTTCCTGCCGCAGCTGATCGGACTGGTGTGCGGGCGGGCCTCCGCCGCGGAGCGGGACGTGCTGGAGAACGCCCGGCACCGCTGGCCGGCGGTCCGCTTCGAGGTGCGCAACGTCCCCGTGCAGGGGGTGCACGCCGTCCCGCAGGTCGTCCAGGCCGTCAAGGAACTGGACGCGGTCGACGAGGTGGACGTCATCATCGTCGCCCGGGGCGGGGGCAGCGTGGAGGACCTGCTGCCGTTCTCCGACGAGCAGCTCGTGCGGGCCGTGGCCGGGTGCCGGACGCCGGTCGTGTCCGCGATCGGGCACGAGCCGGACAACCCGCTCCTCGACCATGTCGCCGACCTGCGTGCCTCGACACCGACGGACGCGGCCAAGAAGGTCGTACCGGACGTGGGCGAGGAGCTGGAGCGGGTGCGGATGCTGCGGGACCGGGCGCGGCGCTGCGTGAACGCGTCCGTGGAGCGGGAGGAGCGGGGGCTGGCGCACGCGCTGGCGCGGCCTTCGATGGAGGATCCGCACCGGATGATCGACGAGCGCGCGGACCAGGTCGGCTCGCTGGTCGACCGCAGCCGGCGGACGGTAGGGCACCTGCTGGACCGCGCGGACTCGGAACTGGCGCACACGCACGCACGCGTGGTGGCCCTCTCCCCCGCGGCGACGCTCCAGCGCGGTTACGCGGTGCTCCAGCGGGCCGACGGGCACGTGGTGCGGGACGCGGAAGAAGTGGCGGAGGGCGAGACGCTGCGCGCTCGCGTCGCCGACGGTGAATTCACGGTGAAGGTGGGCGAATGACGGGCAAGGTGGACGAGGCGCTCTCGTACGAGCAGGCGCGCGACGAGCTGGTCGAGGTCGTACGGCGGCTGGAGGCGGGCGGTACGACGCTGGAGGAGTCCCTGGCGCTGTGGGAGCGCGGCGAGGAGCTGGCCAGGGTGTGCCGGCGCTGGCTGGAGGGGGCCCGGGCCCGGCTGGACGCGGCGCTGGCCGAGGAGGACGCGGAGGGGGCCGCGGAGGGCGGGGAGCGGGCCGGATAGACGCCGGAGGCGGGAGCCGGACCGGTACGCGGGCGAGCGGAGGCGGACCGGGCACGCGGGCGGGGACGGACCGGGCGAGCGGAGGGCCGGGAGCAGGCCAGGTGACCCCACGGGGCTGTGAGGCGGGTCACCACGCCCCGGTTTTTGTTGAAGATTAAACCTCAGCTGTCGTAGGGTCGTGAGGTCAGCCGGTCCGGACCCCGGACCGCCGCGCACCCGAGGAAGGCACGCATGTCTCTCGTTCTTGACCCCGCCGCCCAGGACCTGCTGTTCCGCGAGGCCCGTACCGCGAACACCTTCACCGACGAGCCGGTGACCGACGAGCAGGTCCAGGCGATCTACGACCTGGTCAAGTACGGCCCCACCGCCTTCAACCAGACCCCGCTGCGCATCACCCTGGTCCGCTCCGCCGAGGCCCGCGAGCGCCTGCTGCCGCACATGGCCGAGGGCAACCGGGCCAAGACCGCCGCCGCCCCGCTGGTCGCGATCCTCTCCGCGGACAACGAGTTCCACGAGGAGCTGCCGGCCCTCTTCCCCGCCTTCCCGCAGGCCAAGGACCTCTTCTACGCCGAGCGTCCGGCCCGCGAGAGCGCCGCCGCGTTCAACGCCGCGCTGCAGGCCGCCTACTTCGTCGTCGGTGTCCGCGCCGCCGGCCTTGCCGCCGGCCCGATGACCGGCTTCGACTTCGAGGGCGTCCGCAAGGAGTTCCTGGACGACGACCACACCCCGCTGATGATCGTCAACATCGGCCGGCCCGGCCCGGACGCCTGGTACCCGCGCTCGCCGCGCCTGGCGTACGAGGACGTCGTCACGACCGTCTGAGCGCACCCACCCGCGCGAAAGGGGCCCCCGGCATCGCCGGGGGCCCCTTTCACACGGGGTCATGGTCACTTCATGCGCAGCGCCGCCGCCATCGCCGTCAGCTCCTTGAACGAGGCGGTACCGGACACCACCGTCGTGGAGCCGGGGGTGCCCTGGAGCACGAGGGCGTCGTAGCGGCCGCCGGTGTAACGGGTCCAGGTACGGCCACCGGCCGTCTCGGTCCGCCGCGTCGCCGACGCGCCCTGGCTGGCCTGCTCGATGAACTCGGCGGGCTTCTGCGCGGACGACTGCTCGACCTGCGCGTACTGGCCGTCCGGGGTCTGGAAGCCGAGGTGCCAGTGGTCGGAGTTCTGGCCCTGGAAGCGCACGGAGGTCGCCTTCCAGGTGTCCGGCAGGCCCTCGGGGGCGGCCACCGGATAGCTCACCGCGCGCCGGGCCGTGATCAGCTCGACCCGGTAGTCGACCCGCTTGAGGTCGGGAGAGTGATCGTTGTGCGGGATGGCGAGGAAGTAGACGACCGCCGCCGCGATACCGATCAGGGCCAGGGAGATGATCATGTCCCGGGCCGTCTTCTGCTTGCCGTTCGAACCTGCCACGCCCACTATCGTCGCAGGTGCCCCAAGCGCTCATCCGTGGGGTCCCCTGCTCATTTTGTCTGGTCAGCGATAGAGTCAGTGTCCAATACCCTCATCCGGCCGTCGTCGTATCAGAAAGGTGCGCTCCGATGACCGAAAATCATCAATTGCCGTCCGAACTCGATGTTCCCTCGGAGGCTCCCGACCGCAACCTCGCCCTGGAACTCGTCAGGGTGACCGAAGCCGCCGCGATGGCGGCGGGCCGCTGGGTGGGGCGCGGTGACAAGAACGGCGCCGACGGTGCCGCGGTGCGCGCCATGCGGACCCTCGTCTCCACCGTGTCGATGAACGGCGTCGTCGTCATCGGCGAGGGTGAGAAGGACGAGGCCCCGATGCTCTTCAACGGGGAGCACGTGGGTGACGGCACCGGCCCCGAGGTCGACATCGCCGTCGACCCGATCGACGGCACCACGCTGACGGCCAAGGGCATGCCGAACGCGATCGCCGTCCTCGCCGCCGCCGAGCGCGGCGCCATGTTCGACCCGTCCGCCGTGTTCTACATGGACAAGCTCGTCACCGGCCCCGAGGCGGCGGACTTCGTCGACATCGACGCGCCCGTGGGCGTGAACATCCGGCGGATCGCCAAGGCCAAGCGGTCCGCGCCGGAGGACGTCACCGTCGTCATCCTGGACCGGCCGCGGCACGAGGGCCTGATCCGGGAGGTCCGCGAGGCCGGCGCCCGTATCAAACTCATCTCCGACGGCGATGTCGCCGGCTCGGTGTACGCGCTGCGCGAGGGCACCGGCGTCGACCTGCTGCTCGGCATCGGCGGCACCCCCGAGGGCATCATCTCGGCCTGCGCCGTGAAGTGCCTGGGCGGGACGATCCAGGGCAAGCTGTGGCCCAAGGACGACGAGGAGCGGCAGCGGGCCATCGACGCCGGGCACGACCTCGACCGGGTGCTCACGACCGACGACCTGGTCTCCGGGGAGAACGTCTTCTTCGTGGCGACCGGTATCACCGACGGTGAGCTGCTGCGGGGCGTGCGGTACCGGTCGGAGACCGCGCTGACCGAGTCGATCGTCATGCGGTCGAAGTCCGGGACGGTGCGCAGGATCGACTCCGAGCACCGGCTGCGCAAGCTGCGGGCCTACAGCGCGATCGACTTCGACCGGGCGAAGTAGGGTCCGGGCCGGACAGCCCCCGGCCGGGAGCAGCCGTGCCCGTCAGGCGGGGCCGCGAGTCAGCCGGCAGTCCCGCACCCCGGCCGGACCAGCCACGCCCCGGCCGGATCGACCGCGCCGGGTCGGATCGACCAGGCCGGGTCGGATCGACCAGGCCGGTTCGAAGTGGCCGCGCCGCGCTGGAGTGGCCGCGTGCCGACCGGCGGGCGCGTGAGGTGCGGGCGCGGGTGCGGGCCAGGCAGTCGCACCCCGGCCGGCGCGTGCGGGCGCCGGTCGGCGGGTGCGGGCGTCGGCCGGCGGGTGCGGTCCCGCGGCGCCGCCCGCCCCCCGCCTGACCGCGGCCGGGCCCCGGCCGCGCACCGGCGCAGCCTCGGAGTGGCCACGCCCGACCGGAGGTGCCGCGCGACGGCCGGAGCGGCCGCGCGCCAGCAGCAACGGCGACGTACACACCCCGCCCCGCCGCCTGCCGGGACAGCACAAGCCGGCCCCATGCCCCCAGCGCGACGCACACCGCCGCACCGCCTGGCAGCACGGCCCGGCCCCCTTACCCGGCGGGACGCACCGCCCGCGTCGCCCAGCCACCCACAGCACCTGCTCCGCACCGAAGCCGGAGCCGTCGCATGCGGCAACGACAAGGCGCCCCCTGGCTGAAGGGGGCGCCCCTGAGGGTGGCGGTCAGCCTGCTATGCGGTTGGGGGCGGGGCGGGCCGTCTTCTTGAGGTCCATCTCGCGGCGCCGGCGCCGGGCGAGAACCACGCGGCGTTCGGCCGCCGTGAGGCCGCCCCAGACGCCGTAGGGCTCAGGCTGGAGGAGTGCGTGTTCGCGGCACTCGACCATGACCGGGCAGCGGGAGCAGACGCGCTTGGCCGCGTCCTCGCGGGAGAGCCGGGCGGCGGTCGGCTCCTTCGACGGGGCGAAGAACAGGCCGGCCTCGTCGCGCCGGCACACCGCCTCGGTGTGCCAGGCGGCGTCTTGGTCCCTGTCCCGCGCCGGCAGCCGCTGCGCCGGGACGGCAGCTACTTGCAGAGACGAATGCGGCGGTTGCAGCACGGTCTACTCCTGACGACGGCTTCGCGAGCGAGAGACGATGCAGCAAGGCCTACCCGCTGTGCGCGCGCCTATGCACAGAGTTCCCAACCGCGGGCGCGTGGCGTCTCCTTCGCGCCCCCCGGGTCAATGCCCCAGGTGTCTGCGGAGCTTGCGGTCGACCTTGTCCTGGACGCGCTCCAGGATGTCCGCGACCCGCCTGCCCCGCCGGGGCCGCGCCTCCACGTTGCCGAGGACGGCCCAGCCGTCGACGTAGACCACCGGCGCCCGGGAGTCGGCCGAGTCGAGCGGGCTCACCTCGAAGTTGCCGAGGACGCCACCCCCGGTGCCGCGCAGCGAGACGTTCTCCGGGACGCGGATCTGGACGTCGCCGAAGACGGAGACCGCCTTGATCACCACCTGCTGGTACTCGAAGATCGCCTCGCTGAGATCGATCTCGACGCTGCCGAAGACCGCGTACGCGTGCAGCCGGCGCCCCGCACGCCAGCGGCCCCGGCGCATGGCGCTGCTGAACACCGCCACCACGCTGGCGTCGGCCTCCTCCGGTACCGCGCCCGGCACGGGGCGGGGCACGGGGGCGTAGGCGGGGGCGGCGAGCCGCTCGTGGGCGGCGGGCAGGTCCCGGACGAAGACCTCCAGCTCACCCACCGTCTTGGCGTGCAGCACGCCGTCCACGCGCTCGGCGTGCTCGTCGGCGGTCAGCCGGCCCTCCGCGAGGCCCTCGCGGAGAATGTCGGCGGTGCGGTCACGGTCGGCGTCCGAGGCGCGCAGCTCGGCCACGCGCGGCGCGGCGTCCCGGGACTGAGCCTGCTTCTGAAGGTCCACGGCAGCAGCGTACCGAAACGCGATAGATCGCGACCAGGGGTGTGGGCAACTCCGGGTGTGTCGCGACTGCGCCGTACGTGACCGCGGCTGAGCGTTACGTCACAGCGGCTGAGCCTCACCTCACAGGTTCCGTGCCGACGGCAGGTCCTAGGCTGGTGAGGCCCGCCAGCGTCGGCGGGCGGCCGTCCGTCAGAGTGAGGAATGGGCTGAGAGATGCCTGAGTTCGCGTACACCGATCTGCTCCCGCAAGGAGAGGACACCACTCCGTACCGGCTGGTGACGTCCGAGGGCGTCTCCACGGTGGAGGGGCCCGACGGGCGGACGTTCCTCAAGGTGGAGCCGCAGGCGCTGCGCAAGCTGGCCGAGGAGGCGATCCACGACATCCAGCACTACCTGCGCCCGGCCCACCTCGCGCAGCTGCGCCGCATCATCGACGACCCCGAGGCGTCGGGCAACGACAAGTTCGTGGCGCTGGACCTGCTGAAGAACGCGAACATCGCGGCGGCCGGCGTGCTGCCGATGTGCCAGGACACCGGCACGGCGATCGTCATGGGCAAGCGCGGGCAGAACGTCCTCACCAGCGGCGAGGACGAGAAGCACCTCTCGCACGGCATCTACGACGCCTACACGAAGCTGAACCTGCGCTACTCGCAGATGGCTCCGCTCACCATGTGGGAGGAGAAGAACACCGGCTCCAACCTGCCCGCCCAGATCGAGCTGTACGCGACGGACGGCGGCGCCTACAAGTTCCTGTTCATGGCGAAGGGCGGCGGCTCGGCCAACAAGTCCTTCCTGTACCAGGAGACGAAGGCCGTCCTGAACGAGGCCTCCATGATGAAGTTCCTGGAGGAGAAGATCCGTTCGCTCGGTACGGCCGCCTGTCCGCCGTACCACCTGGCGATCGTCGTCGGCGGTACCAGCGCCGAGTACGCGCTGAAGACCGCGAAGTACGCCTCCGCGCACTACCTGGACAACGCGCCCACCGAGGGCTCGCCGCTCGGCCACGGCTTCCGGGACAAGGAGCTGGAGGAGAAGGTCTTCGAGCTGACCCAGCGGATCGGCATCGGCGCGCAGTTCGGCGGCAAGTACTTCTGCCACGACGTGCGGGTGGTCCGCCTGCCCCGGCACGGCGCGTCCTGCCCGGTCGCGATCGCCGTCTCCTGCTCGGCCGACCGCCAGGCCGTCGCGAAGATCACCGCCGAGGGCGTCTTCCTGGAGCAGCTGGAGACCGACCCGGCGCGCTTCCTGCCGGAGACGACGGACGAGCACCTCGACGAGGCCGGTGACGTCGTGCGGATCGACCTGAACCAGCCGATGGACACGGTCCTCGCCGAACTGTCGAAGTACCCGGTGAAGACCCGGCTGTCCCTGACCGGCCCGCTGGTCGTGGCCCGCGACATCGCGCACGCCAAGATCAAGGAGCGGCTGGACGCGGGCGAGGAGATGCCGCAGTACCTGAAGGACCACCCGGTGTACTACGCGGGCCCGGCGAAGACCCCCGAGGGCTACGCCTCCGGTTCCTTCGGCCCGACGACGGCCGGCCGCATGGACTCCTACGTCGAGCAGTTCCAGGCGGCGGGCGGCTCGAAGGTGATGCTCGCCAAGGGCAACCGCAGCAAGCAGGTCACCGACGCCTGCCACACGCACGGCGGCTTCTACCTCGGCTCCATCGGCGGCCCCGCCGCCCGCCTCGCCCAGGACTGCATCAAGAAGGTCGAGGTCCTGGAGTACGAGGAGCTGGGCATGGAGGCCGTCTGGAGGATCGAGGTCGAGGACTTCCCGGCGTTCGTCGTGGTGGACGACAAGGGCAACGACTTCTTCCAGGACCCGGCGCCGCAGCCGACCTTCACGTCCATCCCGGTGCGCGGGCCCGGCCTCGGCTGACCCGGTACCGCGTCGTGCGAGGAGCCTCCGGCCGCCGGCCGGGGGCTTCCCGCGTTTCGCACGGCGTCCCACGGGAGGGGTCGCCGCCGGCGGGGTGTACTCGTGTGGGGCGACGGGGAATACGGGTTCCGCGTCAGCTGCTCACGTGTGCGGAGGTAGGACGATGACGAGCGAAGAGCCGCAGTATCGGACCGAGCACGACTCGATGGGTGAGGTCCGGGTCCCGGCCCATGCCAAGTGGCGGGCGCAGACCCAGCGTGCCGTCGAGAATTTCCCGGTCTCCGGGCAGCGCATCGAGCGGGCGCACATCGAGGCGCTGGCCCGCATCAAGGCGGCGGCGGCGAAGGTGAACGCCGAGCTGGGTGTGCTGGACAAGGAGGTCGCGGAGGCGATCCAGGAGGCGGCCGGGGAGGTCGCCGACGGCCGGTGGGACGAGCACTTCCCGGTGGACGTCTTCCAGACGGGCTCGGGGACCTCGTCCAACATGAACACCAACGAGGTCGTCGCGACGCTGGCGAGCGAGCGGCTCGGGCGGGACGTGCACCCCAACGACCACGTCAACGCCTCGCAGTCGTCCAACGATGTCTTCCCGTCCTCCCTGCACATCGCGGCGACCTCGGCCGTCACCCATGACCTGATCCCGGCCCTGGAGCACCTCGCCGCGTCCCTGGAGCGCAAGTCCGGGGAGTTCGCGGACGTGGTGAAGTCGGGCCGCACCCACCTCATGGACGCGACGCCGGTGACGCTCGGTCAGGAGTTCGGCGGCTACGCGGCCCAGGTGCGGTACGGCGTCGAGCGGCTGCGGGCCTCGCTGCCCCGGCTGGCGGAACTGCCGCTGGGCGGCACGGCGGTCGGCACCGGCATCAACACCCCGCCCGGCTTCTCCGCCGCGGTCATCGAGGAGGTCGCCCGGGTCACCGGGCTGCCGCTGACCGAGGCCCGTGACCACTTCGAGGCGCAGGGCGCCCGGGACGGGGTCGTGGAGACCAGCGGGCAGCTGCGGACGATCGCGGTCGGCCTGACGAAGATCGCCAACGATCTGCGCTGGATGGCGTCCGGGCCGCGCACCGGTCTCGCCGAGATCCGGCTGCCCGACCTCCAGCCCGGTTCCTCGATCATGCCGGGGAAGGTCAACCCGGTCGTCCCCGAGGCCGTGCTGATGGTGGCCGCGCAGGTCATCGGCAACGACGTCACCATCACCACCGCCGGGGCCGCCGGGAACTTCGAGCTGAACGTGATGCTCCCTGTCATCGCCAAGAACGTCCTGGAGTCGATCCGGCTGCTCGCCAACGCCTCGCGGCTGCTGGCCGACCGGACGGTCGACGGCATCACCGCGGACCGCGAACGCACCCGTGAGTACGCCGAGTCCTCGCCGTCCGTGGTGACCCCGCTGAACAAGTACATCGGCTACGAGGAGGCCGCGAAGGTCGCCAAGAAGTCCCTCGCCGAACGCAGGACGATCCGCGAAGTCGTCCTGGAGGGCGGGTACGTGGAGCGCGGCGACCTGACCCTGGAGCAGCTCGACGAGGCGCTGGACGTCCTGCGGATGACACGCCCGTGACCGCGGGCGCGCCTTTCCGGCCACGGCCGTACCACCGTGACGTGCGCCGCAGCGTCACATGAGCACGGCACCTAATATCTGTCCATGGCGGACGACGGAGCGATGACACGAGCGGCGGCGGGACCTGCGACGTACTGGGCGCCCGGGACGCAGATCCTGTGGCGGTACCGGGAGAACGCCGGGGAGCACGTCCACATCGCCCGGCCCGTCACCGTCGTACGGGACGACGTGGAACTCCTCGCGGTGTGGCTGGCCCCCGGCACCGAGTGCGTGAAGCCGGTTCTGGCGGACGGTACGCCCGTGCACCTGGAGCCGCTGGAGTCCCGCTACACCAAGCCGCGTACGGTCCAGCGGGACCGCTGGTTCGGCACGGGCGTGCTCAAGCTGGCCCAGCCCGGCCGGCCGTGGTCGGTGTGGCTGTTCTGGGATCCGGGCTGGCGGTTCAAGAACTGGTACGTGAACCTGGAGCAGCCGCTGGCCCGCTGGGCGCGCGGGGTGGACTCCGAGGACCACTTCCTGGACATCTCCGTGCATCCGGACCGCCGTTGGCATTGGCGGGACGAGGACGAGTTCGCGCAGGCCCAGCGCGACGGGCTGATGGACGCGGAGACCGCCGAGCGGGTGCGGGCGGCCGGCCGGCAGGCGGTCGAGGTGATCCGCGCCTGGGGGGCGCCGTTCTCGGACGGCTGGGAGCACTGGCGCCCGGACCCGTCCTGGACGGTACCTTCTCTGCCCGAGGACTGGGACCGTACGCCCGCGCACGTGTCCTCATGAGACCCTTGATGCGCCCCCCGGCAAGAAACGTAGGATCGTCCTCCGCAAGGGCGCACCACAGTAACTCCCGGATCGATCGCCGGGCTTGACCGAACGTCATCGAGGGGCGGCAGGACGTGAGCGAGGGGCACCACGGCACCACCGCGAGGACCTGCGGCGACACCGCCGCGGGCCGCGCAGACCTCGCCGCCGGCACAGGTACCACCCCCGACCACGCGGGAATTCCGTTCCTGGGGCACGTATTGCGGGTATCGGAATTTCGGCGGGTCCAACTGCCCTTGGCCCCGGACGGATGGATGCGACACGCGTGACGGAGCAGCCCACCTCCTTCGAACGCCCCCAGCCGGGCGTCGACCCCGCGGAGCGCCGCGGGGCACTCCTGCGTTCCCCGGAGCCCCTCGGCGCCCCGGCGTTACCGGTGCAGACCCGGGCCGACGGATCGCCGCCCGCCGCGGGCACGGCCACGCCCTGCGGCAAGGGACAGGACGGCAAGGGGAAGGAGCCCCCAGTCAACGGCCCCGAGCACTCCCAGCCCGCCACCGCCGAGCCCGGCGCCCATCGCCCGCGGCCCGCGCCGGAGGCCATCCCGGCGCAGCCCGGCGCCGAGCAGGAGCGGACGCCGGGCGGTGAGGAGCGCCGTACCGGACGGGGGCTGCCGCCGGGGCGGCCGATGCCGATGCGGCGGGACGGGGACCGGCTGCGGTTCGTGGGCGCCGCCACCCGGCGGATCGCCCGCGGACTCGACCTGGACGAGATCGTGATGGGTCTGTGCCGGGCCACCGTGCCGACGTTCTCCGACGCCATCCTGGTCTATCTGCGCGACCCGCTGCCGGTGGGTGACGAGCGGCCCACGGGCCCGGTGGTGCTGCGGCTGCGCCGCACCGACCGGATCCCGGAGGAGCGGGACACCGAGGGGGCGCTGCTGCCGCCCGCGTTCGATCCGGAGCCGGAGCCGACCGCGCTGGCGGAGCTGTCGTCGCTGACCACCGAGCTGTGCGAGGTGCGGCCGGGCGGCGCGCTGAACGAGGTGCTGCGCGGCGTGCGCCCGGTGTTCGCGGACGCCCCCGCGGCCCGGGCCGCGCTGCCGGAACTGCTCGGTGAGGGCGGTGAGGCGGTCGTGCCGGGCGGGCAGCGCGCGATCCTCGCGCCGCTGCGCGGCCGGCGCCGGGTGATCGGGGCGGCCCTGTTCCTGCGCCGCCCGGACCGGTTCGCGTTCGAGACGGACGACCTGCTGGTGGCCGCGCAGCTGGCCACCCACAGCGCCCTCGGCATCGACAAGGCGGTGCTGTACGGCCGTGAGGCCTACATCGCCGACGAGCTCCAGCGCACCATGCTGCCCGAGACGCTGCCCCGCCCGACCGGTGTCCGGCTGGCCTCCCGGTATCTGCCGGCGGCGGAGACCGCGCGGGTCGGTGGCGACTGGTACGACGCGATCCCGCTGCCCGGCAGCCGGGTCGCGCTGGTCGTCGGTGACGTGATGGGGCATTCCATGACCTCGGCGGCCATCATGGGCCAGCTGCGGACGACCGCGCAGACGCTGGCCGGGCTGGACCTGCCCCCGCAGGAGGTGCTGCACCACCTGGACGAGCAGGCGCAGCGGCTGGGCACCGACCGCATGGCGACCTGCCTGTACGCGGTCTACGACCCGGTCACGCACCGCATCACCATCGCCAACGCCGGTCATCCGCCGCCCGTGCTGCTGCACCTGGGCGGGCGCGCCGAGGTGCTGCGGGTGCCGCCGGGCGCGCCGATCGGTGTCGGCGGGGTGGACTTCGAGGCGGTCGAGCTGGACGCGCCGGCGGGCGCGACCCTGCTGCTGTACACCGACGGGCTGGTGGAGTCCCGGCTGCGGGACGTGTGGACCGGCATAGAGCAGTTGCGGGAGAAGCTGGCCGCGACCGCGCAGCTGACCGGCCCGGACCATCCGCCGCCGCTGGAAGCGCTCTGCGACGAGGTGCTGGACATGCTCGGCCCGGGCGACCGGGACGACGACATCGCGCTGCTCGCCGCCCGTTTCGACGGGATCGCGCCGAGCGACGTCGCGTACTGGACGCTGCAGCCGGAGGACTCCGCCCCCGGGCAGGCCCGGCGGCTGGCCCGGCGCGCGCTGTCGCGCTGGGACCTGGAGGACCTGACGGACTCGGTGGAGTTGCTGGTCAGCGAGGTCGTGACGAACGCCGTACGGTACGCGTCCCGGCCCGTGACCCTGCGGCTGCTGCGCACGGACGTGCTGCGCTGCGAGGTCGGCGACGACGTGCCGCAGCTGCCGCGGCTGAGGCAGGCGCGGGCCACGGACGAGGACGGGCGCGGCCTGTACCTGGTCAACAGGCTGGCCCGGCGCTGGGGTGCGACCCGGCTGAGCACCGGCAAGGTGGTGTGGTTCGAGCTGAACCGGGGCTGAGGCCCCGCGGTTGCCGCTGACGGCGAAGGGCGCCCGGAGGATTCCGGGCGCCCTTCGCCGTCGTGCGTCCCGCGCCGCTACCGGCCGAGGCCGGCGTCGGGGACGGGGTCGAGCGGGTCCTGAGTGGCGGGGGTGGTCGGCGGCCGGCTCGTCGGCGTCTGGCTCGGGGTCTCGGACGGCGTCTGCGACGGGGTCTGGGACGGCGTCTGCGACGGGCTGTGCGACGGTGACGGGGACGTCGGGGGCGCGCTGCTCGGCGTCCGCGACGGCGTCCGGGTCGGGGTGGTGGGCGTCCACGTCGGCGCCGTGGGGGTCGGCTCGACGGCCGCGCCCTGGGTGGTCTCCAGGTCGAACGTGGCCCGGTCCGTCACGCCGAAGGTGTAGGCGGCCCAGATCTGCGCCGGGTAGCCGCCGCCGTTGATCCGGCCGGGCGCCGGGAGCAGGCCGGTCGCACCCGTCATCGACACGTGGGCCCGCGTCCTGGGGTCCTCGCCGAACAGGCCGACCGAGGTGACGAGGTCCGGGGTGTAGCCGGTGAACCAGGCCGACTTGTTCTCGTCGGAGGTGCCGGTCTTGCCCGCCACCTGCTGGCCGTCGCGCAGCGGGTTGTCCGCCACGGACCGCTTGGCCGTGCCGTCGTCCACCACGCCGGTGAGCACCGAGGTGACCGTGTCGGCGGCCGTACGGCTGATCACCGGGCCACCGAGCGGGTCCGGCACCCGGACCGGACGGCCCCTGTTCTCGGCCGCCTTGATGATCGTCGGAGTCACCTTGTGGCCGTGGTTGGCGAAGGTGGCGTAGATGCCGGCCATCTCCACCGGACTGGCGCCCATCGAGCCCAGCGTCTGCGCGGGCACCGCCTGCATGCCCTTGGTGTCCATGCCGAGCCTGCCGGCCGTACTCATGACCTTGTCCATGCCCACGTCCACGCCCATCTGCGCGAAGACGGAGTTGACGGACTTGTTCATGGCCTGCTGGACGGTGATCTTGCCGTAGCTGACGTCGTCCTCGTTGGGCGGGGCGAAGCCGACGCGGGAGCCGTGGTCCACGACCGGGCGGCGGCTGGTGCCGTCGTAGAGGGTGTCGGCGTTGATCCGCGTGCCGTCCTGCGTGGTGGCGGCGCCGTCCAGGGCCGCGGCGAGGATGACCGGCTTGAACGTCGAGGCGGGCTGGTAGTCGCGTCGGGTGGCGTTGTCGAAGTAGTGGTCGTAGTAGTTCTTGCCGCCGTACAGCGCGACGATCCTGCCCGTCGCGGGGTCGACGGAGACGGCGCCGGCCTGGATGGCGCCGTCGACCTTGCGCTTCTTCTTGTCGAGCTTGCCGGTCAGCTGGGTCTTGACGGCCCTCTCCAGCGCGGCCTGCTTCTTGCGGTCGACGTTGAGGGTGATGGTCCAGCCCTTGTGGACGACCGCGTTCTCCGCCTGGGACTGGGTGAGTCCCTGCTGCGTCATGAGCTGCTGCTCCAGCTGCTGGTTGGCCAGCTCGACGAGGTAGCCCTTCTGCCCGCCGAGGCCCGGGGCGCCCTTGGGCTCCTTCGGCACGGGGAAGTGCATGGCGGCGCGCTTGGCCTTGGGCAGCCAGCCCTCCTCGACCATGTTGTCCAGGACGTAGTTCCAGCGCGCGGTGACCAGCCGCTTGCCGGTGGGTGTGGCGACCGCCCAGTCGTACTGGCTCGGTGCCTGGAGCAGTGCGGCGAGGTAGGCGCCCTGCTCGACGGTGAGGTCCTGGGCGTCGACGCGGTAGTAGGCCTGGGCGGCGGCCTGGATGCCGTAGGCGTTGCGGCCGTAGTAGCTGGTGTTGATGTAGCCGGCGAGGATGTCGTCCTTGGACTTCTCGCGGTCCACCTTCAGCGCGATGACCAGTTCCTTCAGCTTGCGCGTGGCGGTCTGGTCCTGGTTGAGGTAGTAGTTCTTGACGTACTGCTGGGTGATCGTGGAACCACCCTGTTTGCCCTTGCCCGAGAGCGTGTTGACCAGGGCGCGGGCGGTGCCTCGGAAGTCGACGCCGGAGTCGTGGTAGAAGCTCTTGTTCTCGGCGGCGACGAAGGTGAGCTGGACCTTGCGGGGCACCTTGGCGAGGCTGACGATCTCGCGGTTGACGTGTCCGTCGCGGGCGAGGATCGTGCCGTCACTGAACTTGTAGACGTTGCTCTGCTGCTGGGCGGCGGCGTTGCCGGCCGGGATGTCCACGTACAGGTAGAGCCCGATGAAGGCCGCGATCACCAGCAGGCACATGCCGAAGAAGGTCCCGAGGATCTTCTTCCAGGTGAATATCCGGCGTATGAGGCCCCGGGCGGGCTTGCCGCCGGGGGCGGGCCCTATGCGGGTCGAGTCGGTGGGCGCGGGGTCGGGCGTGGGGCGGCGGCGCCGGGGCGCCGCGCGGTGGCCGCCCTGACGCGCTCGTCTCTCTTCCGCTCGTCCCATGGGTCCCTACGCTCGCTTCCGTCTCGGGGTCAGCTCCGAAAGCTAACACCCCTCTATATGACAAAGGGCGTCTGATCCGTTCTTTTACGGACGTGACAATCAGCACCCGCCCCCAAGGAACCGACGACGGATCGATGGCGGAGGGTTGCCTGGCGGCAAAAAGTGATATCACTTAGATAGAGCAGAGCCGGGCGCACACGCTGCCCGGCCCCACCACAACCGGGGGTCCCCTGTGTCCATATCCGAGCCGGCCGCCGCCGCCGACATCCCCGAGATGCCCGCCCCGAAGGTGCGGGAGTTCGCTGCCCACAGCATCGGCGGCGGGCTCGCCCTGCTGCTGGGGCTGCTCGGCCTCGGCGCCGCGGCCGCCCTGTTCGCCGTCTCCGGAGCGACCTCCTCCCCCGGCGCCCGCGGCGGTCTGATCACCGCCGGCGCCCTCGTCCTCCTGGCGGCCCTCGTGGCGATGCGCGGCCTGAACACGGTGGCGCCGGGCCAGGCCCGGGTGGTCCAGCTCTTCGGGCGCTACCGGGGCACGATCCGGCAGGACGGCCTGCGCTGGGTGAACCCCTTCACCTCCCGGACCCGGATCTCCACCCGGGTGCGCAATCACGAGACGGCCGTCCTGAAGGTCAACGACGCCTACGGCAACCCGATCGAGCTGGCCGCGGTCGTGGTCTGGAAGGTCCAGGACACCGCGCAGGCCACCTTCGAGGTGGACGACTTCGCCGAGTTCGTCGCCACGCAGACCGAGACGGCCGTGCGGCACATCGCGATCGAGTACCCCTACGACGCCCACGAGGAGGACGGCCTGTCGCTGCGCGGCAACGCCGAGGAGATCACCGAGAAGCTGGCCGTCGAACTCCAGGCACGGGTGGAAGCGGCCGGGGTGAGGGTCATCGAGTCGCGCTTCACGCATCTCGCGTACGCCCCCGAGATCGCCTCGGCGATGCTCCAGCGGCAGCAGGCGGGAGCGGTCGTCGCGGCCCGGCGGCAGATCGTCGACGGCGCGGTGGGCATGGTCGAGGCGGCACTGGCCCGGATCGCGGAGGCGGACATCGTGGAGCTGGACGACGAGCGGAAGGCCGCGATGGTGTCGAACCTGATGGTGGTGCTGTGCGGCGACCGCGCCCCGCAGCCCGTCCTCAACACCGGAACGCTCTACCAGTGACGGACCCGACGGCCCCGGACCCCCCGGAGACCCCCGGGACCCCCGGGCCCCCCGAGCGCCGGCCGCGGCAGCGCAAGCAGGTGCTGCTGCGGCTGGACCCCTCGGTGTACGAGGCACTGGCCCGGTGGGCCGGGGACGAACTGCGGTCGGCCAACGCGCAGATCGAGTTCCTGCTGCGCCAGGCGCTGGCCGACGCCGGACGGCTGCCCAAGGACACCGGGCCGCTGCCCCGCCGGGGCCGACCGCCTGTGTCAGAACCGTGACAATCGGCTCCCACCTGCGGCGCCGTACCACCTGCCACGACGTGTCCACACGGTGTATACATCCCGCGTATACACCGTGTGTAGAGTGCTGGACATGTCCATCGGTCACACCCTCCTAGGACTCCTGGAGTCCGGCCCGCGCCATGGTTACGACCTCAAGCGGGCCTTCGACGAGAAGTTCGGTCACGACCGGCCGCTGCACTACGGCCAGGTCTACTCCACGATGTCGCGACTGCTGAAGCACGGCCTCGTGGAAGTCGACGGGATCGAGGCGGGCGGCGGGCCCGAGCGCAAGCGGTACGCCGTCACCGACGCCGGCGTCACCGACGTGGAGCACTGGCTCGCCACCCCGGAGAAGCCGGAGGAGTACCTCCAGTCGACCCTCTACACCAAGGTCGTCCTCGCCCTCCTCACCCACCGGGACGCCTCCACCATCCTCGACACCCAGCGTGCCGAGCACCTGCGCAGCATGCGGATCCTGACCGACCGCAAGCGCCGGGGCGACCTCGCCGACCAGCTGATCTGCGACCACGCCCTGTTCCACCTGGAGGCCGACCTGCGCTGGCTGGAGCTGACCGCGGCCCGCCTGGACAAGCTCCGTGAGGAAGTGGCCCGATGACCCCTCCGCCCGGCTCCCTGCTCGCCGCCGACAACCTGCGCAAGTCCTACGGCCCCACGGTCGCGCTCGACGGCGCCGAATTCTCCATCCACCCCGGCGAGGTCGTCGCGGTGATGGGCCCGTCCGGGTCCGGCAAGTCGACGCTGCTGCACTGCCTCGCCGGCATCGTGCCGCCCGACTCCGGATCCATCACCTACGACGGCCGCGAACTGGCCGGCCTGAGCGACGCCCGGCGCAGCGCGCTGCGCCGCAGCGAGTTCGGCTTCGTCTTCCAGTTCGGCCAGCTCGTGCCCGAACTGACCTGCGTGGAGAACGTGGCACTGCCGCTGCGCCTGAACGGCACCTCCCGCAAGGCCGCCGAGCGGGCCGCGCTGACCTGGATGGAACGCCTGGAGGTCGACGAGCTCGCGGGCAAGCGGCCCGGCGAGGTCTCCGGCGGCCAGGGCCAGCGCGTCGCGGTCGCGCGGGCGCTGGTCACCCAGCCGCGGGTGCTGTTCGCCGACGAACCGACCGGCGCGCTGGACTCCCTCAACGGCGAGCGCGTCATGGAACTGCTGACCGACGCCGCCCGCTCCACCAACGCGGCCGTCGTGCTGGTCACGCACGAGGCCCGGGTGGCCGCCTACTCCGACCGGGAGATCGTCGTACGCGACGGGAAGTCACGCGACATGGAGCGCGCCGTATGAACGTGCGGCAGTGGTCCCGGGACCTCGGCATGGGTGTCAGGTTCGCCTGCACCGGCGGACGCGAGGGATGGGTCCGGATGGTTCTGACGGCGGTCGGCGTCGGCCTGGGCGTGGCCCTGCTGCTGCTGACGACCGCGCTGCCGAACGTGCTGACCGTGCGTCACCAGCGCGAGGAGGCCCGCCAGGACCTCACGTTCAACGCGGCCGTCCCGCCCAGGAGCGATCACACCGTCCTGGTGGCCACCACCGACACCAGGTGGCGCACGAAGGACATCCGGGGCCGGCTGCTGGAGGCCGAGGGGCCGCGGGCGCCGCTGCCGCCGGGGGTGGACCGCTTCCCGGCGAAGGGTGAGATGGCCGCCTCCCCCGCGCTGAAGGAGCTGCTCGCCTCGGACGGGGCGAAGCTGCTGCGGGAGCGGATCCCGTACCGGATCACCGGCACGATCAGCGAGCCCGGGCTGATCGGGTCGCGCGAACTGGCCTACTACGCCGGCGCCGAGGGCCTGGCGGTGAAACCGGACAGCTCGCAGGTGCAGCGGCTGACCGCGTTCGGGGATCCTCACCCGACGACCGAGCGGGCCGATCCGGTGCTCATCCTGCTGATGCTGGTCGTGTTCGTGGTGCTGCTGATGCCGGTCGCCGTGTTCATCGCCGCGGCCGTACGGTTCGGCGGCGAACGGCGCGACCGCCGGCTGGCCGCGCTGCGTCTGGTGGGCTCCGACAGCCGGATGACCCGCCGGATCGCGGCCGGCGAGGCGCTGGCCGGAGCACTGCTCGGACTGGTCGTGGGTACGGTCTTCTTCCTGATCGGACGTCAGGTGGCCGGCTCCCTCGAGGTGCTGGGCGAGAGCTTCTTCCCGAGCTACCTGAATCCCTCGCCCGCGCTGGTCGTAGTGGTGGCGGTCGCGGTCCCGGCCGCCGCCGTGCTCGTGACCCTGCTGGCGATGCGCGGGGTGGTCGTCGAACCGCTCGGCGTGGTGCGGGCGGCCAGGCCGGCCCGGCGGCGCCTGTGGTGGCGGCTGCTGCTGCCGCTGGCGGGCCTGGCGATGCTGTACCCGATGATCGGCAACGGCCGCTCCCACGGCGACTTCAACCAGTACCTCGTCATCGGCGGGGTGATGCTGCTGCTCGTCGGCGTGACCGCGCTGCTGCCGTGGCTGGTGGAGGCGGTCGTGGCCCGGCTCGGCCCGGGCTCGGTGTCCTGGCAGCTGGCCGTGCGGCGGCTCCAGGTGAGCAGCGGCTCGGCGGCCCGGATGGTCAACGGCATCGCCGTGGCGGTGGCCGGGGCGATCGCGCTCCAGATGCTGTTCGCGGGCGTGGAGGGCCAGTACACGCAGCAGACCGGCCGCGACCCCGGGCGGGTGCAGATGGAGGTCGACCTCTCCGGCCGGACCCCGGCGCGGGCCGCCGGGCGGGAGTTCGCGCACACCAAGGGCGTCAGGGCGGCGATGGCGATCTCCACCGGCGGGCTCGGCGATCGGCGCCGCGATCCCCAGGACACCACGTCCGTCACCGTCGGCGACTGCGCGGCGCTGCGCGAGCTGGCCCACCTGCCGTCCTGCCGGGACGGCGACGTGTTCAGCGTGCAAGGCGGCCACGGCGACGAGGGCCTGCGCGCCCTGCGCCGGTCGGGCGGGCGCGGCTTCCTCGACCCCACCTTCTCGGACGCCGACCGGGGACGCGAGATCCCCTGGACGGTGCCGGCCGGACTGCCGCGGGTCACCGTCCGCAAGGACGCGCTGAACACCGGCGTCGGCGGCCTGCTGGCCACCCCCTCCGCCCTGCCCGCCGCGGCCACCCCGACGCTGTACAGCGAGGTCTACATCCGCACCGACCCCTCGGTGCCGGACGCGGAGGAGTACGTGCGGAACACGGCCGCGCGGGTGGACCCCCTTGCCAACGCCTGGGAGTGGTCCTCGACCCAGGAGTCCCGGAAGTACACCTCGCTGCGCACCGGCCTGTTCATCGGCGCGGCCGCGGTGCTGGCGCTGATCGGGGCCAGCCTGCTGGTCTCCCAGCTGGAGCAGTTGCGCGAGCGGCGCAAGCTGCTGTCGTCGCTGGTCGCCTTCGGCACCCGGCGCCGCACGCTGGGCCTGTCGGTGCTGTGGCAGACGGCGGTGCCCATCACGCTGGGCCTCCTGCTGGCCTCGGGGGTGGGTCTGGGTCTCGGCGCGGTGCTGCTGAGGATGACGGACACGCCGGTGTCGGTCGACTGGGCGAGCGTGCTGTCGATGACCGGTGTCGGCGCGGCCGTGGTCCTCACGGTCACCCTGCTGAGCCTGCCGCCGCTGGCACGGCTGATGCGGCCGGAGGGGCTGCGGACGGAGTAGGCGGCCGGAACACGTCAGGGCTCCTTCCCCGGGGGATCGTTCCCCGGGGAAGGAGCCCTTGCGTGTCTCAGGCGTCGTCGTCCACGACCCGCACCGGCAGGGCGCGCAGCGCCTCGCGCAGGGCCGCCGCCAGCTCCTCGTACTCGGCGGCGCGGGCCGCGCCGGCCCGCATCGCGAAGGCGACGCGGCGGCTGGGGGCGGGCTCGGCGAAGTAGCCGGTCAGCAGCTGGCTGCTGCGGGTGGTCTCCAGCTTCTGCGCGGTGCGCGGCAGCAGCGTGCAGCCCAGGCCGCCCGCCACCAGCTGCACCAGCGTGGACAGTCCGGCGGCCGTGGTGGTGACCGGCGCGTCCGCGCGCCCGGCCTCCCGGCAGATGTCCAGGGCCTGGTCGCGCAGGCAGTGGCCCTCGTCCAGCAGCAGCAGGTTCAGCTCCCTCAGCGCCTCGCGCGGAATGCCCTCCCGGCCGCCGAGCGCATGGTCGAGCGGGGTGACGAGCACGAAGTCCTCGTCGAAGAGGGGCAGTTCGACGACTCCGGGGACGCCGAGCGGCACGGCGAGCAGCAGCAGGTCGAGCCGGCCGGAGTGCAGGCCGTCGACCAGGCTGGCGGTCTGCTCCTCGTGCACCTGGAGGTCGAGGTGCGGGTAGCGTTCGTGGACGAGCCGCAGCACGGCCGGCAGCAGGTACGGCGCGACCGTGGGGATCACGCCGAGCCGCAGCGCGCCCGTGAAGGGCGCCCGGACCGTCTCGGCCTCCTCCAGCAGCGCCCCGACCGCGTCCAGCACCGCTCTGGCCCGTACGGCCAGCCGCTCCCCCGCGGGCGAGAGCAGTACCTTGCGGGTCGTACGCTCGAGGAGGGTCACACCGAGGGTCTCCTCCAGCGCCGAGACCGCGCCGGACAGCGCGGGCTGGCTCATTCCGATGGCCGCCGCGGCGTCCCGGAAGTGCAGGTGCTCCGCCACGGCGGCGAAGGCCCGCAGCTGCGCCAGGCTGGGCTGCCGCCGCTTGGTTCCGTTACTGATGGTCACTGATAGCCGCCTCCGATCAACACGACCGAGTGTAGCTATTTCCCTAATCAATGCACCCTGTGCCAACATCAATAACGTCCAACCCATGGGAAACGCCCCAAAAGGGAAGTTTCTTCGCTGCAAGGAGAGCGTGTGCTCACTGTCGGTGACAAGTTCCCCGAGTTCGAACTGACCTCCTGCGTCTCGCTGGAGAAGGGTCAGGAGTTCGAGCAGATCCACCACAAGTCCTACGAGGGCAAGTGGCTGGTCGTCTTCGCGTGGCCCAAGGACTTCACGTTCGTGTGCCCCACCGAGATCGCCGCGTTCGGGAAGCTGAACGACGAGTTCGCCGACCGCGACGCTCAGATCCTCGGCTTCTCCGGTGACTCCGAGTTCGTCCACCACGCGTGGCGCAAGGACCACCCGGACCTGACCGACCTGCCGTTCCCGATGATGGCCGACTCCAAGCACGAGCTGATGCGCGCGCTGGGCATCGAGGGCGAGGACGGCTTCGCGCAGCGTGCCGTCTTCATCGTCGACCCCAACCACGAGATCCAGTTCACGATGGTCACCGCCGGCTCCGTGGGGCGCAACCCCAAGGAGGTCCTGCGGGTCCTGGACGCCCTCCAGACCGACGAGCTGTGCCCGTGCAACTGGAGCAAGGGCGAGGAGACCCTTGACCCGGTCGCGCTGCTGGCTGGTGAGTGACCCATGTCGCTCGACTCCCTGAAGTCCCGGGTACCGGACTACGCCAAGGACCTGAAGCTCAACCTGGGCTCGGTCATCGGCAATTCCGAGCTGCCCGCGCAGCAGCTGTGGGGCACGGTGCTGGCCACCGCCATCGCCTCCCGCTCCCCGATCGTGCTGCGTGAGCTGGAGCCCGAGGCGAAGGCCAACCTGTCGCCCGAGGCGTACACGGCCGCCAAGGCCGCCGCCGCGGTGATGGCGATGAACAACGTCTTCTACCGCACCCGGCACCTGCTGTCCGACCACGAGTACGGCACCCTGCGCGCGGGCCTGCGGATGAACGTCATCGGCAACCCGGGCGTGGAGAAGGTCGACTTCGAGCTGTGGTCCTTCGCGGTCTCCGCGATCAACGGCTGCGGCATGTGCCTGGACTCGCACGAGCAGGTGCTGCGCAAGGCCGGCGTGGAGCGCGAGACCGTCCAGGAGGCGTTCAAGATCGCCTCCGTGGTGCAGGCCGTCGGCGTCACCCTCGACGCGGAAGCGGTGCTGTCCGAGTAGGACAGCCGCTCACCGGAACCCCGCTCACCCTTGGTGGGCGGGGTTCTCCGCGTCTTCGAGGGGGACGTCCTCGCAGGAGACCTCGGCAGCCCCGTCGCCGGCCTCCCCGCCGGGCTCGACGGACCGGGCCGGCCGTTCCTCGGGTGCCGGACCGTCCTGGACCTCCTGGGCGTAGGTCCGCAGGTATCCGACCACCGTGTTCGTCACCGCCACCAGCGGTACGGCCACCACGGCGCCGCCGATGCCGGCCACCATGCCGCCGGCCGCCACGGTCAGCACGACCGCCAGCGGATGGACGCGGACCGCGCGGCCGAGGATGAACGGCTGGAGGACGTGTCCCTCGATCTGCTGGACCGCGAGGACCACGGCGAGGGTCATGACGGCGGCGAAGACACCCTGTGTCACCAGCGCCACGATCACCGCGAGCGCGCCGGAGGCCACCGCACCCACCAGCGGGATGAAGGAGAACAGGAAGATGAAGACGGCCAGCGGAACGGCCATCGGCACGTCGAGGAAGTAGATGCCGATGCCGATGAAGATGGCGTCGATGAGGGCGACCAGGACCGTGCCGCGGACGTAGGCGGTCAGGGTGCGCCAGGCGCGCGGACCGGCGCCGGCCACACCCGGACGGGCGGCGGAGGGCACCAGCTTCAGGAACCACTGCCAGATGCGCTCGCCGTCGTAGAGCAGGAACAGCGTCGAGAAGAACACCAGCAGTATGCCGGTGAGGGCCTCCACGACGACCTGGACGCCCTCCAGGCCCGCGGACGTGATCTGGTCGGCGTTGGCGCCGATCGCCTCACGGAGGTTCTTGGCGATCTGGTTGATCTGCTTGTCGGTGACGTGGAACGGGCTCTTCAGCAGCCAGTTGCGCAGGTCGTCGATGCCGCTCTGTATCTGGGTGGAGAGCGTGTCGATGTTCTCCATGACCTGCCAGGTCACGAACCAGCCCATCAGGCCGATCACGACGAAGCCGGCGACGGCGGTCATCGCGGTGGCCGGGCCGCGCGGCACACCGCGGCGTCTGAGCCGGGCGACCGTGGGCTGGAGCAACGCGGTGACGAGCAGGGCGATGACGAAGGCGAACACCACAAGCTGGATGGCGCTGATGACCCGCATCAGCACCCACAGGGTGCCGGCCAGCACCAGCAGCCGCCAGCCGGCCTCGGCGGCGACCCGCACACCCCAGGGCACGGCCTGCGCCGGGTCGGGGCGCGGGCCCGACGGAGCCACAGGCCGGCGCGGGGGCGGGACCGGCTCCTCGACGGGTGCCTCGGCCCGCCTGCGCCGGGCGGACCCGGTGCCGTCCTTCTCCACCTCCGCGCGGCGTTCGTCGAGGCGCTC
Source organism: Streptomyces sp. Y20 (assembly GCF_043195475.1). Taxonomy (NCBI): domain Bacteria; kingdom Bacillati; phylum Actinomycetota; class Actinomycetes; order Kitasatosporales; family Streptomycetaceae; genus Streptomyces; species Streptomyces sp. Y20. The sequence continues at coordinate 131,138 of NZ_JBIDDP010000004.1, forward strand.
GCTCATCTCGGTGAGGCCGGCTCCGAGCCGGCCCAGCCACCCTGGTACTCGCGACATGTCCGTCCTCTTCCCCCGCGTCCCCGGGTGCTAGCCACCACTCCCCCCTGGAGTCGTTCCGAGTACGACCGTACAGGGCGAAAGCCCCTCCCCCGAGGACGGGGAGGGGCTGCGCTGGGAAGAACCGTGCCGGCGGGCCTAGTACCAGTGGTTGGCCTGCCAGAACGACCAGGCCTGGCAGGGGCTGTGGTAGCGCTCGTTCATGTAGTTGAGGCCCCACTTGATCTGGGTGGCCGGGTTGGTGCGCCAGTCGGCGCCGGCGGAGGCGTACTTGCCTGCGGGCAGGGCCTGGAAGAGACCGTAGGCACCGGAGGAGGCGTTCACCGCCTGGTAGTTCCAGCTGGACTCGTGGTCCACGATGTTGCTGAAGCACTGGAACTGGTCGCCGGCCACCATCTGACGCGCCATCGCCTGGATCTGCGCCGCGTTGTAGCTGGACTGGGTGGGGAAGGAGGAGGAGTCGCGGACGTCGTCGCGGCTGGCCGCCGCCGCCTTCGTCTCGACGCGCTCCTTGGCCTGCTTCTCAGCGGCCTTGGCCGCCTGCTCGGCGGCCTCCTTCTTCGCGATCGCGGTCTCGGCGGCGGCCTTGCGGGCCGCTTCCTCCGCGTCCTTCTTGGCGCTCGTGTCCGCGGCGATGGCCTGTGCGTCGGCCTGCTGCGTGAGGGACGCGGTCTGCACCTGCGCCTGCTGAGACGCGGGGATGTCCGCGAGGAGCGTCGCGTCGGCTGCCGTCGCCTCGGCGTCGTTGGTCTGCGCGGTGCTGCCCGAGGCAACACCGACGACGCTTCCGACAGCGGTGACCGCGGTGGCCGAGGCCACTGCGAATCCCCGGACCGAAATCCGGCTCACACGGTTTCCTTCCAGCACCGTCCGCTTCGGTGACCCTGGCGGACGCGATCGTGCCCCTGACACTGGCCTCCCAACTGCGGGGTCACGGGAGGCGCGGACCCGGTGGGCAACTCCCGCGAAGGGAGCGCCGCGTGATGCTCGGGCGGCATACGGCGTCGTTATGGAGTTGAAGATGCTGCTGTTATGCCATACCGCTGGGGGTACACGTGTGCCGTATGCGGGGCCTGACAGGACTGAGACTTTGCCGTAACCCGAGGGCGGGTGGCAATTCTGTGCTGCGTGTGAAAGCTCACATCCCGTTTGGGCCCGGTGATTTCAGGAAACCGCCACACATGAAGGCGCCGCCCGGCTAGGCTTCTGTGCTTTGCCGGACGGCGCCAAGTATGCGTTACCGGATCAGATGTGACCGTCCTCCAGCATTTCGGTCACGAGTGCCGCGATCTGGGACCTCTCGCTGCGTGTGAGGGTGACGTGCGCGAAGAGGGGGTGCCCCTTCAGCTTCTCGACGACGGCGACCACACCGTCATAGCGGCCGACGCGCAGGTTGTCCCGCTGTGCCACGTCGTGGGTCAGTACCACCCGCGAGTTGGCGCCGATCCGCGACAGGACGGTCAGCAGCACGTTGCGTTCGAGCGACTGCGCCTCGTCCACGATCACGAACGCGTCGTGCAGCGAGCGTCCGCGGATGTGGGTGAGCGGGAGGACCTCGAGCATCCCGCGCGCGGTGACCTCCTCGATGACCTCGCGGCTGGTGACCGCGGAGAGGGTGTCGAAGACGGCCTGCGCCCAGGGGCTCATCTTCTCGGCCTCGGAGCCCGGCAGATAGCCCAGCTCCTGACCGCCGACCGCGTACAGCGGGCGGAAGACCATCACCTTCTGGTGCTGGCGGCGCTCCAGGACCGCCTCCAGGCCGGCGCACAGCGCCAGCGCCGACTTGCCGGTGCCGGCCCGGCCGCCCATCGAGACGATGCCGACGTCCGGGTCGAGCAGCAGGTCGAGCGCGATGCGCTGCTCGGCGCTGCGGCCCTTGATGCCGAACGCCTCCCGGTCCCCGCGCACCAGGCGGACGCTGCCGTCGGCGGTGACCCGGCCGAGCGCCTTGCCGCGCTCGGACTGGATGGTCAGCCCGGTGTGCACGGGGAGGTCGGTCGCCTCCGGGACGTACACCCGCCCTTCCTCGAAGAGGGTGTCCACCTGCTCACCGGGGAGGGTGAGTTCGGACATCCCGGTCCAGCCGGAGTTCTCCGTGATGGCGAGTTCGGCCCGGTACTCCTCGGCGAGGAGGCCGACCGAGGACGCCTTGATCCTGAGCGGCAGGTCCTTCGACACGACCGTGACGTCGTACCCCTCGGCCTGGAGGTTGCGGGCGACCGCGAGGATGCGCGAGTCGTTGTCCCCCAGGCGGTAGCCGCTGGGCAGCACGCTGGGGTCCGAGTGGTTCAGCTCGACACGGACCGTCCCGCCGAGCTCCCCGATCGGGATGGGGGCGTCGAGGCGGCCGTGCTTCACCCGGTAGTCGTCCAGCAGGCGCAGCGCCTGGCGGGCGAAGTAGCCGAGTTCGGGATGGTGCCGCTTGGCCTCCAGTTCCGTGACCACCACGATGGGGAGCACGACCTCGTGCTCGTCGAAGCGGGTCAGAGCGTTCGGGTCGGCCAGCAGGACGCTGGTGTCGAGGACATAGGTGCGCCGGTCTGGCTTGTGGCGCTTTGTGCTGGTCACCACGGAAGGACGTACCCCCTCGGATGAGGTCGGGGAGCGACGGAGTGGGAGCAGTGCCGGGAGGGCGGGGAAGGTAGGGAGATACGGCCCGGCAGGGCGAAAGGATCCATGCCGGTCCACGGCCGCCCCGCGTGGGGCCGGCGACCGGCCCTCCGCCTCTTCGTCCGTGCCGTGATCGCACGATCGGGCTGGTGCAAGGGGCCTCCCGGGCGGACGGCCCCGAGCCGCCCGCTGAGATCCGACACCCGTGGTTCGGGTGTCGACCTGACTGGACTATGCCCTCGAACACGCGCCGCCATGCAAATGCGGCCAACAGCGCGACGGTGAACATCTTCCTGCGTCCGCCCCGACCGGGACACACGGCGACGCCCCGTCACCTCGGGCGACGGGGCGTCGGGCGGCGGGTCAGCCGCCGTAGCGGCGGTGACGTGCGGCGTAGTCGCGCAGGGCGCGCAGGAAGTCGACCTTGCGGAAGGCCGGCCAGAAGACCTCGCAGAAGTAGTACTCGGAGTGCGCGGTCTGCCAGAGCATGAATCCGGACAGCCGCTGCTCGCCGCTGGTGCGGATCACCAGGTCGGGATCGGGCTGGGCGCCGGTGTACAGGTGCCGGCCGATCATGTCGACGTCGACGGAGTCGGCGAGTTCCGCCAGCGGCACGCCCTTGTCCTGGGCGTCGAGCAGCATGGAGCGCACGGCGTCGGCGATCTCCTGCCGGCCGCCGTAGCCGATGGCCACGTTGACGACTATGCCGTCGATGTGGGCGGTGGCCTCCTGGGCCTCCTTCAGGGTGCGCTGCATGCCCGCGGGCAGCAGGTCCAGGGTGCCCACGTGGTGGACGCGCCAGCGGCCGTCGGCGGCGAGGGTGCGCACGACGTCCTCGATGATGCCGAGCAGGGGGACCAGCTCGTCCCGCGGCCGGTCGAAGTTGTCGGTGGACAGCAGCCACAGGGTGACGACCTCGACGTCGGTCTCGGAGCACCAGCCGAGGAACTCCTCGATCTTCTCGGCACCGGCCCGGTGCCCGTGGACGGTGCTGGAGCCGCTCGCCTTCGCCCAGCGGCGGTTGCCGTCCATGATGACGCCGATGTGCTTGGGCACCTGAGCGTGGTCCAGGTGGCCTTCCACCCGGCGTGCGTAGAGCCTGACGAGCAGGCCGCGCAGCTTGTCGCGCAGGTTCACGTGACCCTCCGGGGGTTGGGCGCGGAGCAGGGGTGCCGGAGCCGTTGAGCCTACCTCTGCCGAAGGCCTGGTTCCGGCCCGGGGCTTGGGGGACGGGGTTCCTTCGCGCGGCCTCACGGCCGGGCGCGCCCGCCGGACCGGCCGCTGCCGCGCGGCGCGGTCCCCACCGGTGAGGACGCCGGACCCACGCCGTGAGGTTCCGGTGCGGTGGGGTTCCGGCGCGGGGAAGAAAAAACGGGCCGGTCCGTGGGGGGGAGACGGACCGGCCCGAGGGGGGGTTTCCACCATAACCCTTCGTAAGTGATGGTGGGTGCATCGACGCGGAACAACTACTCTCCGGAATCATGCAGCAACGCCCCGGTGGCTGCGGAATGCTGGCTTCAGGGGTGTCGCCTGGCCGATTCACAGCGGATTCCCAGGGAAATCCAGCCGGATGCACGTGCATTCGTAAGGATTGAGCCATTGTGGGGTGTGTCGGCGCGTTGCCCGGGGATCCCCCCGTCGGGCGATGCCGTCAGCCAGCGGTGACTTGACGGCTCCGCTGCCGGCCCATGTGCGCTCTCACCGGCGGACCGGCTTGCGCAGGTCGAAGAGGTGCCGGGTGCTGTGCGCGACGAACGGACCCTGCCTCCGGATGCGCGTGTGCAGCTCCCGCAGACGGGGCTCGTACGCCTCGACGGTGAAACCGGGGACCATCCAGACCACCTTGCGCAGGAAGTGGACGACGGCGCCGACGTCATGGAACTCCATCCGCAGCCGCTCCGCCCGCAGCCCCACCACCTCCAGGCCCGCCGCCTCGGCACCGGCCCGCTCCCGCTCCGGGTCCCGCCCGGACCGCACCCGGGCCGGCTGCGGTCCGAGGAAGTACTCGACCAGCTCGAAGACGCTCGCCGGACCCACGTGCTGGGCGAGGTACGTCCCGCCGGGCCGCAGCACCCGGGCGATCTGCTCCCAGTCCGGGCGCACCGGGTGCCGGCTGAGCACCAGGTCGAACGCCTCGTCGGCGAAGGGCAGCGGCGCGTCGTCCGGCGCGGCGACCACCACGACACCGCGTGGCCGCAGCAGCGCCGTCGCCTTCGCCACGTTCGGCGGCCAGCCCTCCGTCGCCGCGACCAGCACCGGCCGGGCCGGTTCCGCCCGGCTCAGCGCGAAGTCCAGCACTTCCCCGCCGCCGGTCTGGATGTCCAGCGCGGCCTCGGCGCCGGCCAGCCGCTCCGCCGCGGACCGGGCGTACCCCCACGAGGGCCGCGCCTCACTGGCCCGCCCCTCGAACCAGGAGAAGTCCCACCCCTCGGTGGGCACGGCGGCCCCTTCGGCCACGAGGTCCTCGAACGAGCGGTTCGCTGTCATGCCGCCATGATCCCAGCCCACGGCGGGCGGAACCGGCCGCCCGCCGGCCGGGTGGGCGGGCGTGCGGGCGGCGTTCCTCAGGTCGCCGGGGCGGGTTCCCCGAGGACCAGCAGTACGTGCTCCCGCTCCCCGTGCCGGACCGTGCCGACCCGCTCGAAGCCGTGTCCCTCCAGCAGCCGGACGGAGGCGGTGTTGCCGGAGAACGGGTCGGCGTACAGCGGACGTACGGGCTCCAGCTGCAGGAAGAGGCGGAGCGCGCGGGTGCCGATACCGCGGCCCCAGTAGGGCCGCCCGAGCCAGTACCCGACGAACCGGCGCCCGTCGACGGTCCACGACACGACGCTCCCGGCCACCTCCCCGCCGACCGTGACCGTCCGCACCAGGCAGTCGGGGTCGGGGAGCACCCGCTCCCGCCAGTGCCGGAAGAAGGCCTCCCGTTGCCGGGGGACGAACGTCGAGCGCCGGACTGCTTCCGGGTCGTGCTCGTAGGCGAACAGGACCTCCAGGTCCTCGTCCAGGACGTCGCGCAGGGCCACCGTGTCGTGTACGTCGGTCATGCGGCGCAGTGTGGCAGCCGTCACTGACAACGGCCCCCGGTCAAGGCACCAGGGGCCGGACCTCCTCGGCGGCGAACCGCACGAAGCCCTCCGGGTCGGGCTCGTCCGCGGTCGGCTGGAGGACGACGGTGTCCGCTCCGGCCTCCGCGAGCCGCCGCACGGCCGCGGCCACCGCGGCGGCGTCCCCCGCCACCCCCACGTCCGGCACCGACGCCACCCCCTCGGCGGCGAGTTCGGCACGCAGCCGGGCGTCGGCGCCCGCCCCCGTGGCGGCCAGGAGGTAGACGACGACCCGGTGGTGACCGCCGCGGCCGGCCGCCCGCCGCCCTTCTTCGGCGAGCCGCCGGGCCCGCCGTACCCCGTCCACGGAGGTGGCGGCCGTGAGGAGGGTGCCGTCGGCCTTCTCCCCGCAGAGCCGGAGCGTGCGGGGGCCGGTACCGCCGGCGAGTACGTCGACCGGGCGCCCCGGAGGCCAGTCCAGGGCGACGTCGTCCAGCCGGACGTACCGGCCGCGCGCACTGACCCGTTCCCCGCGCAGCAGCGCACGCAGGGCGTCCAGATGCTCACCGAGCAGACCGAGCGGCGAGTCGGCCCGGGCCCCGACCTGTCCCATCCAGTCCTGCACCCCGTGACCCACGGTCAGGACGGCGCGGCCGGGGAACAGTCGCTCCAGGGTGGCGGCCTCCATGGCGGTGACGGCCACGTTCCTGAGCGGCACGGGCAACAGGCCGATCCCGATCCGCACCCGCTCGGTCCAGGCGAGCGCGGCGGCGGCCGTGGACACCCCGCCCTCCAGGAAGCAGTCCTCCCACAGCCACAGCTCCTCGAGCCCCACCTCGTCCGCGAGGCGGGCGACGGCCCGCAGCCGTTCGGGCGGGAGCTGGGGGCGGAACACGACACCGAGTGCAGTCATGGGCCCCTTCCTAGCGGGGAGGACGGGAAAGGACAACACGATTACGTACCGGGAGAGTTGCCGCTCCCCGCGGAGGGGGAAGGACGGGGCATGAACACGGACACGGGCAGGGGCGGGGACGGGGACGCGCGGGGGAGTGGGAGCTCGGACGGGGCCGGGAACAGGGCGCGGGGAAGGTGGCGGCGGGACGGGCGCGGGCGGCTGGTCCCGCGGTCGGGGACCGGGGAGGCGCTCGGCGCGCCCGTCCCCCTGGAGATCGCCGCCTCCTACCGGGCGCGGACGCGGGGACTCCTGGGCCGGGACTCGGTCGACGGGGCGCTGCTGCTGTCACCGGCGAGCGGGGTGCACACGTTCGGGATGCGCATCCCGATCGACGTCGCCTATCTGGACCGCCGCCTGACCGTCCTGGCCGTCCGCACGATGCCCCCGGGCCGCCTGGGCCTGCCCCGCCTGCGGGCACGGCACGTACTGGAGGCGGAGGCCGGGGCCATGGCGGGGTGGGGGCTGCGGGCCGGGGTGCGGGTGGACGTGGAGAGGGACAGGGGGCCGGAGGAGACGCGCTGAGGGACGCACGGGCTCACTGCCGGGTGCGCGGGAAGGACACCTCCACCCGGCGGTTCTTCTTCCGGCCGGCCTCGGTGGAGTTGTCGGCGATGGGGTACTGCTCGCCGTAGCCGCGGACGTCGAAGGTGACGGCCGGGTCGTTCAGGTCCTGGTCGAGGACGGCCTGTACGGCGTCGGCGCGCTTCCTGGAGAGGATGTCGCCGTGGGCGGAGGAGCCGAGGTCGTCGGTGAAGCCGAAGACGCGGACGCGGGTCGCGTGCTGCTTCCTGATCTCCTCGACGATGACGGAGACGCGGGCCTTCGCCTCATCGCCGAGTTCGGCGCTGTCCTTGCCGAACAGCACCTCGGCCTGGAGTGCGAAGGTCACGTCGGCGTTGGTGTCCTCCCGCCGCTCGTCCCCGCTCTGGTCCTCCACGACCGATTTGATGTCCAGCACCTTGGCCCCCGCCAGCGTGGCCCCCTCCGGGAGCTTCAGATCCGGATCGGTGGGGTCGACCTCGACGGGGGCGGCGGCGGAGGGGGCGGCACCGGGAGGGGTGCTGGGACCGGCGTCGTCGGCGACCGCGGTGGCGCCGTGCGCGTACACCGTGAGCAGGAGGGCAGCGGCCGTCAGCGCGAGCCGGGGTGTGGTGGTCACTGCTGCCTCACCCGGAGATCTTGATGGTGGCGGAGGAGAAGGTCGGCAGCTGGAAGTCCACCTCGGTCGCGTTCGCGGGGGGCGCCGGGAACTGCATGAAGACCGCCAGGCTCTCGCCCGCCCTGAGTGTGGAGAAGCCCGTGGTCGTCAGCGGACGGCCCTCGGTGTCCCGCAGGACGTAGTACCGCTTCTTGCCCTGGGGATCGATGAGCGTGGCGCCGCCCAGAGATCTGCCGTTCCTGAGGATCTCGGTCTCGTTGCCGCTCAGGGCGGAGGGGACCACGACGCTGCCGGCGCCGTCGTTCTTCAGGGTGCCGTTGACGGTGACGAAGCCCCCCGAGTCCCGCTGCGCCGAGGTGACGCGCAGGAGGAGACCGTCCGAGCCCTTCAGTTCGGCCAGCGGCTCGTCGGACTGCCCCTCCTGGGCGCTCGGACCGGAACCGGTCGTCTCGGAGGCGGACGCCGACCTGTGCGGCTTGTCGTCATGACCGCCGCTCCCCCCGCAGCCGGCCACACCGACGGCCAGGCCGGCCGCGACCGACCATGCGACCATCCCCCTGCGGACCTTCGCAGTCAACCGAATGCTCATCGCTCCGCTTCCTTCGTCACTCATCGTTCGCTTGTCAGCCGCCCCAGATGGACGTCGAAGAGGTCTTCGGGCTTCGGGAGCCCCGATGGGTCGTCCGGGTCCGGATCCCAGGTGGTGCCGTCGCAGTCGAGGCGGGGCGGCGCGTCGCCCTTGGCCCCCTCGACGGGGAGGTCGACGGTACAGAGCGGGTCCACCACGGCGGTGGCGGACGCCGTGGACCTGAAGTCCTCCGTCCCGGGTACGACGGAACGGCCGACGGACTTGTTGGTCTCCACGTCGACCTGGTAGGTCAGCGACTCCGGGGACCGGCAGCCACTCAGACGGGCGTCGTTCTGCGCGGCGAGCTGGCCGGCCCGCCAGCACGGGTCGTCTATCGCGGCCCTGCCGTCGAAGACGTCCTGCCACTTCTCCGGGTCGGACAGCACCCGCACCCAGTCGTCGGTGAGCTGGGCACGGGCGTTCTGGGCCGCCGCGAGCGCGGCCGCGTCGGCAGCCGTCTGGGCGCCGCTGCGGTTCACGGCGCCCTGACCGACCGCGAGGTACGCCAGAGCAAGAAAGAGCAGGCCTGCCACCACCGTGAGGTAGATGGGGAAGGCCTGCCCCGAGTCGTGTCGTGAAGGAGTCAGCCGCCCGTGACCTGGGCGATCTTCTGGGTGATCGCGTCGTAGATCGACTGACCGATGCTCGTACCCGTGATCGCCAGCACGATCGCCACCACCACGGCGATGATGCCGAGGTACTCCACCGCGGTCTGGCCCCGGTCGTCGCGGGCCGTACGAGACCGCAGGTACGCGACGGTGGTGTTGAACCATCTGCTCACGGTTTTCCCCTCCAGCCGGGCCTCGAATGGCGGCAGCGTACGGCGCCTCCTCCGGCCGGCCGCAGGGTCCCAGGGCCCAGGGGTGGGCCCAATTGTCGTGGGGGGTGTTCGGCCGGTGGGTCATGTCAGGACACCCCCAGCCACTTCGCCGTCGCCTGGGAGCGGGTGGTGCTGTGCAGCTTGGCGAAGATGTGGTTGATGTGGTTCTTGACCGTCTTCTCGCTGATGAAGCAGGCGGCGGCGATCTGCTGGTTGGTCATCCCGGACGCGATGAGGTCCATGATCTCCGCCTCCCTCGTACTCAGCCGGAACCGTCGCCGGAACGACTGTCCCACAGGGCGTTGCAACTGCGAAAGCGATTCGGCCGAGAAATCCGTTGATTCCAGGAAGGATTGATCGGTGGTGTGTGCTGGTGCATCTTCGCCGAGGCCGAGGCCGAGAAGGAGTGCGCGTGCCGCCCCCGGCGTGACGTGCGGCCGTCCCTCCCGTACGTCCCGTACCGCCGCCACCAGCTGCTCCGTCGTGAACTCGCCGTGCACCAGGTATCCCCCCGCCCCCAGCCGCAGTGCCTCTCGTACGGTCTCCGCCTCGTGGCTGTAGGTGAGCATCATGACGGGGGCCAGCCGTACCAGGTGGGGCAACGCCGAGATTCCATCTACTCCGGGCATCCGGACGTCGAGGAGGATGACGTCCGGCCGGTGCCGCAGCGCCGCCTCGTACGCCTCGCGGCCGTCCGTGGCCTCCGCGACCACCGTGGTGTCCGGGCGGTCCGACAGCAGGGCCGTCAGTCCCGCGCGGACCACGGGGTTGTCGTCGGCGACCAGCAGCCGCAGCGGCGGTGGAGCCGGCGCCGGCGGCGGGAAGTCCGGCCGGGGTTCGCTGTGCGAGGCCCGCATGGTGGCTCCTCTCAGGCTTCCTGGGAAACGGGGTCGGCTGCCGGCAGGCGGAGGTCCAGGCGTACCTCCGTGCCGCGTTCGTGGCCGCCCCGCCCGATCCGGATGCGGGCGCCCGCCTGCGCGGCCCGTTCGACCATGCCGAGCAGGCCGAAGTGGCCGCGGTCCCGGAGCCGTTCCAGGGTGGTGCCGGGCGGGAGGCCGGTGCCGTCGTCGTGGACGGTGAGGCGGAGCAGGCCGTCGTGGACCGTGGCGCGGATGTCCACCCGGGTCGCGCAGGCGTGGCGGTGGGCGTTCTCCAAGGCTTCCGTGGCGATGGAGAGGACGGGCCGGGCGACGGCGGCGGGCAGGGACGGGAGGGCGGCGGCGTCCTCGGGCCAGTGGCATGTCACCGGCAGGCCGGTACGGGTGGTGAAGGCCCGCGCGTGGCCGGACAGGGCGTGCCACAGGGGGACGGGTGCCGTCGGGTCCGGCTGGTGCCGCCGTAGGTCCGACAGCAGTTCCCGGGATTCCGCCGCCGCCCTGCGCGCCGAGCGGGACACCAGGGCGGCCTGTTCCCGGACGCGGACCGGGTCGGGTGTCGCCGCCGCGGCCGTGACCGCCAGGCCGTCCGCCGCGAGGGCCACGCCGTACAGGGTCTTGGCGACGGAGTCGTGCATCTCGCGGGCCAGCCGGGCGCGTTCCGCGTCCACCGCCTCCGTCGCCGCGAGCCGGGCCTGGACCGTCGTCAGGGCCTGGGTCGCGGCGCCGAAGCGGAGCATCAGGCCGCGCAGGGTGGAGCCCATCGCGCCGGTGATGACGCACAGGCCGGGCAGGAGGAGGGCCTCGGCGACGGGGGCGTACCGGTCGGCCTTCAGCGTGGTGTGGACCAGGAGCAGGATCAGGGCTTCCAGCGAGGCGAAGCCGGCCGCGCCGCGCCAGCCGTAGACCAGGCCGGCCAGGAGCGGGGTGCAGACGCTGACGTAGGCGAGGGTGGTGTCCGGGCCCGCCGAGACGAGGAGGAAGGCGCCGCAGAGGGTGTCGGCGGCGAGGAGGCTGGGGTGGCGCAGGAGGAGGGGGCCGAAGCGTTCCCAGTCGCGGAAGAGGACGTAGGACACCATGAAGGTGACCACGACGGCCGCGCCGACCAGTCGGGCGCCCAGGCCGGGGGCGGCGTTGAGGAGGGCGGCGGGGGCCGACAGGACGGTCATCGCCAGCCGGAAGCCGAAGACCTGCCGGCACAGCGCCTGCAGGGCACGGATCTGCAGCTTCTCGGACGGCTCGGCGGGTACGACCGCCTGCCCCGACGAGGCCCCGGCGGCAGCTCCGGACGCCTCGGCCGGCGGCGTCTCGTCCCCGGAGACCTCGGCCCACGGCGCCGCACCCCCGGACACCTCGGCCAGTGGCGTCCGGTCCCCGCTCCCCTCGGCCCACGGCTCGGCCCACGGCGCCGTGCCGCCGGCCTCCTCGGCCGGCGGCGTCTCGTCCCCGCTCCCCTCGGCCCACGGCGCCGCGCCGCCGAACGCCTCGGTCTGCGAGGCAGCGCCGTCGACCGCCCGAGCCGCCTGCGACCCCACCGCCTCGCCTCCGGCGGTCTCAGCTCCGCCGGCCCCGGCCCCCGCACCTCGGGCAGCTCCACCGCGAGCGGCTCCGGCGCCCGCACCTGCGGCAGCTGCGCCCCCGGCAGCTCCACCGCCAACGGCCCCAGCCCCGCCGGCCCCGCCCCCGTACGCCTCACCCCCGCTGGCTGTGCCCCCGGACGGATCCGCGTCCCCCACCAGCTCACCCCCGGAACCCGTACCCCCGGTCGTGTTCCTGGCGCGGTGGGTGAAGCGGCGCCAGGTCGCGGTGGGGCCGGTGCGGCTGGTGTGGCCGGGCAGTGCCACCGTCATCGCCGTCCTCACTTCCCCGTGAGTGAGCCGAAGTCCACCCCGGAACCCAGCAGCAGGCCCGCGCCCAGCAGGAGCATCGTGGCCGGCACCATGAACGTGGTGATCATCAGCGTGGCCTTGGGCACCGCGCGCGCGGCCTTGCGGCGGGCGTTCTGGGCGTCGGTGCGGCGCATGTCCTTGGCCAGGGAGACCAGGGTGTCCACGATCGGGGCGCCCAGTTCCTCGCCCTGCTGGAGCGCGGTGACGAACATGGCCACCTGTTCGGAGTCGTTCCTGCGCCGCAGTTCCGCGAAGGCCTGGCGGCGGCTCATGCCGAGGTCCATCTGGCGCAGGGTGATGCGCAGTTCGTCGGCCCACGGGCCCTCGTAGCGGGTGGCGACCCGTTCCAGGGCCTGGCGGAAGCCGAGCCCCGCGCTGACCACCACCGCCAGGACGTCCAGGAAGTCGGGCAGCGTGCGCTCGATGACGTCCCGGCGGACCCGGATCGCCGACCAGATGCCGACCTCCGTCCAGAAGGCGCCGAAGGCCAGCAGGAGCAGGGCCACGAACCACTGGCCGCGCAGCAGGAAGACCAGGAAGCCCACGCCGCCCAGCGCGCCGTAGACCGCGCGGCGGGCGGCGTAGCGGTCGATGGTCAGGCCGCCGGGGTTGCCCGCCAGGTCGATCCTGCGGCGGTATCTGGCCACGCGTCGCGGGCCCATGAGCCGCAGGACGGCGGGGGCGTAGCGCATGCCCATCCGGTCGACGGCCGAGCCCACCGCGCCGGTGCGGGTGGCGCCGACCTCCAGGGCGACGGCGAGGTCGGCGGGCAGGCGGGCGTCCGCGCGGTACATGCGCAGGCCCGCGAAGGCGCCCCAGACGCCGAGGCCCGTCAGCAGGGCGAGCAGGAGTGCCATGGTGCCTTCCTCAGACGTCGATCCGGCTCATGCGCCGGATGAGGACGAAACCGACGGCGTACAGGGCGAACGCGATGATCACGCTCGCCTGGCCGGCCGGTGAGCCGGTCATGCGGTCCAGGGCGCCGTCCTTGACGCCGTTCATCAGGAACAGCGCGCCGATCCCGAGGGCGGGGACGGCGTACGAGGTCATGGTCACCTGGGAGAGCTGGGTGCGGATCTCGCGCCGGGTCTCCTTGCGTTCCTCCAGGGTGTCGGTGAGGTTGCGCAGGGCGGAGACCACTTGGCCGCCCGCCCGGTTGGACAGGACGAGGGTGGTGACCAGGACCACCAGTTCGCGGGAGGGCAGCCGGTCGGCGAGTTCGCCGAGGGCGTCGTCGAGCGAGTGGCCGAGGGCGAGCTGGTCGGCGACCTTGCCGAGTTCCTCTCCCGCCGGGGCCTCCAGTTCCTCGGCCGCCATGCCGATCGCGGTGCGCAGGGCGAGGCCGGCCTGGGTGGCGTTGGCCAGGATGCGGGCGAGTTCGGGGAGTTGGCCGATGAAGCGCTCGATGCGTTTGCGGCGCTGCCAGTTGAGGAACTGGACGGCCGCCCAGATGCCGACGAGTCCGGCGAGGGGGCCGAAGAAGGGGGCCAGCATGGCCTGGCCGACCAGCCAGAGCGCGGCGACCGTGAAGAGGACACCGGCGAAGAACTCGCCCGGTGTGACGTCGAGGCCGGTCGCCGCGAGGCGCAGTTCGAGCCGGCGGCCCGGGCGGGTGCGGCGCAGTCGCCGGTCCAGGTCGCGGAAGTGGCGCCGGCGGCCGGTCGCCGGCGGCGCGCCGGTGTGGACGAGGCGGTCGACGAGGGCGGCGCGCCGGGCGCGGCCCGAGGCGTAGGCGTGGCTGCCGGCCACCGCCAGGACGCAGCTCAGCAGCGTCACACCGATGGTGAGCCGGACGAGGGCGTGCAGTTCCATGGGTCCTACCTGGCTTCTCGGGTCGCGAGCTGGTGCGCGGAGTGGGCGACGCCGAAGGCCTGGGGGACGGGCTGGCTCGCCATGTAGAGGCGGTCGGCGGCGCGGCGGGGCAGGGGGAAGTACTGGAAGGTGCCGTGGACGCGGCCGTCGGGCGTCATGGGCCGGGCGTCGAACCGGGCGGCGGTGGCCAGCCGGTACGGCTCCCCGCCGTGGCTGTCGAGCAGCGCGATCTCGGTGATGCGGCGGGCGCCGTCGGCGAACCGGGTGAGCTGGACGATGACGTCGACGGCGCTGTTGATCTGGTCGTGCAGGGCGACGAAGGGGACCTCGACGTCGGACATGGAGGCCAGGGTCTGGAGCCGGGTGAGGGCGTCCTCGGCGCTGTTGGCGTGCACGGTGGCCAGGGAGCCGTCGTGGCCCGTGGACATCGCCTGGAGCATGTCCAGGGACTCGCCGCCGCGGACCTCGCCGACCACGATGCGGTCGGGGCGCATGCGCAGGGAGTTGCGGACCAGGTCGCGGATGGTGATCTGCCCCTTGCCCTCCACGTTCGGCGGGCGCGACTCCAGGCGGACCACGTGGGTCTGCTGGAGCTGGAGTTCGGCGGAGTCCTCGATGGTGATGATGCGCTCGTGCGGGGGGATCAGCCCGGACAGGGAGTTCAGCAGGGTCGTCTTCCCGGTGCCGGTCGCGCCGGAGACGATGATGTTGAACTTGGCCTGCACCAGCCCGGCCAGCAGGTACACCATGTGCTCGTCGAGCGAGCCGAAGCCGATCAGCTCCTGGAGGGTGAAGGAGCGCGGGAAGCGGCGGATGGTGAGGATGGGCCCGGTCAGGGACAGCGGCGGGATGATGACGTTGACCCGTTCGCCGGAGGGCAGGCGGGCGTCCACCATCGGGTTGGACTCGTCCACGCGGCGGTTGACCGTCGACACGATCCGTTCGATGGTCTGCATCAGCTGGTCGGTGGAGACGAAGCGGAGCGGCAGCTGTTCGACCCGGCCGCCGCGTTCCACGAAGATCGCGTCGGGGCCGTTGACCATGATCTCGGTGACCGACGCGTCCTCCAGGAGCGGTTCGAGGATGCCGAGGCCGAGTGCCTCGTCCACGACCCGGCGGATCAGCTGGGCTCGTTCGGCGGTGGACAGGACCGGACCCTCGCGGCTGATGATGTGCCCGAGGACGCGTTCCAGCCGGGCCCGGCGTTCCGCGGCGGCCAGGGAACTCATCTCGGCGAGGTCGATCTCCTCGAGGAGTTTGGCCCGGTAGGAGGCGACCAGGTGCCCGTCCCCGCCCCGGTTTCCGTGGTCCTCTGGGGTGCTGATGCGTGCCCGCAGGCTCATGGGGTGCTGCTCCTCGCCTGGTGGTCGAGCGGCATGGTGGCGGATTTCCGGGCGGGGTCGAAGTGCCAGCCGGGGACGATCTGCGGGATGGACACGGTGGCGGTGACGGTCACCGAGCCGGCGCCACCGCCGTCCGGGCCGCACGACACCGAGAGCGCGCCGCTGACCGCCTGCGCGCACGCCTGCTGCGCGTCCTGCCCCAGGGACGCCGCCCGCGCCCCGGCCCGGGCCGCCGTACCGGCCTGCTCGGCGGCGTAGGCGACGGCTCCGATCTGGATGCCCGCCATGGCCACGATGAGCAGGACGGGGACGAACCCGAGGTACTCGATGGCGACTTGGCCCACGTCGCGCCGTCCGCGCCGGTACGGCATCTCAGTGCTTCACCTCCTCGACGGCCCCGGCGTGGCCCCTGACCTCGACGGGGAAGTCGATCAGGCCGGGGAAGAGGACGGGTACGTGCAGCGTGACCTCGGCGGTCACATAGCCGCTCGCGTTGCAGTCCACTGCGGCACTCCCCTTCCATGCCGCCGACAGGTGCTCCAGCCCCGCCGCCGAGCAGGCCGCTTGCCGTGCTCCGCCCCGCGGTGCCGCCGTTCCCGCCCGCACCGCCTCGTCCGCAGCATTCCCGGCGAGCGTGAAGGTGTACCCCACGAGTACGGCCTGCCACACGAGCACCAGCGTCAATACGATCAGCGGCGCCATCCCCAGGAACTCGACGCTGACCTGTCCGCGGTCCCCGCGCTGTGCGCACTCCGTGCGGCCCACGCGCGCTCCGCGGTCCCCATCCCGTCTCATGGGCCGCTCACTCCTTCCTCCGTCGCAGTCCGACGGCTCCGCGGCCCGTGCCGCGGTGGGCGCCCTCGCCCGCCTTCACCAGCCCCAGCTCCCCCGCGAGCGCCCACAGCGCCTGCTTCACCGTGCTTCTGCCGTCCAGCTCGTGGACCCGCCCGGCGTCCACGACCCCTTGCAGTTCACGGAAGTTGGCGGGGACGGCGGTGCGGGCGAGCGCCGTGCCGGTGATGCGCTGGATCAGGGCGGGCTGGATCTCCGTGTTGCGCGCCTGCCGGTTGACGACCACCGTCGTCTCCTCGGCCTTGCGGATCTGGAGCCGGTCCCACATCCGTACGGTCCGTTTGGCGGCGCGTACGGCGATGGCGTCCGGGGTGGTCACCAGCAGCGCGGTGTCGGCCATCTCGACGGCCACCGCGCCCGCGCCGCTGAGCTGGGAGCCGCAGTCGACGACGACGATCTCGTAGCGGGCGCGCAGGGCGCTGACGATCTGGCGGGTGGCCCGGTCGGTGACCTCCTCGCCGCGTTCGCCCTCGCCGGGGGCGAGGAGCAGGGCGAGTCCGGTGTCGTGGCGGAAGACGGCGTCGGCGAGGACGCGCGGCGAGATGTCGGTGATGGCGGCCAGGTCGACCACCGAGCGGCGGAACTGGATGTCCAGGTAGGAGGCGATGTCGCCGGTCTGGAGGTCGAGGTCGAGGAGCGCGGTGGCGCGACCGGAGGCCTGGGCGGCGAGGGCGAGCTGGACGGCGGTGAGGGTGGCGCCGGTGCCGCCCTTGGCGCCGCTGACCGTGACGACCGTGCCGCCGGCCCCGCCCGTCACGTCGGCGCCGTGGCCGAGGTGGCGGCGTACGCCCGTCGACCACTGGGCGACGGCCTGGACGCGGCCGGCCAGTTCCTCGTACGACAGCGGGAGCGCGACCAGGCCGCGGGCGCCGGCGTCCATGGCGGCGGCGAACAGGCCGGGGCTCGCGTCGGTGGTGACGAGGACGACGCCGACGGCCGGGAAGCGCAGGGCGATCTCCCGGATCAGCTCCAGGGCCGGGACGGGGCCGATGCGTTCGTGGACGACGACGACTTCCGGGAGTTCCTCGACCGATTCGGCGGCGAGCCGGGCCAGGGTGTCGACCAGCTGGGTGGAGTCACCTGCCGGGGGCTGTGGTTCGGCGTCGGGGAGCTGGCTGAGCAGGGTGATGAGGGAGCGGACGGCGTCCGGGTCCGCGCCGGCCGGGAGGATCCTGGTGGGCATGGCCGCCTCTCACTTGTCCGTCGCGAGTTCGTAGGTGCGGTCCTTGTCGGGGACGCTGGTCTCGCTGCCGGGGGCCACGAGCGCGAGCCGGACGCGCTGGGCGAAGGACTCGGCGTAGGTGATGCGCTGGGCGTCGACGGTGGACAGCGCGAAGGTGATGGGGACGGCTTCGGTGGGCTGCTGGGTCTTGTCGCGGTCGGGGTTCAGGGCGGTGATCCGGCCGACGTCGAGGACCCGTGCGTTCGTGACGATGATCTTCGACTGGTCGGGGTCGCTGTCCTTCTTCCCCTCGAAGGTGGCGTACACGTTGACGCGCGCCCCGGCGGTGATCTTGCCGGCGACGCCGGTCGCCGCGTCGATCATGATGGCGACCTCCTGCTGGCCGGGCCGGAGGGCGGGCCGGTCCACGATCATGTCGGTCTGGAGCAGCGAGCCGGGGTGCAGCGTGGTCACGGCGATCTTGCCGTGGAGCTGGCGGAGGTCGGTGACGGCGTGGTCGGACAGCCACCGCCTGGGCATCCGGATCCGCTGGAACTGGCCCGCGTCCAGCGTGGTGTACGGCTGCACCTCGGACCTGACCCGGTAGGCGGTGACCTCGGGCCCGACCTTGGAGTTCGC
This sequence comes from Streptomyces sp. Y20, assembly GCF_043195475.1. Taxonomy (NCBI): domain Bacteria; kingdom Bacillati; phylum Actinomycetota; class Actinomycetes; order Kitasatosporales; family Streptomycetaceae; genus Streptomyces; species Streptomyces sp. Y20. Next base: position 148,983 of record NZ_JBIDDP010000004.1, read on the forward strand.
GTCGTGGACGACGGAGAGCACGCCGGCGAACGCGCCGAGAGCGCACAGGACCGACAGGATCAGGAGTATCACGCCGCGGCGCTGACGGGAGTTCATGAACCGTGCAACCTCATTGGGGGAATCGGTCGAGCGGGATGTGAGGGCGGTGTCCGGGCAGGTCAGGCGGGCGTCCGCCGGTCCGGTGCGCGGGGCGGCTCGTGGGCGGGCGGGGTGGCGGAGCAGAAGACGCAGCGGTCGCCGATGACGTCCATGCCGCACCAGTGGCAGCTGGTGCGGCGCACGGAGGTGACCAGTTGGTAGAGGACGGAGAGGTCGGCGAGGTAGCTGCAGAACTCGACCAGGCGGCCGGTCCCCCACCACACCGGGGACTCGGCGGGCAGCGGGGTCTCGCGCAGGCCGTGCACGTTCCACGCCGTACCGAGCCCGGCCGCCCAGTCGCTCTGCAACTGCCCTTTGGCGACGAGCATCCAGGTGCCGAACTCGGGCCCGTCCAGGGTGGCGTCGGGGGCGACCCTGACGAGCTGGGGCTCGGGGTGGGCGAGGACCGCGAACTGGCTGCCGGGCACCCAGGACCGGGCGTGCGCCTTGAGTCCGACCGGCACCCGGTCCAGCCTGGCGACGGAGCCGAGGACGGCGCCGGCGTGGAGGTAGTGGGTGAGCAGCCGGCCGGCGGAGGCGAGCACGCCCGGGCTCAGGTCGCAGGAGGCGAGCTGGCGCAGCTGCCGGGCCAGGACGGCGACGGCGAGGGGCGGCAGCCCGGGCCGGAACAGGGCGATACGGTCGCTTTCCAGCAGGGAGCGCAGGGTGTACAGCCGCCGTACGACCGGTTCCGGGGTGGCCTGTGAGCAGACGACGACGACATGGCCGTACTGCTCGGTGAGGGTGTGCAGTTCGGTGAGCGCGTGGTCCAGCGGTCTGTCGTCGAGGCCGCTGAGCACGGCGGCGGGCATGGTTCGTTCGTCCTGTGCCGGCAGTGCCATGTCGGCACTGGTCACGGCAATGGCAGTTGGCACGCGCAGCTCCCCGCTCTTCACACCTTCCGGCCCACCGGTGTGACTCCCGTGCGCCGGGCGACTTCATTGCGTGACTACCTGAGCACTGTATCCACGGGCGTATGGCCGGAGAACAGCGTTTGTGGAGCCGGTGCGGAAGTCTCCCGGCGCAAGTCCCGTCAAACCGGGACAGGTTGATCCTCCATCCGGAAACGTGTTTGGTCTGGACCTCTTGACACCTCGATTGGTCTGGACCAACTTGGAGGCGAGCGGTGGCCGCCGTGCTCTCCCCCTCTCCCCGCCAACTCCCCACCGGAGGCTCCCTGTGGACCGCGCACCAGGCATACCCAGACCCCGCGGACGGCGGCTCGCGACGTGGTCCGCCGCCACCGCCCTCGCCCTCTCGGTCGCGGGCCTCGCCGCGGCCACCCCGGCCTCCGCGGCGGACGTCAACAACGTGAAGAACGCCGGCTTCGAGTCGGGCCTGGCCAACTGGACCTGTACGGCGGGCAGCGGTACGACCGTCTCCTCCCCCGCGCACGGCGGCTCCGCCGCCCTCAAGGCGACCCCGGCCGGCCAGGACAGCGCCCAGTGCACCCAGCCGGTGGCGGTCAAGCCCAACTCGACGTACACGCTGAGCGCATGGGTGCAGGGCGGCTACTCCTACCTCGGCGTGACGGGCACGGGCACCACGGACGTCTCCACCTGGACCCCCGACTCCTCCTCCTGGAAGCAGCTGTCGACGACGTTCACGACCGGCGCGTCGACGACGTCCGTGACCGTCTACACCCACGGCTGGTACGGCCAGGCGGCCTACTACGCCGACGACGTCTCGGTCTACGGCCCCGACGGCGGCGGTGGCGGCGGCAGCGACCCCGCCCCGACGGTCCCGGCGGCGCCGGGCGGCCTGTCCGTGACCGGCACGACGTCCTCCTCGGTGTCGCTGGCCTGGTCCGCGGTGTCCGGTGCGACGGGCTACAACGTCTACCGCAACGGCACCAAGGTGACGGCGGTGACCGGCACGTCCGCGGCGGTCACCGGCCTGTCCGCCTCGACTGCGTACACCTTCCAGGTCACGGCGACCAACGCGGCCGGCGAGTCGGCCAAGTCGGCGTCCGTGACCGGCACCACGTCCGCCGGCACCGGTGGCGGAGGCGGCACCCTCCCCAAGCACGCGGTCACCGGCTACTGGCAGAACTTCGACAACGGCGCGACCGTCCAGAAGCTGTCCGACGTCCCCTCCGCCTACGACATCATCGCCGTGGCCTTCGCGGACGCGACCTCCACCCCGGGAGCCGTGTCCTTCAACCTGGACTCGGCCGGCCTCGGCGGCTACACGGCCGACCAGTTCAAGGCCGACATCAAGGCCAAGCAGGCGGCCGGCAAGAAGGTCGTCATCTCGATCGGCGGCGAGAAGGGCTCCGTGTCGGTGAGCGACGCGGCCTCGGCGACGAACTTCGCCAACTCCGTCTACTCGCTGATGCAGACGTACGGTTTCGACGGCGTCGACATCGACCTGGAGAACGGCCTCAACGCGACCTACATGACGCAGGCGCTGCGCGCGCTGTCGGCGAAGGCGGGCTCGTCGCTGATCCTCACCATGGCCCCGCAGACGATCGACATGCAGTCGACGTCCGCGGCCTACTTCCAGACGGCCCTGAACGTGAAGGACATCCTCACGGTCGTCAACATGCAGTACTACAACAGCGGTTCCATGCTGGGTTGCGACGGCAAGGTCTACAGCCAGGGCACGGTCGACTTCCTCACCGCGCTGGCCTGCATCCAGCTGGAAGGCGGCCTCGCCCCGTCCCAGGTGGGCCTCGGCCTGCCGGCGTCACCGAGCGGCGCGGGCAGCGGCTACGTCTCCCCGACGGTGGTCGACAACGCCCTGGACTGCCTGGCCAAGGGCACGGGCTGCGGCACCTTCAAGCCCGCCAGGACCTACCCCGACCTGCGCGGCGCGATGACCTGGTCCACCAACTGGGACGCGGCGTCCGGCAACGCCTGGTCCAACTCGGTGGGCGCCCACGTGCACGCCCTGCCGTGACCTGACCCGCCCGGCGACACCGGCGCCCGGACCCCCCGCGGTCCGGGCGCTGTCGCGTACGGGGGCCTGCTGGCCGGACCCGGCCGGTCGGACCGGTACCGCGTTGCGGCGGCCATGGTCCCGATGTGATGATCCCGGGCATGGCTGAGCACGGGGGAGACGCCCACGCGGCGGCACATGCCCGCAGGTCACGGCTGTACGACTACGCGGAACCGGCTGTGTCCGAGCGGGAGGAGAGCGCGGCCGCGGAGGCATCGGGCAACCCCGCCGCCGACGCCGTCGAGCGCGGGCGCCGCGCGTTCGCCGTCCTGCTGGGCGAGTTCCGGCGCACGGCCGTACTGGTCCCCCTCGACGCCGAGAACGGCAGCCCGCTGACCGCGGACTTCGGCGGCGTCCGCTGGTTCTACGCCTTCTCGGACGAGCCGGCCCTGGCCCGGTTCGCGCTGGCGCGGGGCGAGGGCGGCCGGGAGTGGCCGTACCAGCGATGGCTGGGAGCACGTCTGCTGGACGCGGCCGTGCCGGCGACGGGGATTCCGTGCGGGGTGGCGCTGGACAGTGCGGACGGTGGGGCCGCGACGGTGCTTCCTCCGGTGCGCGGGGTCGTGCCGGACGCGGTGGCGGTGGACGTCGGCGGTGAGGCGGGGGACGAGCGATGACCGACAGCGGCAAGGACCTGAGGACCGAGGGCCTGAACCTCATCGCCAAGGGTCTGACCGACGCCCTGGGCGAGCTCGGGGAACTGGGCATGGTCGGGGATGCCGGGGCCGGGCGCGGCTTCGGGAAGATCGCCCTGTCCGGGCTGGAACTGGGCCACGAGGGGCTGACGGGGGATTTCAAGTCGTTCTGCGAACGCTGGGAGTGGGGCGTGCGCTCGCTGATCGACGAGGGGAACGGCTTCGCGATGAAGACGGGTCTGGCGGCGGGCACCTACTACGAGAACGACCGGTACGTCGAGGGCACCTTCAAGGTGGTCACCAACGCGGCCGTCGGCAATCCGTACGCCTCCGAGGAGGACGTGCAGAAGATGGGCTGGGGCGACATCGCCACGTCGGGTGCGTTCGGCGGTGACGTCGACTACAGCAAGGAGTCCTTCGCGCAGGCGCGGGACAACAGCGTGCAGGGCTGGAAGGACGCCGGACGCGACGTGATGACCTCGCACACCGTCGCCCCGCCGGGCCTGAACCCCGTCGACCTGCACGAGACGTTCGGCATCTCGGACGACCGGTACGACCAGCTGCTGGACGACACCCTCGGCCCCTCCCCCGAGGCCCGCGCCGAGGCCGCCGCCGAGCGGCAGGACGGTGCCGGCTGATGGGCATCGGAGACATCACCGATTCGCTGCTCAGCGGCGGCGAGGATCTCGTCGACGACGGCAAGAAGCTCCTCGGCAAGGGCATCGACCACACCACCGACAAGATCGGTCAGACCCTGGACCACTTCGGGGCCCACAAGTGGGCCGACGTGGTGGAGGACTGGGGCGACGGCATCGCCTCCGACCTGGGCGCCACCCCGGGTGAGCGGCAGCTCGGCGAGAGCGGCGAGGCGAACGAACTCGTCCACGGCAACCCGGCGAAGATCCGGGAGAGCGCCAAGCACCTGCGGGACTTCCACGGCGCGTTCGACAAGGTCGGCCAAGGGCTGAGGAAGGTCGACTCCTCCGGCTGGCAGGGCTCGGGCGGTGACGCCTTCCGCGAGAAGTTCGGCGTCCACCCCGCCAAGTGGGCCCGGGCCGCCGAGGCGTGCGGGACGGCGGCCGGGGCGCTGGAGTCGTACGCCGACACCGTCAAGTGGGCGCAGGGACAGGCACGGGAGGCCGTAGCGCTCTACAACAAGGGTGCGAAGGCGTCCGAGGCGGCGTTCGAGACGTACAAGCGGCAGACCCGGTCGTACAAGGCCAAGGCCGAGGCGGGCGAGGACCCCGGCCCCGAACCCGGCACGTTCCAGGATCCGGGCAAGGCCGTCGTCCAGGCCGCGCGGCACAAGCTCGCCGAGGCCCGCAAGCAGCGCAACACCGCCGCCTTTGAAGCCCAGGGCAAGGTCAGGGCGGCCCTGGCCCACGCCCCCGCCGAACCACCGCCCCTGCAACGCGTCGAGCACGACCTCACCGACGGTCTCCAGTCCACCGCCACCGAACTCACCCACGTCACGGGCGGCGCCCTCAAGGGCACGGCCGGCCTGGTCGACTTCGTCCGCGGCCTGGACCCCGCCGACCCCTACAACATCACCCACCCGGCCGCCTACCTCCAGAACGTCAGCATGACGCTCTCCGGCCTGGTCTCCAGCGGCGCGCACCCCGAGCGGACCGCGAAGACCATGTACGACGAGTTCCGCAAGGACCCGTCGGAGTTCGGCGGCCGCATGATCCCCCAGTTCTTCGGCACCGACGGCATCGGCATGGAGGCGGGCCTGGCGAAGGACGCGGCGGAGGCGGGCCTCACGCGCCGGGCGGCGGAAGCGGCGGCGGCCCGGGAGGCACGGGCGCAAGCGGAGGGCGCGGCCGGGAAGACGGCCCGGGACACGGTCGACCACGACCCTCCGCGGCACTCGCACGACGAGAACAGCGCCAAGGGCTGCGGCGACCCGGTCAACGTGGCCACCGGCGCGATGTACCTGCCGCAGACGGACGTCACCCTCCCCGGCGTGCTGCCGCTCCTCCTCACCCGGCGGGTCGAGTCCGGCTACCGCCAGGGCCGGTGGTTCGGCCCCTCCTGGTCCTCCACGCTGGACCAGCGCCTGGAGATCGACGCGGAGGGGGTCGTCCTCGTCACGGAGGACGGCCGGCTCCTGTCGTACCCCCATCCGGCACCGGGCCTGCCCACCCTGGCCAGCCACGGCCCCCGCCTCCCCCTGGACCGGGTGGAGGACGGCTACACGATCACGGACCCCGGCACCCACCGCACCTGGCACTTCGCCGACCGCGGCCCCGGCCTCGCGGTCCTGGAACAGGTGGACGACCGCAACGGCAACTGGATCACCTTCGAGTACGACGCCGGGGGCACGCCTCTGGGCGTCTTCACGAGCGCCGGACAGGGCGTCCGCATCACCACGGACGCGGGCCGCGTCACGGCGTACCACCTGACCGCCACCGGCGAGGAACTGAAGCGCTTCGGCTACACGGACGGCAACCTCACCGAGGTCGTCAACTCCTCGGGCCGCCCGCTGCGCTTCACGTACGACGAGCGGGGCCGCGTCACGTCCTGGACGGACACGAACGACCGCGGCTACGCGTACGAGTACGACGAGCAGGACCGCTGCACCGCCCAGAGCGGCGCGGCGGGCCACATGGCCGTGCGCCTGACGTACGGGGACCCGGACCCGGCGACGGGCCTGCGCACGACGACGGCGACGACGGCCCGGGGCCACACGCACCGCTACCTGATCAACGAGACCTGGCAGGTGGTGGCGGAGACCGACCCGCTGGGCGCGACGGTCCGCCACGTCCGCGACCGCCACCACCAGCTGCGCTCCACGACGGACGCGCTGGGCCGCACGACGACGTTCGAGTACGACGGGACCGGCAACCTCACGCGCGTCGTCCGCCCGGACGGCCGTGAGGCAAGGGCGGAGTACAACGGGCTGGGCCTGCCGGTGAAGGTCGTGAGTCCGGCCGGCACGGTGATCCACCAGACGTACGACGAGCGGGGCAACCGCACCTCGGTGACGGATGCGGCGGGCCGGACGACCCGCTTCACGTACACGGAGGCCGGCCACCTGGCCTCGGTGACGGATCCTGCGGGGAGCACGACGACGGTCGTCCGCGACCGCGCGGGCCTCCCCGTGCAGGTGACGGATCCGCTGGGCGCGACCGTGCGCTACGAACGGAACGCGCTGGGCCTGCCGACCGCGATCACGGACGCCACCGGCGCCGTGACCCGTCTCGCCTGGTCGGTCGAGGGCCATCTGACCCGCCGTACGGCCCCCGACGGCACGACGGAGACGTGGACGTACGACGGCGAGGGCAACTGCACGGCCCACACGGACCCGCTCGGCGGCGTCTCGCGTTTCGAGTACACCCACTTCGACCTGCTGACCGCCCGCACCGGCCCCGACGGCATCCGCTACGAATTCGACCACGACAGCGAACTGCGTCTGACCCGGGTCACGAACCCGCAGGGCCTGACCTGGACGTACGAGTACGACGCCGCCGGCCGCCTGCGCGCGGAGACCGACTTCGACGACCGTGCGCTGACGTACACCTACGACCCGGCGGGACGCCTGGCCTCGCGCCGCAACGCGCTCGGCGAGGAGGTGACGTTCGAACGCAACGAACTCGGCCAGGTCCTCCGCAAGAACGCGGGCGGCCAGGTCACCGCGTACGCCTACGACCTGACCGACCGGCTAGCGGGCGCGACGGGCCCGGACGGCACGACCCTGACGCTGCTGCGCGACCGCCACGGCCGGCTGCGCTCCGAGACGGTCGACGGCCGGACACTGACGTACACCTACGACGCCCTGGGCCGCCGCACGGGCCGCACGACCCCGGCCGGCGCCGTCTCCACCTGGTCCTACGACGCGGCGGGCCGCCGCACGGACATGGTGGCGTCGGGACGTGCCATCGACTTCACGTACGACGAGGCGGGCCGCGAACTGACCCGCCAGGTCGGCCGGGCGATCACGCTGGAGCACACCTTCGACGCGCTGGGCCGCCTGACGTCCCAGTCGGTGACCGGCGCACACGGCCGCACGGTGCAGCACCGGGCGTACACCTACCGCGCCGACGGCAACCTGACCGGCATCGAGGACCGGCTCTGCGGCTCCCGCCACTTCGACCTGGACGCGACGGGCCGGGTGACGGCGGTCCACGCGGCGGGGTGGACGGAGCGGTACGCCTACGACGAGGCGGGCAACCAGACCCGGGCGTCCTGGCCACCGGACCATCCGGGCGCGGAAGCGGCCGGCTCGCGCTCGTACGCGGGCACCCGCATCACCCGGGCCGGCAACGTCCGCTACGAACACGACGCGCTGGGCCGCATCACCCTGCGCCGGAAGACCCGCCTGTCCCGCAAGCCGGACACCTGGCGCTACGAGTGGGACCCTGAGGACCGCCTCACCTCGGTGGTGACCCCCGACGGCACCCGCTGGCGCTACACCTACGACCCCCTCGGCCGCCGCACGGCGAAACTCCGCCTGGCCGACGACGGCGAGACGGTGCTGGAACGGGTGACCTTCACCTGGGACGGCACCACCCTCTGCGAACAGACGACCACCTCCGCCGGCCTCCTCCACCCGGTCACCCTCACCTGGGACCACGACGGCCTGCGCCCGCTGTCCCAGACGGAACGCATCACCTCGGCCGACGCGCCGCAACAGGAGATCGACTCCCGCTTCTTCGCGATCGTCACCGACCTGGTCGGCACGCCCAGTGAACTGATCGGCGAACAGGGCGACATCGCCTGGCACACCCGCGCCACCCTGTGGGGCACAACGGCATGGTCGACAAACAGCACGACCTACACCCCCCTGCGCTTCCCAGGCCAGTACTACGACCCGGAAACGGGCCTGCACTACAACTACTTCCGCCATTACGACCCGGAAACGGCACGGTATCTGACGCCGGATCCTCTGGGTCTGGCACCCGCGCCGAACCCAGCCATATACGTCAACAACCCACTCACGTGGACCGACGCTCTTGGGCTGGCACCAGACTGTCCCCCAAAGGGCGAAAGGGGAAATCCCTTTGGTAGGCGAGAAGACGCCGAACGCGCAGCGTTCGAAACAGCAGGCGTGCCCTACGGCACGACGCCTGACGCGGAGTGGATCGTCATGGGAGACAAGACGCTCAAACACAGCCCGGGATTGACTTACGCCCCCGATCCGACCCACTGGGGACGTTTCCGGCAGTTCGAAACCGAGAACGGTTCACGCGTCATCGTCGAACATACACATGACCCGGCCGGGCCACATTTCCACGCCGGCACACCGAAAGGCTTTAGCTCCGCAGATCACGCTAGAGGCGCAGTCAATTTCGGTTGGGACAATTCTGCGGAAGGATATGCAACAAGAGAGCGATACCGTGCATTGAACAAGCCCGGCGGGGACCATCATTTCTTTTACGAAAAGTAGGCGAGTATAAAGATGAGCGATGAAATCAAGCGCCGCTTCGAGAGCGTAGGTCTTGCGGTGATCGGGACATTCTCGGGGACCGGTCCGACCGTTACCGAAGCTTTCCACCGAGTGGTGAACGTAGAGGCTCAGCCCGTCGAAACCATTCCCGGTGACACACCCGACCTCGCCGTACGAGTCAATGAGGCATGGACCAGGCACGCGCGCGAAACAGGAGTATTGAACGAGGACGATTCTTTCCTCGCCGCCGGCAGCCTGGAACATGGATGGTTCCACGTTAGACTGACCCGCGCAACCAACCTCTATTCTTTGCAGGACCTGGAGGGTGACCTTCTCTTCGTCGCGCGGGATTTGAGTGGCCAGCAGGTATGTGCGGTGAGCAGAGAAGGAGCCGAATACTGGATCCTCGAGGAGGAGTTTCACTCGGGCGATACAGCATCATGACAGACGAACGGGAAAATAGTGCACCGCGTTCGCGTTATTCTGTGCTGACGCGTACGGCGCTTTCAGTCGTGGTCTGCATGTCGCCGACCGGCGGGCCCGAGGTATGTTCACCAGAGGCAATGAATATTCGGCCGGAGTCGATGAACGGGGAGAGACGCACAAGCATGATTGCTTGATGCGCGGTAAGGCTTCAAGTCCACTGCGTGGGGGAGAAGGCCACAAGGGGCGCCGTGTGCATCGTTCGATGCGCAAAAGGCGTCGCACACCGGTCAAGGATACTGATCAACATCGACCCTGGATCGAAGTGCCACCCAGTCGGTCATGATGCTCGCGTATACCGGTCGCCGCGACGGCCCAGCCGGGCCTTCCACGCCGCTCATCCCGCCGCGTCTTGCCCGGTGGCTCCAGAAGCTGACCGGGTGCTCTTGCCCGGGGCGGACCTTCTTCAGTCAAGGCCCGCGCGTCGTCGGCGGATGGTGTGCGTCGTGTACATCCGAGGGTGTACCGCCCGCGTCGGTTCATCATCGGGAGCGCCTCCTGAGGAACGGCCTCTGCGGCTGCGCGCGACGCCACATCACCGGCCCCCGCTGTTACCCACTTTCGGGTGAGGGGTATCGGGTCGTGTTCGCGAGTCGGGCGCTCAGCGGCAATGCGGTTCATACATGGACATTGCAGCCGCCAGTCACAGATATATGCGCGAATCGTAACGGTGCCCGGTGTCTCCGTGATCTCTCCCGTGCGCCGCCGCATGGTGTGGATGTGCGGCCGACCGGCCGCCACCCGTACACCGCACTTCGCTGCACCGGTCCGTCCGGGCCGTCGGCAGGGGGGTGTGTACCGCCCTTGCGAAGGGGGACTTCGTGTCCGTTTCCGTATCCGTCACCGCCCGCCGTGCCGCTGCCGCCGCCGTGGCCGCCGCCGCCGTCGTGGGTGCCGTGGCGCTGCCGGCCTCGGCCGTCGACCGCGACCACCACCGCTCGCACCGCGCCGACGTGGTCATCAGCGGCGTGCAGCACTCCTCGCCGGTCCGTCACGACCGCTTCGAGCGCCCCCTCAACCGGGAGTGGGTGGAACTCACCAACGAGAGCCGCCGAGCCGTGAACCTCGACGGGTGGACGCTGTCCGACGAGGACGGCCACACCTACACCTTCCGGCACTACCGGCTGGCGGGAGACGCGACCGTCCGCGTGCACACCGGCTTCGGCCGGGACAACCGGAACGACCTCTACCAGGACCGCCGCCAGTCCGTGTGGGGCGACGACCACGACACCGCGACCCTCCGCAACGACCGCGGCCGCTTCGTCGACTCCGTGTCCTGGGGCGACGACGACGACCGTGACCACCGCGAACACCGGGGTGGCGACCGTGACCACCGTGACCACCGCGGTGACGACCGCGATCACGGCGATCACCGCGACGGCGGACGGCACGGCTGGCGCCACTGATCCCCGCCCGTCCGTGCGGCGGTGAGGACTGACCTCGCCCACCGGCAGCGCGCCCTTTCCCCCGGGGGAACGGCGCGCTGTCCGCTTGCCCGTCGCGCGCGCCCGCACCTCACGGGGCGGGGCGCACGCGTGCGTAGCGACGCGGCCCACTCGTCCGCGTCCACGGTGTGCCCGTCGATGACGAAGCACTCCGGCTCGCCGGCGAAGCCCGGCAGGAGGCGTGCCCGGCCCAACCGGGTCGGCTGGTTCCTGGTGTTGCCCGGCCCCGCACCCCTTACGTGTACTTGACCCAAGCATGCCAACCCCTCACCATGAGCGCCAACCCGCACAGCGGACTCACAGCAACGCCTCACGGCGGGTCCGCATCAGCACGTCGCACTGACGCACCCCCAGCTCCCCAGCTCCACCCCCCACTTCCGGCGATCCCGGAATCCCTGGAGACCCAAGGAGAGTTCATGCGACTTCGTATCCGCGGCTCCGGCGCGCCCGGCGGCAGGCGCACCGCCGCCCTCGGCGCCCTGCTCGCCCTCGCCCTCGCCGCGCCCGTGTCGGCCACCGCCGGTCAGGCCAGTGCCGACAGTGCCCGCCGGACCGCTCCCTCCGGTGACGACATCCGGCAGTACGAGATCCATCAGAGCACGACTCCCGTGACCCGTACGGCCATTCAGGCGACCGGGGTCACCGTCGACGAGGCCGACGAGGAGACCGTCGTCGTCTCTGGGCGGGCGGAGCAGATCCGGCGGCTGCGCCGGCTGGGGTACGACGTCCAGCCCCTGGGCGCCGCGCCGCAGCGGGCCGGAGCCCGGCTGTACGACTTCCCGAGCGCCGACTCGAAGTACCACAACTACGCCGAGATGAACGCCGAGATCGACCAGCGGCTCGCCGCCTACCCGGGCATCATGAGCCGGCGGGTGATCGGGAAGTCGTACCAGGGGCGGGACATCGTCGCCATCAAGGTCAGTGACAACGTCGGCACCGACGAGGACGAGCCCGAGGTGCTGTTCACCGCCCACCAGCACGCGCGCGAGCACCTGACCGTGGAGATGGCGCTGTACCTGCTGCGGGAGCTGGGCGCGGGGTACGGGACCGACTCCCGGATCACGAACCTCGTCAACAGCAGGGAGATCTGGATCGTCCCGGACCTGAACCCGGACGGGGGCGAGTACGACATCGCCAGCGGGTCCTACCGGTCCTGGCGGAAGAACCGGCAGCCGAACCCCGGTTCGTCGTACGTCGGTACGGACCTCAACCGGAACTGGGACTACAAGTGGGGCTGCTGCGGCGGTTCCTCCGGGTCGACGTCCTCGGAGACCTACCGCGGGTCCGCCGCCGAGTCCGCGCCCGAGGTGCGGGTCGTCGCCGACTTCGTGCGCAGCCGGGTCGTCGGCGGACGGCAGCAGATCAAGGCCGGGATCGACTTCCACACCTACAGCGAACTGGTGCTCTGGCCGTTCGGGTACACGTACGCGGACACGGCGTCCGGGATGACCGCGGACGACGCCGCCGCGTACAAGGCCGTGGGGCAGAAGATGGCGGCGAGCAACGGGTACACGCCGGAGCAGTCCAGTGACCTGTACATCACCGACGGGTCCATCGACGACTATCTGTGGGGCACACAGAAGATCTTCGACTACACCTTCGAGATGTATCCGGCGTCCGGAGGCGGCGGGTTCTACCCGCCCGACGAGGTGATCGAGCGGGAGACCTCCCGGAACAAGGACGCCGTGTTGCAGCTTCTGGAGAACGCGGACTGCATGTACCGGGCCATCGGCAAGGCCGCCCAGTACTGCGGCTGACGGCTAGGCATCCTCGAAGTAGGCGTCGAGTACCGCGTCCAGTGCCGACTCCCACTCCGCGAAGCGCGCCCTGGCCGCCGCCTCGATCTCGATCGGGTACCAGCGGCGGTCCGGGGTGTGCACGGTGACCGTGAAGCGCTTGCCGAAGCGGGGCGACTCCGTCTCCACCGCGGCGATCTCGTCCCAGCCGAACTCGCAGTCCTCCTCGTCGAGGCGGAGGCGGACCCCCCGGTGGTCGGCGACGATCCGGGCCCGGCGGTCGGACGCCTCGAAGACCGGCCCCTCGACGGGCGGTTCGCCGTCCGCCGCGTCGGCCGCCGTCCCGGCGGCCACCGGATCGTCCGAAACCGGATCGTCCGAAACCGGATCGTCCGACACGGGGTCCTCGGCGTCCGGCCTGCCGGCCGCCGAGTCCTTCGCCACCGGACCCTTGGGTGACGGGCCCGTGATGCCCGGGATGAAGGCCGGATCGAAACCGGCGCCCGTCACGGGCTCGGCCTTCACCGGCTTGGCCTTCAACGGCTCGGCGTTCAACGGCTCGCCCTCCGACGGCTTGCTGCTCGCTCCTATGCGCTGCTCCACGGCGGCAGTATGGACGACTTACCTGTGCCGGAACCAGTCAGGCCACGAACACGCTGACCACACCGGCCACCGCGAACCCCGCCAGAGACAGCACCGACTCCAGAACCGTCCATGTCCGCAGGGTGTCGCGTTCGCTGATGCCGAAGTACTTCGCCACCATCCAGAAGCCGCCGTCGTTGACGTGCGAGGCGAAGATGGAACCCGCGGAGATCGCCATGATGACGAGGGCGGTGAAGGCCTGGGAGTGGTGGTCCGCCGCCAGCAGGGGCGCCACGATGCCCGCCGTCGTCACGATGGCCACGGTCGCCGAGCCCTGGGCGACCCGCAGTACGAGCGAGATCAGGTAGGCGAGGGCGATCACCGGCAGTCCCACGCCGTGGAAGGTGTCCGACAGGGCCTGGGCGACCCCGCTGGCCTTCAGTACGGCGCCGAAGACCCCGCCCGCGCCGACCACGAGAAGGATGTTGCCGACGGGCTTCAGGGACGCCGTCGACACCCTCTCCAGGGAGGTGCGGGACCAGCCGCGCCGGATGCCGAGGAGGTAGCAGGCCAGGAGCAGGGCGGCGGTCAGGGCGACGAAGGGGTTGCCGGCGAACTCCAGCACCGAGCGGCCGGGGGACGGGTCCAGGGCGATGGAGGAGAAGGTCGCGGCGAGGATGAGCAGCAGGGGCGTGCCGATGATGGCGAGGACCGTGCCGAGCGGCACCGGCCGCTCCTGCCGCGCCACGCCCTGCGCGCGTCGTTCGGCGAGGACGGTCCGCTTCGCCTCCTCCGCGGCCTCGGCCATGTCCTGCGGTACGGCGACGAAGATCCGCTGTCCGATCCAGGCGGCGTACGCCCAGGCGGCCAGGACGGCGGGGAGGCCGCAGACGGCGCCCATGAGGATGATCCAGCCGAGCTGGACGTGCAGCAGTCCGGCGGCGGCGACCGGGCCGGGGTGCGGTGGCAGGAACGCGTGGGTCATGGACAGGCCGGCGAGGAGCGGCAGGCAGTAGAGCAGGATCGACCGGCCGGAGCGTCTGGCGGCGGCGTAGACGATCGGGGCCAGGACGAAGATGCCGACGTCGAAGAAGACGGGGATGCCGAAGAGCAGGCCGGTCAGGCCCATGGCGAGGGGGGCGCGGCGTTCGCCGAACAGGTTCAGCAGGCGGCCGGCCAGCACTTCCGCGCCGCCGCTGACTTCGAGGATCGCGCCGAGCATCGTGCCGAGTCCGATGATGATCGCGACGTGGCCGAGGATGCCGCCCATGCCGGACTCGATGGTCGAGACGGCGTCGGAGCGCTGGACGGTGCCGAAGAGTTCGGTGACCGAGAGGCCGGCCAGCAGGCCGACGGTTATGGAGACGGCGAGGAGGGCGACGAACGGCTGGATTCTGACCTTGATGATCAGCAGGAGGAGCAGGGCGATGCCGAGGGCGGCGACCGTGAGCAGGCCGGGAGTGCCGTCGACGAGGAGGAGCAGGCCCCCGGTGTGGGGTGGTGCGGCGGGGGCCGGTGCGGCGAGCTGAACGGGCATACGGGGGTCCTCTTCGTAAATGCATGCTGCTTTCGGGCAGGGGGGATCGCGGCACGGCGCCCCGGAGGGTGCCGTGCCGTGCGGGACGTGCGGGAGGGGAGGGACGCGCGGGAGGAGAGGGAGACGCGGGAGCGTCAGGGGCTCAGCCGAGGACGGCGAGCGCGTCGATCTCGATGAGCAGGCCGGGGGGCAGGCCGACGTAGACCGTGGTGCGGGCGGCGGGCGGCTGGGTGAGGCCCTGCTCCGCGAAGTAGGCGTTGTAGATGTCGTTCATCTCGGCGAAGTGGCCGACATCGGTGAGGTAGACGCGGATCATCATGACGTCGTCCCAGCTCGCACCGCCCTCCTGGAGGATCGCCCGTACGTTGGCGAGGGTCTGGAGGGTCTGCTCGCGCAGGGTGGGGCCGGCCGGCGTCGGGGGCCGGCCCTCCTCGGCGGGCAGGAAGCCGACCTGGCCGGCGACCTGGAGGATGTTGCCCTTCCGGACGCCGTGCGAGAACGCGGCGGGCGGGGCGGTGTGGGTCTTCGGGGTGAGCGCGGTCTTCTCGGTCATGCGGGGGTGCCCTTCACTGGCGTTCTTCCGGAGTACTCGCCGCTGATCGCGTCGGCGGTGCGGCGCACCTGCGGGAGCAGGCTGAGGAGTTCGTCGGCGGTGACGACGACGTTGGGCGCGGAGACCGACATGGCCGCGACGACGCGTCCGTCGGCGCCTCGGACCGGTGCGGCCACGCAGTTGATGGACTCCTCGTGGCCGCCGAGGTCGGTGGCCCAGCCCTGTTCGCGTACCTGCTCCAGCTCCCGCAGGAACGCGGCGGCGTTGGGGGTGGAGCGGGAGGTGTACAGCGGGTAGTCGAGCTTGTCCGCGAGGGCGCGTCGCTCGGGTCCGGGGAGGTCGGCGAGGAGCAGCTTGGCCACGGCGGCGACGGTGATGGCGACGGGTTTGCCGATCCGCGAGTACATGCGGACCGGATAGCGGCTCTCGACCTTGTCGATGTAGAGGACCTCGTTCTCCTCGTACACGGCGAGGTGGACGGTGTGCCCGCAGCTCTCGTTCAGGCGCGCCAGGTGGGGGTGGGCGATCTCGCGGATGTCGAGGTTCTCCATCGCCTCCTGGGCGAGGGCGAAGAGGCGGGCGCCGAGGCGGTAGCGCTGGTCGGACTGGCGGTAGACCAGGCCGTGTTCGTGCAGGGTGCGCAGGAGGCGCAGGGCCGTGGACTTGTGGACGCCCAGGCGGTCGGCGACCTGCCCGAGGTCTGCGGGGCCCTCGGCGAGCAGCGGCAGGATGCTCAGGGCGCGGTCGACGGTCTGGCTCATGGGGTGTTCGCCTCCTGTGGGGCCCGGTCGGCCCGTGTCCAGCCGGGGCCGAGTCGAAGTCTCCCCCATGCGTCGTCGTCCAGGGCGGCGAGACGGTCGGCGCGGTCGCGGGCGGGGGGTGCGGCGAGGTCGCCGCGGGTGGTGAGGGTGGCGGCTGCCATCAGGTGGCCGTGGCGGAGGCGGTCGCGTACGGGGAGTCCGCGCAGGGTGGCGGAGAGGAAGCCGGCGGCGAAGGCGTCCCCCGCGCCGGTGGGCGCGACGACGCTGGTGTGCGGGGCGGGTTCGAAGGCGGGCACGCCGTCGAACGCCGTCGCTCCCCCCGCCCCCTGCTTGACTACCAGCACCGCCGGCTCGGGCAGTGCCGCGCGGATCGCCGCCGGTCCCCCGGTGACGCCCCACGCCTGCTCCGCCTCGTCCTCCCCCACGAAGACGAGGTCCGCCCCGCGGGCCAGCTCCAGGAGGGCCGGCGGGTCGGTCCCGGGCAGGCCGGGGCGGTGGTTGACGTCGAAGGAGAGCAGGGGGCGGCCGGCGCCGGGGGCCGTCAGCACGCGCATCAGCGCCAGGCAGTCGCCGGACAGTGCGGCCGTGATGCCCGACAGGTGCAGCACGCGTCCCGCGCGTACGGCCGCCAGGTCCACGTTCCCGGTGCTCATCGCGGACGCGGCCGAGCCCTCCCGGTAGTACGCCACCTCGTGGGCGCCCGTCCCGCGGTCCCCGGCGGTGCGGAAGTACACGCCGGTGGGACGGCCGGGGTCCCGGCGTACGGCGGAGACGTCGACCCCGTAGCCGGCGATCCGCTCCACCAGGTGGTCGCCGAAGCCGTCGGCGCCGACCCGGCCGACCCAGCGTGCCGTGTGTCCGAACGCCGCCAGCGCGCAGGCCACGTTGGATTCGGCGCCGCCGATGGCCCGGTCGAAGGAGGGCACGTCGGCGAGGCGGCCGGGCCGGCTGGGCAGGAAGGTGACCATGGACTCGCCGAGCGTCACCACGTCGACGACGTCCCACGGGTGCGCAACGACCGAGGCGTAAGCAGCGTCGTCGATGATGGCTCCTGTCGATTGCCGGGTGACGCTTCTCCGTTGACCCGGTGTTCGGCGAGATGCTAGACACCAGTCAGCACCGCATGCAATGGCCGTTGCACATACCGCAATGATGCACGGACCGAGAGAGGGGCCTCATGAGCACCGAAGCGCTCGCCCGCCTGGCCGGGGAACGGCTCGCCGGCCTGGCCGGAGAACGTGTCGACCACCGCTTCAAGGGCCTCCCGCCGGACGCCGACGGCCTGACCGTCGGCGAGCTGACGGCCCAGCGCCGCAACCTGTTCCGGGCGGACGACGGCTTCACCACCCCCGTGCTCACGCTGTCCGCCGAGCGCCTCGCGCACAACCTCGCGCTGATGGAGACGTACACCGCCCGGCACGGCCTGGCCTTCGCCCCGCACGGCAAGACGTCCATGGCCCCGCAGCTCTTCCACCGCCAGCTCGCCCACGGCGCCTGGGGGATCACGCTGGCCGTGCCCCACCAGGTGCGGGTCGCCCGCGCGTTCGGCGTCCGGCGGGTCTTCCTCGCCAACGAGCTGGTGGACGCCTCCGCGCTGCGCTGGATCGCCGCCGAGCTGGCCGCCGACCCGGAGTTCCGGTTCGTCTGTTACGTCGACTCCGTGCGGGGGGTCGAGCTGATGGACGCGGCGCTGCGGGGCGCGGTCCGTCCGGTGGACGTGGTGGTGGAGCTGGGCGCGGGCGAGGGCGCGCGGACCGGCGTGCGGACCGGGGCGGAGGCCGCCGCGGTCGCCGACGCGGTCGCGGGCACCGGCACACTGCGGCTCGTCGGCGTCGCGGGGTACGAGGCCCAGGTGCCGGACGCCTCCCCGGAGCGGGTGCGGCAGTGGCTGGAGCGGCTGGTCGGCCTCGCGGTGGAGTTCGACGGGGCCGGGCGCTTCGCCGGGGCGGACACCATTGTGGTGAGCGCCGGCGGCAGCGAGTGGTTCGACGCGGTCGCCGACGTCTTCGCCGGCGTCCCCCGGCTCTCCCTGCCGGTGCTGCGGCTGCTCCGCTCCGGCGCCTACGTCTCGCACGACGACGTGCACTACAGCAGGCTGTCGCCGTTCAACCGGGTGCCCGAGGAGGGCGGGCTGGAGCCCGCGTTCCGGCTGTGGGCGCAGGTGGTGTCGCGGCCGTCGCCCACACAGGCGTTCGTCAACGCGGGCAAGCGCGACGCCGCCTACGACCTCGACCTCCCGGTGGCCCACGTGGTACGCCGGGACGGTACGGAGCGTCCGGCGGCCGGCATCGAGGTGAGCGCCCTGTCCGACCAGCACCTGTGGCTGCGCACCGCACCCGGCGCGGACGTGGAGGCCGGTGACTGGATCGGCTTCGGCCTGTCCCACCCGTGCACGGTCTTCGACAAGTGGCAGCTGATCCCGGTGGCCGAGGCGGACGGCACGGTCGTCGACTACGTCCGCACGTTCTTCTAGGAGGCCCGCGTGGCGGATCTGGTCATCCGGGACGCCGACGTCGTCGACGGCAGCGGCGCGGACTCCTACCGCGCCGACGTCGTGGTCCGCGGCGGCCGGATCGTCTCGATCGTGAAGGAGGCCGCGGCCGCGGGCTGCCAGCGGCCGGGGGCCGTGCGGGAGCTGGACGCCGAGGGCCTGGTCCTCTCCCCCGGCTTCATCGACATGCACGCCCACTCCGACCTGGCCCTGCTGCGCGACCCCGACCACAGCGCGAAGGCCGCGCAGGGGGTCACGCTGGAGGTGCTCGGCCAGGACGGGCTGTCGTACGCGCCGGTGGACGACCGCACGCTGGCGGAGGTGCGCCGGGCGATCACCGGCTGGAACGGGTACGGCGACGACATCGACTTCGACTGGCGGTCGGTGGGCGAGTACCTCGACCGGCTGGACCGCGGCATCGCCGTGAACGCGGCCTACCTCGTCCCGCAGGGCACGGTCCGGGCCCTCGTCGTCGGCTGGGAGGACCGCGAGGCCACCGCCGGGGAACTGGACCGGATGCGGCGGCTGGTGGCCGAGGGGCTGGAACAGGGCGCGGTCGGGCTGTCCTCCGGCCTGACGTACACGCCCGGCATGTACGCCCGGGACGGCGAACTGGCCGAGCTGTGCCGGGTGGTGGCGTCGTACGGCGGCTACTACTGTCCCCACCACCGCTCCTACGGCGCCGGCGCCCTGGCGGCCTACGCCGAGATGGTCGCCCTGACGCGGGAGGCCGGCTGCCCGCTGCACCTGGCCCACGCCACGATGAACTTCGGTGTGAACCGGGGCCGGGCGCCCGAGCTGCTGGCCCTGCTCGACCGGGCGCTGGACGAGGGCGCCGACATCACGCTGGACACCTACCCCTACACGCCCGGCTGCACCACCCTGGCCGCGCTGCTGCCGGGCTGGGCGAGCGAGGGCGGCCCGGAGGAGGTCCTGGCCCGGCTCGCCGATCCGGCGACGGCCGAGCGCGTCCGGTACGACCTGGAGGTCACCGGCTCCGACGGCTGCCACGGCGTGCCCGTGGACTGGGAGACGGTCGAGATCTCCGGGGTCACCGACCCGGCGCTGGGCGCTCTCGTGGGCCGTACCGTGCGGCAGGCGGCGGACCTGCGCGGCGAGACGCCCTGGGACACGGCGCGCGAGCTGCTGCTGCGGGACCGGCTGGGGACCACGGTCCTCCAGCACGTGGGTCACGAGGAGAACGTCCGCGCGATCATGCGGCACCGGGCGCACACCGGCGGTTCCGACGGCATCCTGCGGGGCAGCAAGCCGCACCCGCGCGCCTACGGCACCTTCCCGCGCTATCTGGGGCACTACGTGCGGGAGTTGGGCGTGCTGACGCTGGAGGAGTGCGTCGCCCGGCTCACCGGGCGGCCCGCGGCCCGGCTGCGGCTGCCGGACCGGGGGCTGGTGCGCGAGGGGTACCGGGCCGATCTGGTGCTGTTCGACCCGGCGGCGGTCGCGCCGGGCGCCACCTTCGCGGAGCCGCGCCGACTGCCGGAAGGCATCCCGTACGTCCTGGTGGACGGCCGGTTCGTCATCGAGGACGGCAGGCGGACGGACGTGCTGGCGGGGCGGGCGGTCCGCCGCACTCCGGTGTGACCGCCCGCCGCCGGTGGTTACGGCTTGGGCAGCGTGCAGCCGGACGCGCTCAGGTTGAGCCTGTTGCCGGTGGTGAAGCAGGCCGGGATGTTGTAGATCTCCTCGGCGTAGTTGATGCCCTGACGGACGGTGACGTTGCCGTTCGCGTCGACCTCGCACGGGTTGTTCTCCGTGCAGCGCTCACCGTCCTCGTTGCCGGTGTTGTTCACGGCGACGACCTTGCCGGTGGTGGTGTCGATGACCGGGGAGCCGGAGGTGCCGCCGATGGTGTCGCAGGCCGAGGTGTAGCGGACCGAGTCCTTCCAGGTCCAGTCGCCCTCCTTGAGGCGGTACACGAACCCGTCGATGTTGCAGCTGTAGATGCGCTTCCAGTAGCCGGAGACCACATTGATGGCGGTGCCGGCGACCGGGTGTGTGTCCTGCACGGTGAGCGGGCTGATGCCGTAGGAGCTCCTGATCGCCGCGTACGTGGTGGTGGTGCGGTAGATCGTGACGTCGGTGTCCGTCATGGTCGAGTAGACGACCTGGTTGGCGCGGAGGGTGGCGACCTTGGTGCCGGCGGAGTTCAGCAGCCCGAAGCTGCGGCTGGAGGACTGGCCGGTGATGACCTCGCCCGGCGCCGGGAAGCCGGTCTCCAGGCAGTGGCCGTTGGTCAGCACGAGCGCCGGGTCGGTGTCGGCGGAGTTGGGGAAGCGGATGACGGAGCCGGAGCAGTTGCTCAGCGAGACGGTGCCGGCGAAGTTGACGGTCACCGCGGCGGCCTTGGCGGAGTGCGGGGCGGCGGCATGCGGGGCCGTGCGGTGCGGCGCCGCGGCGTGCGGCGCGGCGACCGCCGGTGTCGCGCCCAGACCGGCTATCGCCAGGGAGGAGAGCGCGGCAAGGAGAGGCTTGTTCATGTGGGGGTCCCCTCTTACGACTTGGGCGACCGGAGGTCCTCCGGTCGCCCACTCGATTGTCATGCGCATTCTCATGGGCCGGAGGGCTCGGGGACAAGAAGCCGCGTCAGGTCATAGGGGTTTCCCTGTGCGCCCGACCAACTCTCGCACGGGGACCGGCTCCACGGCACCCGTCGTTCCCAACCACTGCTTTTAGAAGGGATGTTGAGGCACCCGCAAGGGTCAGCGCGGCCGCTTCGGCCATCTGTGGCCGTGACCCCGGACGTACGGACTGCTGGAAGCGGACACCGTCGGGCCGGCGGTCGGGGCCGTGGACGCGGGGGCGGCCGAGGCCGTCGCGGGGACCGTGGTCGTGGCGGGCGGGCTGCCGCCCGGCCCACCCGGAGCGGTGCTCGGGGCCGTACCGCCGGAGGGGCGGGCGGCGGCCGTGCGGGAGGGCGAGGCCACGGCGGAAGCCGCGGCGGTGACCGGCGCCGTGGTGGCCGGGGCCGCCGTCGCCGGGGTGGGCGTGTCCGTGCCGCCGCCGGTGGCGGGCGTGCCACCGGCGACCCGTCCGCCGTCCACGGGACGGGATCCGGCCGGGGTGTGCGCACCGGACAGGGCGGCGATCACCGCTACGGTTCCGGCCACCCCGAGGGCGCCCGCGACCACCGCCACCCGGCGGCGGTCACTCCCGCGCCGCCGCGCCCGCCGGCGCCCGGCCCGGCCCGTGCCGGGTCCGCCCGGCGCGGGTTCCGCGGGCACCGGGGGCAGCTCGCGCGTGGCGTCGTACGCGTCGTGCCAGCCGTGCGCCGCGGCCGGGTCGGCGTACTCCTCGTAGGCCGGGGCCGGGGCCGGCCGCGGGTGGTAGACGTTCGGCCGGACTCCCGGCGCGCCGCCCGCTCCCCCGGGGCCGTGCGCTCCCGCCTCATGCTGCCGTTCCGTGGACATGTCAGCGGATTCTAGAGACGCAAGTGACTCCTGAGACAGTCAACGGCGATATCCGGGCAAACCTCTGCGGCTCGCGTGGTGGAAAACACGACCCACGAGGCGTTACCGCGCCGTAAGCTCGCGACATGCAGGTGATCCAGTCGACGAAGCTCGCCAACGTCTGTTACGAGATCCGGGGCCCGGTTCTCGAGGAGGCCATGCGGCTGGAGGCGGCGGGCCACCGCATCCTCAAGCTCAACACCGGCAACCCGGCGGCGTTCGGCTTCGAGTGCCCCCCGGAGATCCTCGAGGACATCCTCCGCAACGTCTCCACGGCGCACGGCTACGGCGACGCCAAGGGCCTGCTCGCCGCCCGCCGCGCGGTCGTCATGCACAACCAGACCATCGGCATCGAGACGGACGTCGAGCACGTCTTCGTCGGCAACGGCGTCTCCGAGCTGATCGTGATGGCGATGCAGGGCCTGCTGGACGACGGCGACGAGGTCCTCGTGCCCGCCCCGGACTACCCCCTGTGGACGGCGGCCGTCTCCCTCTCCGGCGGCACGGCCGTGCACTACCGCTGCGACGAGCAGGCGGACTGGATGCCCGACCTCGCCGACATCGAGCGCAAGGTCACCGACCGCACCAAGGCGCTCGTCATCATCAACCCGAACAACCCCACGGGCGCGGTCTACGGCGAGGCGATGCTCAAGGGCCTGACGGACATCGCCCGCCGGCACAACCTGCTGGTCTGCTCGGACGAGATCTACGACCGGATCCTCTACGACGGCGCCACGCACACCCCGACCGCGAAGGTCGCCCCCGACCTGCTCACCCTCACCTTCAACGGCATGTCGAAGGCCTACCGGGTGGCGGGCTACCGCGTCGGCTGGATGTCCATCTCCGGCCCGCGCGCGCACGCGGACTCCTACATCGAGGGTCTGACGATCCTGGCGAACATGCGGCTGTGCGCCAACATGCCGGGCCAGCACGGAGTGGTGGCCGCGCTCGGCGGACGCCAGACGATCAACGACCTGGTGCTGCCGGGCGGGCGGCTGAAGGAGCAGATGGACACCGCCTACGAACTGCTGACGCAGATCCCGGGCGTGAGCTGCGTACGGCCCAGGGGTGCGCTGTACCTGTTCCCGCGCCTGGACCCGAAGGTCTTCAAGGTCAGGGACGACCGGCAGCTGGTCCTGGACCTGCTGCGGCAGGAGAAGATCATGGTCGTGCAGGGCTCGGGCTTCAACTGGCCCGAACCGGACCACTTCCGGGTCGTGACCCTGCCGACGGTCGCCGACCTGCGGGACGCCGTGACCAGGATCGGCACCTTCCTGGACGGGTACGGCCAGCCGTAGCCGGGCCGCCTCCGCGGACGGAGGGGCAGCGGGAGACCGCGTTCCGTGACCCGGCTCAACTTTAGACGAAATCCAAGCTAGGATGGCTTCCTGTCAGAGCACAGGAGGCCATCCCCATGTACGAACCGATCCGCTCCAAGTCGGTCCACACCACGATGGCCGGCACCGCCTCCGGCTTCCCGCACCGCTCGCGCGAGGAGGAGCTGGACATCCAGCTCGCCGGCCACCTCTCGGCGCTGCTCGTCGTCACCGACGAACTGCGCGCACTGGCCCCCTCCGAGGACCTGGACACGGCCGCGGAGCGCCTCGCGGCACAGGTGGCCCGGCTGCGGGGAGGGCGTACGCCCCTGCGGGCGGCGCCGGCCGCGGCGGGCGACCCGCAGGCGCTGCACCGGCACGCCCACACGCTCGCCGCCCGCGCGCTCCTCGTCTCCGCCTCGCGCGCGGACACGGCCGCGGCGATCCTCACGGCGGAGCGGATGGACGCGCACGTCGCCGCGCTGTCGGGGCCGAAGGAACTCAGCACCGCCGGCTGACCTCCTGCCCGGCTCCCCCCGATCGGCCCCGGTCCGCGTGCACCCGCAGAGACGCGCGGACCGGGCGCCACACACCCCGCGGATCACTACCGCCGGGAACAGGACCGCACGGACGACGGAAGGGGCCCCGCACGCCGTCGTGCGGAGCCCCTCGCGGTCAGGTGGGTCCCACGGCCGGCCGTGACGATCGCTGGTCAGGGCACGCGACCGGCCGTGGAGTCGTCGGGGGCGGTCAGCCCAGGCGCTCCACCAGCGCGCGGTACTGGTCCCACAGCTCCTTCGGCGTGTGGTCGCCGAAGGTCTCGAGGTGACCGGGGACCAGGGCGGCCTCCTCACGCCACACGTCCTTGTCGACGGTGAGCAGGAAGTCCAGGTCGGACTCGGACAGGTCGAGACCGGCGGTGTCCAGGGCACCCCTGGCCGGCAGGACGCCGATCGGCGTCTCGACGCCCTCGGCCGTGCCCTCCAGGCGCTCCACGATCCACTTCAGGACCCGGGAGTTCTCGCCGAAGCCGGGCCAGACGAACGCACCCTCGTCGTTCTTGCGGAACCAGTTGACGTAGTAGATCTTGGGCAGCTTGGACTGGTCCTTGCCCTTGGCCACGTCGACCCAGTGGGCCATGTAGTCGCCCATGTTGTAGCCGCAGAACGGCAGCATCGCGAACGGGTCGCGGCGCAGCTCGCCGACCTTGCCCTCGGCCGCCGCGGTCTTCTCCGAGGCCACGTTGGCGCCGAGGAAGACGCCGTGGTTCCAGTCGAAGGACTCCGTCACCAGCGGCACCGCGCTGGCGCGCCGGCCGCCGAAGAGGATCGCCGAGATCGGCACGCCCTTGGGGTCCTCCCACTCGGGCGCGATGATCGGGCACTGCGAGGCCGGCACGGTGAAGCGGGCGTTGGGGTGGGCGGCCGGAGTGCCGGAGGCCGGCGTCCAGTCGTTGCCCTTCCAGTCGGTCAGGTGGGCCGGGGGCTCCTCGGTCATGCCCTCCCACCACACGTCGCCGTCGTCGGTGAGCGCGACGTTGGTGAAGACGGCGTTGCCCCACAGGGTCTTCATGGCGTTGGCGTTGGTGTGCTCACCGGTACCGGGCGCGACGCCGAAGAAGCCGGCCTCGGGGTTGATGGCGTAGAGGCGGCCGTCCTCGCCGAACCGCATCCAGGCGATGTCGTCGCCGATCGTCTCCACCGTCCAGCCGGAGATCGTGGGCTCCAGCATGGCGAGGTTGGTCTTGCCGCAGGCGCTCGGGAAGGCGGCGGCGACGTACTTGGACTCGCCCCGCGGCGGGGTCAGCTTGAGGATCAGCATGTGCTCGGCCAGCCAGCCCTCGTCGCGGGCCATGACGGAGGCGATGCGCAGGGCGTAGCACTTCTTGCCGAGCAGGGCGTTGCCGCCGTAGCCGGAGCCGTAGGACCAGATCTCGCGCGACTCGGGGAAGTGCGAGATGTACTTGGTGGAGTTGCACGGCCACGGCACGTCCTCCTGGCCCTCGGCCAGGGGCGCGCCGAGGGTGTGGACGGCGCGCACGAAGAAGCCTTCCTCGCCCAGCTCGTCCAGGACGGCCTGGCCCATGCGGGTCATCGTGCGCATGGAGGCGGCGACGTAGGCGGAGTCGGTGATCTCCACGCCGATCGCGGACAGCGGGGAGCCGAGGGGGCCCATGCAGAAGGGCACGACGTACATGGTGCGGCCGCGCATGGAGCCGCGGAACAGGCCCTGCTCGCCGGCGAAGATCTCCCGCATCTCGGCGGGGGCCTTCCAGTGGTTGGTCGGGCCCGCGTCCTCCTCCTTCTCGGAGCAGATGAAGGTGCGGTCCTCGACGCGCGCGACGTCGGTCGGGTCGGAGGCGGCGTAGTAGGAGTGGGGGCGCTTGACCGCGTCCAGCTTCCGGAACGTGCCCTTGGCGACCAGTTCCTCGCACAGCCGCTCGTACTCGGCCTCGGAGCCGTCACACCAGACCACGCTGTCCGGCTGCGTCAGTTCGGCGATCTCGTTGACCCACGAGATCAGTTCCTGGTGGTGGGTGGGGACGACGGTGGGAGCCGCGATGTCGCGCGCCACGATTGCTCCTAAATGAGGGATTTTTGGGTTGTTCGCCCCGTGGGGGCCGCGACCCGGATGCTTCGTAGCCCGCTCATCCGGTGCCGACCGCACTCATTTGATCATCCGAGTTTAGTGCCCATCTGTCCAGAGGGCATCACAGGTGAGCAGCGTGAGGAATCCCACGATTTCCGCGGTTCTTTGCGTCCACGTTGGGTTCGACTGAAGGACTTTTTGCCACGGCGCCTTCGAAGAGCGGCACCGAGGAGCGATTTTCGGTGGCCTGGGTACCATGCGGTCCATGACTGCGTCCGTCCCCGACACGCCTACGGACACGCCGGCCGCCGGCCGCGGTCCCGTCGAGATCTCCCTGCCGCACCCGGTCAAGCCCCGGCTACGCGGCTGGCTGCACCTGGGCATGTTCCCGGCCGTACTCATCGCGGGACTGGTGCTCACCGCCGGCGCCCACTCCTCCAGGGGGCGCGCCGCCTGCGGGATCTACGTCCTCACGGCCTGCCTGCTCTTCGGCGTCAGCGCGCTGTACCACCGGGGCGACTGGAGCCCCCGGATGGACCGGGTCCTGCGCCGCCTCGACCACGCCAACATCTTCCTGATCATCGCGGGCACCTACACCCCGCTGACCCTGCTGCTCCTGCCCGGCTCCAAGGGCCGCTGGCTGCTCTGGGGGATCTGGGGCGCCGCCGCCGCCGGCATCGCCTTCCGCGTCTTCTGGGTCGGCGCCCCGCGCTGGCTCTACACGCCCTGCTACATCGCCATGGGCTGGGCGGCCGTCTTCTTCCTGCCCGACTTCGCGCGCACCGGCGGCATCGCCGTCCTGGTCCTGGTCGTCGTCGGCGGCCTGCTCTACAGCGCCGGCGGAATCGTGTACGGCATCAAGCGGCCGAACCCGTCACCGCGCTGGTTCGGCTTCCACGAGGTCTTCCACTCCCTGACCCTCGCCGCGTTCGTCGTGCACTACGTCGGCATCTCGCTGGTGGCCTACCGGCACGCCTGATCCCGCCCGCCCCGGCCGTGGCCGCCGCCACGGCGGATGGCCGACAATGACCGGCATGACGGCCGCACCCCCGCCCACCGCCTCCGCCCCCGACGGGCGCCGCCCCGGCCTGCGCGAACGCAAGAAGACCAAGACCCGGGAGGCGATCCGCGCGGCCACGTACGCGCTGATCGAGGAACAGGGCTGGGAGGCCACCACGATCGACCGCATCGCCACCCGGGCCGAGGTGTCGCCGTCGACCGTCCTCAGGTACTTCCCGGCCAAGGAGGACATCGTCGTCACCGACGAGTACGGCGCGCTCCTCCTGGCGGAGATCCGGCGGCGGCCCCCGGAGGAACCGTGGCCGGACACCGTCCGCCACGTCCTGCGGCAGGCCGTCCGGCGGGGCGTCGAGGAGGACGCGCGCACCTCCCGGCTGCGGACCCGGCTGATGGTCCAGGTCCCCGCGGTGCGCGCCCGCATGCGGGAGCGGCTGTCGGTCACCGGCCGCGTGCTCTGCCAGGCCATCGGCGAGCGCACCGGCCTCGACCCGGACGGCCTGGAGGTGCGGGTCCACGCCGAGTCCCTGGCCGGCGGCCTGATGGAGACCTCCCTGTACTGGGCGGAGAAGGACCACCAGGACGACCTCGCGTCCCTGGTCGACCGCGCCCTGGACGTCCTGGCGCACGGCCTGGCAGGGGAGGACACCTGAGGCGCGGACGGCGGCCCGTGCGATCCTGACGGGGTGAACGGACCCGAGATCCACGTCGAAGTCGCCCCCGGACTGCAGCTGTTCGTGGCGCCCGCCCGGCGCACCGGCGCCACGGCCGTGACCACGGACGGCGTCTCGACCCTCGGCCACGTCGTGGAGTCCCTCGGGGTGCCGCTGACCGAGGTCGGCGCGCTGGTCGTGGACGGCCGGGAGGTCGCCGTGTCCCACGTCCCCGCGGCGGGCGAGAGCGTGCGGGTCCGGGAGGTGACACGCCCCCAGCGGGTCCCCGGCGCGCCCCTGCGCTTCCTCCTCGACGTCCATCTCGGCACCCTGGCCCGCCGGCTGCGGCTGCTCGGCGTGGACACCGCGTACGAGTCGACGGACATCGGCGATCCGGCGCTCGCCGCCCGCTCGGCGGCCGAGAAACGGGTCCTGCTGAGCCGCGACCGGGGCCTGCTGCGCCGCCGGGAACTGTGGGCCGGCGCCTTCGTCCACAGCACCCGGCCCGACGACCAGCTGCACGACGTCCTGGACCGCTTCGCCCCCGACCTGGCCCCCTGGACCCGCTGCACCGCCTGCAACGGCCTGCTGAGGGAGGCCACCCGGGAGGAGGTCGCCGACCAGCTCAAGGGCGGCACCCAGCGGTCGTACGACGTCTTCGCCCGGTGCACGGCCTGCGGCCGGGCCTACTGGAAGGGCGCCCACCACGAACAGCTGGAGGCGGTCGTGGAGCGGGCGCTGAGCATGCGTGCCCAGGACGGCTGAGCACGCCGGCCGGTGCCTCGCCTTCCGGTGGGGCACCCGGCGGTTCAGGGGGCGGTCAGCCGGGCCTCCAGGGCCGCGGGGTCCGTCACCGGGAGGTCGCAGACGAAACCCCGGCAGACGTAGGCGGTGGGCGCGCCGCCGATGAGGACGCGGTCGGCGAGGAGCGGGAAGTCGTCGCCGTCCGGGACGCCGCGGGCGACCACGGCGCCAGGAGCGGGCGCCAGCAGCGCCGTACGGTGCAGGGCGGTCGTGCGCTCGTCGTCCCGGGCCGGTCCGACGACGGCCACCTCGCGCGGCCCGTCGAGCAGCGCCTCGGCGACGGCGAGCCCCCACCCGATGAACCGGGGCACCCTCGGCCCGAGCGTCTTCACGACCCCCAGCGCCCGTTCGGCACCTGTGCGGTGGGCCTCGGAGCCGGTGTGGGCGGCGTACCCGAGCAGCGCGCCGGCCGCGGCGGTCCAGCCGGAGGGGGTGGCGTTGTCGGTGGGGTCCTGGGGCCGGCGGATGAGCTGCTCGGCGTCGGCGGCGGTGTCGAACAGGGCGCCGGTCTCCGGGTCGGTGAACCGGGTCAGCACCTGGTCGAGGAGGAGCCCGGCGAAGTCCAGCCAGACGCCCTCGCCGGTGACGGAGGCGAGCGTGAGGAAGCCCTCGGCGACGTCGGCGTAGTCCTCCAGCACGCCCGCGTTCGGGCCGACGCGGCCGTCCTTGCTGGTGCGGGCCAGCTGGGCGTGTTCGTCCAGGTGCACGCGGACGAGCAGGTCGGCGGCGCCGAGGGCGGCCTCGGTGAGGTCGGGCCGGTCGAAGTAGGCGCCGGTCTCGGCGAGGGCGGCGACGGCGAGCCCGTTCCAGGCGGCGACGACCTTGTCGTCCCGGCCGGGGGCGGGGCGCAGCGCGCGCTCGGCGAGCAGCCGGCTCCGCACGGACGCGATCCGCCCGGCGTCGGCGACGGCCTCCGTCCGCGGGAGCTGGAACACGGACTGGCCGTGCTCGAACGTGCCCTCCTCGGTCACGCCGAAGTACTTCACGGCGAGGTCGGCGTCGTCGTCACCGAGCACCCGGCGCAGCTGCTCGGGCCGCCAGACGTAGTACGCGCCCTCCACGTGCCGCCCGGTGCCGTCGTCGCTGTCGGCGTCGAGGGCGGAGGCGAACCCGCCCTCGCTCGTGCGCAGCTCGCGGACCATGAAGTCGGCGGTCTCCAGCGCGACCCGCCGGGCCAGGTCCGACCCGGTGGCCCGCCACAGATGGGCGTAGACCCGGCAGAGCAGGGCGTTGTCGTACAGCATCTTCTCGAAGTGCGGCACGACCCAGTCGCGGTCGACGGAGTAGCGGGCGAAGCCGCCGCCGAGCTGGTCGTAGATGCCGCCGCGCGCCATCCGCTCGCACGTGTCCCGCGCCATCTGGAGGGCGCCCTCGGCGCCGGTCCGCGCGTGGTGGCGCAGCAGGAACTCCAGCACCATGGACGGCGGGAACTTGGGCGCGCCGCCGAATCCGCCGCGCTGCGGGTCGTACTCGCGGGTGAGCCCGAGGAGGGCCTGCGCCTGCTCCTGCTCGCCGGGCGCGCGGTCCCCCTGGTGGCTGATCTCCCGCTGGGCGAGGTCGCGGACGATCTTCCCGGCGACGTCGGTGACCTCGTCGCGGCGGGTGGTCCAGGCCTGCTGGACGCCCTCCAGGACCTGCCGGAAGGAGGGCAGGCCGTGCCGGGGGGCGGGCGGGAAGTAGGTGCCGAAGTAGAAGGGCTCGGCGTCCGGGGTGAGGAACACGGTCATGGGCCAGCCGCCTTGCCCGGTGGCCGCCTGGACGGCCTCCATGTAGACGGCGTCCACGTCGGGGCGTTCCTCGCGGTCGACCTTGACGCTGACGAAGTGCTCGTTGAGGTAGTCGGCGGTGGCCCGGTCCTCGAAGGACTCGTGGGCCATGACGTGACACCAATGACACGCGGAGTATCCGACCGACAACAGGACGGGCACGACACGCCGTTTCGCTTCCTCGAACGCCTCGGGTCCCCACGGCCACCAGTCGACCGGATTGTCAGCGTGCTGAAGCAGATAAGGCGAGGTCAAACCAGCCAACCGGTTCATACGTCCCAGCCTCTCACAACGCCTGGCACGACCGGCGAAGCCCTGACGGACCCGCCCCGCTCGGCCGAATTGCACTCATGAGCCATCAGGTGGCGGGCGGCTCCCCCTCGGGGTCGGTGCCGAACCTTACCCGGCGTCCGTCCGAGTCGAGCGGTCCGACACCTCGCAACAGCAGGCTGGGCGCGGCAGCGCTGGACCTGCCGAGTCTCCTCGAAGGAGGTACACCATGACCGCCGAGATGGTGGCGCCCGCGTGGATGCATTCGCAGATCAGCGCGGAACAGTACGACTCCTGGTCCGAGGAGCAGTGCGCCGGCATCTGACCGGATCGTGAAGGTGGACCAGTACGCCAAGGCCGGCATCCCCTTCTACCGGCGAGTCGAGCAGGCCGCCACCGGGGTCCCGATCATCCATACCTACGTTCTTGATCCCGCCACGAAGGTCTACAGGGACGGTGAGATGTTCACCGGCGCTGTGAAGGCCACCGCGCCCTTCTCCGTCGCGGTCGATCTTGGGGTCATGCAGGGAGCGACTGAGCGGCGGCTACCACCTTCTGAGTAGTCGCCCCGTGTTCCAGACGGACGCAGGAGCCGAGGTCTACTCGGTTGACACGTTCACCGGCACCAGTGGCAGCTGGAGTACCCGACGCTCAGCAGGACGGGTCTGCCGGCCTTGCGGGCGGCGTCGAAGGCCTCGGCCGACCGGGGCCACCAGTCGACGGGTTGTCGGCGTGCTGGAGCAGATACGGGGACGTCTCATGGGCCGGTCGGTTCACCGTTCCGCCCCGTACCGGACCGCGAGGACGGCGTGCCCAGCTGGCCGGGGCGGCACCGGCCGCGGTCCGGGGGCGCGCATGACGCCGTGCCGCCACACCCCGCGCGGTGAGAGGGGTGGCGGCACCGGCGGGGCGGTGGCCCCGGGGTCAGCCCTGCGGGGCCGGGGAGTCGGCCTGCCGTCCGGCCTTGTCCGCGCCGGCGTCCGGGGACTCCTGGAAGTCGACCTTCCGCATGTGCTTGCTCATCGACTTCATCAGACCCCACACGGCCAGGGCCATCACCGCGAAGACGATGAAGCCGAGGACACCGGGGGTGACCTTGTTCTCGTCCACCTCCTTGGCGAGGGGGACGAGGTGCGTCACTGCCAGGCTCACGCTTGCGCTCATGTCAGGCATTGTTCCGGACGCCCGCGAAGAGGTCGTCCTCGGGGAGGGAAGTGTCGACGAGGGACTTCGCCAGTTCGTACTCCTCGGTCGGCCAGACCTCCTTCTGGAGGTCCAGCGGCACCTTGAACCAGCCGCCGTCCGGGTCGATCTGCGTGGCGTGGGCGATCAGCGCCTTGTCCCGGATCTCGAAGAAGTCCCCGCACGGGACGTGGGTGGTCAGCGTGCGCTCGGTGCGCATCGTCTCGTTCCACCGCTTCAGCCAGTCCCCGTACGGCGACTCCAGGCCGCGGTCGAGCATCGCCCGGTGCAGCGCCTCGGTGCGGGGGCGGTTGAAGCCCTGGTTGTAATAGAGCTTCAGCGGCTGGTAGGCGGGGCCGAACTCGGCCTCGGGGTACTTCTCGCGGTCCGCCGCGCCCTCGAACGCCACCATCGAGATCTTGTGGGTCATGATGTGGTCGGGGTGCGGGTAACCGCCGTTCTCGTCGTAGGTGGTGATCACCTGCGGGCGGAAGGAACGGATGCTGCGCACCAGTTCCCCGGCGGCCTTGTCGACGTCCTCCAGGGCGAAGCAGCCGTCGGGCAGCGGCGGCAGCGGGTCGCCCTCGGGCAGGCCGGAGTCGACGAAGCCGAGCCACTCCTGCCGGACGCCCAGGATCTCGCGGGCCTCGTCCATCTCCTTGCGGCGGACCTCGTGGATGTTCTCCTCGATGTACCGGTCACCCTGGAGCTTGGGATTGAGGATGGACCCGCGCTCCCCGCCGGTGCAGGTCACCACCAGCACGTCCACCCCCTCGGACACGTACTTCGCCATGGTGGCCGCGCCCTTGCTCGACTCGTCGTCGGGGTGCGCGTGAACGGCCATCAGTCGCAGCTGGTCAGTCAAGACTCAATCCTCGGTCAGTCGGCGCCCCGTGTCTTCGGCGCGATCGGCGGCTTCTATAGTGACGGAATCGGGGGGCGATTAATTCCGCGGAGAGGACGATCATGAGTACGGCGAGCGCGCGGCTGCCCGAGGGCCGCTACGGCCGTTCCTCGGACGAGCGTGCCGACCGCAAGCTCAGGATCGCCGCGACGGTGCTGGGCGCTGCCCTGCTCGCCCTGGTCGGCTACTTCGCCTACCACTACGTCGCACAGAACGAGATCAGCGGCCAGGTGATCACCTTCAAGGCGTCCGACGAGGCGGTGCGGTTGCATCTGGAGGTGCACAAGGACGCCGGCGCCTCGGGCTACTGCACCGTGCGGTCCCAGTCGGCAGACGGTGCCGAGGTCGGCCGGGCCGACTTCCGCTTCTCCGGGTCCGCCACCCGGATCGACAAGGTCGTCACGCTGCGTACGACGGCCCGCGGGACGACGGCCGAGCTGCTGGGCTGCCACGCCGGCTGAGGACGGGCGGACACTCCCCGGACCACCCGAATGCGCGGGCCCTGACCTGGGTCGATGCGATTCTGATGGCTTATGTCCTCCCCCTTTCGCCCGTGAATTGTTAGGCTCGTGGTTTCGCCCATCCAAGAGGGAACATTCTTCTGGGTAGGGCGATGCTTTGTATTCCCTGTACCGACGAGGAGCACCCTGTGACCCAGACCAGCGAGAACGTCACCTGGCTGACCCAGGAGGCGTACAACAAGCTCAGGGACGAGCTTGAGTACCTTACTGGTCCTGCGCGCACGGAGATCGCCGCCAAGATCGCGGCCGCGCGCGAGGAGGGCGACCTGCGCGAGAACGGCGGGTACCACGCCGCCAAGGAGGAGCAGGGCAAGCAGGAACTGCGGGTGCGCCAGCTGACCCAGCTCCTGGAGAACGCCAAGGTCGGCGAGGCACCGGCCGCGGACGGCGTCGTCGCGCCGGGCATGGTCGTCACGATCGCCTTCGACGGCGACGAGGACGACACGCTGACGTTCCTGCTCGCCTCCCGCGAGTACGCCAGCTCGGACATCGAGACCTACTCCCCGCAGTCCCCGCTGGGTTCCGGCGTCACCGGCCACTCGGTCGGTGAGGACGCGCAGTACGAGCTGCCGAACGGCAAGAAGGCCTCGGTGCGCATCCTGAAGGCCGAGCCGTACACGAGCTGATCCCTCCCCCGGCCCCCTTCGAGCCCCCGGCGCCCCCAGCAGGAGCGCCGGGGGCTTAGCCGTACCCCTTTTCGGCCGGACGCGCCGCCGGGCGGCGACCGCGCGGCCGGTGGTCAGCCGATGACCGGGTAGCCCGCGTTCCGCAGCGCCTGGCCGACCTCGGCGCAGTGCGCCGGCCCCTTCGTCTCCAGGTGCAGCTCGACCTCCACCTCCGCGAGCCCGAGCCGGGGATCGGTGCGGACGTGGCTCACGTCGAGGACGTTGGCGTCGGCCGCCGACAGCACCCCGAGGAGCGTGGCGAGGGCGCCCGGCCGGTCCGTCAGCCGCAGCCGCACGGCCAGGTACCGGCCCTGGGCGGCCATGCCGTGCCGCAGCACCCGCTGCATCAGCACCGGGTCCACGTTCCCGCCGGAGAGCACCGCCACGACCGGCCCCTCGAAGGCGTGCGGCGCGGAAAGCAGCGCGGCGACCGGGCTGGCTCCGGCAGGCTCCACGACCAGCTTGGCCCGCTCCAGGCACAGCAGCAGCGCGGCCGACAACTGGTCCTCGCTGACCGTGCGCACGTCGTCGACCAGGTCCTCGACGATGCCGAACGGCACCGCGCCCGGCCGGCCCACCCTGATGCCGTCGGCCATCGTCAGCGGGTTCCGCACCGACACCGGGCGGCCCGCGGCGAGCGAGGGCGGGTAGGCCGCCGCGCCCTCCGCCTGCACGCCCACGATCCGGACCTCCGGCCGCAGCGCCTTCACCGCCACCGCGATCCCGGCCGCCAGCCCCCCGCCGCCGACACCGACGACGATCGTGCGCACCTCGGGGCACTGCTCCAGGATCTCCAGGCCGACCGTGCCCTGCCCGGCGATCACGTCAGGGTGGTCGAAGGGGTGGATGAACACCGCGCCCGTCCCGGCCGCGTACTCCTGGGCGGCGGCCAGCGTCTCGTCGACCACCTGGCCGTGCAGGCGCACCTCGGCGCCGTACTCCCGGGTCGCGCTGATCTTCGGCAGCGGCGCGCCCTGCGGCATGAACACCGTAGCGGGCACACCCAGCAGCGCGGAGGCCAGCGCCACGCCCTGCGCGTGGTTGCCCGCGCTCGCCGCCACCACGCCGGCCGCCCGTTCCTCGGGCAGCAGCCCGGCGATGCGCACATAGGCGCCACGCAGCTTGAACGAGCCGGTGCGCTGGAGGTTCTCGCACTTGAGGTGGACCGGCGCGCCGACCAGCTGGGACAGGTGGCGGCTGCCCTCCATCGCCGTCACGCGCGCCACGCCCGAGAGCATCTTCTGGGCACCGCGTACGTCGTCCAGGGTGACGGAACGCAAGGTGCCGGCCGTGCCGTAGCTCATGACTCCAGCATCGCAGTTCACGTCCGCGCACGACGGGTGTGACCAAGCCGCGAGACCGGGTTCGCGCAGCGCCGGTACGGCCCGGCGCCGGGCCGCGTACCCTGTCCCCCAACCCAGCAGCCATCACGAAGCGAGCCTCCGGCCATGCCCACAACACCTGAAATGTCGATGGACATGACGACCGTCGGTGACACCGGTCTCCTCGACACCCTCCAGCACGAGGTGGCGCTGTTCGCGCGCCGTGCCGAACAGACCCGGCTCGGCGGCATCGGCCAGGTGCGCAACTCCATGGACCGCGCCGCGTACCTGCTGCTCAACCGGCTCGACCGCGAAGGCCCGATGGGCGTCAAGGCGCTCGCGGCGAGCATGGGCATCGACTCCTCCACGGTCACCCGGCAGGTGGCGCCCCTGGTCGACACCGGGCTCGTCAAGCGCACCTCCCACCCGGAGGACGGGCGCGCGGTGGTGCTCCAGCTGTCGCCGCGCGGGGCCACCCGGCTGGAGGAGGTGCGCTCGTCCAGACGTCAGCTCATGGCCGAGCTGACACACGACTGGGCGCCCGAGGAGCGCGAGCAGTTCTGCACGCTCCTCTCCCGCTTCAACGGCGCGCTCTCCGCGCGGATGGCGGCACCGGGCGGTCCGGCGCCGGACCAGCCGCCGACGGCCTGAGCACTCCCCGCACGCCCGCACCGGCCGGCCGACCCACTCCCGACCCCTTGACCCCGGGCCGCCGCCGGTCTCAGATGAGACCCGGGTCCTGCGTGGTACACGGTTCACCTGTCCCGTACCGGAGGAGGGCCCCTCGAGGGGGAGGCCCGGTGCGTGATCGGCAGGTGGCCCGCGAAGCCCGCCGGGCCGGGGAGTTCCATGCGTTCGCCGCCGGCGCCGCCGGACGCCTGCTGCGCGCCGCCACGCTGCTCACCGCGGAGGCACCGGACGCCAACCCGCGCGCGCGGCGCCTGCTGACGCACGCCCTCGCGCACACGTACGCCCGCTGGGACCGACTGCGCGGCGAGGACCCGTACGACTGCGCCCGCCAGTACCTCGCCACGCGCTTCGCGCGCACGCTCTGGCACCGGTACCGCGTCCCCGGCCGCGCCCGGCCCGATCCGGGCGGCCCGCTCGCCCGCCTGACCCCACGGGAACGGCTGATCCTCGTCCTGCGGCTCCACGAGGGGGTCGCCGAGGAACAGACGGCGGCCCTGCTCGGGCTGCCCGCGGAACACGTGCACACGGTCTGCGACCGCGCGGCGGCCACCCTGCTGCACCCCGCCCGGCCGGCCGGCCCGCACCCGGCGGGCCCGGAGGTGGCGTCATGAGGGACGGACGCGGCGGGAGAACGCGGTGAACCGGGCCGAGCGGGAGGCCGCCGTACGGCGGATCATGGAGCGGACGCCGGCACCCGTACCGCCGGAGCTGTACGCGGAGGCGGTACGGCGCGGTGAGCGCCGGCTGCGGCGGCGCCGCCTCGCCCGCCGGGTGCTGTGGCTGCTGGCGTGCGCCGCGGCCGTCGCGTTCACCGTGTGGGCGGCCGAGGCGCACCCGTGGGCGGAGCCGCCCTCGCAGACGACTCCACCGGTCACCGACTGGTGACCCCGGCTGCTAGCCGAGAGCCTGCTTCAGGTCCGCCAGCAGGTCGTCGACGTTCTCGATGCCGACGGACAGGCGCACCAGGTCGCCCGGGACCTCTAGGGCGGAGCCGGCCGCGGAGGCGTGGGTCATCCGGCCGGGGTGCTCGATGAGGGACTCGACGCCGCCGAGCGACTCGCCGAGGGTGAACACCTGGGCCCGGTTGCACACCTCGACGGCCGCCGCCTCGCCGCCCTCCACCCGGAACGACACCATGCCGCCGAACGCCTTCATCTGCTTGGCGGCGACCTCGTGGCCGGGGTGCTCGGGCAGGCCCGGGTAGAGCACGCTCGTCACGCGCGCGTGCCGGGTCAGCATGTCGGCGATCCGGGTGGCGTTCTCGCTGTGCCGGTCCATCCGCACCGCGAGGGTCTTGGTGCCGCGCAGTACGAGCCAGGAGTCGAAGGGGCCGGCGACGGCGCCCATCGCGTTCTGGTGGTAGGCCAGCTCCTCGCCCAGCGCCGGGTCCGAGACGATCAGCGCACCGCCGACCACGTCGGAGTGGCCGCCCATGTACTTGGTCAGGGAGTGCACGACGACGTCGGCGCCGAGCGACAGCGGCTGCTGGAGGTAGGGCGTCGCGAAGGTGTTGTCGACGACGAGCCGCGCGCCCGCGTCGTGGGCGACCTGGGCGACGGCGGCGATGTCGGTGATGCCGAGCAGCGGGTTGGAGGGGGTCTCCACCCAGACGGCCTTGGTCTTCGGGGTGATCGCGGCGCGCACGGCGGCCGGGTCGCTGGTGTCGGCGACGGACCACTCCACCCCCCAGCGGGTGGCGACCTTGGCGAACAGCCGGAAGGTGCCGCCGTAGGCGTCGTTCGGGATCACCACGTGGTCGCCGGGGACGAGCAGCGTACGCAGCAGCGTGTCCTCGGCCGCCAGGCCGGACGCGAAGGCGAGACCGTGGCGGCCCCCCTCCAGCGCGGCGAGGTTCTCCTGAAGTGCCGTCCGGGTCGGGTTGGCGCTGCGGCTGTACTCGTAGCCGCCGCGCAGCCCGCCCACGCCGTCCTGCTTGTAGGTGGATACCTGGTAGATCGGCGGGACGACCGCGCCGGTCGCGGGATCCGCGGTGTTGCCCGCGTGGATCGCGAGGGTCTCGAAGTGCTGACTGATGTGCCTGTCGCTCATGCCCACCGAGCGTAGTGCGCCCGGCCGGATACCGGGTCCCGCCCGGCTCCGGGGGCACCGGCGCGAGGGATATCCCTGTGCGGACGGCCCGCGCCCGCGCGCCGCTGTCATGCTCCGGTCCAGGGTTTTCCACAGGTACGCGGCGGGGTTCGCCAATTGCCGGCGGCGTCTGGTTCGCTTGGGGCATGGCGACTCTCTGGCTGCTGATGGCGCTGCTCATGCTGGGCTTCGTCCTGCTCCCGGTCATGCGGCGCAGGCGCGGGATGATCGAGCAGGTTCCCCCGGGACACCCGGACGCCGCCGACCCGGAGGACTACGGCTTCGTGCGCCAGGAGGAGCTGGACGTGCGCATGCCCGGCCCGGACCAGGACCTGCTGGACGTCCTGGAGCTGGTGCAGCGCACGCAGGATCACCGGGCCGCCGCCCAGCTGCTGGCCGGCACCGAGACCGGGGGCGAGCTGCGCTGGCAGCGGGTGCAGGCCTTCGCGGGGGCCGCCGCGCTGGAGCTCCAGCAGCGCCCCGGCGGGATACACGCGACGCCGGGCGGACAGTGGCTCAGGGTGTGGCGGGCCGAGCAGCCCAAGGACGCGGGGGGCGCCGCCGTCCACGCGGAGTTCCTGGTGCAGCAGGCCTGGCGGACGTCGACACGGGGCACGGACGACTTCCGGATCATCATGGAGGAGGCCCGGACCGCCAGCGCCCAGGCGGCCCTGCTGGCCCCCGGCGATCCGGTGCCGTACCTCTGCGAGCTGTCCATCGCACGCGGACTGGCCTATTCCCCGGCCCAGTTCGAGCAGCTGTGGCTGAAGATCCTGGACCGCTCCCCGCATCACATGGGCGCGCATCTGGCCGCGCTGCACTACTGGTGCGAGAAGTGGCACGGCTCGCGCGAGCAGGCGTACGCCTTCGCCGAGGCCGCCGCCGCCCGCGCCCCGCGGGGCTCACTGCTCGCCGCCCTGCCGCTGTTCGCGGTGTTCGAGCACCTCCCGGAGGTGAACCTGGTCGCGGGCTTCTACCAGAGCGAGGTCGTCACCCGGGCGATCCACGGCGCCCTGCACGCGGTGCACGCGGCCCGCCCCGACGACCCGACGCTGCCGCACGTCCGGCATCTGCTGGTCTTCTTCCTGGTGCGCGCCGAGCGCTGGGCGGAGGCCATGCACCAGCTGGTGCACGTCGACGGTCACGTCGGCGCCCTGCCCTGGACCCTGAGCGCCGACCCGGCCGCGGAGTTTGCCGTCTACCGCGCCTTGGCGGTGGCCGGCTACGAGGCCAACGGCGGCAACCCGGCCACCCTCCCCGGCTGACCCCGGCCCCGGCCCCGCAGTGCCCTGCTCACCTGCGGCAGGGCATGTCCCGCGGCCCGCCGGCCTCCGCGTGGCGCCGGGACGCCCAGCGGTCAGCCCTCGGCTCGGGCGGGCAGCCGCCACCCCGGGCGCGGGAAGTGGCAGGTGTAGCCGTCCGGGTAGCGCTGCAGGTAGTCCTGATGCTCGGGCTCGGCCTCCCAGAAGGGGCCGACGGGCTCCACCTCGGTGACGACCTTGCCCGGCCACAGTCCGGAGGCCTCCACATCCGCGATCGTGTCCTCGGCGACCCGCTTCTGCTCGTCGTCCACGTAGTAGATCGCCGAGCGGTAACTGAGGCCGATGTCGTTGCCCTGGCGGTTCCTGGTGGTCGGGTCGTGGATCTGGAAGAAGAACTCCAGGATCGCGCGGTAGTCGGTGGTCGCGGGGTCGAAGAGGATCTCGATGGCCTCCGCGTGCGTGCCGTGATCACGGTACGTCGCGTTCGGCACGTCACCCCCGGTGTACCCGACCCGGGTCGCCGTCACGCCCGGCAGCCGGCGGATCAGCTCCTCCATGCCCCAGAAGCATCCCCCAGCCAGCACGGCCCTCTGCGTGTGCGCAGCCATTGCGGCTCCTCCCATATCTGTCAGTTCGGTGTCCGGTGCACCGCTCCCTCAACGCGCGAGGGCCCCGCGCGATTCCGCGGGGCCGGTCCGGCGGGGGCGGGGCGACCCGGGTGCGGGTCGGCGCGCCTGTTCCACTCCTCCGGGACCCCCGGCGACTGACGACCCCGCGCGAACTCGAAGACGCGGAGCTGCTCCGACCACCTCGGACCGCACGCCTGAGAACGCCGAGGAGATGGACGGGACCGGGCGCCACCTCGGCGACTCCCCGCAGGCGTGCACCCGCCTGGGCCTCGTCAGCGCGGCCCTCTCCCTCGACGAGGCGCTCGCCCGGAACCCGCGATGAGCGTCCCGCCGGTCAGATGGTCGCCGCGTCGATGACGAAGCGGTAGCGGACGTCGCTGGCCTGCACCCGCTCGTACGCCTCGTTGACCTCGGCGGCGCTGATCAGCTCTATCTCGGCGCCGATGCCGTGCTCGGCGCAGAAGTCCAGCATCTCCTGGGTCTCCTGGATGCCGCCGATCATGGAGCCCGCCAGGGTCTTGCGGCCGCCGATCACCGAGAACAGGTTGAGGGCGACCGGCTCCTCGGGCGCGCCGACGTTCACCAGGGCGCCGTCCACCTTCAGCAACGACAGGAGCGCGCCGAAGTCCATCGGGGCCGACACCGTCGAGACGATCAGGTCCAGGCTGCCGGCCAGCTCCTCGAAGGTCTTCGGGTCGCTGGTGGCGTGGTAGTGGTCGGCACCGAGCTTGAGGCCGTCGTCCTTCTTGCGCAGCGACTGGGAGAGGACCGTGACCTCGGCGCCCATGGCGTGCGCGATCTTGACGGCCATGTGGCCGAGACCGCCGAGGCCGACGACCGCGACCTTCTTGCCGGGGCCGGCGTTCCAGTGGCGCAACGGGGAGTAGGTGGTGATGCCCGCGCACAGCAGCGGCGCGGCCACGTCCAGGGACAGGCCGTCGGGGATGCGGACGACGTAGTTCTCGTCGACGACGATCTTCTCGGAGTAGCCGCCGTAGGTGGGCTCGCCGTCCTTGCCGACGGCGTTGTACGTGCCGACCATGCCCTTGAGGCAGTACTGCTCCAGGCCCTTGAGGCAGTTCTCGCACTCGCGGCAGGAGTCGACCATGCAGCCGACACCCACCCGGTCACCGGCCCGGAACCTGGTCACGCCGGATCCGACCTCGGCGACGACACCCGCGATCTCGTGGCCGGGGACCATGGGGAAGATCGCCTCGCCCCAGCCCTCGTGGACCTGGTGGATGTCGGAGTGGCAGATGCCGGCGAACTTGATGTCGATCAGGACGTCGTACTCGCCGACGGCGCGGCGCTCGATGGTCGTCCGCTCCAGCGGGGCCTTCGCGGCGGGCGCGGCGTACGCGGCAACAGTGGTCATACCGGGGGTCTCCTAGCTGTCTTGCGTGCCCGGCCGCCTAGTGGCCGGGCGCGGTGTCCAGCGTGCCCCGTGGGCGGCCCCTCACCCAGACCACGGCTTTGCGTACGACTGCCGTGCCTACCACCGGCGGGGACAGGCTCCTGTGCGTACGACCAGGAATACTGGACGCATGGACAGCAGGGACGAACAGCCGGAGGCGGCGGCCGGCACCGGCCGGACGCTGGACCGCCGGGCGGAGCTGAGCGAGTTCCTGCGCAGCCGGCGCGCCCGGCTGAAGCCGGAGGACGTGGGCCTGCCCGACTTCGGGCGGCACCGCCGGGTGCCCGGACTGCGCCGCGAGGAGCTGGCGCAGCTGGCCGGGGTGTCGGTGGCGTACTACACCCGGCTGGAGCAGGGCAACGGGAAGAACGTCTCGGCGGAGGTGCTGGGCTCGATCGCCCGCGCCCTGCGGCTGACGGACGCGGAGCACGCGCATCTGACCCATCTGGCGAAGCCGAAGGCGCACAAGAAGAAGCCGGCGGCCCGGCAGCAGCAGGTGCGGCCGGCGCTGCGGCAGCTGCTGGACACGATGGACGGGGTACCGGCGTACGTCGTGGGCCGGCGCGCGGAGATCCTCGCCTGGAACCGGATGGCGGCGGCGCTCTTCGGTGACTGGGCGCAGCTGCCGCCGGGCGAACGCAACTGGGCCCGGCTGGTCTTCCTGTGCCCCGACTACCGGGACCTGTTCGTCGACTGGGAGCAGAAGGCGATCGACATCGTCTGTGCCCTGCGCATGGACGCGGGCTGCTATCCGGACGATCCGCGGCTCTCGGCGCTGGTGGGGGAGCTGTCCGTCAAGAGCGAGGAGTTCCGCCGGCTGTGGGCCACGCACGACGTCAAGGAGAAGAGTCACGGCGTCAAGCACCTGCACCACCCGCTGGTGGGAGCGCTGGCGCTGAACTTCGAGAGCTTCCGGCTGACGGACGGCTCGGACCAGTCCCTGATCACCTACCACGCCGAACCGGCCTCCCCCTCCGCCGACTCCCTGCGCCTGCTGTCCAGCTGGGGCACGGACGCGGCCCGCGCGGTGCAGTCGGTGTAGCGCGGCGCCGGACGGCGGACGGCCCGCGGGAGGCGTGTGCTTCCCGCGGGCCGTTCGTCATCGGGTCGTCCGGCTAGTGAGGACTCACTTGCCGTAGTACGCGTTGTAGATCGTGATCTCCGACGTGTTGCCCTTCTTGTCGGTGATCTTGGCGCGGAACGAGACGGCCTTGTTCTTCGCCGGGTTGCGGACCGTGATCCGGCCGCTCCGGACGTCGGTCCTCTTGAAGTTCTTGCCGTCGTAGGAGACGTAGACGGCGAGGGACTTCAGGTTGCCGCCGGCGGCCGAGCCCTCCACGGTGACCGGGAAGGTGGCCTTCTTGCCGGCCGTGACCCGGCTGTCCAGGCCGGTCGTGGCCCCGAAGTGCAGGGCGGAGGCGGGCAGCTGGGTGAAGCCGTCGGACGGCTTCTTGGAGCGGAAGGTCCAGGCCGCGTCGATCCGCGTGGAGGCCTCCGACACCTTCGGGGAGCGCTTGACCGAGGTGGTCAGCCGGTAGGCCGCGTCACCGGCCGGGACCTTGAAGGTCTTCTCACCGAACAGCGGGTCGTCGTTGGACCCGACCTTGGCGCCGTTGCGGTACAGGGTGGTGTTCACCGAGGTGAAGTCCGAGTACCCGTTGTGCCTGCCGGAGTCGGCGACCAGCGACAGCGAACCGGCGATCTCGTTGCCGTTGCGGAAGAGGCCGGAGTCCTTGCCGAGGTGCGGGCCGAACACCGCGGTGTTGACCGTCTTGGTGTAGGTCCGGCCGGCCTCGAAGGCGAACTGGCCCAGCTCGTAGCCGGTGTCGGTGACCGGGAAGCCGTCCTGGTCCTTCCCGCCGTCCTGCTCGAACTCCAGCCCCCACATGACGCCGCCCTTGGCGGACAGGTGCAGGGTGCGGGTGCCGGGCAGGGGCTGCGGAATGGTGACCGAGGAGGCGCCGGAGCTGCCGGGCAGCCAGCCGACCGCGTCGATGGAACCCGTCTTGCCCTTGGCCGGCGC
Organism: Streptomyces sp. Y20; assembly: GCF_043195475.1. Taxonomy (NCBI): domain Bacteria; kingdom Bacillati; phylum Actinomycetota; class Actinomycetes; order Kitasatosporales; family Streptomycetaceae; genus Streptomyces; species Streptomyces sp. Y20. Next base: position 192,255 of record NZ_JBIDDP010000004.1, read on the forward strand.
ACCCAGGCGTGCCTTCACCGTGGCGAGGTCGCCCGCCTTGTAGTGCTTGGTGTAGCCGGTGGCGAGCTGCTTGACCGGGCCGCCGGAGGTGACGTCGTACTCCTCGTGGGTGCCCTTGGTCCAATGGGCGTCCCACTGCTGGAAGAGCGAGCCGGCGGGCAGCTGCGGGCCGAGGTGGGCGGTGCGGAAGTTCTTGTACGTGTCCAGGAACCAGCCGTAGCCGTACTGGCCGTCACCGATCGTGACGTCGTACTCCGGCGAGGCGAACTGGGACTTCAGGCCGGTGGCGGGGACGGTGACGTCCACCGGCCTGGCCTTGCGCGCGTCGATCGTGATCGTCTGCTTCTTGCCGACGGTCAGCTTGGGCTGCGCGATCCAGTCGATGCCCTTGGAGGCGTCCTGCGGGTCGCCGTACACCGACGTGTTGAGGATGTACGTGCCCTTGGGCGCGCGCACCTTCACCGTGCCGGACTTGTCGTACGGGCTCAGCGAGGTGCCCTTGGCGAGACCGGCGACGCCATTGAGGTCGGCACCGTAGTACGGGGCCGGCTTGCCGTCGCGGCCGATGAACTTCAGGGTGACGTCGTACGACTCCACCTCCCGCTGCACCGCCGCCGCCGTGCGGACCGTCTGGCCGCCGCCCGTCGCCGTCACGTACGCGGAGTAGGCGCCGTCGTCGGTGCCGCCCAGCCTGGTGTCGACGGTGAGGCCGACCGAGGCCTTGCCGTGCGCCGGGACGGTGATCTTCGTCGCGGCGAGCTTGAAGAAGCCCGACGGGGCCGCCGCGCCCTTGGGGCCGGTGGCGCTGCTGGTGAGGTCGAGGGTGATGTCCTTGGCGCCGAGGTTGCGGTAGGTCAGCGCCTTGGTCGCCGGTTTGTCGTCGGTGTGCGGCCACTGCTGCACTCCGAAGGTCACCGACACGGGCTCGGCGACGATCGACTGCTTGATGGCCTTGTCGACCTGGATGCGGCCCGTGCCCTGCTGGAACGGGGTGTACTTGCCGTCCTTGGCGGAGCCGGTCAGGGCGCCCTTCAGTTCGGCGTAGCCCCAGTCGGGGTGCTCCTGCTTCAGGATGGCCGCGGCGCCCGCGACGTGCGGGGTGGCCATCGAGGTGCCGGAGATGGTCAGGTAGCCCTCGGGCTTCTCGCCGACCTCCTTGTCGATGACGCTGCCCTTGGCCGCGGCGGCGGTGATGTCCACACCGGGCGCGGTGACGTCCGGCTTGATGGCGCCGTCGCCGATGCGCGGGCCGGTGGAGGAGAAGTCGGCGAGCTTGTCCTTCTTGTCGACGGCGCCGACGGTGAGCGCGGCGTCCGCGCTGCCCGGCGAACCGATCGACTGGGGGCCGTCGTTGCCCGCGGCGATCGCGAACAGGATGCCCTTCTCGGCGGAGAGTTTGTTGACCTCGGCCTCTAGGGGGTCGATCTCGGGGGTGTCGTAACCGCCGAGGCTCAGGTTGATGACGGAGGCGCCCTGGGAGGCGGCCCACTCCATGCCGGCGAGGATGCCGGAGTCGTCACCGGAGCCGGTGTCGTCCAGCACCTTGCCGTTCAGGATCTTGGCGTCGGGGGCGACCCCCTTGTACTTGCCGCCCGACTTGGCGCCGGTGCCCGCGACGATGGACGCGACGTGCGTGCCGTGCCCGAAGTGGTCGGTGGCGTCGGCGGCGGCGGTGAAGTTCCGGGCCTCGATCACCTGGTTCTTCAGGTCGGGGTGGGTGGCGTCCACACCGGTGTCCAGGACGGCGACCTTGACGCCCTTGCCGGTGTAGCCGGCCTTCCAGGCGGTGGGGGCGCCGATCTGCGGCACGGACTTGTCGAGGCTGGCCCGGCGGACGCCGTCGAGCCAGACGTGCGCGATACCGGAGGCGGACCGGCCGCCGTCGGTGACCGCGTGCCACAGGTCGGTGATGCCCTTGACCGGGGTCTGCACCGCGTCCGCGTTGAGCGCCTTCAGGCTGTGGCGCAGGGTGCCCGCCTCACGCACGCCGGCCTTGGCGCCGGCGGCGGTGCCGCGGTAGCCGACGATGACCTTCAGGCCGTTCTTCTGGGCCTTGCGGGTGGCGGCCTTGTTCAGCTCGGTGATGTCGAACAGGCGCTGGTCCAGCGTGCCGGAGGCGACCAGGCGGGCCGCGTCGGCGGGGACGACGAGCGTGTGTCCGGCGGTCCGGCGGATCTGGAAGGGTATGTGCTCGCGTCCCTGGGCCCGCTCCAGGCCGACGACGCGGCCCTTGGCGTCGACGGCGACGCGGTCACCGGTGATGAGGGTGACGTGGTGCTTGGCGCTGGACGTCGGGGCGGCGGTGCCGGTCGCCCGGGCCCCGGTGGGCTTCGCCGACGCCGGGCTGGTCATGCCCGCCGCGAGGGCGACTGCTGCGGCCGTTGCCACGGTGGCCGCAGCCGCTCTTTTCACTTGTCTGCGCAAGATCTCCCCCTGGAGATGGTGTACCGGGTGAATTCCCCGTTCGCCCGGCCGGGGGAAGCCTCGTACGTCTGCACGTCAGCCCCCCGGGTCCCGAAGTATGCCGGGGGGTGATCAGACGGCTCAAGAGAGGGGAAGAGGGCGGGGAAGCGCCTGAGGGAAACTGTTACCCGGCAGCCGGAACACCGTTACACAACCGCGAAGTCCCTTTCCCCACAACGGTGTTATGCGGCGTCAGGAGCATGGCAAGTCACGGCCGGACCCCGTGGAACACCGGTGCCGCCCCTGGGGGCGGCACCGGGAAAGCTGTGGACGGGGCGTCAGGCAGCCGAACCGGCCTTCCACTGCGACCAGTCCATGTTCCAGCCGTTGAGGCCGTTGTCCGGGGCGACCGTCTTGTCGCCGGTGTTCTGGACGACCACGACGTCACCGATCAGCGAGTGGTTGTAGAACCACGCGGCCGGCGTGCTCGGGTCGCCGGCGCCCTTCTTGTCCTGGAGGCCGACGCAGCCGTGGCTGGTGTTGAGGTTGCCGAACACCGAGGGCGCGCCCCAGTAGTTGCCGTGCACGAAGGTGCCGGAGGTGGTCAGGCGCATGGCGTGCGGCACGTCCTTGATGTCGTACTCGCCCTTGCCGTCGTCGTCGGTGAAGCCGACCGTCGCGCCGTTCATCCGGGTCTCCTTGAACTTCTCGGAGATCACCATCTGGCCCTCGTACGTCTTGTTGTCGGGCGAACCGGCGGAGATCGGTATGGTCTTGACGACCTTTCCGTCCTGCGTGATCTTCATCTGCTTGGTCTTCGCGTCCACGTACGTGACCTGGTTTCGGCCGATGTGGAAGGTGACCGTCTTCTGCTGGACGCCGTAGACGCCGTCCGCGCCCTGGACGCCGTCGAGCGCCAGCTTCAGGGTGACGGTGGAGCCGCCCTTCCAGTACTCCTCGGGGCGGCAGTCCATGCGGTTGGCGTTGAACCAGTGGCAGACGACCTCCTGGCCGCTGCTGGAGCTGACCGTGATGCCCTTCTGGACAGCCGCCTTGTTCGTGATCGCCTTGTCGAAGTTGATCGACACCGGCATGCCGACCCCGACCGTGGAGCCGTTGTCCGGGGTGAAGGAGCCGATGAAGCTGTTGGCCGGGGAGACGGTGGTGAAGGACGCGTTCTCGTGGGCTATGCGGCCCTCGGAGTCCTTGGCCTCCGCGGCGAGCCGGTAGGTGGTGGAGCGCTCCAGCTGGACGCCCGGCTTCCAGCTCTTCCTGTCGGCGGAGAGCTGACCGGCGACGGTCTTGCCGTCCTGCGTGGTCATCGTGACGGCGGTGAGCGTGCCCTTGGTCACCCTGACGGCCGCGGAGTTGTTGATCGAGGCGTTGTTGGAGCCGTCCTTCGGCGTGATCGTGATCTGCGCCTCCGAGGACTTCTTCGCCGCCGCCGCGTCGGCCTGGGCCTGCGAGGAGTCGCCGCTGCCGCTGCCGGAGGCCTTGTCGTCACCGCCGGAACATCCCGTGAGCACCAGCACACCGCCGAGCAGAGCGGACGCGGCCATCAGGCCCCTGCGCCGCGTACTGTCCGTCATCACAAGCTTCTCCATCGTTGCCGAGTCGCGAAAAACCCCGGGTGTCCCCGTAAGAACCTTCAACGCTACGGCCGCTCAGTCCCGTTCCACATCCGGTGGATCTGTGGGGCACACCACGTCCGCGGAAGGAGTCCGCGGACGGTGCGGGATTCGGTCCGTGCGTCCCCTGGGACGACGAAACCCCGGACGGCGGTTGCCGTCCGGGGTCATGAGTGCCCCGGGACGCTCAGCCGATGCCGCCCTCTTCCTCGTCGTCCGCCCCATCATCCTCGTCCAGATCCCACTCGGGCGAGTCGGGGTCGTAGTCGACCCGCTCACTGGACCACGACGCCTGCTGGAGCTCCACCCCGGGCACCTCGCTGACCAGGTCGAACGGGTCCACGAGATACGCCAGGGCCTCCGCGGTGTCCTCGGTCACAGCGCTCTCGGCCTGGGCCCGCTCCGACTCCGGCAGCTCGGGATCCGCGGCGAGGCGGCGCAGGGCGGCCTTGGTCACCTCGTCCTCGTCCTGCACCTCCAGGACCAGCTCCACTCGAAGCCGTACAAAACGTGATGTCTCTTCAGTGCTCATGGCGTGAGCGTACGGCCGAAACCTCCCGTGACTTTCCTGTGACCCGCGCCTTTCACTAACATCGCCCCACACGGCCAATTCACCAGCGTCACAAGGGGATCGATATTCCGTGTCATCCGTTCGCCGTCCGCTGCTGACCGCCACCGCCGCGGGCACCCTGCTGTGCGCCCTGTGGTTCGTCCCGTCCGCGAACGCCTCGCAGACCGCTCCGGAGGGCAAGGCGGCGGGCACGTCCGCACCGGCACGGGCCCCGCAGGCGAGAGCGGTGACCGCGGCCACCACCGACACCAACGCAACCACCGGGAGCACCGGGACGGCGGTCACCGCGCGGGCGGCGGAGGCCGGCACCGAACTGGCCGACACGGGAGGCCCCGACACGACCCCGTACGTCGTCGGCGGAAGTCTCTTCCTGTCCGTGGGCGCCGGTTTCGTCGTGTACTCGGTGCGCCGCGAACGCCTGGGATTTTAATCGTCCTTGACGCATCTTTGACGGCTCGCACATAGTTCGCACATGAAGAGATCATCGGGCGTGCGGCTGTGCGCCACCGCGGCTGTGAGCGTGCTGTCACTCGCCCTCGTCACGGGCTGTGGCGAGGAGTCGAAGGACTCCGGGGACGGCAAGGGCAAGGACGCGGCGAACCCGGCCGCGAAGGCGCTGAGCGCCGCAGAGCTGAAGAAACTGATCATCGCCAAGGGCGACGTGCCCGGGTTCAAGGTCGGCGCCGTCAGGGGCGGCCTGCCCACCAAGGACAAGGTCACGGCGGACGACGCCAAGTGCGAGCCGCTGCTGCGCGCGCTCACCGGCATCGCGCCCGGCGACCCGGCGGCGGACACCAGCCGCATGGCCACGCAGGACAAGAAGGCCCCCACGGGCGGCACCACGTCCGGGGACGACCTGGCCGACGGCAAGTTCGAGGACGCGATCGGCAAGTCCATGGACCTGGACGTCACCGTCGTCACCCTCGCCTCGTACGACGGCGACGGCGCGCGGCGGGCCCTGGCGTCGGTCTCCGACGCGGTCACGGCCTGCGCGGGCGGTTTCTCCGGCCGGCAGGCCGGCGAGAAGGGCACGTTCACCAAGGTGGCCGAGGAGAAGTCCGCCGGCACGGGTGACGCCTCGGTGGCCTTCACCGCGACCAACGACGCGGGCAAGGACGGCGCCCTGCCGCTGCACGCCGAGGTCGTGCGGCACGGCTCCACCCTCGCCACCTACACCACCATCAATATCGGCGCGATGATGGGCAAGAAGCCCTACACGGTGTCCGCCCCGGTCGTGAAGGCCCAGGCCGCCAAGCTGAAGTGACGCCGCGTCCGGCGCGCGGGACGCGACGCGAGGGGGACCCGGCCGCCGGGACCGAGGAACGGCCGGGGCCCGTCGCGTTCACCGGAGCGGGCCGGTGACCTTCTCCGCGGCCGTCACGAGGTCACCGCTGCGCACGAACGCGTCGGCGGCGGCCAGGTCGGGCGCCAGGAACCGGTCCGGACCGGGTCCCTGCACACCGGCGGCCCGCACGGCCTCGATGACCGCTCGCGAGGCGGGTGCCGGGGTCAGGCCCGCGCGCAGCTCGACGGCCCGCGTGGCCGCGTACAGTTCGACGGCGATGATCCGGGTGAGGTTGTCCACGGCGGTGCGCAGCTTGCGCGCGGCCGACCAGCCCATGGACACGTGGTCCTCCTGCATGGCGGAGGACGGGATGGAGTCCGCGGAGGCCGGTACGGCGAGCCGCTTCATCTCGCTGACCAGCGCGGCCTGCGTGTACTGGGCGATCATCAGGCCGGAGTCGACGCCGGCGTCGTCGGCCAGGAACGGCGGCAAGCCGTGGCTGCGGTTCTTGTCCAGCAGCCGGTCGGTGCGGCGCTCGGCGATGGAGCCCAGGTCGGCGGCGGCGACGGCGAGGAAGTCCAGGACGTAGGCCACGGGGGCGCCGTGGAAGTTGCCGTTGGACTCGACGCGGCCGTCGGGCAGCACCACGGGGTTGTCGACGGCGGAGGCGAGTTCCCGCTCGGCGACCAGGCGGGCGTGCGCCATCGTGTCGCGTCCCGCGCCGGCGACCTGCGGGGCGCAGCGCACCGAGTAGGCGTCCTGGACGCGCGGCGCGTCGTCCTGGTGGTGCCCGGTGAGCTGCGAACCCTCCAGCACGGCCAGCATGTTGGCGGCGCTGTCGCCCTGGCCCGGGTGGGGCCGGATGGCGTGCAGCTCGGGCGCGAGCACCTTGTCCGTGCCGAGCAGCGCCTCCAGGCTGAGGGCGGCGGTGATGTCGGCGGACTTGTAGAGGGTGTCCAGGTCGGCGAGCGCCATGATCAGCATGCCGAGCATGCCGTCGGTGCCGTTGAGGAGGGCCAGGCCCTCCTTCTCGCGCAGCTCGACGGGCCGGATGCCGTGCTCGGCGAGCAGCTCGCCCGCGGGGCGGACGGTGCCGTCGGGGCCCTCCGCGTCGCCCTCGCCCATCAGCGTGAGGGCGCAGTGGGAGAGCGGGGCGAGGTCGCCGGAGCAGCCGAGGGAGCCGTACTCGTGCACGACCGGGGTGATCCCGGCGTTCAACACGTCGGCCATGGTCTGCGCGACCTCGGGCCGGACGCCGGTGCGCCCGGAGCAGACGGTCTTCAGCCGCAGGAACATCAGGGCCCGTACGACCTCGCGCTCCACCCGCGGCCCCATGCCGGCGGCGTGCGAGCGGACGATGTTGCGCTGTAGCTGGGCACGCAGTTCCGGGCTGATGTGCCGGGTCGCCAGCGCGCCGAAGCCGGTGGAGACGCCGTAGACCGGCTCCGGCTTGGCCGCCAGCGCGTCCACGATCTCGCGGGCCGCCGCCAGGGCCGCCACCGCCTGTGCCGACAGTTCGATGCGGGCACCGCCGCGCGCCACGGCGAGAACGTCGGACGCCGTGACACCGGACGTCCCCACCACCACAGTGTGCATATCCATATTCAGGAGCGTACGCATTGAAAGTGGCGATGTCACTAGTGGAGTGCCGCTGCGACCCTTACCGCGACGTGTGGGCTTCGCCTCACGGTTGGCGCCCGCGGAACCGGCGCCGTTCACCACGCGCGGGCGGCGGCTCGTCCGCCAACCGTACGACCGGATCGTCCGGCCCCTCCCGGCCCGCCACCACCGGCCGGTTCACGCGCAGGGCCTTGGCCCGGTACTGGGCGGCGTCGGCGAGCCGGAACAGCCGGCGGGCGTCCCGCACCTCCCCGATCGGGTCCTCGGTCGAGGCCACCCCGCACGCCACCCCCTCCCCCAGCTCCAACTCGGCCGCCCTCCGGCACAGTTCTTGCGCGGCCTTCGCGACGTCGTCGGCCGGCTGCCCGACCACCAGCAGACAGAACTCGTCCCCGCCCAGCCGCGCCGCCAGTGCGCCGGGCACCATCGCCCCGCACAGCGACAGCACCGAGCCGAAGCGTTCGAGGAGGCGGTCGCCGACGGCGTGACCGAGGGTGTCGTTGACCCGCTTGAGCCCGTTGAGGTCGCACACGACAAGACTGACCGCCACGCCCTCCCTGCGATGCCGCTCGACGGCCTCCTCCAGGCGTACGTCCACGGCACGGCGGTTGGCGAGACCGGTCAGCGCGTCGGTGAACGCCAGCCGGCGAGCCTCCTCCAGCCGCTCGGTCTGCGCGATCCCGGCGGCGACCACCGCGGCCAGCACGGTGGCGAAGTCGGCGTCCGGCCCGCCGAACAGCGGCTCGCCGAGCGCGCGGGCCACGTACAGCTCGCCCCACGCCCTGCCGTGCAGGACGACGGGGGCGACGACGCAGCAGCCGCGGCCGCGGCGACGCAGGGCCGCGACCCGCTGGTGCAGGTAACCGGGGGTGCCGGCGGCGGCTCCCTCGGCCGTCTCCACCCACGCGTTCGGACCGCCGCCGCCCGCCCAGCGTTCGTGCAGGAACTCGGTGATCTCCGGAAACTGGTGCACCGGGTACGTCTCGGACTCCGGGAACTGCTCCTCGTCCGCGGCGCGGTCCCCCACGTTCACCAGGACCCGCAGGCGGCCCAGGCCCCGCTCCCACACCGACAGCGCGGCGAAGCTGCCGTCCAGCGCGCGGCAGGCGCCGACGGCGGCGGCCTGCCAGCAGTCCCGCGGGGTGTGCGCCGCCGCCATGCCCTGCGCCAGCGCCACGACGGCGACGAGCCGCTTGTCCTCACCCATCCATCCAGGTTAGGGATGAATCGGGTGATTCGCGCTGCCGCGGAGGGGGCGTCGTGAGGTGGGCCGGGGACCGGCGTCGGGTGCGGGTCGGCTGTGGCCGGTCACGCGGTTCCCCGCGCCCCTTCCAGGGCGCTGGACGGCGGGGTCACTCACCCGGCCATCGGGGGGCGCGCTTTTCGTTGAAGGCCGATACCCCTTCCGCCCGGTCGGCCGAGAACGCCACCGAGCGCCAGGCCGCGTCCTCGACCTCGAGGCCGGCCCGCAGGTCCAGCCCGTGTCCCAGCCGCAGGGCCCGCTTCGCCGCGCGCAGGCCCACCGGTGAGTTCCCGGCGATCCGCTCCCCCAGGGCCAGCGCCTCCTCGCGGTCGCGGCCCTCGTCGACCAGCCGGTCCACCAGGCCCAGCCCGGCCGCCTCGGCCGCCTCCACCCGGCGCGCGGAGAAGATCAGCTCGGCGGCGCGCGCCGCCCCGACCCGCCGCGGCAGCAGCTGCGTGCCGCCGCCGCCCGGGATCACGCCCACGGACACCTCGGGCAGCCCCACCACGGCCGTACGGTCGGCCACGATCAGGTCGCAGGACAGCGCCAGCTCGAATCCGCCGCCCAGCGCGAAGCCGTGCACGGCGGCGACCGTCGGCATCGGCAGCTCCAGCACCCCGGTGTACGCCGCCCGCGCCACCGGCCGCTGCCGTACGAGATCCGCGTCGGTGAAGGAGTTCCGCTCCTTCAGGTCCGCGCCGACGCAGAACGCCCGTTCGTGCGACGAGGTCAGGACGACCACCCGCGCGTCCCGGTCGGCCGCGAGCGCGGTGCACGCGCCCGCGAGGGAGCGGGCCATCTCCGTCGAGACGGCGTTCATGGCCTTGGGCCGGTCCAGCACCAGCTCCGCGACGTGGCCGTGCCGCCGCACCAGCACGAACTCCCCGAACCGCTCCTCGCTCATGGCACCCCTCCGGTTAACGCGGGTTAACTGACCGTCCGCTCGATCATCGCAGCCCCATCCGCTCCCGTGAAGTCCAGGGGGCTACGCCCGTTCGAGTGACATCCCGGTTGTCCCCGTCCGTATCGCCCACGGGAGCGCATAGCGTGCGCTCCGCCATGGCGCGCCCCGGGCGCGCGGCGGGGAGGGGACCCATGACACCGATACCTGCGCGGGCCGCGGGGGGCCGGGAACGTACGCCGGGGAAGCCGACGGGAGTACGGCGCGGGCGGCACCGCAGGCCGCGGCCCCGCGGGGTGCTGCTCGCCGTCGGCGCCCTGGCGCTGGCCGCGGGAGTGCTCAGCCTGGTGCGGGTCGCCCCCGACCCGGGGGCCGGGGCCACGGGGACGGCGGAGGCCGAGTCCCGGCCGGCCCCGGGCGGCGGGGTCCCGGGCCACTCGGCGGGGGCCGCCGCCGGCGCCGCCGAGGGCGGCGCCGCCACGCCCACCGCGCTCCCCTCGGCCGTCTCCCCGATGGGCGGCAGCGGTCCCGGTGGAACGCCGGCGGCCGGCGGATCCGGCTCGCCGGTTCCCGCCGCTCCGGGCAAGGCCACCGCACCGGCCGGCGGCGGCACCGCCGTACCGACCGCTGTCCCGAGCGGCGGACCGAGCGGCGGACCGGCCAGAACCCCCACCGGCGGCCCGACCGGCGTCCCCGGCTCGCACAGCGGTACCCCACGCCCCTCGCCGACGGCATCCGCCCCGGTGTCACCGGCACCTGGTCCGCCGCCGCCCGGCCATCGCCCGCCGCAGCGCGGTCCGGGCGAGATCTGCCTGCCGGTGATCCGCCTGTGCCTGGACGCGAGCGGCCAGGGACGCTCGTTCGGAGCCCGGCAGGAGCCGAAAGAGAGGTCCTAGCGGGGTGGGCGGCCCGGGCGGGCCGTGGTCAGGGGGTGTCGTCACGGCGCGTGAGCAGCCATGGTTCGACCACGCCGAGTCCGCGCACCGGGCGCTGCCACATCGGCTGGAGCGCGAAGCGGTACACCGGCGGGTCCTCGCCCTCCTTCTCCGCGGCGGCCGCGGCCTCGGCCGCCTCCGCCTCCGAGGCGGGCGCCTCACCGGTGCGGATCAGCTCCTCGGCGAAGGCGCTGTCGACGAGGACGGCGTCGCGCGGGGCTATCGAGGTCAGCCGGGACGCCAGATTCACCGTCGTACCGAACACGTCGCCCATCCGGGTGGTCACCGTGCCGAACGCCATGCCCACCCGGAGTTCCGGCATCGTCTCGTCGTTGGACAGCGTCTCCACCAGCCGCAGCGCGATGTCGGCGGCCGTACCCGCGTCGTCCGCCGCGTAGAGCACCTCGTCGCCGAGGGTCTTGATGAGCCGGCCGCCGCGTGCCGCCACGAGGTCCGCGGCGGTGGTCTCGAAGGCCTCGACCAGCTCGCCCAGCTCCTCCTCCTCCATCCGGCGGGTGAGCCGGGTGAACCCCACGAGGTCGGCGAAGGCGACGGCGAGCCGGCGGTCGACCATCTCCTCGTCGTCGGCGGTCTGCACGACACGGCCGGCCGAGGCGGCGAGCTGGCGGCGCCAGACGTAGACCAGGAACTCCTCCAGTTCGGGCAGGAGCAGCTCGACGATCGGGTACGTCACCTCGGTGCGCGTCATGCCCGGCTCGGGGGGCTCGGTCAGGCCCTCCAGGAAGGAGTCGATCTGCCACTCGGCCAACCGGGCGGTGGTCTGCCCGGTGGACCGGGCCACCTGCACCGCCATGGCCTCGCTCAGCAGGCCCGCCTCCACCAGGCCGGCGAGGCGGCGCAGGGCCAGGACGTCGGCCTCGGTGAGGGCCTTGGCCTGGCCGATGTCCGCGAAGCCCATGGCCCGCCAGAAACGCGAGGCCAGTTCCATGGAGACGCCGGCGCTGCGCGCGGCCTGGAAAGGGGTGTAGCGGCGCTCGGCGCCCAGGATGAGCTGTTCGAGCCGCAGGGCCAGCGGGTCCTCGCCGGTCTCGGGGGCGTGGGGGTCCAACCGGCCGTCCCCGCCCGCGCCGGAGCCCGTGTCGTCGACGGTCACGCCTGCTGCCCTTCCGATCTGCCGCGGTCAGGTATCGACCGCGCTCAACTCTACGGCAGGTGTGCGCCAGCTCACTCCGTCGGGTCGGACCGGCGGTACGCCTGTCGTTCGGGGGTGGAACGGTGCCCGGAGCTGCGGCGGGCGCTCCCCGCGGGCCTCGCGGTCCCGGGGCCCCGGCGTCCGGCCGGGGGGCGGCGTGGCACCGCCGCCGGCCGCCCGTCCATCGTGGCCGATCGCGCGGTTCCGCGCCCCCGGACATCCGCGTCACCGCACCCGCGGGGGATCCGCGTGCACCGCTCCCGCAGGGGATCCGCCTTCCGGCCGGACGCGGACGGTCAGGGCCGTCGCCCGCCCGCCCCGAGCGCCGTCACGCGGGCCGCAGGTGGACGATGTCCCCCGCCCCCACCGGTTCCTGCACGCCCGCCTCCGTGGCGATGACCAGCCGCCCGTCGCCGTCCAGCGCCACGGCCTCCCCCACCAGCGACCGGTCGCCCGGCAGCTCCGCGCGCACCGTCCGGCCGAGGGTCGCGCAGCCCGCCGTGTACGCCTCCTGGAGGCCGCTCGCCGCCGGATCGCCGCCGGCGGCACGCCAGCGGCGGTACCAGTCCTCCAGTGACCGCAGCACCGCACGCAGCAGCGGATCGCGGTCCGTGGTGAGGGCGTCGGCGAGGACCAGGGAGCCCGCCTGCGGGACCGGGAGTTCGTCCGCCCGCAGGGTGACGTTGATGCCGACGCCGATGACGACGCCGTCCGTGCCGGCCCGCTCCGCGAGGATGCCGCCGGCCTTGCGTTCCTCGCCGCCCACGGTCAGCAGCAGGTCGTTCGGCCATTTGAGTGCCGTGTCGACGCTTGCCGCCCGGGACAGGCCGGTCGCGACGGCGACCCCGGTCAGCAGCGGGAGCCAGCCCCAGCGGGCCACGGGCACCTCGGCGGGCTTGAGCAGGACGGAGAAGAAGAGGCCGGAGCGCGGCGGCGCCGTCCACTGCCGGTCCAGCCGGCCCCGGCCGGCCGTCTGCTCCTCCGCCACGAGGACCGCGCCCTCGTCGGCGGTGCCGGCGGCGGCCGACGCGGCGAGGTCGGAGTTGGTGGAACCGGTCCGCTGCACGACCTCGACGGCGCGGTACAGGCTGCCCTCCCGGATCAGCCCCCGCCGCAGTGCCGTGGCGTTCAGAGGCGGGCGGTCCAGGTCGGACCAGCGGCTGTCGTCTGATGGATTGTGCGGCGTCATGCAAGCCACCCTAGGTGTGGTAAACGACGCAGTGCTGATCGGTAGGCACGCCACTACGCTACGGATGAGTAACCGTCCCCCCTTTTGAGCAGGCAGGGAGCCGCATCCCGATGTCCGAGCCGGAAGAGCGTCACGAGATCGAAAAGATCGACATCCACACGACCGCGGGCAAGCTCGCGGATCTCCAGCGGCGCATCCACGAGGCGACGCACGCCGGCTCCGCGCGCGCCGTCGAGAAGCAGCACGCCAAGGGCAAGCTGACGGCCCGTGAGCGGATCGAGCTGCTCCTCGACGAGGGCTCCTTCATCGAGCTGGACGAGTTCGCCCGGCACCGGTCGACCAACTTCGGACTGGAGGACAACCGCCCGTACGGGGACGGTGTCGTCACCGGGTACGGCACGGTGGACGGCCGGCCGGTCGCCGTGTTCTCGCAGGACTTCACCGTCTTCGGCGGGGCGCTCGGCGAGGTCTACGGCCAGAAGATCGTGAAGGTCATGGACTTCGCGCTGAAGACCGGCTGCCCGGTCATCGGCATCAACGACTCCGGCGGCGCCCGGATCCAGGAGGGGGTCGCCTCCCTCGGCGCGTACGGCGAGATCTTCCGCCGCAACACGCACGCCTCCGGGGTCATCCCGCAGATCAGCCTGGTCGTCGGCCCCTGCGCCGGCGGTGCCGTCTACTCGCCGGCCATCACCGACTTCACGGTCATGGTCGACCAGACCTCGCACATGTTCATCACCGGACCGGACGTCATCAAGACCGTCACCGGCGAGGACGTCGGCTTCGAGGAGCTGGGCGGGGCCAGGACCCACAACACCGCCTCGGGCGTCGCCCACCACATGGCCGGGGACGAGAAGGACGCCATCGAGTACGTCAAGCAACTGCTGTCGTACCTGCCGTCCAACAACCTCTCCGAGCCGCCGCTCTTCCCCGAGGAGGCGGACCTCACCGTCGGCGACGAGGACCGCGAGCTGGACGCCGCCGTACCGGACAGCGCGAACCAGCCGTACGACATGCGCACGGTGATCGAGCACGTCCTGGACGACGCCGAGTTCTTCGAGACGCAGGCGTTGTTCGCGCCGAACATCCTCACCGGTTTCGGCCGGGTCGAGGGCCGTCCCGTCGGCATCGTCGCCAACCAGCCGATGCAGTTCGCCGGCTGCCTGGACATCACCGCCAGCGAGAAGGCGGCGCGGTTCGTGCGGACCTGCGACGCCTTCAACCTCCCGGTGCTGACCTTCGTGGACGTCCCCGGTTTCCTGCCGGGCGTCGGCCAGGAGCACGACGGCATCATCCGGCGCGGCGCCAAGCTCATCTACGCCTACGCCGAGGCCACCGTCCCGCTGATCACCGTCATCACCCGCAAGGCCTTCGGCGGTGCCTACGACGTCATGGGCTCCAAGCACCTCGGTGCCGACCTCAACCTCGCCTGGCCCACCGCCCAGATCGCCGTCATGGGCGCCCAGGGCGCGGTCAACATCCTGCACCGGCGCACCATCGCCGAGGCGGAGGCGAGCGGCGAGGACGCCGAGGTGGTGCGGGCCCGGCTGATCCAGGAGTACGAGGACACCCTCCTCAACCCCTACGTCGCGGCCGAGCGCGGCTACATCGACGCGGTGATCATGCCGTCGGACACCCGCGCCCACATCGTCCGGGGGCTGCGTCAACTGCGCACCAAGCGGGAATCCCTGCCTCCGAAGAAGCACGGCAACATCCCCCTCTAGGCCCCGCCGACCCTGGGAGCGGTCATGAACATCAAGGTCGTACGAGGCAACCCGACCCCGGAGGAGCTGGCCGCCGCCCTGGCGGTGGTCCGCGTCCGCGCCGCCGCGGCGGCGGCCGCGGTGCCGTCCGGGGCCGAGGGACCGAAGGACGCGTGGGCCGACCCGGCGCGGATCGCGGCCGCCCGGGTGCCCGCGCCGGGCCCGGCATCCTGGACCCGCACCTACTGGCCGAGCTGAGGGGCGGCCCGGCGCAACTTGAGTACGGGTACTCAGGCACCGCCGCCACCGGCGTCGCACGCTGGGAGGATGCTGTGGTCAGACCCCGAGGACGAGCCGCCACAAGAGCTGCGCGACGCGCAGGACATGCTGCGGCGGCTCGGCCTCTTCCTGGCCTCGGCCATGATCCTGATCATGGTTGTGATCGGTCTGCGGTGAGCCCGCCGGCCGGCGCTGACTAACCTGGCGGCATGACTGCCACGCACCGCAGGCGACTCGTGCTCGCCTCCCAGTCCCCCGCCCGGCTCGGCCTGCTCCGGCAGGCCGGCCTCGCCCCCGAGGTGATCGTGAGCGGCGTCGACGAGGACGCCGTCACCGCCCCCACCCCGGCGGAGCTGGCGCTCGCGCTGGCCGAGGCGAAGGCCTCGGTCGTCGCGGCGAAGCCGGAGGTGCGGGGCGCCCTGGTGATCGGCTGCGACTCGGTGCTGGAGCTGGACGGCAGGGCGCTCGGCAAGCCCGCCGACGCCGAGGAGGCCACCGCCCGCTGGCAGGCGATGCGCGGGCGCGCCGGCGTGCTCCAGACCGGCCACTGCGTGTGGGACACCGAGGCCGGGCGCTACGTGTCGGCGACCGCCTCCACCGTCGTCCGCTTCGGCAACCCGAGCGACGAGGAGGTCGCCGCCTACGTGGCCTCCGGCGAGCCCCTCCACGTCGCCGGGGCGTTCACCCTGGACGGCCGTTCGGCGCCGTTCATCGAGGGCATCGAGGGCGACCACGGCAACGTGATCGGCATCAGCCTGCCCCTGCTCCGCAGGCTCCTCGCCCGGCTGGGCGTGGGCATCACGGAGTTGTGGGCGCCGGGCGGGTGACCTGGGCGGGGGGGACGGAGTCCTGCGGCTCGTCGCCCCCGTCCCACGGCTGGTCCGTACGGTCCGCCGACGCGCCCGCGCCGACGGGGGCCGCACCCGGCTCGGCCCGCGTGGCCGGCCCGTCGCCCGCGCCGGGCGCCGGGCCCGGGGCGGCGCTCTGCGGCCCGCCCGCGCGGTCGTACGTCATCAGGAGCAGGACGATCAGCCCGAGGACGACGACCATGAAGAGGAACGCCGTCCAGCCGACCAGCCCCCAGGCGAACGCGCCGAGCAGGCCGTGCACCACGGCGGCGCTGATCAGCAGGACCCGGCCGAAGCCGGCCGGGGCGCGGTCGCGGACCGCCACGAGCAGGGACACCAGGGCGCACAGCGCGAAGTAGGCGCCGAAGACGATGCCGCCGATCTTCGAGGACGTCGCCATCACGGACGGGTCGAGTCCGGCCAGGGACATGTGCTGCCGGTCCACGACCGTTCCCAGCACCCAGTTGAGCGCCGCGACGCCGACCGCCTCCGCGAGCAGGACGACCGTCACGAGCCACGCCACCGGTCTGCGCACCACCGGCCCCCACCCACTCTCACACCAGCAGCCTGTTACCTCAGGTACGTTCGGGACAGCTCGAACGCTACTAACGGGTAAACCCGGGGACAAGGGTTCGGGTGGCAGCAAAGAATCATTGGGCCATTCGTAGGGACTCGACAAAGATTCGGAGTGGGCCGCAGCACGCTCTCACAGAGACCTTGACCACACGGCGGAGCTAGGGTTTTCCGCAGGAGTCCTGCGTACGGCGGTGCGACAAGGGCTTTCGCGGGTAGGGCGAGCCCCGCATCACGCTCCGTGTGGGCAAGCTCACCAGTGGGGACGGGTCGAAGTGCCGTGTCGGCAGTCCCTAAACTCGGCTTGTTTCAAGGAGGGAGCCTCAATCGTGCGCAAGGTGCTCATCGCCAACCGTGGCGAAATCGCTGTCCGCGTGGCCCGGGCCTGCCGGGACGCCGGGATCGCGAGCGTGGCCGTCTACGCCGACCCGGACCGGGACGCTCTGCATGTCCGCGCCGCGGATGAGGCGTTCGCCCTGGGCGGTGACACCCCGGCCACCAGCTATCTGGACATCGACAAGGTCCTGGGTGCCGCCCGGGAGTCCGGTGCGGACGCCGTCCACCCCGGATACGGCTTCCTCTCGGAGAACGCCGAGTTCGCCCAGGCCGTGCTCGACGCCGGTCTGATCTGGATCGGCCCGCCCCCGCAGGCCATCCGCGACCTCGGCGACAAGGTCGCCGCCCGCCACATCGCCCAGCGCGCCGGTGCCCCCCTGGTCGCGGGCACCCCGGACCCCGTCAGCGGCGCCGACGAGGTCGTCGACTTCGCCCGGGAGAACGGCCTGCCCATCGCCATCAAGGCCGCCTTCGGCGGCGGTGGCCGCGGCCTGAAGGTCGCCCGGACGCTGGAGGAGGTCCCGGAGCTGTACGACTCGGCGGTCCGTGAGGCCGTCGCCGCGTTCGGCCGCGGCGAGTGCTTCGTCGAGCGCTACCTCGACCGGCCCCGCCACGTGGAGACCCAGTGCCTGGCCGACAAGCACGGCAACGTCGTCGTCGTGTCCACCCGTGACTGCTCCCTCCAGCGCCGCCACCAGAAGCTGGTCGAGGAGGCCCCCGCGCCCTTCCTGTCCGAGGCGCAGGTCGCGGAGCTGTACCGGGCGTCGAAGGCGATCCTGCGCGAGGCCCGCTACGAGGGCGCCGGCACCTGCGAGTTCCTCGTCGGCCAGGACGGCACCATCTCCTTCCTGGAGGTCAACACCCGCCTCCAGGTCGAGCACCCGGTGACCGAGGAGGTCGCCGGCATCGACCTGGTGCGCGAGATGTTCCGCATCGCCGACGGCGAGGAACTCGGCTACGACGATCCCGCCCTGCGCGGGCACTCCTTCGAGTTCCGCATCAACGGCGAGGACCCCGGCCGCAACTTCCTGCCCGCCCCCGGCACGGTCACCGAGTTCGCGGCGCCGTCCGGTCCCGGTGTCCGGCTGGACGCGGGCGTGGAGTCCGGCAGCGTCATCGGCCCGGCCTGGGACTCCCTGCTGGCCAAGCTGATCGTGACCGGCCGCACCCGCGCGGAGGCTCTCCAGCGGGCCGCCCGCGCCCTGGAGGAGTTCCAGGTCGAGGGCATGGCCACCGCGATCCCCTTCCACCGCAAGGTGGTCACCGACCCCGCGTTCGCCCCCGAGCTGACCGGTTCCACGGACCCCTTCACGGTTCACACCCGGTGGATCGAGACCGAGTTCGTCAACGACATCAAGCCCTTCACCGCCCCCGCCGGCGCCGAGGCGGAGGAGGAGCTGGGCCGGGAGACGGTCGTCGTCGAGGTCGGCGGCAAGCGCCTGGAGGTGTCCCTGCCGTCCTCGCTCGGCATGAGCCTGGCCCGCACGGGTCTGGCGGCCGGTGCGAAGCCCAAGCGGCGGGCGGCGAAGAAGTCCGGGCCCGTCGCCTCGGGTGACACCCTCGCCTCGCCGATGCAGGGCACGATCGTCAAGATCGCGGTCGAGGAGGGCCAGGAGGTGCAGGAGGGCGACCTGGTCGTCGTCCTGGAGGCCATGAAGATGGAGCAGCCCCTGAACGCCCACAAGGCGGGCACCGTCAAGGGCCTGAGCGCCGAGGTCGGCGCGTCCGTCACGTCGGGCGCGGCGATCTGCGAGATCAAGGACTGACCCGCAGGGCACGCGAGACGCCCGGTGGACCGTGACGTCGGTCCACCGGGCGTTCCCGTACGCCCGCGCCCGCGGTACGCCGGTTCCCGTACGCCCGTACGCCCGTACGCCCGTACGGGCGGTAGGCCGGTTCCCGTACGCCCGTGCGCGCGGTACCCCGGTCCCCGTGCGCCCGTCACGCGTGCGGGCCGTACGGCGGCTACCGGCGGCGCAGGTCGGCCACCCGGCCCCGGTCGGACCCGGCCGGTTGCTCCCCCAGCCCCGCGGAGCGGAGCGGCACGTGCCCTCTTCTGGGCCCCGGCAGGGGAGCGCGCCGCACCGCGGGCCCTTGTTCACCCCCCGGGTTCCCGTTCGCCCCGGTCACGGCGATCTGCACCCCCTGGTCGGCGAGCGCCTGCAACTCCGTGCCGGCGCGGTCGTCGTGCGGTGGCGGCTCGTCGGTGACCAGGCGGGTGATGAGGTCCGTCGGCACGGTCTGGAACATGGTGTCCGTGCCGAGCTTGGTGTGGTCGGCGAGGACCACGACCTCCGCGGCGGCCTGGACGAGCGCGCGGTCGACGGAGGCCGAGAGCATGTTGGACGTGGACAGCCCGCGCTCGGCGGTGAGCCCGCTCCCCGACAGGAAGGCCCTGGACACGCGCAGCCCCTGGAGGGACTGCTCGGCGCCGGAGCCGACGAGGGCGTAGTTGGAGCCGCGCAGGGTGCCGCCGGTCATCACGACCTCCACCCGGTTGGCGTGGGCGAGGGCCTGCGCCACCAGCAGGGAGTTGGTGACGACGGTCAGTCCGGGCACCCGCGCGAGCCGGCGGGCCAGCTCCTGCGTGGTGGTACCCGCGCCGACCACGATGGCCTCGCCCTCTTCGACGAGACCCGCGGCGAGGTCGGCGATGGCCGTCTTCTCGGCGGTCGCGAGATGGGATTTCTGCGGGAAGCCGGACTCTCGCGTGAACCCACCCGGCAGTACCGCACCGCCGTGCCGGCGGTCGAGGAGTCCTTCTGCCTCCAGTGCGCGCACGTCCCGCCGTACGGTCACTTCGGAGGTCTGGACGACGCGGGCGAGTTCACGGAGCGACACGGCACCGTTCGCTCGCACCATTTCGAGGATCAATTGGCGACGTTCAGCAGCGAACACGAAACTGACAGTAACCCCAGCGACCGTCTGGTTTCAGCAGTATGCGCCGAATAACAGAAGTTGTTCGCATGGTGGGAGCGGAGATGGTATAGGGCCTATCCGTCCCGACTATGCCGTTCGCACACGCCACGACTCTCGGTGACCGGCGGAACGCCGGATCCGGCCGGTCAGGCCTCGGCGCCCGCCTTGCGGGTGTGCAGCTGCCGGGCGACCTCCGCGATCGACCCCGAAAGGGAGGGGTACACCGTGAAGGCCTTCGCGATCTGCTCGACGGTCAGATTGTTGTCGACGGCGATCGAGATGGGGTGGATGAGTTCCGATGCGCGCGGCGCCACGACCACACCACCGACGACGATGCCCGTGCCCGGCCGGCAGAAGATCTTCACGAAGCCGTCCCGGATGCCCTGCATCTTCGCGCGCGGGTTGCGCAGCAGGGGCAGCTTCACGACCCGGGCGTCGATCTTGCCCGCGTCGACGTCCGCCTGCGTGTAGCCGACGGTGGCGATCTCGGGGTCGGTGAAGACGTTGGAGGACACCGTCTTCAGGTTCAGCGGGGTCACCGCGTCGCCGAGGAAGTGGTACATGGCGATGCGTCCCTGCATGGCGGCGACGGACGCGAGGGCGAACACACCCGTCACGTCACCGGCCGCGTAGACGCCGGGAGCGGTCGTCCTGGACACCTTGTCGGTCCAGATGTGCCCGGACTCGCGCAGCTTGACGCCGGCCTCCTCCAGGCCCAGCCCCGCGCTGTTCGGGATGGCGCCGACGGCCATCAGGCAGTGCGAGCCGGTGATGACCCGGCCGTCGGCCAGCGTCACCTCGACCTGGTCGCCGACGCGCTTGGCGGACTGCGCGCGGGAGCGGGCCATGACGTTCATGCCGCGGCGCCGGAAGACGTCCTCGAGGACGGCGGCGGCGTCCGGGTCCTCGCCGGGCAGCACCCGGTCGCGCGAGGAGACCAGGGTCACCCTGGACCCGAGGGCCTGGTAGGCGCCCGCGAACTCGGCACCGGTCACACCGGAGCCGACCACGATCAGCTCTTCCGGCAGCTCGGTGAGGTCGTAGACCTGGGTCCAGTTCAGGATGCGCTCGCCGTCGGGCTGGGCGTCGGGCAGTTCGCGCGGGTGGCCGCCGGTGGCGATGAGGACGGCGTCGGCGTCGAGGGTCTCCTCGGTGCCGTCGGCGGTGCTGACGACGACCTTGCGGGACCCGTCGAGGGCCTGCATGCCGTCCAGCCGGCCGCGTCCGCGCATGACGCGGGCGCCGGCGCGGGTGACGGAGGCGGTGATGTCGTGGGACTGGGCGAGCGCGAGGCGTTTCACCCGGCGGTTGACCTTGCCCAGGTCCACGCCGACCACCCGGGCCGCCTGCTCCAGGGGCGGGGTGTCGTCGGCGACGATGATGCCCAGCTCCTCGTAGGAGGAGTCGAAGGTGGTCATCACCTCGGCCGTCGCGATTAGGGTCTTCGACGGCACGCAGTCGGTCAGCACCGACGCTCCGCCCAGACCGTCGCAGTCGACGACGGTCACCTCCGCGCCGAGCTGGGCGGCCACCAGGGCCGCCTCGTATCCGCCGGGTCCGCCACCGATGATCACGATCCGAGTCACGTACCCCATTGTCCCGCACGCTCCAAGGTGCCACTGCCCGGGGGCGCCACGGGCGCACTCCCGGGGCGCGGGAGGCTCGCGGTGCGGCTGCCGTACCCTCTGTCCATGGCGCTCTATGCCGCGTACGCCGGCAACCTCGACGCGCGGCTGATGTCCCGCCGCGCCCCGCACTCCCCGCTGCGCGCCACCGGCTGGCTGAACGGCTGGCGGCTGACCTTCGGCGGCGAGCAGCTGGGCTGGGAGGGCGCGCTCGCGACGATCGTCGAGGACCCGCTGGCGCAGGTCTTCGTCGGCCTGTACGACCTCGCCCCCATGGACGAGGAGTCGCTCGACCGGTGGGAGGGCGTCGGCCTCGGGATCTACCGGCGGGTACGCGTGCGCGTGCACACCCTGGACGGCGAGGAGCCGTCGTGGGCGTACGTCCTGGACGGCTACGAGGGCGGCCTGCCCTCCGCCCGCTACCTCGGCGAGATCGCCGACGCCGCGGAGTCGGCGGGGGCCCCGCACGACTATGTGATGGAACTCCGCAAGCGCCCCTGCTGAGCCGTCCCTCCCGGGACCGCCCTACCCATTGCCCTGCGGTTTTCGCGCCGTTCTTCCCTGCCTTCCACCGATTCGTCCCCTCCCTCGTGGAAAACGACAAGGCAACGAACCGATTCCCGTGGGGTCTGTCATCTACGCGCGTAGGCGAAGACCGGTTACTCTCGACGGCGTGAACGCATCTCTCCTTCCGGACGACATCCAGAGCGATCCCCACGCCGCCGCCGGCGCCGCCGCCGCGCGCCTGCGCGCGCTGACCGGTGCCGAGACCCACGACGTCGCCCTCGTGATGGGCTCCGGCTGGGCTCCGGCCGTCGACGCCCTGGGCGCACCCGACGCCGAGTTCCAGGTCACCGAGCTGCCCGGCTTCCCGCCGCCGGCCGTCGAGGGACACGGCGGCAAGGTCCGCTCGTACTCCTTCGGCGACAAGCGGGCCCTGGTCTTCCTGGGCCGCACCCACTACTACGAGGGCCGTGGCGTCGCCGCCGTCGCCCACGGGGTGCGCACCGCCGTCGCCGCCGGCTGCAAGACCATCGTGCTCACCAACGGCTGCGGTGGTCTGCGCGAGGGCATGCGCCCCGGCCAGCCCGTGCTGATCAGCGACCACATCAACCTGACGGCGACCTCCCCGATCGTCGGCGCGAACTTCGTCGACCTGACGGACCTCTACTCGCCCCGCCTGCGCGCCCTGTGCAAGGAGATCGACCCCTCGCTGGAGGAGGGCGTCTACGCCCAGTTCCCCGGCCCGCACTACGAGACCCCGGCCGAGATCCGTATGGCCCGCGTCATCGGCGCGGACCTGGTCGGCATGTCCACGGTCCTGGAGGCCATCGCCGCCCGTGAGGCCGGCGCCGAGGTCCTGGGCATCTCCCTGGTCACCAACCTCGCCGCGGGCATGACGGGCGAGCCCCTCAACCACGAGGAGGTCCTCCAGGCCGGCCGCGACTCGGCCGCCCGGATGGGCCAGCTGCTCGGCCAGGTGCTGGGCCGCATCTGAGCCGCGGGCGCGGTGCTCGCGCCGCGCCCAGGAGACACGGTGGCCGCGTCCGGCGTCGAGCGGGGCGCGGCAGGCCCCGAGCGGGTGGGTGGCCGCGTCCGGCGTCGAGCGGGGCGTGGATACCGCCGCCGGTGGCCGGGGGCCGCCGGGCCGCTCTCCGGCCGGCCGAGTCGGGGGGCGGGGGGGCAAGGACGGGGGTCCGGGGGCGAGCCCCCGGCGGACCAGGCAAATCACAGGAGAGGTTGATCCCAAGGTGCACGACGATCTCATCGCCCGGGCCAAGGCATGGCTGGCCGAGGACCCCGACGCGGAGACCCGTGAGGAACTCGCCCGGCTGATCGACGCCGGCGAGACGGACGAACTGGCGGCCCGCTTCAGCGGCACCCTCCAGTTCGGCACCGCCGGCCTGCGCGGCGAACTGGGCGCCGGTCCGATGCGCATGAACCGCGGCGTCGTCATCCGTGCCGCCGCCGGCCTCGCCGCGTACCTGAAGAAGAACGGCACCCCCCACGGGGGCGACGGCGCCGGGCTCGTCGTCATCGGCTACGACGCCCGCCACAAGTCCGCCGACTTCGCCCGCGACACGGCCGCCGTGATGACCGGCGCCGGCCTGCGCGCGGCCGTGCTCCCGCGTCCCCTGCCCACGCCCGTGCTGGCGTTCGCCATACGGCACCTCGGCGCGGTCGCGGGCGTGGAGGTCACCGCCAGCCACAACCCGCCCCGGGACAACGGCTACAAGGTGTACCTCGGCGACGGCTCGCAGATCGTCCCGCCCGCCGACGCGGAGATCGCCGCCGAGATCGACGCGATCGCCTCCCTGGACGACGTACCGCGCCCGGAGTCCGGCTGGGAGACCCTGGACGACGCGGTCCTGGACGCCTACCTGGCCCGTACGGACGCCGTCCTGGGCGCCGGCTCGCCCCGCACCGCCCGCACCGTGTACACGGCGATGCACGGCGTCGGCAGGGACGTCCTGCTCGCCGCCTTCGCCCGCGCCGGGTTCCCCGAGCCGGTGCTGGTCGCCGAGCAGGCCGACCCGGACCCGGACTTCCCGACCGTCGCCTTCCCCAACCCGGAGGAGCCGGGGGCCATGGACCTGGCGTTCGCCCGGGCCCGCGCCACCGACCCGGACCTGGTCATCGCCAACGACCCGGACGCGGACCGCTGCGCGGTGGCCGTGAGGGACGGCGGCGACTGGCGGATGCTGCGCGGTGACGAGGTCGGCGCCCTGCTCGCCGCCCACCTGGTCCGGCGCGGCGCGCGGGGAACCTTCGCCGAGTCGATCGTCTCCTCCTCCCTCCTCGGCCGGATCGCCGGGAAGGCGGGGCTGCCGTACGAGGAGACACTGACCGGCTTCAAGTGGATCGCCCGCGTCGACGGCCTGCGCTACGGCTACGAGGAGGCCCTCGGCTACTGCGTGGACCCCGAGGGCGTGCGCGACAAGGACGGCATCACCGCCGCGCTGCTGATCACCGAGCTGGCGTCGGTGCTCAAGGAGGAGGGCCGCACCCTGCTCGACCTCCTGGACGACCTGGCCGTCGAACACGGCCTGCACGCCACCGACCAGCTGTCGGTCCGCGTACAGGATCTCTCCCTCATCGCCGACGCGATGCGCCGCCTGCGCGAGCAGCCGCCGGCGGAGCTGGCCGGTCTGCCGGTCACCCGGGCCGAGGACCTCAGCCTGGGCACGGACCGGCTGCCGCCCACCGACGGCCTGCGCTACACCCTCACGGGTGCCCGGGTCATCGTCCGGCCCAGCGGCACGGAGCCGAAACTGAAGTGCTACCTGGAGGTCGTCGTACCGGTCGCGGACCACGCCGGGCTGCCGGCCGCCCGCGCCCGTGCGGCCGAGCTGCTGAACGCCGTCAGGCGGGACCTGTCGGCGGCCGCCGGCATCTGACCCGGGTTCGCCCGCCGGTACCCCGAGGGTTCCCGGCGGGCGGTCGCGGGTTCTGGTCACGTTCCTCGACGGCCCCCAAGGCCGCCCGGCGCCACGGCGTCGGGCCGGGAGCAGGACAGCCGCCGTCCGGGCGGCCACGGCCGGGCGCGGCCCGGGGGTGCGCCGCAGGGCGGTGATCTCGCCGGGGGTCCGCCCGAAGGGGGGCGGGTGACCCGGCTCGCGCTCCAGCCAGGGCCGGCGGGCGCCGTCCAGCCTCAGCCCGTTTCCGCGCACGGCGGACGTCACGTACCCCCGGGCCAGGTGCCGGGGCCACGCGGCGCCGACCCGCGCAGCTCCACCTACGCCGCCCGGCGCCGTCGTACGGCACGCCTGCGGCACGGCCCTCGGGAGCGGTCCCGGCACCTGCCGGTTCCTCCACGCTCAGGAACTCGCCGCCAGCTGCCCGCCGTCCGGGCGGCCGGCCGCCCGGCCCACCCCCCGTGGGGAACCTCAGCCCACGACCAGCAGGATCGCCAGCAGCACGGCTCCCGCCACCGCGGGCGCGGCGACCTCGTACGCCCAGCGGACCGTCGGCTCGCCCTGGGCCTCGCCGGCCTCGCAGCGCCGGTCCCGGATCTCGTTCAGCTGGTCGATGATCTGGTCGCTCTCCGCCCGGGCCGGGCCGGTGTCGCCGCCGCGCAGGCTGAATCCGCCGAAGCCGAAGCCGCTCGGCGCGAGCCCCCCTCCCTGGGAACCGGCGCCGCCCGGTGTGACACCGCGCGCCGCGTCGGCCGCCGCCCGCTGCTGGCGGCGGGCCGCCTTCTTGCGGGCCCGCAGGGAGACGGGGACGGCCCACAGCTGGTACTTGGCGCCGGACCTGGCGACGACCTCGTTGGTGAAGCCCGAGCGCAGACCGGCGACCTCGCCCCAGGGCAAGGTGATCACACGGAAGGGGTTGCGGATGCGCAGCCGGTCCTCGTTGGCGAAGACCGCCGGGCGGAGCGTGTAGGCGATCAGCAGCGGCAGGACCAGGATCATGGCGGCGAGCGCCAGCCAGGGGGTCCGGCCGTGGCCCTTGAACAGCGCGTCGAAGCCCAGCCAGAGCACGACCACGAGCAGCAGCGCACCGCCCGTGAGGCCGAGGGGCGAGCGGTAGACCCGGTCCTTGACGGCGGGTGCCGGCGGCTGGGACGCGGGTGACGGGTGGTCGGGGGTGGTCATGGTCCCGATTCTGCCCGACGGCTCCGGCGGCGCGGCCACGTGCCCGGCAACCGGCGCCCATCCGTGATCTGCGCGAGGGCGGCGGGACGGCGGTGCGGGCCGAGCCGGACGGCGCCCGGACGAGAGCCGGGGGTGTACAGCCGCTACGCGCGTAGATATGCTCGTCTGGTGACCATGCCCCGTACTGCACCCACAGCACAGTCGCCCACTGCCGAGCGCGCGGGCGGTAGCTCCTTCGCCGACGTCACCGCGTCCGACAGCACGCTGCGCCGCTTCCTGCACGGGCTGCCCGGCGTGGACGCGGTCGGCCTGGAGGCACGCGCCGCGTCTCTCGGCACCCGTTCGATCAAGGCCGCCGCGAAGGCGTACGCCATCGACCTCGCCATCTCGATGGTCGACCTGACGACGCTGGAAGGCGCGGACACCCCGGGCAAGGTCCGGGCGCTCGGCGCCAAGGCGGTCCACCCCGACCCCACCGACCGGACGGCCCCCACCACGGCCGCGGTCTGCGTCTATCCCGACATGGTGGCCACCGCCAAGGAGGCCGTCGCCGGTTCCGGCGTGAAGGTCGCCTCGGTGGCCACCGCCTTTCCGGCCGGCCGCGCCGCGCTCGACGTGAAGCTGGCCGACGTGCGGGACGCCGTCGCCGCCGGTGCCGACGAGATCGACATGGTCATCGACCGGGGCGCGTTCCTCGCGGGCCGGTATCTGAAGGTGTACGACGAGATCGTCGCCGTGCGGGAGGCCTGCGGTACGGACGCCCGGCTGAAGGTGATCTTCGAGACCGGTGAGCTGTCCACGTACGACAACATCCGCCGCGCCTCCTGGCTCGGCATGATCGCGGGCGCGGACTTCATCAAGACCTCCACGGGCAAGGTCGCGGTCAACGCCACGCCCGCCAACACGCTGCTGATGCTGGAGGCCGTACGGGACTTCCGCGCCCAGACCGGCGTCCAGGTCGGCGTGAAGCCGGCCGGCGGCATCCGTACCTCCAAGGACGCCGTCAAGTTCCTCGTCCTCGTCAAGGAGACGGCCGGCGAGGACTGGCTGGACAACCACTGGTTCCGCTTCGGCGCCTCCTCCCTCCTGAACGATCTGCTGATGCAGCGGCAGAAGCTGGCCACCGGCCGTTACTCCGGCCCCGACTACGTAACGGTGGACTGATCACCATGACCATCGAGAAGCGGTCCTCCGCATTCGAGTACGCACCGGCGCCCGAGTCCCGCTCCGTCGTCGACATCGCCCCCTCCTACGGCCTCTTCATCGACGGCGAGTTCACGGAGGCGGCCGACGGCAGGGTGTTCAAGAGCATCTCGCCGGCCACCGAGGAAGTGCTGTCCGAGGTCGCCCGAGCCGGTGCCGAGGACGTCGACCGTGCCGTCCGGGCCGCCCGCGCCGCGTTCGGGAAGTGGTCGGCGCTGCCGGGCTCCGAGCGCGCCAAGTACCTGTTCCGCATCGCCCGCATCATCCAGGAGCGCAGCCGTGAGCTGGCGGTCCTGGAGACGCTGGACAACGGCAAGCCGATCCGGGAGACCCGCGACGCGGACCTCCCGCTGGTCGCCGCGCACTTCTTCTACTACGCGGGCTGGGCGGACAAGCTGGAGCACGCCGGTTTCGGCGCCGCCCCGCGGCCGCTGGGCGTGGCCGGCCAGGTCATCCCGTGGAACTTCCCGCTGCTGATGCTGGCGTGGAAGATCGCCCCGGCGCTGGCGACCGGCAACACGGTCGTCCTGAAGCCGGCGGAGACCACCCCGCTCTCCGCGCTCTTCTTCGCGGACATCTGCCGCCAGGCGGGTCTGCCCAAGGGTGTCGTGAACATCCTTCCGGGCCACGGCGACGCGGGCGCCGCGCTCGTCGCGCACCCGGACGTGAACAAGGTCGCCTTCACCGGTTCGACCGCGGTCGGCAAGGAGATCGCGCGGACCGTCGCCGGCACGCGGAAGAAGCTGACCCTCGAACTGGGCGGCAAGGGCGCCAACATCGTCTTCGACGACGCCCCGCTCGACCAGGCCGTCGAGGGCATCGTGAACGGCATCTTCTTCAACCAGGGCCAGGTCTGCTGCGCGGGCTCGCGCCTGCTCGTCCAGGAGTCCGTGCAGGACGAGCTGCTGGACTCCCTCAAGCGGCGGCTGTCCACGCTCCGCCTCGGCGACCCGCTGGACAAGAACACCGACATCGGCGCGATCAACTCCGCCGAGCAGCTGGCCCGGATCACCACCCTGACCGAGCAGGGCGAGGCGGAGGGCGCCGAGCGCTGGTCTCCGTCCTGCGAACTGCCGTCGTCCGGTTACTGGTTCGCGCCGACGCTCTTCACGAACGTCACCCAGGCGCACACCGTCGCGCGCGACGAGATCTTCGGCCCGGTGCTGTCGGTCCTCACCTTCCGCACGCCCGACGAGGCGGTCGCCAAGGCGAACAACACGCAGTACGGCCTGTCGGCAGGCATCTGGTCCGAGAAGGGCTCGCGGATCCTGGCCGTCGCCGGCAAGCTGCGCGCCGGTGTCGTCTGGTCCAACACGTTCAACAAGTTCGACCCTGCCTCGCCGTTCGGCGGCTACAAGGAGTCGGGCTTCGGCCGCGAGGGCGGCCGTCACGGCCTGGAGGCGTACCTCGATGTCTGACCACAACCGTCTGAGCGTCTTCAAGACCTACAAGCTGTACGTCGGCGGGAAGTTCCCGCGTTCCGAGAGCGGCCGGGTGTACGAGGTGACGGACTCCAAGGGCAAGTGGCTGGCGAACGCTCCCCAGTCCTCCCGCAAGGACGCCCGTGACGCGGTCGTGGCCGCGCGCAAGGCGTTCGGCGGCTGGTCCGGCGCGACCGCCTACAACCGCGGCCAGGTCCTGTACCGCGTGGCGGAGATGCTGGAGGGCCGCAGGGCGCAGTTCGTCCGCGAGGTCGCCGACGCGGAGGGCCTGTCGAAGTCCGGGGCCGCCGAGCAGGTGGAGGCCACCATCGACCGCTGGGTCTGGTACGCCGGCTGGACCGACAAGATCGCCCAGGTGCTCGGCGGCGCCAACCCGGTCGCGGGCCCGTACTTCAACCTCTCCTCCCCCGAGCCGACGGGCGTGGTCGCCGTCGTGGCCCCGCAGGAGTCGTCGTTCCTCGGTCTGGTGTCGGTGCTGGCGCCGGTGATCGCGACCGGCAACACGGCGGTCGTGGTGGCCTCCGAGAACGCCCCGCTGCCCGCGCTGTCCCTGGCCGAGGTGCTGGCCACCTCCGACGTCCCGGGCGGTGTGGTCAACATCCTGTCCGGCCGTACGGCGGAGATCGCCGCGCCCCTGGCCGCACACCAGGACGTCAACGCGATCGACCTCGCGGGTGCCGACGAGGTGCTGGCCAAGGAGCTGGAGATCGCGGCGGCGGACAACCTCAAGCGGGTTCTGCGTCCACAGCCTGTGGACTACTCGCGGACGCCGGGGACCGACCGCATGGCCGCGTTCCTGGAGACCAAGACCGTCTGGCACCCGACGGGGTCGCTGGGCGCCTCCGGTTCGTCGTACTGACGTACGCGGGGTGACTCGGGCGACGCGCGGCGACGGGACGCGGCGGGCAACCGCGGGCGTCCCTGCCGGCCGGCCGCGGACCGGCCCCGGCGGGCCGTACGGTCGCGCGCCGCTCCCGAGATCGCCGTCAGCGGCCCGGGGTGCCCAGCGCCCCGCCCACCACCGGCGCGCTGCCGATCGACGGGGCCTCGGCCAGCGGGCCCGTCAAGTCCCTGGACCTGACGGGCCGGAAGTCCGCGAGCTGGGTCTCCACGCCGTTGTCCAGCGGGTCCACACCGGTGCCCGCGAGCGGGTTGGGCTTGAGGCCGGCGACCGGGCCGGTGACGTAGCCGAGGATGCCGGTCGCGGTGCTCGTGGCCGCCTGCGGGTCGACGTTGCCGAGATCCACGGAGCGGTGGGTCAGGCCCGCGGCCGGGATCGAGCCGGCGGACGCCGTCGCCGCCCCCGCGCCCAGGATCGCTCCGGCGGACGCCAGGGCGATCAGGGCGCGCTGCGCGGCGGGGTGCTGGTGGGAGGTGTGTCGGGCCATCGCTGGTGCCACCTTCTGGAGCGCAGGGTGAGGCTGTCGACACGCAGGGTAGTTGAGGTGTGTCTCACGCTCAAAAGCCGACCCGCGGGGTCGGCAGAGCGCTCCCCATGCGTCAAACTGGTGTTCCGTGAGCATTCATCCTCCGGCCCCCGCCCGTGTCGTGCTGCTGTGCGGCCCCTCGGGCTCGGGCAAGTCACTCGTCGCCGCCCGTTCCGGGCTTCCCGTCCTGCGCCTGGACGACTTCTACAAGGAGGGTGACGACCCGACTCTGCCGCTGGTGCCGGGGAGTTCCGACATCGACTGGGACCACCCGGGCTCCTGGGACGCGGACGTCGCCGTCGAGGCCATCGCCCGGCTGTGCGCCGCACGTTCGACGCCGGTTCCGGTGTACGACATCGCGCTGAGCGCCCGTACCGGCGAGGAGACCCTGCGCATCGGGGGCTCCCCGCTGTTCATCGCGGAGGGCGTCTTCGCCGCGGAGATCGTCGGACGCTGCCGGGAACGGGGCCTGCTCGCGGACGCCCTGTGCCTGACCCGGGGCCCGTTCACCACCTTCCGCCGCCGCTTCCTGCGCGACCTCAGGGAGGGCCGCAAGTCGGTGGCGTTCCTGCTGCGCCGCGGCTGGCGGCTGATGCGCGCGGAACGCTCGATCGTCACCCGCCAGGTGTCCCTGGGCGCGCACCCCTGCGACCGGGACGAGGCACTCGGCCGGCTGGCGGCAGCGGCTGCGGGCCGGCAGGCGCGGCAGCAGACGGCGGCGTGACGCCCGCCCGCCCCTGACGCACGCAGGAGCGGGACCGGCCGGACCCCCCTGGCCCACCGGTCCCGCTCCTGTTCCTCCCCCGTGTCACCCCGTGGTCCCACCCCCCAGTGGTCCCCGGTTCTCCCCCGTCGCCCCGTCGCCGCCGTGCTCAGGCGACCAGTTCGCCGAAGGCGCTCTCCTCGTCACGGCCGAAGCTGAGCACCTCGTCGTCGCGCAGCCGGCGCAGCGACCGCCAGATGCTGGACTTGACCGTGCCGACGCTGATGCCGAGTATCTCCGCGATCTCCGGGTCGGTGCGGCCCTCGTAGTAGCGCAGGACCAGCATGGTGCGCTGGAGTTCGGGCAGCCGGGCCAGCGCCTGCCAGAGGACCGCGCGCAGCTCGGTGCCGCGCATGGCGTCCGTCTCGCCGGGCGTCTCCGGCAGTTCCTCGGTCGGGTACTCGTTGAGCTTGCGGCGCCGCCAGGCGCTGATGTGCAGGTTGGTCATGGTGCGGCGGAGGTATCCGCCGACCGCCGCCTTGTCGCTGATCCGTTCCCACGCCCGGTACGTCGAGAACAGCGCGCTCTGGAGCAGGTCCTCGGCCTCGAAGCGGTCCCCGGTCAGGTGGTAGGCGGTGGCGTACAGGGAGGCGCGGCGCTCCTGGACGTAGGCGGTGAACTCCGCCTCGGACAGCGAGCGACGCTCCCCCGGTTCCTCCCCGTACGCGGCTCCCCCGTGCGTCTCCCCCGTGTGCGCGTCAACCACCGTCATGAGCCCGGTGTGCTGACGCCCCGTGCCGGCGCGGGCGCATCCCCGCCCTCCCCCGAGCTCGCGATTGCGCTCGAGCAGGGAGGTGCCCGTGCCGGCACCGGCTTTCTCCGGTCCCCGGTGCACGTCGTGCAGACGCGTGACCACTGCGCTCGTGCTCATGCCGTGCAGCGTGTTCATCTCGCGCTCCCCGTGGTGGACTTCCGGTGACTCGGTCGTACCGGGCCGGTTGCGGCCGGTGGCCCCTGCCCGTGACCAAAAGACTGCCGGGGGACCTTCATCGCCGTGTCCGCCGACTGTCACAGACCTGTCACAGGGGCCCCTCCCGAAGTGGTGACCGCGTGCGCACAGGCGGTCGCGCCGGTGAGGAAGGGGTGCCGACGGGTCGTACGACACCCCGTCCATGGGCCAGAATGAGCCCGTGCCTTCCCTGTTGCTGATCGAGGACGACGACGCCATCCGTACGGCCCTGGAGCTGTCCCTGACGCGCCAGGGACACCGGGTGGCCACCGCTGCCAGCGGCGAGGACGGTCTGAAGCTGCTGCGTGAGCAGCGCCCGGACCTGATCGTGCTGGACGTGATGCTGCCCGGCATCGACGGGTTCGAGGTGTGCCGGCGCATCCGGCGCACCGACCAGCTGCCGATCATCCTGCTCACGGCGCGCAGCGACGACATCGACGTGGTGGTCGGGCTGGAGTCCGGCGCCGACGACTATGTCGTCAAGCCGGTGCAGGGACGCGTGCTCGATGCCCGGATCCGTGCCGTGCTGCGCCGCGGCGAACGCGAGTCAAACGACTCGGCGACGTTCGGCAGCCTCGTCATCGACCGGTCGGCCATGACCGTCACGAAGAACGGCGAGGACCTCCAGCTGACCCCGACCGAGCTGCGGCTGCTGCTGGAGCTGAGCCGGCGGCCCGGTCAGGCGCTGTCCCGGCAGCAACTGCTGCGGCTGGTGTGGGAGCACGACTACCTGGGCGACTCGCGCCTGGTGGACGCGTGCGTACAGCGGCTACGGGCCAAGGTCGAGGACGTGCCGTCGTCCCCGACGCTGATCCGCACCGTCCGCGGTGTCGGCTACCGCCTGGACGCGCCTCAGTGACCGACACGCACGGGGGGCTGCGCGGCTGGGCCGCGGGGCGCAGGGGGAATCCGACCCGGCTGAGGTTCACCAGCCTCAGGCTGCGGCTGGTGCTGGTCTTCGGCCTCGTCGCGCTCACCGCCGCCGTGTCGGCGTCGGGCATCGCCTACTGGCTCAACCGGGAGGCCGTTCTCACCCGCGCCCAGGACGCGGTGCTGCGCGACTTCCGGCAGGAGATGCAGAACCGGGCCGGCGCGCTGCCCGTGCACCCGACGCAGGACCAGCTGCAACGCGCCGCGGGCCAGATGGGGGCCAGCAGCCAGCGCTTCAGCGTGCTCCTGGTCGCCGGGGACGCCGGCGGCAAGAAGGTGTACGGCACCTCCGGCGGCATCAACGGCTTCGCGCTGGAGGACGTACCCGCCTCGCTGCGCGCGGCCGTGACCAGGCGCCAGCCGGTGACCGACACCAACAAGGAGCCGTACCACCTCTACTGGCAGCGGGTCGTGGACCACGGCACGCCCTATCTGGTGGCCGGTACGCGCGTCATCGGTGGCGGCACCACCGGCTACATGGCGAAGTCCCTGGAGCCCGAGGCCAAGGACCTCAACTCGCTGGCCTGGTCGCTGGGCATCGCCACCGGACTCGCGCTGATCGGTGCCGCGCTGCTCGCGCAGGCAGCCGCGACGACCGTGCTCAAGCCGGTGCACCGGCTCGGCGTGGCCGCGGGACGACTCGGGGAGGGCAGGCTGGACACGCGGCTGCAGGTATCCGGCACCGACGAACTCGCCGACCTGTCACGGACGTTCAACAAGGCCGCCGAGGCGCTGGAGAAACGGGTCGCGGAGATGGCCGCGCGGGACGACGCCTCCCGGCGGTTCGTCGCCGACATGAGCCACGAACTGCGGACCCCGCTCACCGCCATCACCGCCGTCACGGAGGTGCTGGAGGAGGAGCTGGAGTCGGAGGCCGGGGGCATAGACCCGATGGTCGAACCCGCCGTCCGGCTGGTGGTCAGCGAGACCCGGCGGCTGAACGACCTGGTGGAGAACCTGATGGAGGTCACCCGCTTCGACGCGGGCACCGCCCGGCTGGTCCTGGACGACGTCGACCTCGCCGACCAGATCACCGCCTGCATCGACGCCCGCGCCTGGCTCGACGCGGTCGAACTGGACGCCGAGCGCGGCCTGCACGCCCGCATCGACCCGCGCCGCCTGGACGTCATCCTCGCCAACCTGATCGGCAACGCCCTCAAACACGGCGGCTCGCCGGTGCGGGTGTCGGTGCGGAAGGCGGACGACGCGGTCGAGATCCAGGTCCGCGACCACGGGCCCGGCATCCCCGAGGACGTCCTGCCGCACGTCTTCGACCGCTTCTACAAGGCGAGCGCCTCCCGGCCGCGCTCCGAGGGCAGCGGACTGGGCCTGTCCATCGCCCTGGAGAACGCCCACATCCACGGCGGCGGGATCACCGCGGCCAACTCCCCGGAGGGCGGCGCCGTGTTCACGCTGTGGCTGCCGCAGGACTCCGCCCGGCTGTCCGAGGAGGACGGCGAGGGCGCCGAGGACACCGGGACCGGCGCGGACCACCTGGGAAAGGAGGGGTCATGACCGTACGGCGCCTGCTGGCGCTGCCCCTCCTGGGCGCGCTGCTCACCGGCTGCGGCATCCGGGCCACGGAGGTGCCGACCGACTTCGGGGCGGCACCGTCCGGGGTGCAGTGCTCGCTGGCCGGGCCCGACCTGTCCACGCAGTCCTCGCACGGGGTGCCGGTGCAGGTCTTCCTGCTGTGCGGGGCGTCCCTGGTGGCCGTCGACCGGACCGTACGGGTACCCGACGGAACCCCGGACGCCCGGCGCCGGGTGATGGTCGCACAGGGACTGCTGGACCAGCTGGCCGCGTCACCGTCGGCCGCGGAGCGCTCCGCCGGCTACACGACGCGGGTACCGGGCGGCCTCGGCGTCAGCGGGCCCGGCCCGAAGGACCCCGACGACACGCTCCGCCTGAGCACGGCACCGTCGCGTCTCACCTCGTACGCCGTGGCGCAGCTGGTGTGCACCCTGTCCGACTCGGCGGCGACGGAGGGCGACGGCTCGGTCATCCTGGGCGGCCCCGACGGGGGCCCGCTCCGCCGCTACGAGTGCACGGACGACGCCCGCGAACACCCGGGCACGTCCCGGCCCCCGTCCACCCCGATCACCGACCACTGACGACCCGCGAACGCCCTCCGGCCAGCGGGGGCGGAGCCGGGCGCCGGTCCGGGGCGGCCCGCCCGGGGGCCCGGTGTCGGTCCGTGGTGGGCTCGGCGTCCACCGGGTGCCGTCGGCCGGCCGGGCGCGGGGCATGGGTCCGTGGCGGGTCGACCCGGGCACCGAAGCCGGGCCGTGGTCGGCGCGGTGCGCACCCGATACCCGGGACCGGCCGGGCGCGCGCGTCGGTCCGGGGCGGGCGGTGCGTTCGCGTCGGGATGTTTCGTTGCGGAACCAAGCGCACCCGGCCCGGCGTCTACGGGGGCGTGCAGCGTCAAGGCTCCATCGGCGGCAGCGCCGCGATCCGCATCCGTGTGACGGGAGGTGTCCTCCTCGTCGCACACCTCGCCCTCGTCGCCTGGCTGATGCTGCGCCCCCTGGACGTTCCCTGGGTGATGCCCCCGAACCTGCGCCCGCTGGCCGGCATCCGTGCCGACCTCGCGCTGGGCTGGCCGGGGGCCGTGCGACCGCTCGGGGAGGGCCTCGCGCTGCTCGCCCCGCTGGGCGTGCTGCTGCCGATGGCGCACGGCAGGCTGGCCGTCTCACCACCGGCGTCCCTGGTCCGTACCGCCGCGACGGGCACCCTGGTCTCCCTCGGCATCGCCCTGCTCCAGACGGGAGTGCCGGGCCGGGTCGTCGACGTCGACTCGCTGCTGCTGAACACGGCGGGAGTCGCCCTGGCCCACCTGGCCGTCGTCCCGGCGGCCCGCGCCTGGCTGCGGCGGCGCGGGGTGCGGGAGCCGGGCGCGGCCGGGCCGTCGGTCACCGTCCAGGAGGAGCTGTCTCAGGGGCGTACCCCGACGATTCCCAGGGTCGGGATCGCCCCGTAGAGCGACGCTTCGTCCCCTTGGTCCGCCTACCGTGGAAGACAGCTGGGGACGCCACCCGGGCGGCCCCGCCCCCGGCCCGGAAACGGGCCGGCGACCACGGAGGAGCCCTCATGAGCGCCCTTGCCCGCCCCACCCACGGCCGCGTGATCGGCGGAGTGTGCGCCGCGCTGGCACGGCGCTTCGGCACCTCCGCGACGACGATGCGGGTGATCTTCCTGCTGTCATGCCTGCTGCCCGGCCCGCAGTTCGTGCTCTACATAGCGCTGTGGATCCTGCTGCCCGCGGAGAACGGCGCCCGTACCGCCGCCTGGTGAGCCGGGCGGCGGAGGGCGGGCACACCACGGGGGCGCGTCCGGGCCTGCCGGAGCGCCCCGCCCGCGTCGTGCGGAAGCCGGCCTCAGCCGAGCGGGATGCCGTTGACCGGCACACCGTGCGTGGGCAGACCCTTGAGCGGCAGTCCGCCGAGCAGGCCGCCGGCCGGCCCGGCCGGCCCCTTGGCGAGGACGCCCTCGGCGACGGGCTGCGCGGCGGCCACGCCCTTGCCGACGGCCGGGACCGCGGCGGCGACATTGCGCTCGGCCACGGGCTCGAGCAGCTTCATCGCGCCGCTGTCGGGCAGATCCTGGACGACCCGCTCGGACGGCAGTGCCTTGGTGACGGTGTTCAGGATCTGGCCGGCGGCCGGGGCGGCCGGAGCCGCGTCGGCCGCGCCCGCGCCCACGGCGGCGACGGCGGCACCGAGGGCGGCGGCGCCCAGAGTCTTGGCAGCAGACTGCTTCATGGTGGATGCGTCCTTGAATACGGAGACGGGAGATCACAAACGATCCGAGCGGTCCCCGACCTAAACACGCCGACCCACCGGCCGCAAACGCCGGAATGCGGGCACTGCGCGCGGGTGTGTCCGCATTCCGGGTCGGCGGGTGCCGCGCTACTACCCCTGCGTCCCGGCGGAACCGCTGGTGGAAGCGGTCTGCTGGAACAGCCATTCGGATTTCAGCTCGGAATATCCGGGCTTGATGACGTCATTGATCATCGCTAGTCGTTCATCGAAAGGGATGAACGCTGATTTCATCGCATTGACGGAGAACCACTGGAGGTCGTCGAGCGTGTAACCGAACGCCTCGACCAGATGCTCGAACTCCCGGCTCATCGTGGTGTGCGACATCAGCCGGTTGTCGGTGTTCACGGTGGCCCGGAAGTGCAGCCGGCGCAGCAGCCCGATGGGGTGCTCGGCGTAGGAGGAAGCGGCCCCCGTCTGGAGGTTGGAGCTGGGGCACAGTTCCAGCGGGATGCGCTTGTCCCGGACGTAGGAGGCGAGACGGCCGAGGACGACCGAGCCGTCCTCGCGGACCTCGATGTCGTCGATGATCCGCACCCCATGCCCGAGCCGGTCGGCGCCGCACCACTGCAGTGCCTGCCAGATGGACGGCAGCCCGAACGCCTCGCCGGCGTGGATGGTGAAGTGGTTGTTCTCCCGCTTCAGATACTCGAACGCGTCCAGGTGCCGGGTGGGCGGGTAGCCGGCCTCGGCACCGGCGATGTCGAAGCCGACCACGCCGGAGTCCCGGTGGCGGTTGGCGAGTTCGGCGATCTCCAGGGAGCGGGCCGCGTGCCGCATCGCGGTCAGCAGGGCGCCGACCCGGATCCGGTGGCCGTTCTCCCGGGCGAGCCGCTCGCCCTGCCGGAACCCCTCGTTCACGGCCTGCACGACCTGCTCCAGGGTCAGCCCCCGGTCGAGGTGCTGCTCGGGCGCGTACCGCACCTCGGCGTAGACGACCCCATCCTCGGCGAGGTCCTCGGCGCACTCCCGGGCGACCCGGACCAGGGCCTCCCGCGTCTGCATGACGCCGACGGTGTGCCGGAAGGTCTCCAGGTAGCGTTCCAGCGATCCGGAGTCGGCGGCCTCACGGAACCAGATCCCCAGCTTGCCGGGATCGGTCTCGGGGAGACCGTCGTAGCCCGTCTCCCGGGCGAGTTCGACGACGGTCCCGGGGCGCAGCCCGCCGTCGAGATGATCGTGCAGCACTACTTTGGGCGCCCGCCGGATCTGGTCCGGCGTCGGAACGTGTACCGGGATGGCCGCCGGGACGGCCCCCGTCGATGCAGTCTGGCTCGTCATTTCCGCACTCTAACTCCTACGCGCGTAGAACGCTGGGGGCGCGCAACGGCCGGTTCCCGGCACTTTTCCGTCGATACGCAACGGTGACCGCACGTACGGGTTTCGTACACCGCCCCTTCTGACACTGTTCTGTCATGGGACAGCAAGCGATTCCGGTCCGAACGGCCGGGCTGGGAAAGGCAGTCGGCCCGGAGCCGACGTCGGTGAGCGGAGCGGTGCTGCTGCTCCCCGGCGGGGAGGAGGTCTCCGCCCGCCGGCCGTCCCCCGTCCGGGATTTGACCCTGATCCGCTCCCTGGGCCGCGCGCTCGCCCGCGCGGGCCGGGCCGAGGACCTGGCCGTCCATCCCGTCCACTACCGCTACCGGGGGTGGAACGGCAGCGAGGCGCACCTGGCGGCGGACGCCGGCTGGGCCGCCGACGAGGTCGTACGACGGTACGGGGACGTGCCGGTCTGCCTGGTCGGCGTGGACATGGGCGGGCGCGCGGCGCTGCGGGCCGGCGGTCACGAGGCCGTCAACTCCGTGGTGGCGCTGGCCCCCTGGCTGCCGGAGGAGGATGTCGCCATGCCCGCCGAACCGGTGAAGCAACTGGTCGGGCGCCGGGTGCTGATCGTGCACGGCACGAACGACGAACGCACCGATCCCGAGCTGTCGTTCCGCTTCGCGGCGCGGGCGAAGAAGGCGAACCGGGAGGTGTGCCGGTTCGAAGTGCACTCCGACGGGCACGGGCTGTACGGTCACCGGGCCGAAGTGGTGAACCTGGGTGTGGACTTCGTCCTCGGGGCCCTGTTCGGCTGCCGGGTGTCGCGGCCGGTGGAGGACGCGCTGGCCGCGCCGCCGCCGATCGGCCTGCGGATGCCGCTGGCGGCGGGTTTCGGCAGGTCACTGAAACGCTGAGGCGGTGCGGGTCGGCCGGGATGCCTGGCTGTGTCCCTGGCCCTGGCCTTCTCCTGGTCCTGAACCTGGTGGCCCTGGCCCTGGCCTTTGTCGACCCGGTCTAGGGCAGCAGGTTTCCTCTGCGGGAGAGCAGGAACTTCTTGAAGGCCGCCACGGGCGGGGTGTCCGGCCGGTCCGCCAGCCAGGCCACGCCGATCTCGCGGGCCGCCCTCGGGGCCGTGACCGTCAGTTCCACCACCCCGGGGCGGGGAACGGTGGGCGGTGGCAGGAGTGCCACCCCGAGCCCGGCCGCCACCAGCCCCCGCAGCGTCTCGGCCTCCTCGCCCTCGAAGGCGACGCGGGGTTCGAAGCCGGCCTCGCGGCACAGGTCGTCCGTGATGCGCCGGAGGCCGTAGCCGGGCTCCAGGGTGACGAAGGTGTCGTCGGCCGCCTCGGCCAGGCGGACGCGGCGGCGGGCGGCCAGCCGGTGGTCGGCGGGGACGACCAGGCGCAGCTTCTGCTCGTCCAGGCGGCGGGCGACCAGGTCGGGGGCGTCGGGGACGGGCGAGGTGAGACAGAGGTCCAGCTCACCGGCGCGCAGCCGCTCCAGCATCGCCTCGCCGTAGTTCTGCACAAGGCTGAAGCGGACGCGCGGGTGGTCGGCACGGAAGGCGTGCAGCAGGCCGGGGACGGTCTCGGCGCCCATGGTGTGCAGGAAACCGAAGGCGACCTTGCCGGTGGCCGGGTCGGCGTCCGCGCGGATCTCCCCGGCGGCCCGCCCGACCTCCGCGAGGGCCCGCTCGACAGAGGCGAGGAGGGTACGGCCGGCGGTGGTCAGGGAGACCGTACGGCCGTGGCGGGCGAACAGGTCGACACCCAGGTCCTGCTCCAGCCGGGCCATCGCCCGGGACAGCGTGGACTGGGGGACGTTCATCTCCTGCGCGGCCCGGGTGACGTGCTCCGTGCGGGCCACTCCGGCGAAGTAGGCGAGGCGGGGCGCCAGCAGCCGTACCGTCCGAGCCATGTCTTCTGTGTCACCGGACGGTGACAGCCGCCCCTGTGGCCTCCGCTGATGCGCCATGGGAACGATTATGGCGATTCCATGCATTGGACGCATGAGGGGGGTCGTCCTACGGTCGGGGCATGTCTCCCGCCAGTACCCCGGCGTCCACGAGCGTGGGCGCCGTCTCCCCCGTCCCTCCCTCCGGCAGCGGCTCCGACTCCCGGATGACCCCGGGCGGCCCCGGCTACCGCCGGATGAGCCTCGCCCTCTTCCTCGCCGGAGTCGCGACCTTCGCCCTCCTCTACTCCACCCAGGCCCTGCTGCCGCTGATCTCCGGGGAGTTCGGGATACAGGCGAGCGAGGCGAGCTGGACGGTGGCCGCCGCGACCGGCGGACTGGCCCTGTTCGTGCTGCCGATGAGCGCCCTGTCGGAGCGGTTCGGCCGCCGTGCGGTGATGACCGCCTCGCTGGCCGTCGCCGTCACGGTCGGCATGCTGGTGCCCTTCGCGCCGTCGCTGGGCGCCCTGGTCGTGCTGCGGGCGGTGCAGGGCGCCGCGCTGGCCGGGGTCCCGGCCTCGGCGCAGGCCTATCTGGCCGAGGAGGTGCGGCCGAAGGCGCTGGTCACGGCGATCGGACTGTTCGTGGCGGGCAACAGCGTCGGCGGGATGAGCGGCCGGGTGATCACCGGCTGGGTCGCGCAGGAGTGGGGCTGGCGGGTCTCGGTCGGTGTGATCGGCGTGCTCGCGGTGGGGTGCGCGGTGGCGTTCCGGCTGCTGCTGCCGGCGCCGCGGCACTTCGCGGCGGGCTCGCTGCGCCCGCGGGTCCTGCTCGGCACGGTCCGCGGCCACCTGTCCGACCCGTTGCTGCGCCGCCTGTACGCGATCGGCGCGCTGTTCATGACGGTGTTCGGCGGCGTGTACACGGTGATCGGGTACCGGCTGACGGCGGAGCCGTTCGGGCTGCCGCAGGGGATCGTGGGCTCGATCTTCCTGGTCTACCTGGTGGGCACGGTCTCGGCGTCCACCGCGGGCCGGCTGGTGGGCCGGTTCGGCCGCCGGGGCGCGCTGTACCTGGCGGGCGGCACGACGGCGGCGGGCCTGCTGCTCTCCCTGGCGGCGTCCCTGCCGCTGGTGCTGCTGGGCCTGGTGCTGATCACGGCGGGGTTCTTCGCCGGGCACGCGGTGGCCTCCTCGGCGGTCAGCAGGACGGCCACCCACGGCCGCGCGCAGGCGTCGGCGCTGTACCAGTCCGCGTACTACATCGGCTCCAGCGCCGGCAGCACGGTCGGAGCGGTGGCGTTCCGCTCCGACGGCTGGTCCGGCACGGTCGGTGTCGGCCTCCTCGCGGTCGTCGGTGTCGTCGCGATCACCGTGCTCGGCACCCGGGCGGCCCGGGTGGCCGCCCGGCGGGAGCCGGCGGGCGCCCACTGAGCAGGCCCTTTTCGTACTCGGCGGGCCGTTGTCAGTGGGCTGCGGTAGCTTCCAGGTGGTGGGGCGCGAAGACGCGCGCAAGCACGGCCACAGGGGTGGGTGGACGATGGGCGACAGCACGGCGACGGCGGACCTGGACGCCGCACTGGAGAAGCACCGGACCGAGCTGACCGGGTACTGCTACCGGATGCTCGGTTCCTCCTTCGAGGCCGAGGACGCGGTGCAGGACACCCTGGTGCGGGCCTGGCGCAGTCACGACAAGTTCGAGGGCCGGTCCTCCCTGCGCTCGTGGCTGTACCGCATCGCGACGAACGTGTGCCTGGACATGCTGACGGCCGGCAGCAAACGGGCACGGCCCATGGATCTGACCGAGTCGACCCCCCTCGCCCGGGCGGCGCTCACGCCGCGCCCCGACACCACCTGGCTGGAGCCGATGCCGGACGCGCGTGTGCTGCCGACGGCCGGCGACCCGGCGGAGGCCGCCGTCGCCAAGGAATCCGTCCGGCTCGCCTTCATGGCCGCCCTCCAGCAGCTGCCGGCCAAGCAGCGGGCGGTGCTGATCCTGCGCGAGGTGCTGGCCTGGCGGGCGAGCGAGGTCGCCGAGTTGCTGGACACCACGGTCGCCTCGGTGAACAGCGCGTTGCAACGGGCCCGGGCCACGCTCGCGGAGCGCGCGGAGAGCGGCGCCGAGGGCGCGGTGTCCGATCCGCTGGACGAGGAGCAGCAAAAACTCCTGGAGCGCTACGTCAAGGCGTTCGAGGGGTATGACATGACGGCGCTGACGGCGCTGCTCCACGAGGACGCCGTCATGACGATGCCGCCGTTCGACCTGTGGCTGCGCGGCACCGCCGACATCACCGGCTTCATGACCACCATCGGCGCCTCCTGCGCCGGCTCCCGCCTGCTGCCGGTGCAGGCCAACGGCCTGCCCGGCTTCGCGCACTACAAGCCGGACCCGGAGAACGGCGGGTTCAGCCCGTGGGCGGTGCAGGTGCTGGAGATCTCAGACGGCCGGATCACCGGTTTCCACTTCTTCCTCGACACCCGGCGCTGGTTCCCCCTGTTCGGACTGCCCCTCCATCTGGAAGCGGAGGCCGACGAGGTCCAGCAGGGCGGCTAGCGCGGGGCCGGCGCCCCGCAGCCGGATCCGCCCGCCGGCCCGGCGGGCGGCCAGCTCCAGCCGCGCCAGCAGGTCGACGGCCGCCAGTCCCGGCGGTCCGAGCCGGCCGACGTCACAGACGACGGCACGTCCTTCGCCGCCGTCCTCCAGCAGTGCCCGCACGCCGTCGCACAGCCCCGTCACCTCGTCACGGCTGACGGGCCAGGGCAGCACAAGAACGGCGGGGGTCTCGGCATCCACGACCGGTTAGACCGACGGGACGGACGGAACTCATCGTCGTGCCGTGGCGAGAGCCGTCGAAGATCACATTGACCGATTCCCCGTTCATCCTCAAAGGTGAAGTTCGTGGTGGGGGTGCTGAGCGGGTTCGCGGTGATCGCGGTCGTCATCGGTGTGGGCTATGTGCTCGGGCGGCGCGGAACGCTCGGCGACCAGGGCGGCGAGGTGCTGACCAGGCTGGCCTTCACGGTGGCAGGCCCGGCGCTCCTCTTCACGACCCTCGCGCGCGCCGACCTCTGCGTCCTCTTCTCCAGCCGGCTGCTGGTGACGGCCCTGAGCACGGCCGCGGTGTCCGGGGTCTTCGTGGCGATCGGTGTGCTGCGGCGCTGGGAGGTGGGCCGTACGACGATCGGCGCGCTGTGCTCCGGTTACGTCAACTCGGGCAACCTCGGCATCCCGATCGCCGCCTACGTGCTCGGCGACGCGTCCCTGGTGGCGCCGGTGCTGCTCTTCCAGGTCGTCCTGGTGACCCCCGTCGCCCTGACGGTCCTGGACCTGTCCGGGGCGGGCGGGAAGGGCACGGTGTGGCGGCGGCTGCTGACCCCGCTGCGCAATCCGATAGCCGTGGGCTCCCTGTCGGGGGTGGTGGTGTCGGCGGCGGGCCGGCAGCTCCCCGGGCCGCTCATGAACCCCCTCACCCTGATCGGGCACATGTCCGTCCCGGCGGCCCTGCTGGCGTTCGGCATGTCGCTGCACGGCAGT
Source organism: Streptomyces sp. Y20 (assembly GCF_043195475.1). Lineage (NCBI taxonomy): Bacteria > Bacillati > Actinomycetota > Actinomycetes > Kitasatosporales > Streptomycetaceae > Streptomyces > Streptomyces sp. Y20. The sequence continues at coordinate 235,289 of NZ_JBIDDP010000004.1, forward strand.
GCGGCGCCCGGCCGGGGCCGGGACCGGTACCCGGTCCTGCTGTCGGTGGCGCTGAAGTCGGTGGGCCAGCCGCTGGTCGCCTGGACGCTGGCGGCGGCCGTCTTCGGACTGCGCGGCGCTGCCCTGCTGGACGTCGTGATCACCTCGGCTCTCCCGGCCGCCCAGAACCTCTTCACCTACGCCAGCCGCTACCGCGTGGCCGAGTCCCTGGCCCGCGAGTCGATCCTGCTGTCGACGGTGGCGTCGGTGCCGGTGATGGTGGGGGTGGCGGCGGTGCTGGGCTGACACCCGGTCAGTCGACGGGGAACCCAGCACGCCGAACGGGACCGGCGGAGGTCCACCGGTCCCGTTCACCCGAAAGGGGGGACACATGTCAGGCGATGCGCTCCAGCACCACCGGCGTCGCCGTGAACTCGGTGCCGGGCGCCGCGATGTCGTACGAGCCCGTCACCGCCTGGAGCGCGTAGTCGAAGCGCTCGGGCGTGTCCGTGTGCAGGGTGAGGAGGGGCTGGCCCTCGGTCACCGTGTCGCCGGGCTTGGCGTGCAGTTCCACGCCCGCCGCCGCCTGCACCGGGTCCTCCTTGCGGGCGCGGCCGGCGCCCAGGCGCCAGGCGGCGATGCCGATGCCGTAGGCGTCCAGGCGGGTGAGCACGCCGGAGGAGGGGGCCTTGATGACGTGCTGCTCCTTCGACGTGGGCAGCTCGGCGTCCGGGTCGCCACCCTGCGCCGCGATCATCCGGCGCCACACGTCCATCGCGGAGCCGTCGGCCAGGGCCTTCGCGGGGTCCGCGTCCTTGATGCCGGCCGCGTCGAGCATCTCGCGCGCCAGAGCGACCGTCAGCTCCACGACGTCCGCCGGGCCGCCGCCCGCGAGGACCTCGACCGACTCGCGGACCTCCAGGGCGTTGCCCGCCGTGAGGCCGAGCGGGGTGGACATGTCGGTGAGGAGCGCCACCGTCCGCACGCCGTGGTCCGTGCCGAGACCGACCATCGTGGACGCCAGCTCGCGGGCGTCGGCCAGCGTCTTCATGAAGGCGCCCGTGCCGACCTTCACGTCCAGGACCAGGCTGCCGGTGCCTTCCGCGATCTTCTTCGACATGATCGAGGAGGCGATCAGCGGGATCGCCTCGACGGTGCCGGTCACGTCCCGCAGGGCGTACAGCTTCTTGTCCGCGGGGGCCAGGCCGTCGCCCGCCGCGCAGATCACCGCGCCGGTGGTGTCGAGGACGTGCAGCATCTCCTCGTTGGAGAGCAGGGCGCGCCAACCGGGGATGGACTCCAGCTTGTCCAGGGTGCCGCCGGTGTGGCCGAGGCCGCGGCCGGAGAGCTGGGGCACGGCGGCGCCGCAGGCCGCGACCAGCGGGGCCAGGGGCAGGGTGATCTTGTCGCCGACGCCGCCCGTGGAGTGCTTGTCGGCCGTCGGGCGGGACAGCGCCGAGAAGTCCATGCGCTCGCCGGAGGCGATCATGGCCGCGGTCCAGCGGGCGATCTCGCGGCGGTTCATGCCGTTGAGCAGGATCGCCATGGCGAGCGCGGACATCTGCTCGTCGGCGACCTCGCCGCGGGTGTACGCGTCGATCACCCAGTCGATCTGCTCGTCGCTCAGCTCACCGCGGTCCCGCTTGGTGCGGATGACGGAGATGACGTCCATGGCCATGGCTGATGGCTTCCTTCCGGGAGGTGCGAAGTGCACGGCCCCCCTGAGCGGTTCAGAGGGGCCGTGCGGGAGTTACTTGGTGAGATGGTCCGGGCCGAAGGCCTGGGGCAGCATCTCGGCGAGCGGGAGGACGCCCGCGGGGGTGTCGAGCAGCAGCTCCGGGCCGCCGAACTCGTAGAGCAGCTGGCGGCAGCGGCCGCACGGGACCAGCAGGGCGCCGGTGCCGTCCACGCAGGTGAAGTGCGTGAGCCGGCCACCGCCGGTGCGCTGGAGCTGCGAGACCAGGCCGCACTCGGCGCACAGGCCGAGGCCGTAGGAGGCGTTCTCGACGTTGCAGCCGGTGACCGTGCGGCCGTCGTCGACCAGGGCCGCCACGCCGACCGGGTAGCCGGAGTAGGGGGCGTAGGCGTGGGACATGGCCTCCCGCGCCTCGGCACGCAGCGCCTCCCAGTCGAACCCGCCGGCCGGTGTCGCCGTCACTTGCCCTGGCCCTTCCGGTAGCGCATGCCGTCCGCCTTCGGCATCCGCAGGCGCTGCGCGGACAGCGACAGCACGAGCAGCGTGACGACGTACGGGGTGGCGCCCACGAAGTCGCTGGGGACCTCGTCGGTGACCAGGTACCAGACCAGGACCAGCGCGGCCGTGACGGCGCTGATCACGCCCTGCCACAGGGCCTTCTTGTACAGCTTCCAGCCGGCCAGCAGCGCGAGCAGGACGACCAGCAGCAGGAGCAGGGCGTGGACGGTGACGCCGCCGTTGCGCAGCTGGAGCGCGTCGGAGTAGCCGAACAGGCCGGCGCCCATCGCGAGGCCGCCGGGGCGCCAGTTGCCGAAGATCATGGCCGCGAGGCCGATGTAGCCGCGGCCTCCGGTCTGGCCCTCCAGGTAGGTGTGCGAGGTGACCAGCGCGAGGAACGCGCCACCGAGGCCGGCGAGACCGCCGGAGACGGCCACGGCCGCGTACTTGTAGCGGTAGACGTTGACGCCGAGCGACTCCGCGGCGGTCGGGTTCTCACCGCAGGAGCGCAGCCGCAGCCCGAACGGGGTGCGCCACAGCAGCCACCAGCTGCCGACGAACAGCAGCACGGCCAGGAGCGTCACCACGGACAGGTTGGTGATCAGACCGCCGATGATGCCGGCCAGGTCGGAGACGAGGAACCAGTGGTGCTTCTCGACCGACGCGAGGGCGTCCGAGAGACCGGGGAGGGTGACGTCGGGCAGCGAGTCCACGGGCGGGGACTGCTTGGGGTTGCCGCCCGCCTGGGCGGCCGAGCCGCCGGCGAAGAACAGCTTGGCGAGGTACTGGGTGGCGCCGAGCGCGAGCAGGTTGACGGCGACACCGGAGACGATGTGGTCGACGCCGAAGGTCACGGTGGCGACGGCGTGCACCAGGCCGCCGAGGACGCCGAAGCCGATGCCGCACAGCAGGCCGAGCCAGGGGCTGGACTGCCAGCCGATCCAGCCGGCGCCGAAGGTGCCGAGGATCATCATGCCCTCGAGGCCGATGTTGACGACACCGGCCCGCTCGGACCACAGGCCGGCGAGACCGGCGAGGCCGATCGGGACGGCGAGGGCGAGCGCGGCGGCGACCTGTCCGGCGGAGTCGAGCTGGTTGGCGCCGGTGATCACGCGGACCGCGGCGAGGAGCAGCAGCGCGCCCGCGACGATCATGAGGGTCAGGCCCAGGGAGCGGCCGGAACGCCGGGGGGCGCCCGGTGCCCTGGGGGCCGCCGGCGGCGGCGCGTCGGTCATCGTGGCAGTCATCACGCCACCTCCTGCTTCTTCGTCGCGGCGGCCTGGGCGGCGAGTTCGGCGCCCACCTTCTGCTGCTGGCGCTTGAGGCCATAGCGCCGTACGACCTCGTAGGCGATCACGACGCAGAGGACGATGACGCCCTGGATGACGCCGAGGATCTCCTTGTCGTAGCCCTGGAACTCCAGGTGGTTGGTGGTGCGCTCCAGGAAGCCCCACAGGAGCGCGCCGAGGGCTATGCCGATCGGGTTGTTGCGGCCGAGCAGCGCGATGGCGATGCCGGTGAAGCCGATCCCGCTGGGGAAGCTGTTGTCGTACTGATGGCTCTCGTTCAGCAGGGTCGGCATGCCGATCAGACCGGCCACCGCACCCGAGATGATCATGCTGGTGGCGATCATCTTCTTCACCGAGACACCGCTCGCGGAGGCGGCGCTCTCGGACTGGCCCACGGTGCGCAGGTCGAAGCCGAACCGGGTGCGGCCGAGCACGAACCAGTACGCGACACCGACGAGCACGGCGACGACGATGAACCCGTCCAGGACACCGGCCGGGCCGGTGTCGATGTTGAAGAAGTGCGCGGACGACGGCAGCGGCTTGGTGGACACCAGGGTGCCCGCCTGATCGAGCTGGCCGAGCTTCCCGGGCTGGAGCAGGTAGCCGATGATCGCGGTGGCGATCGAGTTCAGCATGATGGTCGCGATGACCTCGCTGACACCGCGGGTCACCTTCAGGATGCCGGCGATGGCCGCCCACAGCGCACCGGTCGCCATGGCGCAGATGACGATCAGCGGGATGGCCAGCCAGCCGGGCACGGTGAGCGCCCCGCCGAGGACGGCGGCGACGAACGCGGCGAGCCGGTACTGGCCGTCGACACCGATGTTGAACAGGTTCATGCGGAAGCCGATGGCCACCGCGACACCCGCCAGGTAGTACGTCGTCGCCTTGTTCAGGATGAAGACCTGGCTGTCGCTGGCGAAGCCGTAGGTCACCATGTCGTGGAAGGCGGGACCGGGATTCTTGCCGGTCGCGGCGATCACCAGGGCGGTGACGACGAGCGCGGCGACGACCGCCAGCAGCGGCGCCGCGATCCCGAGGAGCAGCCGCTCCTTGTCGATCCGTGAGGTCAGCTTCTTCATCGCGCGTCGTCCTCTGTGTGCTCCAGGTGCCCGGTGGCCGCACCCGTCATGGCGGAGCCCAGCTCTTCGGGGGTGATCGTGGCGGGGTCGGCGTCGGCGACCAGGCGGCCGCGGTACATCACCCGCAGGGTGTCGGAGAGCCCGATCAGCTCGTCGAGGTCGGCGGAGATGAGCAGCACGGCCAGGCCGTCGCGGCGGGCCTCGCGGATGTAGTCCCAGATCGCGGCCTGCGCGCCGACGTCCACACCACGGGTGGGGTGGGCGGCGATCAGCAGCTTGGGGTGGTGGCTCATCTCGCGGCCGACGATCAGCTTCTGCTGGTTGCCGCCGGACAGCGAGGCCGCGGTGACGTCGATGCCGGGGGTGCGTACGTCGTAGGCCTCGACGATGCGCTGGGTGTCGGCGCGCGCCGCCTTGAGGTCGAGCAGCGCGCCGCGCGAGTTGGGCTTCTCGGTGACGTGGCCGAGGATGCGGTTCTCCCACAGGGGTGCTTCCAGCAGCAGGCCGTGGCGGTGGCGGTCCTCGGGGATGTAGCCGATGCCGGCCTCGCGGCGGTCGCGGGTGGGGGCCTGCGATATGTCGGTGCCGTCGAGACGGACGACGCCGGCGTCGGGCCGGCGCATGCCCATGATCGCCTCGACCAGCTCGGACTGGCCGTTGCCCTCCACGCCGGCGATGCCCAGGACCTCGCCCTTGTGGATGGTGAGGGAGATCTCGTCCAGGATGACCCGCTCGACACCGTCGAGGTCGGTCTGGGTGAGATGGACGCCGTCCAGCGTCAGCATCGGCACCTCGGTGACCGTGGACTCCTCGGTCTCGGGCGTCGGCAGTTCGCTGCCGACCATCAGCTCGGCGAGCTGCTTGGGCGTGGTGCCCTCCGGCTCGACCGTGCCGACGGTGGTGCCGCGCCGGATGACGGTGATCTCGTCGGCGACGGAGAGCACCTCGCCCAGCTTGTGGGAGATGAAGATGACGGTGAGGCCCTCGGCCTTCAGCTCGCGCAGGTTGGCGAAGAGGGCGTCGACCTCCTGCGGCACCAGGACGGCGGTGGGCTCGTCCAGGATGAGGGTCCGGGCACCGCGGTAGAGGACCTTGAGGATCTCCACGCGCTGGCGGTCGGCGACACCGAGTTCCTCGACCAGGGCGTCGGGGCGGACGCCGAGCCCGTAGGCGTCGGAGATCTCGGTGATCCTGGCGCGTGCCTTGCCCCCGATGCCGTGCAGCTTCTCCGCGCCGAGGACGACGTTCTCCAGCACGGTGAGGTTGTCGGCGAGCATGAAGTGCTGGTGCACCATGCCGATGCCGCGGGCGATGGCGTCGCCGGGGTTGTTCAGGACGACCTGTTCGCCGGCGACGGTGATGGTGCCCTCGTCCGGCTGCTGCATGCCGTAGAGGATCTTCATCAGGGTGGACTTGCCGGCGCCGTTCTCACCGCACAGGGCATGGACGGTGCCCGTGCGGACCGTGATGTCGATGTCGCGGTTGGCGACGACGCCGGGGAAACGCTTGGTGATGCCGCGCAGTTCGACGGCAGCGGGAGGGCTGGACGCGTTGATGGCGCACTCTCCTCGGGGAAAGGGGCTGCGGGGAGGGGGCAGGCGTCGGCGACGCTAGCGCGGCAACTCCGTGCTACACGCGTAGAGTTGACACATTGTTATGGCTCGGCCGGGGGCTCCGGGAGGCGCCCCCGCGCCGAGCCTGGGTCCGTGGGACCCGTCAGGTCACGGGGTGGTCTTGACCTTGATCGAGCCGTCGACGATCTTCTTCTTCGCGGCGTCCAGCTTGGCCTGGATGTCGCTGATGAAGCCGCCGCTGGTGGCCAGCTTCACGCCGTCCTTGGCGAGCGAGTAGCTGTTGGTGCCGGCCAGCGCCTTGCCGTCGTGCACGGACTTGATGAAGTCGTAGACGCCGACGTCGACGTTCTTGACCATGGAGGTCAGGATCGCGTTCTTGTACTTGGCCAGACCCGGGATGTTGTACTGGTCCGAGTCGACGCCGATGGCCCAGGCGCCCTTCTTGCCGCTGACGGCCTCGATCGCGCCGTTGCCGGAGGAGCCGGCCGCCGTGTAGATGACGTCGGCGCCGTTGTCCAGCATGCCCTGCGCGGCCTCCTTGCCCTTGTCGGGGCTGGCGAAGCCGGAGGTGTCCGAGCCGTGGGACAGGTACTGGGTGTCGACCTTGATCTTGGAGTTCGTGTCCTTGACGCCCTGGACGTAGCCCGCCTCGAACTTCTTGATCAGCGGGACGTCCACGCCGCCGACGAAGCCGACGTGCTTCGACTTGGTCTTGAGCGCGGCGGCGACACCGGCCAGGTAGGAGCCCTGCTCCTCGGTGAAGTTGATGCTGTCGACGTTCTTGGCGTCCACGACCGAGTCGACGATGCCGAAGCTGGTCTTCGGGTACTTCGCCGCGACCTTGGCCATGGAGGCGGCGTACGCGTAGCCGACACCCACGACGGGGTTGTAGCCGGCGTCCGCCAGGTCCGACAGGCGCTGCTCGCGGTCGGCCTCGGTGTCGGAGGTCTTGGCGGTCAGCTCCTTGATGTCACCGCCGAACTCCTTCTTGGCCTGGTCGGCACCGCGCGCGGCGGAGTCGTTGAAGGAGCGGTCACCACGGCCGCCGACGTCGAACGCGAGGCCGATCTTGACGCCCTTGCCGTCACCGGAGGACGACGGGCTGTCGTTGTCGGAGGAGGTGCTGCCACAGGCTGTGGCAGTCATTGCGAGTGCTGCGGACGCGATACACGCAGCGGAAAGCTTGGCTACCCGGCGCACGGGAAGGCTCCTTCACCTGACCTGAGCGCCATGTCGGCGCTTGATGTGAGCACCGTGTCGGTGCTAGAGCCGGGACGCCCCTTCGGCGTCGGCTTCGCGGCATCGTAACGCGCGTAGATGTCAGAAAAACACCCCTCGCGAAGCCGTTATCGATTCGAGGCAAACAGCGCCTGAACTCGCACTCCCGGCCTTGTCACGCCGCTGTCGCGCGCTGTGCACGAATGGCTTGTATCCGTGTTGCGCCGGGCCGGAGACGGCCCCCGAGGGGGCCGCTCCGCCCGCTCCCGGGCTCAGCCGCGGGCCGCGCCGGTGTCCAGGAAGGCCACCGCGGTGAACATCTCCACGCCCACCGTGATCGCGTACTCGTCGGCGTCGAAATCGCCCTGGTGCAGGTCACGCACCGTGCGCTCGCCGGGCCGGCGCACGCCGAGGCGGGCCATCGCACCGGGCACCTGCTCCAGGTACCAGGAGAAGTCCTCACCGCCGAGGCTCTGCTCGGTGCTCTCCACGGACTTCATGCCGCGCCGGGCGACCATGGCCCGGCGCAGCACCTCGGTGGACTCCCGGTCGTTGACGACGGGCGGCACCCCGCGCACGTAGTTGATCTCGGACTTGGCCCGGTGCAGCGTGGCGACCTCGTCGATGGCCGCGTGCACGATGTCGGGCGCCTGCCGCCATGCCTCCAGGTCCAGGCAGCGCACGGTCCCGGACAGCTCGGCGTGCTGCGGGATCACGTTCGGGGCGTGCCCCGACTCGATCCGGCCCCAGGTGAGGGCGAGACCGGCCCGGGTGTCGACCCGGCGGGCGATCAGCGCGGGCACGTCGACGGCGACGCGGGCGGCGGCGGTGACCAGGTCGGTGGTCAGGTGGGGGCGGGCGGTGTGGCCGCCGGACCCGTCGAGGGCGATCTCCAGCCGGTCGCAGGCGCTGGTGATCGCGCCGTGCCGCAGACCGATCCGCCCGGCGTCCACCCGGGGGTCGCAGTGCACGGCGAGGATCCGGCCCACCCCGGTCAGCGCGCCGTCCTCGATGGCACTCAGGGCGCCGCCGGGCAGGACCTCCTCGGCGGGCTGGAAGATCAGTCGTACCGGCCGGGGCAGCAGGTCCTTGGCGTGCAGGTCGGCGAGGACGAGGCCGGCGCCGAGGACGACGGTCGTGTGGACGTCGTGACCGCAGGCGTGCGCCCGGTCGGGCACGGTCGATCGGTACGGGCAGTCCGCCTTGGTGTCCGGGATGGGCAGGGCGTCGATGTCGGCGCGCAGCGCGAGCAGCGGTACGGCCGGCTGCTCACCCTCCGGGAGCCCGATGTCACAGACGAGTCCGGTTCCGGTGGCGAGGACGCGGGGCTTGAGACCGGCTCGCTCCAGCCGCTCCTTGATCGCCGCGGTGGTGCGGAACTCCTGATTGCCCAGCTCCGGGTGCATGTGCAAGTCGCGCCGGAACGCGACCAGTTCTGCGTGCAGGGACTCGCTCAGCACGCCGGGGAGCACATCGCCCGGGAGGCCGGCCTCGGACTCTGAGGACATCAATTGCTTCACCCTCTGAAGGGTAGGACGCCCAGCCGGTCAACTACCCCACGTTCAACAAAACTTCAGCCCGTTAGGGGAATAAAATCTGACCGTCGGGCGCATGGCGGCGGACTCTGTTGGGTAAAACCTCTGTTTCCTCCTTCCACGCATACCACGCATCACCCGTGTCACGCGCGTCATGTCCACGAAGCGGACCCGCACGCGTCCCGTTCCCGGCGGGCTCCGGCGCCGCTGCCCGGGCAGGCGTCCCGGTGTCCGGGCGGACCTCCCACGCCTGGTGGCCGTCGCCCGGACGGCGGCGCTAGAAGTGCTCGACCTTCTGGCCGTCGGGAACCTGGTAGCAACCGGAGACGACGTCCACGCTCAGCATCGGAGGATTGTCCTTCGCCATCTGAACGATGTGCACGCCGGCCCTCTTCGCATCGTTCTCGGCCGTGAGCCTCAGGTTCTTGTTCTTGCTGGTGTCCGGTCCGTACTCGACGATCTTCCAGCCATGCTTCGGCAGTGCCTCCTTGAGCCGTCGCATGGCTACCCCGAGGTCATCGGAGGACGCCGGGGAGAAGCTCCACGGGTGAAGGACCCGGAAGTACTTGTCCGGGTCCTTGCCGGAACACTCCGTCACCGTCGCGCGGCTGTCGGACGTCTTCCCCCTGACACCGATCAGGTCGTGGATGCCGCTGGAGACACGTTCCAGCTCGTCCGCGGCGGCACTCGACGTGCTCGTACCGGCGGAAGGAACGTCGGAGTCGTTGTCAGTCATGTCGCATCCGGTGAGGGCAGTGAGCGCAAGGGGAATGGCGACCGCGAGGACGCCCAGCTTGATCTTCACGTCAGGGAGTCTCTCCTACTTCACACGCGCCCAGTAACCGGGCGGCCCGAACGTATCGGGCGGGGGCTTCAGCTCCACGTTGTCGCCCTTCCCGACGACGACCAACGCCTGATTCAACAGGCTTTTGGAACCGGGGTCCCAGTACCCACCGTGTCCATGGGTGTCCGTCGCCATCTGGTTGGCGCCGAAGTCCGGGTCGCTCGGAATGACGAAGCCGTCCCCGCCATGGCCGTAGCGGCCGATGTCCGGAACCGGGTCCGAGCCACCCTCCTCGTTCCACACGTGCCCCTTGGGTACGTCCATCTCGTCGGCACCGGACACCCTGACGCCGGGACTGCCCGCGAAGACGACATCGTCGGCGTTGAGGGTCCCCTTCTCGGCTGCGGCCCCGATGAGGGTCGAACCGTAGGAATGGCCGATCACGGTCCGGTGCGGTGGCGTATCTCCGGAGTGCGACGCCTCGAGCCCGTCCAGGAACTTGTTGAACGCCGGAGCACCGTCATACGCGTAGTTACTGAAAGGCGCGTCCTTGACGACGTCGCCCGGTGCGTCGTAGCCCAGCCACGTGATCGTGGAGACGGACTGGCCACCACCCTTGGCATGGGCTACGTCCCAGACGTTGACCATCCGGTCGATGTTGCCGCCGATACCGTTCAGATCCGACGTCGTGCCAGGCACATAGACGGCTTGGTGGTCCGCGGTGTCCGGGTTTCCGTTGGCCACGATGGCGCGGCCGTCGTCATCGGCGCTGAACCCCAGCAAGTAAGCCTCGGGAAGCCCCCGCTCACCGGTCTTGTCGAAGCGCTCCTGGATGCTCTTCATGCCGTTGAGCGACTTGTTGAGGTGGTCGTAGCGCTCGCCGTACTTGTTGTACCAGTCCGTGTATTCGTCGGTGTGCACCTTGGACGCCCAGCCGTTGGAGGCGATGTAGGTCCACTCGTTCATGGGCGGGTCCGGTATGGAGTCGAGCTCCAGCTGGTAGCGGGCGCGGGTCTCGTCGAGGACGACGCGGTTGGCCTCGTCGCGGACCGTGGAGGGCAGGCCGTCGAGTCCGCCGACGGAATCGGGCCGGAGGGAGAGCCATGCCGCCCGCTGCTCGTCGTCGAGGCCCTTCCACCAGGCCGCGTTGTCCTTCGGGCTGCCGTCCTCGGGTGGCTGCGGAAGGGAGTCGAGGTACTTCTTGCCGGCGTCGCCCACCCCGTCCCCGTCCGACTTCGCATCCGCCCAGTCCCGGTCGGAGACCACCAGGTCGTCGTCGGCCTTCAGCGCCCGCAGCTTCGGCGCCCACTTCGCGTCCGCGTCCGTGGCCTCCTGCAGCGCATCGCCGATGCGGTTGGCGAACCCCACGGCCTTTCCGAAGTTCGGGTTCGGGTGCATGTTCACGGCCTGGCGCTCGATCGCCGCGGCCGTCGGATCCGTGGTGCTGGACGACGGTGACACCGTGCCGCCCTCGGGCACCTTGCCGTCGGCCTCCTTGCCGCCGGCCGGGAACGACACCGACCCGTCCGCGCCCACCGTGCAGCCGGCCGCCTGTGCGTCCTCCAGCGCCGCCTCCAGCTTCTTCTTGGCCGCGGCCATGTCGAAAGCGAAACCGTTCAGCGCCGTACTGACCAGCGCGCACTCGGTCTGGATGTAGTGGAAGTCCTTGCCCAGCTCGTTCAGCTCGCGCAGGGCCGCTTCCATCGCCTCGCCCTCGAGCCGGTTGCGCAGGCCCGCGGAGATCCGGTTCGCGACCTCGTCCTTGGCGGTGCTCGCCATGTCGCTCGTGGCGCGGTACCCGTCGGCAGCCTGCTCGTACTCGGTGGGCTCGAGGGCCTTCAGCGTCGCGATGTCCATGACGTGCCCGTCACCGGCCCTTCGCGCGGCCGCCGACGGCCTCGGTGTCCTCGTACCCGGCCCGCAGTCTGTCCAGCTCCGCCTTGACGTCGCCGTCCGACTTCGCCAGGTCGTGCCCGGAACGCTCCATCACAGCGCCGAGCTCGCCGGCACGCCCCTTCACGTCGCCGACGTACTTCTTCCAGGACTCGTACAACTCCTTCTGCGCCGCCGCGGACAGGCAGCCGGCCGTGTCGCCCAGCCCCGCCTGCCCGTCGTCCAGCTTCCCCAGCGCCCTGCCGATGTCGTCCTGTAAGCCCTTGGTGTCCTCGCCGGCCTTCGTCCAGGTCTTCTTGTCCGACTTCAGCTTTCCGGAGGCACCGCTGCCACCCGGATCCATCGGAACGTGGTTCAGCTGCATGTGGGTGGAGACGCGGGCCGCCGCGTCCGCCTTCAAGTGCTCCCACTCGTCCCAGGCCATACGTCTGGTCCTCCCCGTTTCCCCGTTGCCGGCAACCCCCGCCGACTCCCGCCATGCTCACCATGGAGGCGGTGGAAATCAAATCAACCTCCGCGCTCCACAGGGACGTTGTGTGCCGGGGGCCGGGAGGCGGGTGGCCGTCGGGCCGGGCTCCGGCGCCCGGCTCCGGAGCTACGCCGGGCTGATCGCCGTCAGGCGGTGGACGTCTCGGGCCGTGCCCGTGACGCCGGAGAGGAAGCCCTGGGCCCGGGGGGAGGCGGTGTCCGTGAGCCAGGTGGGGTCGATGTCGCAGACCGCCACGCGGACACCGGTGCCGACCAGGGCCAGCGGGAGGGTGTGGACGACCGTCGAGGGAAAGCTGAGGACCGTACGGCCGATCGGGCCGCGGCGGGCGATCAGCTCCAGCGGGAGGTCCGGGCGGACGATCTCCAGGCCGGTCTCGACGGCCAGCCGGTGCAGTTTCTCGGCGCTCTCGCGGCGGTGGGCGAAGTAGCGGGTGGCGCCGTGCGCCTTGGCCAGGTCGCGGACGGCCGTCAGATAGCGGTCGCCGTCCACGACGCCGGTCTCCACCAGGGAGGTGCCGACCAGGTCCGCGCCCTTGGTGATGCGGGGCGGCCCGAAGCGGGCGCGGGTCCAGGCGAAGTCGTTGGCGGTGACGGTGACGCCGGCCGGGGTCTGAGTCACCGGCATCGAGGAGAACACCTCGACACGGCGGTGCGCGCTGGGGGTGAGGCGGCGGCGCGCGGAGGAGGACACCGGCGCGAAGAGCAGGTCGCGGGCGCCGGGACGGCCGCCCTTGCGGTGCCAGCGGACCAGGCGTTCGCCGCGGGCCAGCTGGGCGACGAACTCCATCGTCGCCGTGCCGTCGTCCACGACCACGAGGTCGCGGGCACGGGTGATGGTCAGCAGGAGCTGCACGTAGCGGGAGAAGGGGTCGCCCATCACGATCCGCTCGGCCCGGCGCAGGGAGCCGGCCAGGCCGCCGATGGTGTGGAACGGCGCCGTCGTACCGCCCCGCGCCTCCTCCCAGCGCACCCGGTACCCCTCGTCCCGGGCCAGGTCCGCCATGCGGCGCAGCTGGCCCCGGGTCATGGGGTCGGTCGGGGACAGGACGACGAGGGTGAGCCGCGCGCCGGCCGGCGGCGCCGGTTCGCCGGCCGGCCCGGCCCGCCCGGCCTGGGCGGGCAGGGCCGGCCGGGCCTGCTCGGCGGTGCCGCGCAGGCCGTGGGCGTGCGCCCACTCCAGTACGTTCAGCAGCTGTACCGGGCTCTCCACGAAGGCGAGCGTGTGGGCGGGGTGGCCGGGGTGACCGGCGCGGGGGCTCATCGGCGTACGACCGTCCCGTCGTAGGGCAGTAAGGCGGTCAAGGCGCTCAGACCGAGACCGGCTCGCCCGCCGCCGCGGCGATCTCCGCCTCGGCGACGGCGCCGGCGACGCGGCGCAGCTTCTTCATGGGGCCCAGCTCGGAGTCGTAGACCTTCTTGACGCCGTCGCCGAGGGAGGCCTCGATGGTGCGGATGTCGCGGACCAGGCGGGTCAGGCCCTGGGGCTCGACGGAGGCGGCCTGGTCGGAGCCCCACATGGCGCGGTCGAGGGTGATGTGGCGCTCGACGAACACAGCGCCGAGGGCGACGGCGGCCAGCGTGGTCTGGAGGCCGGTCTCGTGGCCGGAGTAGCCGATCGGGACGTTCGGGTACTCCTTCTCCAGCGTGTTGATCACGCGGAGGTTCAGCTCCTCGGCCTTGGCCGGGTAGGTGGAGGTGGCGTGGCAGAGGAGGATGTTGTCCGAGCCCAGGACCTCCACCGCGTGGCGGATCTGCTTCGGGGTGGACATGCCGGTGGAGAGGATGACGGTGCGGCCGGTCGCGCGCAGGGCGCGCAGCAGCTCGTCGTCGGTCAGGGAGGCGCTGGCCACCTTGTGGGCGGGGACGTCGAACTTCTCCAGGAAGGCGACGGCCTCGGTGTCCCACGGAGAGGCGAACCAGTCGATGCCCTTCTCCTTGCAGTACTCGTCGATCCGGCGGTACTCGTCCTCGCCGAACTCCACCCGGTGGCGGTAGTCGATGTAGGTCATCCGGCCCCAGGGGGTGTCGCGCTCGATGTCCCACTGGTCGCGCGGGGTGCAGATCTCCGGGGTGCGCTTCTGGAACTTCACGGCGTCGCAGCCGGCCTCGGCGGCCACGTCGATCAGCTTGAGGGCGTTCTCCAGCTCACCGTTGTGGTTGATGCCGATCTCACCGGTGATGTAGACGGGGCGGCCGGGGCCGGCCTCGCGCGAACCGAACGTGCGGAGACGGGAGTTGCTGCTCATCAGGGGATGTCCTTACTTGGGGAGGGAATCGAGAGAGGGGCCGAGGATCCAGCTGGCGATCTCCCGGATCGCGCCGTCACCGCCGGGGACGGTGGTGACCGCGCGTGCGGCGCCGCGTACGACGTCGTGGGCGCTCGCGACCGCCACGGGCCAGCCGACGAGGGCGAAGCACGGGAGGTCGTTGACGTCGTTGCCGACGTAGAGCACGCGCTCCGGCGCGATGCCCTGCTCCTCGCACCACTGCTTCAGCGCGAGGTCCTTGCGGTCGATGCCGTGCAGCACGGGGACGCGCAGCTTGCGTGCGCGGGCGGCGACGACCGGGTTCTGTTCCGTGGACAGGATCAGCAGCTTCAGGCCGCTCCTGCGCAAGGCCGCGACGCCGAGCCCGTCGCCGCGGTGCACGGCGACGAACTCCCGTCCGTCGGAGTCGATCAGCACCCGGTCGTCGGTCTGGGTGCCGTCGAAGTCGAGCACGACCGCGTCGATGTCGTCGGCGGTGGGCAGCGCGCCGGGCCGGTCCGCGTCGAAGAGCGGGGCGAGGGCGCGGGCGCGGGCCAGGTCGTGCGGGTCGTCGATCTCCAGCACCCGGGCCGGGTCGGTGCGGACCAGCTCGGTACGGCCGAAGAAGCGGTGCTGGTGGGTGCGGAAGCCGGCCGCGTCCATCGCGTAGGCGGCGCCGGTCTCCAGCAGGTCCTGGGGGCGGTCCTGGCGGCGGGGGCGGAAGGACTTGTCATGGTTGACGCCGTGCCCGCCCGTGCCACCGGCGGCGTCCGCGGTGTCCTGGCCGTCCCGCCACACGAAGCCGTGGAAGGCGGCCACGGTGACGGCGGTGTCGGCGCCGGCCTCGGCGACGGCGGCGGCCACCCCGTCGACGTCCTCGCGGACCAGGAACGGGCTGGTGCACTGCACGAGCAGCACCACGTCGACGGCGGCGCCGTGCAGCGCCTCGTGCGTGTCCATGGCGTGCAGGACGGCGGCCTCCGAGGTGGCCGTGTCGCCGGCGATGACGGCCGGCCGCAGCACGACCTCGGCGCCGGCCTCGCGGGCGGCGGCGGCGATGGCCTGGTCGTCGGTGGACACGACGACGTCGGTCACCAGCCGGGCCGCCCGGCACTCGCGCACCGCGCGCGCCACCAGCGGGACACCGCCGACGGGGGCCAGGTTCTTCGCGGGCACGCCCTTGGAGCCGCCGCGCGCGGGGATCACCGCGAGCACCCGGCGGACCGGGGCGCCCGGGCCCGCTTCCGAGTGGGACATGGGGTCTACTCCTTGGGAAGAGGTCACAGCTCGCCCATCCGCCGGATCACCGGGGCGACCCGCTGGACTCCGTGCCGGTAGGCGCCGCGTGCGGCGCGGCGCACGATCTGGCGGACGGGTCCGGGCGCCTTGTCGGCGGCGGGCGCGCCGGGCAGCGGGGCGCCGTCGGGACCGAGGTGGTGGCGGGCGAGGATGCCGGGCAGATAGCCGGGCGCGGTCTCGGGGGTGTAGTAGGGATTCAGGGGCGGCAGGTGCCCGGACCGCTCCAGCAGTTCGGCGATGCGCGCCCGGGCCGCGTCGAACGCGGTGGCGTACGACCCCGTGCCGCGGGAGGTGCCGCCGGCGGCGACGCCCTGCCGGGCGATCCATTCCTCGTCCGGCACCGGCTGGTGGCCGGCGTCGAGCTGGTTGAAGGAGGCGAGGCAGCCGGAGCCGGTGAAGTGGTGGTTGCCGAGCGTCTCGCGCACCCCGAGGTCGGTGAGGATCGCCGTGGGGATCCGGCGGTGCAGGGCCTCCAGGGCGGCCGTGGAGCTGACCGTGACCAGCAGGTCGGTGCGGTCCAGCACGTCACCCATGTGGCCGTAGACCAGGCGGAGGTTGGCCGGCAGGTCGATGCCCTGGACCAGCTTCTGGTACGGCAGCTCCTCGATGTGGGTGGTGTGTTCGCCGGGCTTGGAGCGCAGCTTCAGCAGCACCTCCCGTTCGGGGTGCTTGCGGGCGTGTTCGATGAGCCGGCCGAGCAGGTAGGCACGGTCCCGGCGGTTGTCCGGGACGGACGGCTGGGCGGCGAACACGACGGTGCAGGGCTCGTGCCCGCCGGTGTAGGGGTCACCGCCGAGGAAGGGCAGCGCGACCTCCGTGACGGCTGAGGCGTCGGCACCCACCCCCTCGTACACGGCCCGGAACCGGTCCGCGTCGTGGCGGGAGTTGGCGAGGACGAGGTCCGCGCCGTGCCGCAGCAACAGCCCGTCGGTGAGCTTCTCGTAGACGACGCCGACGTAACCGGTGACGACGACGGGCCGTCTCCCGGCCCCCCAGGCGTTCCTGAGCCCGTGCAGCACGGCCTGCACGCCGCCGCCGACCAGGGCGAGGACGAGGACGTCGTACCGCTCGTCGGGGCCCTCGGTCATCGCCCGCAGGAACTCGACGGCGGTGACCTCACGGAGGGAGTCCGCCCGGACGCCGATCTCGTTCAGCTGGCGGGCGGTGGGGGTGGCGCGCCCTCGCAGGAGGTAGCCGTCGAGCCGGACCTCGGCAGCCGGTGGGGTGAGCCGGCGCGCGGTGAGCGCGCCCCACTTCCACCGGGTGTCGGAGTCCGCGAGGACGGCGACCCGGAGAGACTTCGTTGCACTTGCTGGCACACCGAGGACGCTAGAAAGCCATTCCGCCGTTCCGCCCAACCCGGGCACAACAAACGGTTAACAGCACATCGCCGAATGGGGAATCGGGCCGTGATCCGGTGCCGAAAAAGTCTGGTTCACAGCTTCGCCATGCGTCGTTCACCGATTGTCAAGCAAACGGTCAAGACGAATGACGGGCCGCGCCCTAACGTCCCTGACGTGGTCAAGCTCTCCGTCATCGTGCCGTTCTACAACGTGCAGCAATACGCGCCCGACACGCTCAGGAGCCTGCGGGCGAACGCGCGTGAGGACTTCGAATTCATTCTCGTCGACGACTGTTCCCGCGACGGGACACCAGAGATCCTCGCGCACGCCGAGCGCGAGCTGCCGGGCGCGGTCCTGGTCCGGCACGAGCGGAACGGAGGGCTGGCGACCGCGCGCAACACCGGTATCGACCGGGCGCGCGGCGAGTACCTGACTTTTCTGGACGGCGACGACTGGCTCGCCGCCGGTTACCTCCCGCGGCTGGTCACGGCCATCGAGGAACTGGGCTGCGACTTCCTGCGCACCGACCATGTGCAGTGCACCGCCCGGTCGCGCAGTGTGCACCGGGTGCCGGTGGGCCGCCGGAACACGGTGCTGGACCCGCGGGAGGCGATCCTGCCCGCCGACCGCTCCACCTCCGTGGACTACGCCTACGCCTGGGCTGGCGTCTACCACCGGCGGCTCCTGGACAAGGGGCTGCTGCACTTCACCGACGGGCTGCGCACGGCCGAGGACCGGCCGTGGATCTGGAAGCTGCACCGGGAGGCGGAGTCCTTCGCCGCGGTGAGCATGCTCGGCGTGTTCTACCGGCGCGGGGTGGCCTCGTCGCTCACCCAGATCGGTGATGTCCGGCAGCTCGACTTCATCCGCGCGTTCGACCAGGTCGTCGCGGAGACCGCGGCCGACCGGGAGGCCGGGGCGCTGCTGCCGAAGGCCGTCCGCACCTACTGCGCGATCATCTCCCATCACCTGGGATCCATCGAAAGGTTCGAGCCGGCGGTGGCCAAGCAACTGAAGTCCCTGAGCGCCGCCGCCCTGCGGCGCATGCCGCAGGACGTGCTCGACGAGGCACTGGACTCCATGGACCTCCTGCGCGCCACCCGGCTGCGCCGGCTGCGCCGCCGCCCCTCCCCCGCGGGAGCCGCCGCGTGACCACCCAGATCTTCCAGGCGTCGACGCTGTACGGCACGGCCACGCTCGCCGCCGCCCTGGACTCCGGCTGCTTCCGCCCGGCCGACCGGCGCATCCTCCTGGTCTGCAACAACGCGGCCACGCCCGAGACCTCGCCGGCCCTGGACGAGATGCCGGGCTTCGAGAGGCTGCGCGAGAGGTTCGACGAGGTCGTCTCGTACAACGCGGCGATCTTCCCGTTCCACCCGGGCGGCTGGACTCCCCGCGGCGACGACCTGCCGCTGTGGGAGCGGTACCTGCGTCACGAGTGGCGGCTGGGCACCGACGACATCGAGCTGGCGGTCGAGTCGATCCAGGTCAGTCCGTCGCTGGCGCTCGCCCAGATCTTCACCGGCGCCCCGGTCACCGTCTACGCCGACGGTCTGATGAGCTACGGCCCCACCCGCAACAAGATCGACCCGCTGGTCGGCACCCGCGTGGACCGCGTCCTGCACCTGGACCTGGTGCCGGGCCTTGAGCCCCTGCTGCTCACCGAGTTCGGCGTGCCCGGCGAGATCGTGCCGTCGCCGGCCTTCACCAAGGTCCTCGCCACCCTGGCCTCCTCCGGTGAGGAGCTGCCGGAGATCGAGGAGCCCGCGCTGCTGCTCGGCCAGTACCTGTCCGCGCTGGACATCCTCACGCCCGAGCAGGAGGAGGACCTGCACGTGCGGATGCTGAGGGGCGTGGCCGGGCTGGGGCACACGCGGGTGGTGTTCAAGCCGCACCCGTCCGCTCCGGCCCGCTTCGCCCGCTCCCTGGAGACGGAGGCGGAACGGCTGGAGGTCGAGCTGACCGTCCTGGACACGCCGGTCCTCGCGGAGGTGCTGTACCAGCGGATGCGTCCCGCGCTGGTCGTCGGCTGCTTCTCCACCGCCCTGCTCACGGCCTCCGCGCTGTACGGCCTGCCGGTCGCCCGGGTGGGCACCGAACTGCTGCTGGAGCGGCTGACCCCGTACGAGAACAGCAACCGCGTCCCGGTCACCGTCGTCGACGCGCTGCTGCCCGAGCTGACCGACCGGGCGGCCGTGGCGGGGCAGCGCCCCGGCATGGACGTGGAGACGCTCGGCGCGCTGGTACGTGCGGTGGGCTTCGCGATGCAGCCGAAGATCCTGCCGGGGCTGCGCGCGGAGACCGAGAGCTGGCTCGGGCGGAACCTGGACGAGCGGATATTGCGCTACTTCAAGCGCAAACGGCTGACGGCGCTGGCACTGCCCGGCGGGGTGCCCGCCCAGCTGGCGTTCATCCCGCGCAATGCGACGGTCCGCCGGGTGGCGCGCAAGGCACGCAGTCTGCGCCGGTCCGTACGGCGCTGAATTCCAGCTGCCCGGCACGGCCGGGCAGCTGGAGAAAACAAGACGTAAAAACGAAGAACGGGTTAACGGACGGGAATGGCCGGGCGAACAGTGCCCGGTGGACGGAAATACCGCTCGACGTGCCACGGAAATTCACATGAATATCCGAGCCGGGCAACGTTTGTTCGGGAAAATGTCGAGCATCATGCCTCCTTCGCCCACCACGCTCACCGACGCCCCGCCGGTGCCCGGGACGGCCGCCACCGCGTCCGCCCCCGGCCGCCGCCAGGACCGGGGCCGCCTGCTCGCCCTGGACGGCCTGCGGCTCGTGGCCGCCCTGATGGTCTGCCTCTACCACTACGCCGGACGCGGCGGCGCGGTCTCGGCGTCCTGGCACCAGAGCCCCGCCCACGTCTTCCCGACCCTGTCCCAGGCGGCGACCTACGGCTGCCTGGGCGTGCAGTTCTTCTTCGTCATCAGCGGTTTCGTCATCTGCATGAGCAGCTGGGGCCGCACGCTCGGCGACTTCTTCCGCTCCCGCGTCTCGCGCCTCTACCCCGCCTACTGGGTCGCCCTGGTACTGGTCACCGCGGCGGCCGTCGCCCTGCCCGTCGTCGTCCACCCCGTCCGGACGGACGAGTTCCTCGTCAACCTGACGATGCTGCAACAGCCGATGGGCGTCACCCGCGTCCTCGGCGTGTGCTGGACGCTGTGGGCCGAGGTCCGGTTCTACGCGCTGTTCGCCCTGTTCGTCGTCGCGCGCGGTGTCACCTACCGCCGGGTCGTGGTGTTCTGCTGCGTCTGGACGCTGGCGGCGGCGGTCAGCCGCACCTCCGGCAACGCGCTCACGGACCAGCTGCTCATCCCGGAGTACGCCCCCTTCTTCATCGGCGGCCTGGCCCTGTACCTGATCCACCGCTTCGGCAGCGACCTGCTGCTGTGGGGCATCGTCGCGGTGTCCTGGCTGCTCGGGCAGAGCACCGCCACGAGCGCCCTGTGGCACGCCGGCGCGCACGGCGACTTCCATCGCGACCCGCACGTCATCCTGGCGATCGTCACCGTCGCCTTCGGGGCGGTGGCCGCCGTGGCACTGGGCTGGACACGGTGGGCCTCCTGGCCCTGGCTGGTCACGGCGGGCGCGCTGACGTACCCGTTCTACCTCGTGCACGAGCACCTGGGCTGGTTCGTCATCCGGGTGCTGCACCGGGGGCTCGGCCTGCCGCCGTGGCCGGCGCTCGCCCTGACCGTGCTGGGCATGCTGCTGCTGGCGTGGCTGATCCACCGGTGGGTGGAGCAACCTTTCGGTCCACGGCTGAGGAGGGCCTTGAAGAGGGCCGGCGCACCGGCGCTCACCCGTGAACTCACCGCCCCGGTGGACAAGAAGCCTGGCGGCTGACCCGGCGTCAGGCGCCCCGGCCCCGCGGCTCGGGTGCGGCGATCACGCCCCGGCCAGGGACAGCTTCACGGCGAACCCGAGGAACAGCACCCCCGCCGCCGAGGTGGCCGTCGCCGACAGCCCTCTGCGGCGCCGGAAGGCGGCGGCGAGGCGGGTGCCACCCATGATCAGCGCACTCAGATAGAGGAAGCTGGCCAGCTGGGCGAAGGCGCCGAGGACGACGAACGACAGAGCGGGATGCGCGTAGCCGGGGTCCACGAACTGCACGAAGAAGGCGACGAAGAAGAGGATCGCCTTGGGATTGAACAGGCTGACGACGAGGGCGCGCCGGAGGGGCCGCTCGTCCGCGGGCTGCGCGGGCGCGGCGTCCGCCACGGTGGGCTCGCGCCGGGCCCGCCACATCTGCCACGCGGCCCGCAGCATCCCGACCGCCAGCCAGGTCAGATATCCGGCACCGGCGTACTTCACGATCCCGAACAGCAGGGCGTTCGCCCGCAGCAGCGAGGCGACGCCGGCGGCGGACAGCGTCATCAGCACGGTGTCGCCGCACCACACCCCGGCGGCGGCCGTGTAACCCGCCCGCACCCCGCGGCGGGCGGCGACGGAGAGCACGTAGAGGGAGTTGGGCCCGGGCAGCAGAACGATGAGGACGAGGCCCGCCAGGTAGGTGGGAAGGTCGACGACTCCGAACATGGCAGGAGTGTCGCACGGGGGTACGACACCGGGTCCGGGCGCCGGTGCCGTGCGGGGGCACCGTCCGGCTCAGAAGGTGTCGGGGGGCGTGTGGGTGCCCCAGACCTGCCGGAGCGCCCCGCACACCTCACCGACCGTCGCCCGCCCCCGCAATGCCTCCTTCATCGGATACAGCACGTTGTCCTCCCCCTCGGCCGCCTTCCTCAGCGCGTCCAGCGCCGAGTCCACCGCCCCCTGGTCGCGCCCGGCCCGCAGTACGGCGAGCCGCTCGGCCTGCCGTGCCTCGATCGCCGGGTCGACCCGCAGGGGCTCGTACGGCTCCTCCTCGTCCAGCCGGAAGCGGTTGACGCCGACGACCACCCGCTCACCGGAGTCGGTCTCCCGGGCGATGCGGTACGCGTTCCGTTCGATCTCGGCCTTCTGGAAACCCCGTTCGATCGCCGCTTCCGCGCCGCCCAGGTCCTCGACCTTCCGCATCAGGTCCAGGGCGGCCTCCTCGACGTCGTCCGTCATCCGCTCGACCGCGTAGGACCCGGCGAACGGGTCGACCGTCGCCGGTACGTCCGTCTCGTAGGCGAGCACCTGCTGCGTCCGCAGGGCCAGCCGGGCGCTCCTGTCCGTGGGGAGGGCGAGCGCCTCGTCGTAGGAGTTGGTGTGGAGGGACTGGGTGCCGCCGAGGACCGCGGCCAGGGCCTGGACGGTGACGCGGGCCAGGTTCACCTCCGGCTGCTGGGCCGTCAGCTGGACCCCGGCCGTCTGGGTGTGGAACCGGAGCATCAGCGACTTCGGGCTCCGCGCGCCGAAGTCCTCCCGCATCACCCGGGCCCAGATCCGCCGCGCCGCGCGGAACTTGGCCACTTCCTCCAGCAGGGTCGTGCGGGCCACGAAGAAGAAGGACAGGCGGGGCGCGAAGTCGTCGACGTCCATGCCCGCCGCCACCGCCGTACGGACGTACTCGATGCCGTCGGCGAGGGTGAACGCGATCTCCTGGACGGGGCTCGCGCCCGCCTCGGCCATGTGATAGCCGGAGATCGAGATCGTGTTCCACTTCGGGATCTCGGCGGTGCAGTACCGGAAGATGTCCGCCGTCAGCCGCAGCGAGGGCCGGGGCGGGAAGATGTACGTGCCCCGCGCGATGTACTCCTTCAGCACGTCGTTCTGCACGGTGCCGGTCAGCCGGTCCGCCGGGACTCCCTGCTCCTCGGCCACCAGCTGGTACAGGAGCAGGAGCAGCGCGGCGGGCGCGTTGATCGTCATGGACGTCGAGACCCGGTCCAGTGGGATGCCGTCGAACAGCATCCGCATGTCCTCCACCGAGTCGATCGCGACGCCGACCCTGCCGACCTCGCCGTGCGCGAGGGGCGCGTCGGAGTCGTGGCCCATCTGGGTGGGCAGGTCGAAGGCCACGGAGAGGCCGGTGGTGCCGTGGTCGATCAGCCGGCGGTAGCGGGCGTTGGACTCCGCGGCCGTGCCGAAGCCCGCGTACTGGCGCATGGTCCAGGGGCGGCCGGTGTACATCGTCGGGTACACCCCGCGGGTGAAGGGGTACGCGCCCGGGTCACCCAGCTTCTCGTCCGGGTCCCAGCCGGTCAGTTCGGCCGGTCCGTAGACCGGCTCGATGGGCAGGCCCGACTCCGCATCACGCGCCATGGATGCCTCCGCAGTACGACCGCTACTCCTCACCATGCACCGCGGTCCGGCGCCGGTCACGCGGGGCGCGTCGCGGGGTGGGGTGAGGGAGGGCGGGGAGGAGGCTGCGGGGCGCGGGCGGGACCGGGGGAACGTGTCCCGCCCGCGCCAGGTGCACGAGCCGTGGGTACGGGGGGAACCCCGGCTCGGTGCGACGGCCGATGACCAGTCGGCTCACTCTGTACTGCGTAAGCCGCTCCAGAAACGTCACACCTCGCGCCGAAAAATTTTCGGTGACCGAGAAAACGCAGGTCAGGTGGGGTTGCGTCGGTCAGAGCGCGGTGTATGTCGGAGTCGGCGAGGGGACCGCGGGGGCGTTGCCCGGCCCGCCGGGGTGCGCCGGGGCGTGACGGGAGGGGACGGGAACGGCGCCGCCGCGGTGCCGGCCGCCCTTGCCGCCGCTCGCACCGCCGGCACCCGTGCCGTGGTCCTTGCCGCCGCCGTGGCCCTTGTCACCGCCGCCGCCCTTGCCGCGGCCCTGGTCCCCGTCCTTGTCCCCGCCGTTGCCCTTGTCCCCGCCTTTGTCCCCGCCGCTGCCGGCGCCGTTTCCGTTGCCGTTGCCGTTTCCGTTGCCCTGTCCACCGGTGGTGGTCCCACCGCCCGTGCCGCCGGAGCCGGAGCCGGAACCGCCCAGCACGACCTTGCAGTACTTGGTCACCCGGGCGGAGCCGCCCGCCAGGTTCACCAGCACGCGCTTGCGGCCGGCGTCCAGTTCCCGGCCGTCCCGCAGGGCCCGGCAGGCCGCGGCGGCGCCGGACCAGCCGGTGCCGGACGTCGCGGAGGGCGCCGCGGAGCCCGGGGCGGCGCTCGGGCCGGTGCCGCCGCCCGGACCGGACGACTCGCCCGAGGCGTCGGCGCGGCGGTCTCCCGGACCGCCGCCCGGTGTACCCGTGCCCGGACTCCGACCCGGGCCCGTCGCGTAGTCCGGCGGGGTCTGCGGGGACGCCGGGTCGAGGGACTCCTCGGAGGTCTCGCCGGCGGAGACGGACGCGGCGGGGCCGGGCTTGCCGTCACCGAACGGTGTGGGCAGCACGCCGCTCCCGGCGGCCACGGCCACTCCGCCGAGCGTGCCCGCGGCCACGGCCGCGGCGACCGCCAGGCGCACCGGGCGGCCCCAGCGGGGGCGCCGGGACGGGATTCCGGTACGGCCCCCTGCGCCGATGCGGACCAGGCCCGCGTCGGCGCAGGGCACGGACGGGCGGGCGCCCCCGGACGCGGGCGCGGCGGCGCTCCGGTCGGCGTCGGCGGCTTCGCGCGCCTTGCGGAACGCGGCGAGGGCGGCTTGTTCGCCGGGCAGCTCACCGGTGCCGGGGGCGGCCTCCGCGGACAGCCCGGACAGCGCGCCGAGTGCCTGGGAGAGACGTTCTGCCTGGTCACGGGCGCAGGCGTCGACGGCTTCCGGGGACTCACCGCGCAGTAGGCGTTCCGCCGTCGCACGGTTCAGCCACCTGTACTGCTCGTCGGCCATCACATGTCCTTCTGCGTCCGCGCACGCGTATGCGTCACAGTTGCGGACGTCACCGCGCCACGGTGCGGTTCTCGCTGGGGCGGAAGCGCGTCGAGCCCGCCCGCCGATTCCGGATCGGCTCCGATCAGCTCCGCGAGGCGCTTCAGACCGCGGTGCGCCGCGGTGCGGACGGCACCCGCGCGCTTGCCGAGCGTCTCGGCGGCGGTCTTGGCGTCCAGGCCCACGACCACGCGCAGGACGACCGCCTCGGCCTGGTCCTGCGGGAGGCGGGCGATCAGGGAGAGGGTGCTGTCGGTGGTGAGGGCCTCGATGGCCTCGCCGGCCGTGTCGGACTCGGCGGCCCGGCCGGTCAGCTCCGTCTCGTCACCGCCGATGGCGGGGCGGCGGCCTCGCATGCGTATGTGGTCCAGCGCGCGGTTGCGGGCGATCCGGGCGGCCCAGCCGCGGAACCGGTCGGCGTCACCTTCGAACCGGTCCAGGTCGCGGGCGATCTGGAGCCAGGCCTCGGAGGCCACGTCCTCGGCATCCGGATCACCGACCAGCGTGCGTACGTATCCGAGCAGCCGGGGCTGCACCGCGCGGTACACCGCACGGAACGCGGTCTCGTCCCCGGTCTGCGCCGCACGCACCGCGGCGGTCAGGTCCGCGTCGTCCCCCAGCACCGCACTCCCTTTACGCCTGGCTTCGGTCGGCGCGAATGGCACGTTACGGCGTGAAACCGTCTCTCGTCCATGTCTGTAGAAGATGCAACTAACTCGTGACCGGGTACCGGTGCGCGCACGGTGAGGTCCGGCCGGGGCGGACTGTGCCCGAGGTGTGGCGGGGTGTGACAGAAACCGTGTGCACGGCGCTGAAGAAAGTACGGGCCGTGCGCGGCCCGTCCGCGCGACGGCCGGGGCCTCTCCTGTGGGGGGTGGCGGCCCCGGCCGTTGCCTTCGGCCTTCGCGGGCCGGCCGTGCCTACCGCTTGCCGCCCACCGGGCCGGCCGGCTTCCCCCGGCCGCCGTTCCCGCCCTTGTTCCGGGTCTGGCTCTGGCCCTCAGTCTGGCCCTGGCCCTGGTCCCGGACCTCGCCGGTGGCGCCCGTGCCGCCCGCCTTCCCGGCCGTCCCCTCCTGCGCGCGTGCCGTCCGGGCGGCGCAGTAGGCCGCGACCTTCCCCGGGCCGCCCGCCGCCGTGACCAGCCGCTGCCAGGCCGTCGCCGCCAGGGCGCCGCTCCGCTTCCCGGCCTGTGCGTAGGCACGGCAGTGGGCCAGGGTGTCCCGGGCCGTGGCCGGGTGCCCGGGTGGCGTGGCGGGGTCGGCGGATCCGGCGTCCGCCCGCCCGGCTGCCGATCCGTCGGCCGATCCGTCGGCCGATCCGGCTGCCGATCCGGCTGCCGATCCGGCTGCCGATCCGGCTGCCGATCCGTCGGCCGACACGCCCGACGCGGCCGGGGTGCGCGGGGCGGCCGGTGACGGGTGCGCGGGACGCGGGGCGTCCGGGCCGGACCCGGCGGAGCCGATCGCCGCGACGGCGACCCCGCCCAGCGTCAGGCTCGCCAGCGCCAGCGAGAGCGTGGTCCGCAGCGAGCGGCGGGTACGGTGCGGCCGGCCGGGCCGCCAGTCGTCCCGCGCCCGGGTCCGCGCGCCGTGCGCGCCCGCCGCGCGGGCGGCCCGGAAGGCGGTGACGGCGCTGCGCTCGGCCTCGGGGTCGATGGCGGCCGGGCGCAGCGCGGAGGCGAACCGGCTCTCGAACCCGGGGTCCGGTCGCGTCGCGTCGGCCCGCTCGGGCGCGGAGACGGTGGCGCCGGCGCGAGGGTGCGCGGACCCGCGGCCGGGCAGCCACTCGCCGCTGTGCCGTTCACCCATTCCCGTCCCTGTTCCTGTTCCCGTTGCCGTTCCCGCGCTCGTCCGGCCCGCACACCGGCCCGCCCACGGCATACGCCTGTTCATACGTCCCGCGTGCCGAGGCGTTCATCCCGACTCCCCCAGCGCCGGGGCATCGCCATCCGTCACACCGCCGCCCGTGCCGTCCGCCGGGCGGGACGCGCCGAGCTGGCGGGCCAGGCGGCGCAGGCCCCGGTAAGCGGCCGTGCGGACCGCGCCGGGCCGCTTGCCCAGGACGCGGGCGGCGGCCGGTCCGTCGAGGCCGACGACCACCCGCAGCAGCACCGCCTCTGCCTGGTCCCGGGGCAGTGCCCGCACCAGTTCCAGCGCGCGTGCGGTGGACAGCGACTCCAGGGCCTGGTCGTGGGTACTGTGCGGGCCGGGCAGTTCCAGGGCGTCCGGTCCGAGCTGCGCCGCCCGGGGCCGTACCCGCTGCCGGCGCAGATGGTCCAGGGCGCGGTGCCGGGCGATGGTCGCGGTCCAGCCGCGGAAGCCGGCGCCGTCGCCGCGGAACCGGCCGAGGTCCCGGGCGATCTCCAGCCAGGCGTCGGACGCGACGTCCTCCGCGTCCTCGCCGACCAGCCCGCGCAGATAACCCAGCAGGCCGGGCTGCACGATCCGGTAGGCCACCGCGAAGGCGCTCTCGTCACCGTCCTGGGCCCGCGCGACGGCCGCGCCCAGCTCCCCGTCCCGCGGCTGCGGGCGGCGGGGTTCCCCTCCCTGGCCCAAGACCGTCCTCGTTCGTGCCGAGTTCCTGGCCACTGCGTGGCGCCTGCCTCACGGTCCGACACGTCCGGCCGTGTCACCGCCCTCCACGATCATCAGCGTCGGTCCGGACGGAAGTGTCACAGCGGGGCGGGGCCCCTCAGCCGCGGGCGGTCGCGTCGCGGCACAGCAGCCGGAGGGAGCCGTGGCCGCCGAAGCAGCGGCGGGCCTCGTCGACGGGGTCCCACAGCCGGCCGTCGGGGGTGCGCAGCCAGTGCTCGCCACCGCTCGCCCACCACTCGGCGCCGGTCTGGCGGACGATCACCTCGCCGGCGTAGGCGCCTAGGCCGCGCAGCACGTTCTCGACGGCCGCGTACGGCGGTTCCTCACGGCGTATCTCCTCGATCATCCGGTCGACGCGCCACAGGCTCTGCGCCGAGTAGTCGAGCCGGACGCGGGCGCCCTCGCGCATCGTGGCCACCGCGTCCGCCGCCCACCGCACGGGTTTCGCCGCGGCCTGCGGCCTGGTCTCCTGTCGCACCGTCGCGTACGGGTCCGTCGCCCGCTGTGTCACCTGGCCTGTCACGTGGTCTGTCGTATGGGCTGTCACATAGGGAAGAGCGGGCCGGGCGGGATTTCCGTCACCCGGTTCCGCGGTGTTCCGCCGACCGTCGCAGGACCGCCCCACGTCCACCGCGGTACGGGCACGAAACCCTCTCAGGCCCCCGGTCCGGCGGCGCCCCGCGCCCGGCGGGACACCACCGCGCGCAGCACGCGCCGCCCCTCGACGGACACCTCCAGCGCCCCGCGCAGCCCGTTCACGCCGTGCCCGGCGAGGAGTTCCAGCACCGCCGTCTGGCGGCGCAGCTCGGCGGCGACGAGCGGGGACGGCTCCGCCGTGCCCCCCGCGGGCGCGGCGTCCGGGTCCGCGGTGGCGTCCGCGGCGGGATCGAGCAGCCGGTGGATGCGCAGCGAGGCGGCCGAGCAGGCGTCGGCCCAGGGGCGTACGGCGTCGGCGGTGCGCTCGGCGGGGGCCGCGTCCAGCATGCGGCGGGCGAGCCGCGCGGCTTGGTCCCCGGCGGACCCGGACCCGGTGTCCACGGCGGACCCGTCGGACCCGAGCGCCGCGCGGGCCTTGTCCAGGCTCCCGCCCCAGTCGGAGCCGTCGGCGAGGCTCGCCCAGAGCGGGCGCAGCAGTTCGTCGTCGCCGCCGAGCAGCGGCAGACACCGATCCATACAAGCCAATCCGCTGGCGGCCAGTCCGCGTGCGTCGGCCTGTGCGATCAGTTCCACCAGGCTCATGAATGTCTCCCTCGCCAGGGCGCCGACCGGTACGGAGCCCGCACTTCCCCTTACTGCGTGCGACGGCGCGGGAGTGTCACATCCATAGATTTCCAGCCAACGGCGAGCCGTACCGGGCGGCGGAGCCGGCCCCGCCCCCTCAGCCCAGCCGGTCGGCGAGCTTCCGGAAGTCGGCCCAGGACAGCGCGGGCGTGCCGGGGTCCCACAGCTTCTGCACGGTGGCCCGCAGCGGCATCCGGATCCCCGCTGCGACCTGGGCCTCCGTCTGGGCGTTGGCGATGTCGCACCACACCGCGAACGAGCCGCCGAGTATCTGCGCGTCGTAGCGGGCCGGTACGGCCGTCGTGCCGCGCAGCACCCGCGGGTTCCACTGCTCGTAGATCCGCTGTCCCGTCGGGTAGACGAAGGTCTGCGGCTGGCCGAGGACGTAGTAGAGGAACTCGTCGTTGTAGTTGAGGACCTTCCGCCCCGTGCTCAGGTACTCCACCGGCTGCCGGGCGCCGATCTCCTTGCCGGTCCAGTAGGCGACCTGGAGGCCCTTCTCGGGCTGGACGGAGGTGTTCCGGAAGAAGCCGTCGTTCCAGGCTCGGACGGTCTTGCCGTGGGCGCGGACGGTGGCGTAGCGGTCGTTCAGCCAGTCGGTGGCGAGGTCGGCGACGGTGCCGCCGGAACCGTGGGCCTGCCGGGCGGCGGCGGCCAGCTGCGGGTACGAGGCCTGCGGGTCCTTCACGGTGAGCGCCTGGTACTCGTCACCGCCCAGATGCCACCGGCCGCCGGGGAACAGCACCGCGTACTCGTTCAGCAGGTCGTCGACGATCCGCGCGGATGCTTCCTTGGAGATGTCGACGGCGCCCTTGGTGGGGACCCCGCTCGCGTTGCGCAGCTGGAGGTCCGGGTGGGCGGCGATGACGGCTCCGAGGTGCCCCGGCGAGTCGATCTCCGGCACGACGGTGATGTGCCGGGCTGCCGCCAGGTCCACGATCCGTTTGACCTGCGCCTTGGTCAGGTGGTCCGGGGAGACGATCTCCGGGTGGGTGCTGGACTCGATCCGGAAGGCCTGGTCGTCGGAGAAGTGCAGGCCCAGCTCGTTGAACTTCAGGTCCCCCAGCTCGCGTATCCGGTCCTCGATCCAGGTCTCGGAGAACGGTTTGCGCGCGATGTCGAGCATGAACCCGCGGTCCGGCTTGGCGGGCCGGTCGCGGACGACGCCCTCCGGCGCCGTACCACCGCCGTGGACCTCCTGCTTCAGGGTGCGGGTGCCGTAGAAGACACCGGCCTCGCCGGGCCCGCTGATGTCGACCCGCCCGCCGCGGACGGTGAGGGTGTACGACTCCTGGTCCCCTCCCCCGCCGCCGAGCGTGAGCCGGACGTCCCCGGCCCGTACGTCGCCCGTGTTCTTCCGCCCCGCGTAGGTCAGCCCCAGTTCCCCCGCTATGAGCCGGCCCTCGTCGGCCAGCCCGGGGTCGCTCACCACCACCCGCTCCCCGTGCCGCGGCCGCCAGCCGGGTCCGCGCGCCGCTGTGTGGGAGCGCACCGCGGGTATCGTGCGCGGCGCCTGTGACAGCGGGTAGGCCCGGCTGGGCGTCGGACTCGCCGACGGGGTGGCCGCGCCGCCGCGATCGGCGCCGGTGGGGTCCGCGCCGGACACCCGCCCGGCCGACGCCCGTGGCGTGCTCGCGTCCGGTTTCCCGCCGCCGTCGGAGGCCCACACGCCGACGCCCGTGCCGAGCGCGACCGTCCCGACGAACGCGGCGGCCACCACCGCGCGTTTCGGTATCACCTGCCGCGCCGATCCCCGGCGCCTGTGCTGGGTCACCCTGCCACCGTACGGCTCTCTCCGGCGCACCGGTCATCGAGGTGTTCGGAAACTCTTCCGTTCGAGTGAAATTCACGCACCGCAGGGACACACCGCGACCACTCTCGATAACCTGACCACAACTTTCACAAGCTCCCCTGCCACACCACCTGTGACGCGAGGACCCACGCTGCCCGCCCACCGCCTGCCGTATCTCCCCAGGCCCCTCGACGCCTTCAACACGGCCGCCGCCGACGAGGCCCACGCCCTCCTCCTGCGCTGCCTGCGCAGCCCGCGCTGGTCCCGCCGGCTCGCGGACCACCGCCCGTACCCCGACCTGGACGCCCTGCTGGCGGCGGCGGACGAGGCGGCGTACGACCTGTCGCCGGGCGATCTGGCGGAGGCGCTGGCAGGCGAGTCCCTCCCCGAGCTGCCCGAGGACACATACTCGGCGGCGCACATGGCGCTGAGCGCGGCACAGGCGGCCTACGAGGCTCGATTCGGACACGGGTTCGCCATCTATCTGGGTGACGTACCCCCGGACGAGGCGCTCGACCGCGTCCTCGAAGCGATCCGGTCACGATTGACCAACGATCCGGAGGAGGAGCGGGTCACCGCGGCGGAGGAGCTGCGACGCCTCGCCCGGGGGCGTCTGGGCCAGTTCCTCGGGACCGCGGGAAGCTGCGCGACCAGCGCAAACGCCCCCTTATCCGGCAAATAGCCGCATCGCTCGTGCCGGTGGGCGCCCCGCTAGCCCAACCGCGTGCCAGTTTGATCACACAGCCAGGCCCCCCGTCAGTCACGGCGCGGCGCCTCGCTACGATGCTGGGGGCCGGTGGACCGTACCCGGCCGGGCCCGACCGACAGTGAAGCCGGCGCGGCCCTAATCCCCGCTCCCGGAGGGTTCTTCCGTGCCGGCTGGAACGCTGTACCGCGGCCGGGAAGGAATGTGGTCCTGGGTGGCTCATCGAGTCACCGGCGTCCTCATTTTCTTCTTCCTGTTCGTTCATGTGCTGGACACCGCTCTCGTGCGTGTCTCCCCCGAGGACTACGACAAGGTCGTAGCCACGTACAAGACGCCGATCGTCGCGCTGCTGGAGTACGGCCTCGTCGCCGCCATCCTCTTCCACGCGCTCAACGGCCTGCGTGTCATCGCCGTCGACTTCTGGTCGAAGGGCACGCGCTACCAGAAGCAGATGTTCTGGGCCGTGATGGTCGTCTGGTTGGTCCTGATGGCCGGGGCGCTGTACCCCGTCCTCGGCCACGCCGCCCGTGTCCTCTTTGGGAGCTGACGCCGCCGATGTCGAATAACTCAGTCACGACTGAAACCGCCGCGTCCGGAGTCGGCCCCGTAGAGGGTGCCCCCGTCTACACCGTCGACAACCCGGCCCCGCTGATCGAGGCGCCGCGCAAGCGGACCAAGAAGTCCCCGAAGTCGACCCGGGGCAACTTCGAGCTGGCGGCGTGGGTCTTCATGCGCCTGTCCGGCATCGTGCTGGTCGTCCTCGTCCTCGGCCACCTGCTGATCCAGCTCGTGCTGGACGGCGGTGTCTCCAAGATCGGCTTCGCCTTCGTGGCCGGCCGCTGGGCGTCCCCGTTCTGGCAGGTCTGGGATCTGCTGATGCTGTGGCTGGCGATGCTGCACGGCGCCAACGGCCTGCGCACGGTCATCAACGACTACGCCGAGCGGCCGACCAGCCGCCTGTGGCTCAAGGGCCTGCTCTACACCGCCACGGTGTTCACCATCCTGCTGGGCACGCTGGTGATCTTCACCTTCGACCCGAACATCCGCTAGGCACGGGGCTGCGAGAGATATGAAGATCCACAAGTACGACACCGTCATCGTCGGCGCCGGCGGCGCGGGCATGCGCGCCGCCATCGAGGCGACGAAGCGCAGCCGCACCGCGGTCCTGACCAAGCTCTACCCCACCCGCTCCCACACGGGCGCGGCGCAGGGCGGCATGGCCGCCGCGCTGGCCAACGTGGAGGAGGACAACTGGGAGTGGCACACCTTCGACACGGTCAAGGGCGGTGACTACCTGGTCGACCAGGACGCCGCCGAGATCCTGGCGAAGGAGGCCATCGACGCCGTCCTCGACCTGGAGAAGATGGGCCTGCCGTTCAACCGGACCCCGGACGGCACCATCGACCAGCGCCGCTTCGGCGGTCACAGCCGTAACCACGGCGAGGCCCCGGTCCGCCGGTCCTGCTACGCCGCGGACCGCACCGGCCACATGATCCTCCAGACGCTCTACCAGAACTGCGTCAAGGAGGGCGTGGAGTTCTTCAACGAGTTCTACGTCCTCGACCAGCTGATGACCGAGGTCGACGGCGTGAAGCGGTCGGCCGGTGTGGTGGCGTACGAGCTGGCCACCGGGGAGATCCACATCTTCCAGGCCAAGGCCGTCATCTACGCCTCCGGCGGCACCGGCAAGTTCTTCAAGGTGACGTCGAACGCCCACACGCTGACCGGTGACGGTCAGGCGGCGGTCTACCGGCGCGGGCTCCCGCTGGAGGACATGGAGTTCTTCCAGTTCCACCCGACCGGCATCTGGCGCATGGGCATCCTGCTGACGGAGGGCGCCCGTGGTGAGGGCGGCATCCTGCGCAACAAGGACGGCGAGCGCTTCATGGAGAAGTACGCGCCGGTCATGAAGGACCTCGCCTCCCGCGACGTCGTCTCGCGCTCCATCTACACGGAGATCCGCGAGGGCCGCGGCTGCGGTCCCGAGGGCGACCACGTCTACCTGGACCTCACCCACCTGCCGCCGGAGCAGCTGGACGCCAAGCTCCCGGACATCACCGAGTTCGCGCGGACCTACCTCGGCATCGAGCCCTACACGGACCCGATCCCGATCCAGCCGACCGCGCACTACGCGATGGGCGGCATCCCGACGAACGTCGAGGGTGAGGTCCTGGCGGACAACACCACCGTCGTCCCGGGCCTGTACGCTGCCGGCGAGGTCGCCTGTGTCTCCGTGCACGGCGCCAACCGCCTGGGCACCAACTCGCTGCTGGACATCAACGTCTTCGGCCGCCGCGCGGGCATCGCCGCCGCCGAGTACTCGGCGAAGGCCGACTACGTCGAGCTTCCGGAGGCCCCGGAGTCCTTCGTCGTCGAGCAGATCGAGCGGCTGCGCACCTCCACCGGCAGCGAGCGGGTGGCCACGCTGCGCCGCGAGCTGCAGGAGACCATGGACGCCAACGTCATGGTCTTCCGCACCGAGCAGACGATCAAGACGGCCGTCGAGAAGATCGCCGAGCTGCGCGAGCGCTACCGCAACGTGGCGATCCAGGACAAGGGCAAGCGGTTCAACACCGACCTCCTCGAGGCGATCGAGCTGGGCAACCTGCTCGACCTGGCCGAGGTCATGGCGGTGTCGGCCCTGGCCCGCAAGGAGTCCCGCGGCGGTCACTACCGCGAGGACTACCCCAACCGCGACGACGTCAACTTCATGCGCCACACGATGGCGTACCGCGAGGTCGGCGCCGACGGCTCGGAAACCGTCCGTCTCGACTACAAGCCGGTCGTCCAGACCCGCTACCAGCCGATGGAGCGTAAGTACTGATGGCTACCCCTGTTCTGGACAAGGCGGACGCGGCCGGCCGGCCCGAGCCCGGCTTCGCCGACTCCCCCTACATCACGGTCACCGTCCGCGTCCGCCGGTACAACCCGGAGGTCTCGGCCGAGGCGAGCTGGGAAGACTTCCAGCTGGAGATCGACCCGAAGGAACGTGTCCTCGACGCCCTCCACAAGATCAAGTGGGACATCGACGGCAGTCTCACCTTCCGCCGGTCGTGCGCGCACGGCATCTGCGGCTCGGACGCGATGCGGATCAACGGCAAGAACCGCCTCGCCTGCAAGACGCTGATCAAGGACATCAACCCCGAGAAGCCGATCACGGTCGAGCCCATAAAGGGCCTCACGGTCCTGAAGGACCTGGTCGTCGACATGGAGCCGTTCTTCCAGGCGTACCGGGACGTGATGCCGTTCCTCATCACGAACGACACCAACGAGCCGACCCGGGAGCGGCTGCAGTCCGCCGAGGACCGCGAGCGCTTCGACGACACCACCAAGTGCATCCTGTGCGCCGCGTGCACGTCGTCCTGCCCGGTGTTCTGGAACGACGGCCAGTACTTCGGTCCGGCCGCGATCGTGAACGCCCACCGCTTCATCTTCGACAGCCGTGACGAGGCGGGCGAGCAGCGCCTGGAGATCCTCAACGACCGCGACGGCGTGTGGCGCTGCCGCACGACTTTCAACTGCACGGACGCCTGCCCGCGCGGTATCGAGGTCACGAAGGCGATCCAGGAGGTCAAGCGCGCGCTGATCACGCGTCGCTACTGACCGCCGTACGCCTGCGGTTCTTCGGGCCCCGTCCCCGGTCACGCACCGGGGGCGGGGCCCTCGCCGTACAACCGTTCCCCGCCGCCACGGGTCTTCTGTGTGTACGCGATCAAGGAGACACATGCGCACGCACAGGAAGCTCACCGTCGCCCTCGCGACGGTCACGGCCGCCTCGCTGACCGGCGGACTGCTCGCCCTCGCGGCCGGCCCGGCCGCCGCGGCCACCCCCGCCAAGTACGCCGACGACTTCAACGGCGACGGCTACCGCGACTACGCGTCCGGCTGGGGCGGTGAGGTCACCGTCACCTACGGCACGGCGACCGGGCCGGGCCCGAGGACGGTGCGCTTCACCCAGGACAGCCCCGGCATCCCCGGCACGGCGGGCGACGCCGGCGGCTACGCCGACGGCTTCGGCAACCAGCTCGCCCACGCCGACCTGGACCGCGACGGGTACGCCGACCTCGCCGTCGCCGACGGCAGCGAGAAGAGCGGCACGACGGCCGGAGCGGGCGCCGTCACCGTCCTGTGGGGCGCCAGGTCCGGTCTCGGCACGCAGGCCACCCGCATCCCCGCGCGGTCCAAGGCGGCGTTCGGCGCGGCCCTCGCCTCCGGCGACTTCGACGGCGACGGCAAACCGGACCTGGCCGTCACCGATGCCACCGGCACCCTCTACGTCTACCGGGGCGGCTTCTCCCGGTCCGGTACGACGGGCAGCGTGACCAAGCTGGAGGTGAGCCCCAGCGGCGCCGAGGTGCTGGAGCCGACCGCGATCGTCGCCGGCAGGGTCGACAAGGACAAGGCCACCGACCTCTACGTGCTCGGCCAGGGCTACAAGGACGGCCGGATGACGCAGGCCGCCTGGTTCGTGCAGGGCGGCTCCACCGTCAAGCGCGGCAAGTACACCACCTACAACGCCGCACAGGTGGACTTCAACGCCACCGGAGTGATCGCCGACTTCGACAAGAACGGCTACGGGGACCTCGCCGTCAGTGACACGCCGTACAACGACGGCGCGGGTTCCGTGCTGGTCCTGCGCGGCGGCGCGAGCGGCCCGGGCACCTCCTACCGCCTGACGCAGTCCACCGCGGGGGTGGCGACGGCGGCCACGAAGAACGACCGCTTCGGTTACTCCCTCTCCGCCGGCGACACCAACCGCGACGGCTACCCGGACCTCGCCGTGGGCGTGCCCGAGGAGGAGTCCGGCTCGGTCCACAACGCGGGCGGCGTGCACGTCCTGCGCGGCGGGAGCAAGGGCCTGACCGGCACCGGCTCCCAGTGGTTCACCCGCGCCACGGCGGGTGTGCCGGGCAGCGCCACCGCGGACGAGATGGCCGGCCTCTTCGTGCGCCTGCGCGATCTCGACCGGGACGGTGACGCCGACCTGCTGTTCTCCGGCGACCTGTACCGCAGGAGCGTGCTGCTGCGCGCGACCGCGACCGGCATCACGACCGGCGGCGCCTCGGAGACCGACCTGGACCCGAACTTCCCGCAGTGACGGCCGGCCCGTCCTCTGAGGAGCCCCACCGCGGTCCGCTGCGGTGGGGCTCCTCGCATCCGGGGAGAAGGACTCCTAATGTGACGACATGTCAGACGAAGGGTCGTACGAACTGCTCGGTTTCGACAACGTGCTGCTCCCCGTCGGTGACCTCGGCGAGGCGGTCGCCTTCTACGAGCGGGCCGGGTTCACCGTGGGGTTCCGGTTCGACGAGGGCGGGCTCGCCCAGCTGAAGGTGGGGGCCGAGACCCCGGGCATCCTGCTCCAGGCCGAGGAGCAGCTGGGACACCGCTCGCCGCCGTGGCCGTCGGCACGGATCTGGCTGGAGGTGCCGGACGCGCGGGCGGCGGCCCGGGCACTGGCCGCCGCGGGGATCCCGCCGCTGGACGAGGTGTCCCAGGTGGCCACCGGCTGGGCCGTGGAGATCACCGACCCCTGGGGCAACGTCCTGGGCTTCACGGACTACACCAAGCGCCCCCAGCTGGGCCGCCGGGGCTGAGCCGCCGCCATGAGCCGCCCACGCCACTCGTTAGGCTCCTCCCGTGCCAGCGAAGAACGACGGCCCCGGTGCGGCCGGCCCCCGGAGCAGCAAGTCCGAGCAGACCCGTGCGCTGATCCTGGAGACCGCGATGCGGTTGTTCCAGGAGCGCGGGTACGACAAGACGACCATGCGGGCCATCGCCACGGAGGCCGGGGTGTCCGTCGGCAACGCCTACTACTACTTCGAGGGCAAGGAACACCTGATCCAGGGGTTCTACGACCGGATCGCCGCCGAGCACCAGGCGGCCGTCCGGCAGGTGCTGGACCGGGAGACCGACCTGGAGGCGCGGCTCGCGGGCGTCCTCACCGTATGGCTGGACATCGCCCGGCCGTACCACGAGTTCGCGGTCCAGTTCTTCAAGAACGCCGCCGACCCCGACAGCCCGCTCAGCCCCTTCTCCCCCGAGAGCGAGCACGCGCGCGAGGCGGCCATCAGCGTGCACCGGGAGGTCCTCGCCGGTTCGAAGTCCAAGGTGGCGCCCGAGCTGCGGGACGTCCTCCCCGAGCTGATGTGGCTCGCCCAGATGGGCCTGGTCCTGTACTGGATCTTCGACCGCACGGAGGGCCGCGAACGCAGCTACCGCCTGGCGCGACGGGGCGCCCGGCTGACCGCGCGCGGCGTCTCCCTGGCCCGCTTCCGCGTCCTGCGCCCCCTGGTCCTGGAGATCCACGAACTGTTCACGGACTTCCTGCCCGGCATGACGAAGGCACTCCCGTCCCCCGACCGCAAGCGGGACGCGTGATCACTTCCGGGTGAACGCGCACGATCGAGCCGCCCGGCACCCGCTCTGCTTACGATGATGTCCTCGACACCGGCCCCCAGGAGGCACGCGATGTCCGCTGCATCCGTCGAGCAGCCGCCCTTCTACGACGATGAGCCGTTCTCCCTCACGGCCATCGCCGACGAGATCATGGAGCGCCATCCGGGCTACCGCGTCGAGATCATCGGAGGCCACCTCCTCGTGACCCCTTCACCGGATGCCCCCCACGCGCGCGCACTGACCAAGCTCATGCGCCCCTTCATCGCCGCGGGCCTGGACGACGGCGGGACCGAGGTTCTCCAGAGCGTCGCCATCAAGCTCCCCACCGGAGCCGAGGACTACTGCATCCCCGACCTGGTGATCGTGGACGCCGACATCGACGACCACCTCATCGAGAACAACGCCTACGACCCGATCTGCTTCCGCCTCGTCCTGGAGGTCACCTCCAGCAACTGGCGGGACGACCTGAAGACCAAGGTCGGCGCGTATGCCGAGGCCAAGGTGCCCGTCTACCTCGTGGTCGACCGCAAGCACCAGCGCCTGCACGTGCTCACGGAGCCCGACGGGAACGAGTACGCGAGCCACCGCGTCCACGCGGCCGGTGAGACGATCACGCTGCCCGACTCGATCGGCGCCGGGGTCACACTCGACGTCGAACAGATCATCAGGGCCGGGCAGCGGAAGACCGACTGATCAGATCCATCCCAGCCGCCACAGCCGGAACACGCCGGTGCCGTCCGTCAGGTACTGGCCGCCCCCGACGTCCTCCGTGCTGACCACGTACTCCTTGCGCTGCCACAGCGGGATCAGCGGGACGTCCTCGGCCACATCGGACTGGATGTCGCGGAAGTCGTTCGCGGCGCGGCCGCGGTCGGCGAACTGCTGGCTGTCCAGGACGAGACGGTCGACGGCCTTGTTGCTGTAGCCGGTGCTCATGGTGGAACCGGTGCCGACCAGCGCGGCGCCGAAGGTGTCCGGGTCGGGGTAGTCGGCGACCCAGCCGACCGCCCAGGCGTCGATCGTCCCGGCGGCCCAGCGCTTCTGGAAGTCGGTCCACTCGTAGCCCTTGAGGTCGACGGTGAACAGGCCGCTCGCCTCGAGCTGCTTCTTCAGCGCCCTGGCCTCCTCCGCGCTCGCGCCCCGGCCGACGCCGTAACCGAAGGTGAAGCGCACCGGCAGGCTCACCCCGGCCTCGGTGAGCAGTTGCCGCGCCCTGTCGGTGCTCCGCTCCGGGTACCGGTCGAAGAACGACGTGGTGTGGCCGGTGATACCGGTGGGGATCAGCGAGTACAGCGGGTCGACGGTGCCCTCGTACACGGTCGCCGCCAGCTTCTCGCGGTCGACCAGCCAGGCCATCGCGCGGCGCACCCGTACGTCGTGCAGCGGGGAGGCGGCGCGGGTGTTGAGGTACAGGTTGCGGGTCTCGGCGCTGTCGGACTCGGTGACCCGCTGCCCGGGGTCGCTCGGGTTGAGCGCGGAGAGCACCTTGGGCGGCAGGGTCCGCGTGGCGACGTCGACCTGGCGGCCCTTCCAGGCGCGGTCGAGTTCGCCGGAGTCGGCGTAGTAGCGCAGCTCGACCGGGCGTCCGGTGCCGCTGAGGTAGCCCTTGTAGTGCGTGTTCGGCGCGAGGTCGGCCTTGTGGTCCTTGGTGTACGCCGTCAGCCGGTACGGCCCGGTGCCGTCGACGGCGGCGTCCTCGCGCAGACGGCCGGCCGGGTACTTCTCCTTGTCCACGATGGAGCCGGCACCGGTGGCCACCTTCAGCGGGAAGGTCGCGTCGGAGGACGACAGGTGGAAGGTGACGGTGTCCGCGCTGTCGGCGGTCACCGAGGCGAGCGTGCCGAACAGGGACGCCGGGCCCACATCGTCGTTGATCCTCCTGACCCGGTCGAAGGAGAACTTCACGTCCGCGGCCGTCATCGCGCGCCCGCTCGGGAAGGTGATCCCGGAACGCAGCGTGCACCGGTACGTCCGCAGCCCGCTGCCCGTGAAGGCGCAGCTCCTGGCCGCGTCCGGGACCGGGTCGGTGCCGGCCGGCTCGAACGTCAGCAGGGACTGGAAGACGTTGCTGAACAGCGCCCAGGAGCCGGCGTCGTAGGCGCCGGCCGGGTCGAGCGCGGTGACGGCGTCGGTGGTGCCGACGGTGATGGTCCTGTTCTTGTACTGCTGCGACGGCAGCAGCTGCCAGCCGCCGATCCCCACGACGGCGAGTACGAGCAGCGTCACGAGAATGCGCACGCGAACAGATCGCACGGTGGTGCCCTCCCCAGGCCCGTCAGGGCCCTGCCCCTGGCCCAGCGCGAATCGGCCACTTCCCCTCAAGTGGCGCGGCTCACCCAATCACACGGGTTTCACCTGGGGAAGGGCTTTCTGACCGGATGGGGAAGAACTTACCGAGCGCGGCGGTCTGCCGTCATGACGTCCGGCGCAGTGCGCGCAGGCCGCGCAACCCGATGCCCCCGATGACCGTCCCCAATACGAAGGAGACGACCGCCAGCAGCAGGTGCACCCAGAAGTACGCGGTCGGGTGACCGTCGTCGAAGGCGAGCCCGCTGCTGTCCTTGACGAGGTT
Organism: Streptomyces sp. Y20; assembly: GCF_043195475.1. Taxonomy (NCBI): domain Bacteria; kingdom Bacillati; phylum Actinomycetota; class Actinomycetes; order Kitasatosporales; family Streptomycetaceae; genus Streptomyces; species Streptomyces sp. Y20. The sequence goes on from NZ_JBIDDP010000004.1 coordinate 275,305, forward strand.
CTTGACGAAAGTGACCCAGATGACCCAGCTCCACACCCCGAAGGCGAGCAGGAACCAGGAGACCGGGCGGCTGAGCTTCATGTCCCCAGTATCGCTGTCCCGTGTCCGGTTCCGTGTCGGGGGTGGGGCGCGAAACGGGACTTCCCGTGTGCGCACGGGTACGTTCTCGACCGTGCCCGCACCGAAGAGGACCGGCCGGCGACCCGTGCTGGTGACCTCCGCCACCCTGCTGTCCCTGTCCGTCACCGCCCCCGCCGCCCTCGCCTCGCCGGCCCCCACGCCGAGCCCCACGGCCACCCCGCCGGCCCGGATGTCCACCCTGGGCGGCGTCCGGCTGGGGCAGCCCGGCACCCAGGTCAACCTCGCCCCGGGCGTGCCCGTGCTGCCCAAGGACCTCACCGCCCGTTCCTGGATCGTCTCGGACGCCGAGTCGGGTGAGGTGCTGGCCGCGCACAACGCGCACTGGCGGCTGCCCCCGGCGAGCACGCTGAAGATGCTGTTCGCGGACACCGTGCTGCCCCGCTTCCCCAAGGGGACGCACCACACGGTCGTCCCGTCGGACCTCGCGGGCATGGGCGTCGGCTCCAGCGTGGTCGGGATGCGGGAGGGGCGCACCTACACCGTCCGCGACCTGTGGCTGGGGGTGTTCCTGCGCTCGGGCAACGACGCCGTGCGCACCCTGTCCGCGATGAACGGCGGCATCGCGCGGACCGTGCAGGACATGCAGGAGCACGCCGGACAGCTCCAGGCCCTGGACACGCACGTGGTCTCCCCCGACGGCTACGACGCGCCGGGGCAGGTGTCGTCGGCGTACGACCTGACGCTGTTCGCCCGGTCCGGGCTCCAGAAGAAGGACTTCCGCGAGTACTGCTCCACCGTGCGGGCGACGTTCGGGTCCGCCACGATCCAGAACACCAACCGGCTGCTGAGCGGCGACACCGACGTCCCCGTCTACCCGGGGATCGCCGGTGTGAAGAACGGCAACACCACGCACGCGGGCGCCACCCTCACCGCGGTCGCCGAACGGGGCGGCAAGGTCCTGCTGGTCACGGTGATGAATCCGGAGAAGCACGAGCACAACGAGGTCTACAAGGAGGGCGCGAAGCTCCTCGACTGGGGGTTCCAGGCGGTCGGCAAGGTGAATGCGGTGGGCGAACTGGTGCCCCCGAGGGGCGCCGTGCCGGCCACCGGGCAGCCGGCCACCGGAGCGCCCGCCGGGCCGGCGTCCGGCATCGGCGGGGCCGGTTCGCAGCCGGTGGCGAGCGCCCCCACCGGGTCGGGTACCGGCGGCGCCTGGACCGCGCTGGCCGTCGCGGGCGGTCTGCTCGTGCTGCTCGGCGGCGGGGCGTTCCTGGTCAACCGCCGGTGGCCGCTGCCCGAGCTGATGCGGCGCCGGACACGTCACTGAGTGCGGCCTCCTTGCTCGGCGTCGCCGTCCAGGAGGCGCAGAACAGCACCAGCTTGGCCGTGAAGTTGATCCACAGCAGCAGGGCCACGGGGACGCCGAACGCGCCGTACATGCTCTTCGCGGCGACACCCTGGACGTAGCCGCTGAGCAGCAGCTTCAGCAGTTCGAAGCCGACCGCCCCGAGGAGGGCGGACACCAGCAGGCGGCGGCGCGGCGGCTCGACCCCGGGCAGCAGCGTCAGGACGTAGAGCAGGACCAGGAAGTCGGCGAGGACGGCGACGGCGAACGCGACGACCTGGAGCAGCACGCTGCCCCAGCCGTGCTCGGCCAGGCCGATCTGCCGGGACAGCCGGCCGACGGCGGCCGAGGCGAGGATGGACGCGGCAAGGGTGACCAGCAGGGCGCCGCCGAATCCGAACAGGATGCCCGCGTCCTTGGCCTTGGTGACGAGGGGGTTCTCCTCGCGGTCCGGCAGTTCCCACACCGCGCGCAGGCAGTCCCGGACCTGGCCGACCCAGCCGACGCCCGTGAACAGCAGCACCGCGCCCGCGATGACGCCGACGGTGCCGGCGTTCTCCACCAGGGAGGTCAGGTCCAGCTGGTCGGAGAGGCCCGGGAACTGCTCGGCGATCTTGTGTTCGACGGTCCTCTCACTGGCGGGGCTGAGCGTGGCGGCGGTGACCGCGGCGGCCACGGTCAGCAGCGGGAACAGGGCCACGAAGCTGACGAACGTCATGGCGGCGGCCAGCCGGGTCCACTTCACCCGGTCCAGCCGCTCGTACGACCGCCACGCGTGCGTGGCCGTCAGCCGGGTGACCACCGGCCCGACGCCGGGGAGCTTCTTCAGCCAGTCCATGATCCGACCATGCCCGCTCCGCGAGAGCGTGAACACCGCGTTTCTTCGCCAGAACGGTCATATCCGGGCGATACGGTCAGTTGTCATGAAGGATGCCACCGCACTGCCCCGTTCCCTGCTCGTCCTCGGCGGCACGTCCGAGATCGCGCTGGCCACCGCCCGCCGGCTGATCGCCCGCCGCACCCGCACGGTGTGGCTGGCGGGCCGCCCCTCCGTCGCCCTGGAGAACGCCGCCGGAAGCCTGCGCGCGCTCGGCGCCGACGTGCACACCGTCGGCTTCGACGCGCTCGACCCCGGGTCCCACGAGAGTGTCCTCGGCAAGGTGTTCGCCGAAGGTGCCGTCGACATGGTGCTGCTCGCGTTCGGTGTCCTCGGCGACCAGGCGCACGACGAACGCGACCCGGTCCGCGCGGTGCGGGTCGCCCAGACCAACTACACCGGGGCCGTCTCGGTGGGTCTGATCACCGGCCGCGCCCTCCAGGCGCAGGGGCACGGCTCCCTCGTCGTGCTGTCCTCCGTCGCCGCCGAACGCGCCCGCCGCGCCGACTTCATCTACGGCTCCAGCAAGGCCGGCCTGGACACCTTCGCCCAGGGCCTGGGCGACGCCCTGCACGGCACCGGCGTGCGCGTCATGGTCGTACGCCCCGGGTTCGTCCGGACCCGCGGGACGGCCGGCCGGCACCGGCCCCCGCTCGCCACCACGCCGGAGGCGGTCGCCACCGCCGTCGAACTCGGCCTGCGCCGCCGCTCGGAGACGGTGTGGGTACCGGGGGCGCTCCGACCGCTGATGTGGGCACTGCGGCACGCGCCGCGCGCGGTGTACCGCCGGCTGGAGGTCTGACGTCCGGCTAGCGGCCCGCGGGCGTGCCGCGTCCGACGTCCGCGTGGCCGGCCTGCGGCGGTACCACCGCGCCGCCGAAGGGGTATTCGCGCAGCTTGCGCCACACCCCGTCGGCGCCCTGCTCGTAGAGCGCGAAGCCGGTGCACGGCCATTCGGCGTCGAAGCCCGCCAGTTCCTCGAAGGCGCGGTCCATCGCCGCGTCGTCGATGCCGTGGGCCACGGTGACGTGCGGGTGATAGGGGAACTGGAGCTCGCGCGCCACCGGGCCGGAGGCGTCGCGGATCCGCTGCTGCAGCCGGTTGCAGGTCTCGGCGCCCCGGACGACGCAGACGTAGACCACCGGCGACATGGGCCGGAAGGTGCCGGTGCCGGACAGCCGCATCGGGAACGGCCGGACCGCCGCCGCGACCTCGCCGAGGTGCGCGTCGACGGCCGGCAGGCCGGCCTCGTCCACCTCGGTCGGCGGCAGCAGCGTGACGTGCGTGGGGATGCCGTGAGCCGCGGCGTCGCCGAAGCCCGCGCGCCGCTCCTGGAGCAGGCTGCCGTGAGGCTCCGGGACCGCGATCGACACGCCGATCGTTACGGTCCCCACGTCGTCTCCTTCGTCGCGTCCGTCGTTTTCCCGGCCGTCCCGTCCCGGCCGTCGGCTATCGACTGTACGGCCACGGATGTCCTGTCGGCAGGCGCACCGCGAGTGATGTGCAGCGCTCCGTCCGGCAGGACCCGTGTGCGGTCGTACGCCTCAGTGCTTGGCCGGGAGGAACCCCACGCGGTCGTACGCCTGAGCGAGCGTCTCGGCGGCGACGGCGCGTGCCTTCTCGGCGCCCTTGGCCAGGATGGAGTCCAGCGTCTCGGAGTCGTCCAGGTACTGCTGGGTGCGCTCGCGGAACGGCGTCACGAACCCGACCATGATCTCGGCGAGATCGGTCTTGAGCGCGCCGTACATCTTGCCCTCGTACTCCCGCTCCAGCTCGGCGACCGGCTTGCCGGTGAGCGTGGCGTAGATGGTGAGGAGGTTGGACACGCCCGGCTTGTTCTCGGTGTCGTAGCGGATCACCGTGTCGGTGTCGGTGACCGCGCTCTTGACCTTCTTGGCCGTGGCCTTCGGCTCGTCGAGGAGGTTGATGAGGCCCTTCGGCGTGGACGCCGACTTGCTCATCTTGACCGTCGGGTCCTGGAGGTCGTAGATCTTCGCCGTCTCGCGGAGGATGTACGGCTCCGGAATCGTGAACGTCGCGCCGAACCGGCCGTTGAACCGCTCGGCGAGGTCGCGGGTCAGCTCGATGTGCTGGCGCTGGTCCTCGCCGACCGGCACCTCGTTCGCCTGGTACAGCAGGATGTCGGCGACCTGGAGGACCGGGTAGGTGAACAGGCCGACGGAGGCGCGGTCGGCGCCCTGCCGGGCGGACTTGTCCTTGAACTGGGTCATCCGGCTGGCCTCGCCGAAACCGGTGAGGCAGTTCATGACCCAGGCCAGCTGGGCGTGCTCGGGGACGTGGCTCTGCACGAAGAGCGTGCAGCGGTCCGGGTCCAGGCCGGCGGCCAGCAGCTGTGCGGCGGCGAGGCGGGTGTTGGCCCGCAGCTCGGCCGGATCCTGCGGCACCGTGATCGCGTGCAGGTCGACGACCATGTAGAACGCGTCGTGGGACTCCTGGAGGGCCACCCACTGGCGGACGGCGCCGAGGTAGTTGCCGAGGTGGAACGAGCCTGCGGTGGGCTGGATTCCGGAGAGCACGCGGGGTCGGTCAGTGGCCATGTGCTCATTCTCGCAGAGAGTGCGGGAGCTTCGGTGCGGTGGGGAACCGCGGGCCCCGACGGGCCGGCGGCGCGGTTCCCCGTGCCGGTGCCGGGGCGTTTCAGCCCAGGTCGACCTCCGGGTAGAGCGGGAAGCCCGCCACCAGGTCGGTGGCCCGCCCGGCGATCTCCTCGGCGACCTTCTCGTCCAGGACGTGGGCGGCCCGGGAGGGGGCGCCCGACTTGGTGGTGCCCGGCTCGGTGGTGGTCAGGACGCGGTCGATCAGGCCCGCCACCTCGTCCATCTCCGCCGTGCCCAGGCCGCGGGTGGTGAGCGCGGGGGTGCCGACGCGGATGCCGGAGGTGTACCAGGCGCCGTTCGGGTCGGCCGGGATGGCGTTGCGGTTGGTGACGATGCCCGAGTCGAGGAGCGCCGCCTCGGCCTGGCGGCCGGTGAGGCCGTAGGAGGTGGCGACGTCGATCAGGTTGAGGTGGTTGTCCGTGCCGCCCGTGACCAGGGTGGCGCCGCGGCGCATCAGGCCCTCGGCCAGGGCGCGGGAGTTGTCCACGATGCGCCGGGCGTAGTCCTGGAAGGACGGCCGGCGGGCCTCGGCCAGGGCGACGGCCTTGGCGGCCATGACGTGCGGCAGCGGGCCGCCCAGGACCATCGGGCAGCCCCGGTCGACCTGGTCCTTGAGGGAGTCGTCGCACAGGACCATGCCGCCGCGCGGGCCGCGCAGGGACTTGTGGGTGGTCGTGGTGACGATCTGGGCGTGCGGGACCGGGTCGAAGTCACCGGTGAGGACCTTGCCGGCGACCAGGCCGGCGAAGTGCGCCATGTCGACCATGAGGGTGGCGCCGACCTCGTCGGCGATCTCGCGCATGAGCCGGAAGTTCACCAGCCGGGGGTACGCGGAGTAGCCGGCGACGATGATCAGCGGCTTGAACTCGCGGGCCTGGGCGCGCAGGGCGTCGTAGTCGATGAGGCCGGTGGCCGGGTCGGTGCCGTAGGAGCGCTGGTCGAACATCTTGCCGGAGATGTTCGGGCGGAAGCCGTGGGTGAGGTGGCCGCCGGCGTCCAGGGACATGCCCAGCATGCGCTGGTTGCCGAAGGCCCGGCGCAGCTCGGCCCAGTCGGCCTCGGTCAGGTCGTTGACCTGGCGGACGCCGGTCTTCTCCAGGAAGGGCGCCTCGACGCGGTCGGCGAGGACGGCCCAGAAGGCGACGAGGTTGGCGTCGATGCCGGAGTGCGGCTGTACGTAGGCGTGGCGGGCGCCGAAGAGTTCGCGGGCGTGCTCGGCGGCGAGGGACTCGACCGTGTCGACGTTGCGGCAGCCGGCGTAGAAGCGGCGGCCGACGGTGCCCTCGGCGTACTTGTCGCTGAACCAGTTGCCCATGGCGAGCAGGGTCGCCGGGGAGGCGTAGTTCTCGGAGGCGATCAGCTTGAGCATCTCGCGCTGGTCGGCGACCTCCTGGCCGATGGCGTCGGCGACGCGCGGCTCGACGGCGCGGACCACGTCGAGGGCGGCGCGGAAGGCCGTGGACTCGGTGGAGAGGGGGGCGGAATTCTCGGGCATCGGGACCTCCGGACGGCGTGCGTACAGCGTTCACGTTCGGCCCAGGCGCACGGCACTCTTTCCGGCTCGGGCCGCTCCCCGATGGTCCGTCCCATCCCAGCGCGCCAGTCACGGCCCGCTCGTCAGCCTACCCGGCGCGCCGGGCGGGGACGGGCGCGCGTCCACCATGCGAGCGACAGGGGCGGCCCCGGTGGCCGTCAGCGGAGCGGAAGGTCCCCGCCGTGCTCGCCTGCGGGCCGGGGGCCCCGGATGCGGCGGTCGGTCCCGGCGATGGCGACGTCGTTGATGCTCGCCTCCCGGCGCCGCATCAGGCCGTGCTCGTCGAACTCCCACAGCTCGTTGCCGTAGCTGCGCCACCACTGGCCGCCGGTGTCGTGCCACTCGTACTGGAAGCGGACGGCGATCCGGTCGTCGTGGAAGCACCAGAGGTTCTTGCGCAGCGCGTAGTCGAGTTCCCGGGCCCACTTCCCGGTCAGGAAGGCGACGATCTCGGCGCGGCCGGTGAGGAACAGGTCCCGGTTGCGCCAGACGGAGTCGGGTGTGTAGGCCAGGGCCACCCGGTGCGGGTCGCGGGTGTTCCAGGCGTCCTCGGCGGCCTGCACCTTCTGGAGGGCGGTCGCCAGGGTGAACGGGGGGCAGGGCGGGCGGGTCTCGGGCACGGCGGCCTCCTCGGGACGGCGGCGGACGGGAGAGAACGAGCGTTCCTCTCGGCGCACGACCACGGTAGGCCCGGCGGTCAGAGGATGACGTGGGGCAGGAAGCGGGCGTACTCGTCCGTGATCAGGCCCGAGGACTCGCGCAGGCCGAGCCCGGCCGGCTCGTCACGGACGACCCAGGCGCCGAGGACGACGTGGTTGCCGTCGAAGGCGGGGAGGGGGGCGAGGCGCTGGTAGCAGCAGGGCTCGTCCCGTACGGCCGCGGGCGCGCCGGGTCCGTGCACGGTGACGCCCTCGCCCTCACGGCCGAGGAGGGGCTTGGCGACGTAGCCGGCGGACCGGGCCAGCTCGCGGGGGCCGTCCAGGTAGGCGGGCAGGAGGTTGGGGTGGCCGGGGTACAGCTCCCACAGGATCGCCAGCAGGGCCTTGTTGCTCAGCAGCATCTTCCAGGCGGGTTCGATCCACAGGGTGCTGCCGGTGCCGCCGCCGTTGTCGAGGGTGTCCAGGACGTGCCGGCCGAAGGCGTCGGTGGTGAGCCACTCCCAGGGGTAGAGCTTGAACAGGGCGCGGATGAAGCCGAGCCGGTTGTCGACGAAGCGGCCGGAGAGGCTGTCCCAGCCGATCTCCTCCACGGCGAGCCAGTCGGTGGTGAGACCGGCCTGTTCGGCGGTCTCCTTCAGATAGGCGACCGTCATCAGGTCCTCGCCGAGTTCGTCGGCGCAGGAGTGCGCGAAGTGCAGGGGGCTGCCGGGCGGCAGGAGCGCGGCCTGCGCGCGCCAGGCGTCGACCAGCCGCTCGTGGAGGCTGTTCCACTGGTCGGCGCCGGGGAAGCGGTCCTCCATCCAGAACCACTGCGCCGAGGCGGCCTCCACCAGGGAGGTCGGGGTGTCGGCGTTGTACTCCAGCAGCTCGGCCGGGCCGGTGCCGTCGTAGCGCAGGTCGAAACGGCCGTAGAGGGAGGGGAGTTCGCCGCGGCGGTGCCAGGACTCGGCGACGGCGGCGGCCACGCGCGGGTCGGTGATGCCGAGGTCGGCGAACCGGTCCTCGGCCACGATGTGCCCGGCCGCCGCGAGGCACATGCGGTGCAGTTCGCCGACGGTCTCCTCCAGCGCCTCGACCTCCTCCAGGGTGAAGACGTAGCAGGCGCTCTCGTCCCAGTAGGGGCGCAGGGAGCCGTCGGGGTGGCGGGTGAGCGGGTAGATCAGGCCCTGGGCCTCGACGGTCCGCTGCCAGCCGGGACGGGGGGTGAGGGTGCGGCGTTCCATGCGCGTGTCCCCGTCAGCCGCCGGAGCTGCCCTTGCCGCCGCCGAAGCCGCCGCGGTGCACCCCCGTGCCGTGGTGGCCGTCGTCGTCCGACGAACCGCCGCCGCCCTTGCCGGGCTCGGTGAAGGAGCCGCCGCCGACCCAGCCGTGCTTCTCGTCGCCCTCGTAGTACCAGGCGGCGCCGGCCGTCTTCCGCGGGGACTTCCCCGGGGCCTTCTTCCTCGTGCCCGACCTCGGTGACGTGACGCCGGTCTCGCAGTTCTTGTCGGGGACGACCCGGTAGCCCTTGGCGAGGCTGTAGCTGTCGCGGTCGACGCAGCGCTTGTCCGGCTCGGACGAGCAGGCCGTGAGGGCGGCGGCCAGCAGGCCCATGCCGCCGAGGACGACCGTGCCCGAGCGCAGTCGCCGGCGTGTGTCCGCCATGGTGGTGCCTCCCCCGTCTGCCATGCTGTCCGGCCGACAGCCTAGGGACCGGTGCGGGCGGCCCGCCAGGCACCCCCTCGTCCGCGCTCGCCTAGAGTCACCCCGTGCTTCTCGGAATGGTGTGCGCCCTCGGCGCGGCGGTCTGCTTCGGTACGGCGACGGTGTTGCAGGCGGTGGCCGCGCGGGCGGCCGTCGCCGACGGGGACGGCGGGGACGCGGCACTGCTGCTGCGGGCGCTGCGGCAGTGGCGGTACCTGGCCGGGCTCGCGCTGGACGGACTCGGGTTCCTGCTCCAGATCGCGGCGCTGCGGTCGCTGCCCATCTACGCCGTGGGCGCGGCGCTCGCGGCGAGCCTCGCGGTGACGGCGGTGGTGGCTGCGCGGCTGCTGCGGGTCCGGCTGAGCGGGGTGGAGTGGGCCGCCGTGGGCGTGGTGTGCGCGGGCCTCGCCCTGCTGGGGCTGGCCTCGGGCGCGGAGGGCGAGCGGGAGGGGCCGGACTGGCTGCGGTACGCGATGGTGGCGGCGGCGGTGTGCGTGCTGCTGCTCGGCGCGGCCGGCGGGCGCCTGTCGGGCCGGGCCCGCGCCCTGCTCCTGGGACTGGGTGCCGGGTTCGGGTTCGGGGTGGTGGAGGTGGCGGTACGGCTGATCGACTCGCTGCACCCGGCCGACCTGCTCACCAACCCGGCGACGTACGCCCTGCTGCTCGGCGGCGGCGCCGCGTTCCTGCTCCTCACCTCGGCCCTCCAGCGGGGCTCGGTGACGACCGCCACCGCCGGCATAGTCATCGGCGAGACCCTCGGCCCCGCCGCGGTGGGCGTGGTCTGGCTCGGCGACCGCACACGGGAGGGCCTGGGCTGGCTGGCCGCCCTGGGCTTCGCGGTGGCGGTCGCGGGAGCCCTGCTGCTGGCCCGCTTCGGCGAGGCCCCGGCGGCGCAGGACAGCTAGGACGCGGGACCGGCGCGGCCCCCTACGGCAGTACCCGGCACAGGGCTCGCAGGGTGTTCGTCCAGGTGCTGTCCGGTGGGGTGCCGTAGCCGACGACCAGGGCGTCCAGGGGCGTGGCGCGGGCCTGGGGGTGGCGGTGGAAGGCGAGGCCGTGCAGGGCCAGGCCCTGCCAGACGGCGGCCTGGACCACCGACTGTTCCGTGCCCGGCGGCAGGCGCAGCACCGCGTGCAGGCCGGCCGCGATGCCCGTCACCCGCACGTCGGGCGCGTGGCCGGCGACGGCCTCGGCGAGGGCGTCGCGGCGGCGCCGGTAGCGCAGGCGGGCGGAGCGGACGTGGCGGTCGTACGCGCCGGAGGTGAGGAACTCGGCGAGGGTGAGCTGGTCCAGGGCGCCCACCGTGTCGGTGCGGCCCTTCGCCGCGGTCGCCTCCTGGGCCAGGGCCGGCGGCAGCACCATCCAGCCCAGGCGCAGTCCGGGTGCGAGGGACTTGCTGGCGGTGCCGAGGTAGACGACCCGGTCGGGGTCGAGGCCCTGGAGCGCGCCGACGGGCTGGCGGTCGTAGCGGAACTCGCCGTCGTAGTCGTCCTCCAGGACCAGTCCGCCGGTGCGGCGCGCCCAGTCGGCGACGGCGGCCCGGCGGTCGGGGTGCAGGGCGGTGCCCATGGGGAACTGGTGCGCGGGGGTGAGCAGTACCGCGCCCGCGTCGCCCGGTGCCCGCGGGTCCGTGCCGAGTTCGTCGTAGGGCAGCGCGGGCGTGGTGAGGCCGGCGTCGCGCAGGAGCCGCCAGTACACGTCGAGGCCGTACGACTCGACCGCCACCGTCCGCACCCCGCGCGCCCGCAGCACCTTGCCCAGGATGCCCAGGGCGTGCGAGAAACCCGCGGTGATGACAACGGTCTCCGGGGTGGCGCGGACGCCCCGGGCGCGGGCGAGGTAGCCGGCGAGGGCGGTGCGCAGTTCGGGCCGGCCGCGCGGGTCGCCGTAGCCGAGGGCCTGGAAGGGGGCGGTGGCCAGGGCGCGGCGGGCGGCCCGGAGCCATTCGGTGCGCGGGAAGGCGGCGAGGTCGGGGGAACCGGGGGTGAGGTCGTGGACCGGAGCCGCGGTGGCGCGGCGGGGCGCCGGGCGGGTGGCGGAGGCGGGCGGGGTGCTGTGGGGCACGCCGGTGGCCACGCGGGTGCCGGAGCCCTGCCGGGCGGTGAGCCAGCCCTCGGCGACCAGGTCGGCGTAGGCCTCGGCGACGGTGTTGCGGGCGATGCCGAGGTCGGCGGCGAGGGTGCGGGAGGACGGCAGGCGGGTGCCGGGGGCGAGGCGGCCGGTGCGGACGGCGTCCCGCAGGGCGTCGGTCAGGCCGCGGCGCAGCCCGCCGGAGCGCACGGGTTCGAGGTGCAGGTCGACGCCCGGAGTGGCCCAGGATCTTGCCATGGAAATGGACCATACCCCTGGGCTGCCTCGCTCCTAGGGTCGAGGCATGAGCACTACGCAGGAGAGCGGCGCCTACGCCGCCGAGGAGGCCCCGCGGCTGGGCTGGGCCGAGCACGCACCCGAGGTCTACAAGGCGATGATCCGACTGGAGACCGCCGCCAGGAAGGGCCTGGACCCGGCGCTGTACGAGCTGGTGAAGATCCGCGCCTCGCAGATCAACCACTGCGCGTTCTGCCTCGACATGCACACCAAGGACGCCCTCGCGGCCGGGGAGAGCGTCGAGCGGATCGTGCAGCTCAGCGCCTGGCAGGAGTCGCGGCACTTCTACACGGAGAAGGAACTGGCCGCGATCGAGCTGACCGAGGCGGTCACCGTACTGACGGAGGGCTTCGTCCCGGACGAGGTCTACGCCCGGGCCGCCCGGCACTTCGCGGAGGCCGAACTGGCCCAGCTGATCGCCGCGATCACCGTGATCAACGCCTGGAACCGGTTCGGCGTGACCACCCGGATGGCCCCGGGCCACTACCGGCCGGGCCAGCACCGATGAGCCGTGCACGGCCGCCGGGGCCGGTCACCGTCATCAACGGCCGGAACCCTCTGACGGCCGGCCGCCGCGTCGCACCGGGGGGGCACCGGCCGTGAGCAAGGTGGACGAGTTCCGCGCCCTGCACGTCAGGCGCGCGCCGGGTGAGCCGCTGGTGCTGCCCGGTCCCTGGGACGCGGCCGGCGCCCGCGTGTTCGTGGCAGCCGGGTTCCCGGCCCTGGCCACGCCGAGCGCGGGGGTGGCCGCCTCGCTCGGGTACGAGGACGGGGCCACTCCGGCGGGTGAGATGTTCGCGGCTGTCGCCCGGATCACGCGGGCGGTGGACGTGCCGGTGTCGGCGGACGTCGAGGGCGGGTACGGGCTCGCACCGAAGGAGCTGGTGGAGCGGCTGCTCGAGGCGGGAGCGGTGGGGTGCAACCTGGAGGACTCGGACGGGGGTGTCCTCAAGGACCGGCACGGGCACGCCGAGTACCTCGCCGAGGTCCGCTCGGCCGCCGCGGACCGGCTCTTCGTCAACGCCCGCGTCGACGTCTTCCTCCACGGCGACGGCGACCCCGAACGGGCCATCGAGCGGGCCGCGTCGTACGTGGCGGCGGGCGCGGACTGCGTCTATCCGATCATGGCCCCGTCCGCCGTGCTGCCACTGCTGCGCTCCGGCATCCAGGGCCCGCTGAACGCCCTGGCCAGGCTGGACGGGGACGGCCCCTCGCCCGCCGCGCTCGGCGAACTCGGGGCCACCCGCATCACGTTCGGGCCGGGATTCCAGCACCGGGCGTACGCCGCACTGGGCGAGATCGCCCGCGGTCTGCGCGGTTGAGGGGGGTCAGGACAGCCACCGCTTCCACACGTCGGGGTGGCTGTCCACCCACTTCCGCGCCGCCTGGGCCGGGTCCGTCTTCTGCTCGGCGATCATCAGCGAGACCTGGTTCTGGTCCTCGGTGGTCCACCGGAACTTCTTCAGGAAGGCCGCGGCCCGGCCGCCGTCCCGCGCGAATTTCGCGTTGAGGTACTTCTGGAGCGGGGTGTGCGGGTAGGCGCAGGCGACCTTCGCCGCGTCCGCGTCGCAGCCCTCCTTGTACGGCGGCAGCTTCACCTCCGTCATGGGGACCTTCTCGAACAGCCACTGGGGCGCGTACCAGTACGTCAGGAACGGCTTCCTGTCCTTGGCGAACTGCTTGATCTGCGTGATCTGCGCCGCCTCGGACCCGGCGAAGACGACCTGGTAGTCCAGCTTCAGGTTCTTCACCAGTGCCTTGTCGTTGGTGACGTAGGACGGGGAGCCGTCCATCAGCTGGCCCTTGCCGCCGCTCTCCGCGGTGCGGAAGAGGGACGCGTACTTGTTCAGGTTCTTCCAGTCGGTGATGTCCGGGTGCTGCTTGACGAGGTACGTCGGCACGTACCAGCCGATGTGACCGGTCACCCCGAGGCCGCCGCCGGGGGCGATCGTCCTCTTGTCGTGGACGTACCGCTTCTCCTGGTCCGGGTGGCCCCAGTCCTCCAGCAGGGCGTCGACCCGGCCCTGGCTGAGCGCGTCCCACGCGGGCACCTCGTCGACCTGGACGGTGTCGACGCGGTAGCCCAGCTTGTGTTCGAGGAGGTACTGGGCGACGGCCACGTCGGCCTGCGCGCCCACCCAGGACTGCACGGACAGGGTGACCGTCTTCGAGCCCTTGGCGTCGGCGAACGGGCTGGCCTGCTTGGTCATGTCGGCGGCGCCGCAGCCGGTCGCGGTCAGCAGCGTCAGCGCGCCCGCCAGGGCGGTCGTACGTCGGCGCATGTCAGGCTCCCTTCTTCGCGGACCGCTCGGTCGGCTGGGTCACCCGGTCCAGCATCAGGCCCAGGCAGACGATCGCGGCTCCGGCGACCAGGCCGGTCGCCAGGTCGCCCTGGGCGAGGCCGAAGGCGACGTCGTAGCCGAGGGCGCCGCCGCCGACCAGGCCGCCGATGATGACCACGGCCAGCACCAGGACGACGCCCTGGTTGACGGCGAGCAGCAGTGAGCGCCGGGCCAGCGGGAGCTGGACCTGCCACAGCTGCTGGCGACCGGTCGCGCCGAGTGAACGCGCGGACTCCAGGGCGGCCTCGTCGACCTGGCGCAGGCCCTGCGCGGTGATCCGGACGACGGCCGGGAGGGCGTAGACGACGGCCGCGGCGACGGCGGGGGCGCGGCCGACGCCGAACAGGGCGACGACCGGGATGAGGTACACGAACTGCGGCATCGTCTGGCACACGTCCAGCACCGGCCGCAGGACCCGTTCGACCCGGTCGCTGCGGGCCGCGGCGATGCCGGTGGCGAAACCCAGGACGAGGGTCACGGCGACCGCGGCGAGCACCTGCGAGAGGGTGTCCAGGGACGGCTCCCACACGCCGAGCACACCGATCGCCGCCATGGCGAGGACGGCGGTCAGGGCGGTCCGCCAGGTGCCGATCAGCCAGGCCAGGGCGGCGACGACGAGCAGCACCGACCACCAGGGCAGCCACTGGAGGCCGTCGCGTACGGGGTCCAGGACCCAGGTGGTGAAGTGGCCCGCCCAGTCGGCCGTGCCGCCGATGACCGGGACGCCGGAGTACAGGTGGGAGGTCATCCAGTCGACGCAGCGGTTGACCGGCCCGGCGATGGCCAGCGTCCACCCGGAAGGCCAGTCGAGCGCGCCGAGGAGGCGGGCGGCGAGGGCGGCGGCGACGGTGACGGCCAGGGCGTACGGCCAGCCGATCGTGCGGGTGCGGCCGGTGGCCGGGGTGCCGGCGCCGGCGGCGCCGGTGACGCGGTCCAGGACCACCGCCAGCAGCACGATCGGGATGCCGGCCGCGAGGGCCGCGCCGACGTCGACCGAGGCGAGGGCCTGGTAGACGCGGTCGCCGAGGCCGCCGGCGCCGATGACCGCCGCGATGACGGCCATGGACAGCGCCATCATGATCGTCTGGTTGAGGCCGAGGAGGAGTTCCTTGCGGGCCAGCGGGACCCGGGCGGTCAGCAGCCGCTGGCGCGGGGTGGAGCCGAGCGACTCCACGGCCTCCAGGACTTCGGGGTCGGCGCCGCGCAGGCCGAGCGAGGTGAGACGGGCCATCGGCGGGGCGGCGTAGACGACGGTGGCGAGGACGGCCGCGGGGACGCCGATGCCGAAGACCAGGACGACGGGGAGGAGGTAGGCGAACGCCGGGAGCACCTGCATGGTGTCCAGGACCGGGCGCAGGGCGCGGTCCAGCCGGTCGGAGAGGCCGGCGCCGAGACCGAGGACGGTGCCCACGGCGACGGAGGCGAGGACGGCGACCACCATCAGGGCGAGGGTCTGCATCGTCGGCACCCACATGCCGAGTGCTCCGCAGGCCAGGACGGCGACCGCGGTGCCGGCGGCCAGACGCGCGCCGCCCAGGCGCCAGGCGGTGAGCGCGCCGAACGCGGTGACGCCGGCCCAGCCCGCGGCGAGCAGGCTGAGGTAGACGGCGCGGACGGCCCAGATGACGGCGTTGCTGATGTAGCCGAAGAAGTAGAGGAACAGGGGGTGGCTGTCCCGGTTGTCCATGACCCAGTCGCTGGCCGTGGCGAGGGGTTTGGTGAGGCTGACCGTCAGCTCGTGGGGCCAGGCGGCGCCGGGCCAGTGGGTGGCCGCCCAGGGAGCGAGGACGGCGGCGAGGACGGCGAGCAGGAGGAGCTTGCCGGCGGCTCTGCTCCTCAGGAGGCGGGGGGCGCCCGTGCGGGAGGCGGGGACGGTGAGTGCTGCCATCACACGGCCTCCGGGCTGGTGCGGGCACCGGGCGGGGGTGCGGCCTCGGGGCCGGTACGGGCGCCGCGCGGGGCCGGGGCCTCCGAGCCGGTACGGGCGCCGCGCGGGGCCGCCTGCCGGTGCCGGCCGGGTGCCGCCCCGCCGGGGACGGCACCCGGCCCCGCGGTACGGGGGCCCGCGGCGGCGTCCGCGGTACGGGAGACGTTGATGCCGGTGCGGGTTCCGGTCGTGCCGCCGAAGCCGGTGGCGCCGCTGCCGTCCGGGGTGCCTGGCATGCCGGTGGCGGGCGGGGTGCCGGGCAGGCCGGTCGGCGTGGTGCCGGCCGTGTCGGCTGCCGTCGGTATACCGGCGACGACACCGAGGAGCTGCTCGTGGTCGACGACCCCCATGCACGCGCCCGCGTTCATCACCCGGGCCGGGGCGCCGGCCCTGGCCACCGCCTCGATCGCCTCGGCCACCGTGGCCTCCGGGCGGAGCGCGGGACCGCTGCCGGCCTCCTCCGCGGACGCGGGACGCATCGCCGTACGCACCGTCATCACCTGTTCGCGCGGGACCTCCCGGACGAACTCGCGGACGTAGTCGTCGGCGGGGGAGCCCACGATCTCCTCGGGTGTGCCCAGCTGGACCACCCGGCCGTCGCGCATGAGGGCGATGCGGTCGCCGAGTTTCAGCGCCTCGCTCAGGTCGTGGGTGATGAAGACCATCGTGCGGCCCTCCTCGCGGTGCAGGCGGGTCACCTCGTCCTGCATGTCGCGGCGGATGAGCGGGTCGAGGGCGCTGAACGGCTCGTCGAAGAGCAGGACCTCGGGGTCCACGGCCAGGGCCCGGGCCAGGCCCACGCGCTGGCGCTGACCGCCGGAGAGCTGGCCGGGGCGGCGCTTCTCCATGCCTTCGAGGCCGACCTTGGCGACGAACTCGGCGGCCCGTTCCCGGCGTTCGGCTCTGCCGACGCCCTGGATCTCCAGGCCGTAGGCGACGTTGTCGAGAACCGTGCGGTGCGGGAGCAGTCCGAAGTGCTGGAAGACCATCGCGGCGCGGTGGCGGCGCAGTTCGCGCAGGCGGGTGCGGTCCATCGCGCGGACGTCCTCGCCGTCGATGGCGATGGTGCCGGCGGTGGGTTCGATCAGCCGGGTCAGGCAGCGGACCAGCGTGGACTTGCCGGAGCCGGACAGGCCCATCACGACGAAGACCTCGCCCTTGCGGACGTCGAAGGAGACGTCGCGGACGGCGGCCGTGCAGCCGGTGCGGGCGCGCAGGTCGGCCGGGGCCAGCTGCTTGAGCTCGGGGTCGGCCGGGACGCGGCCGGACTTGGGCCCGAACACCTTCCACAGGCCGGAGACCGAGAAGACGGGAGCGTCGGTGGTGGGGGGCTTGCGGGTGGGGACGGTGGGAGTCATCGGGGATCGCCTCCGATCAGGTCGACGGCCTTCTCCCCGACCATGAGCACCCCGATCATCGGGTTCACGGCGGTCATGGTGGGGAAGACGGACGCGTCGGCGATGCGAATACCGGACAGACCGCGGATCCTCAGTTCCGGGTCGACCACGGCGAGTTCGTCGTCGGCGGCGCCCATCTTGCAGGTGCCGGCCGGGTGGTAGACGGTGTGCGCGGCCTTGCGGGCGTACTCGCTCAGCTCCGCGTCGCCGAGGATCTCCGGGCCGGGGCAGACCTCGCGCTTGAGCCAGCCGGCCAGCGGCTCGGTCCTGGCGATCTCGCGGGCGATGCGGATGCCGTCGACGAGGGTCCGGGCGTCGTAGTCGTCCTCGTCGGTGAAGTACCGGAAGTCCAGCGCGGGCTTCACGGACGGGTCGGCGCTGGTGAGGTAGAGCCGGCCGCGGCTCTTGGGCTTGGGGATGTTGGGGGTCATCGAGACGCCGTACGCCGGGCGTTCGTAGCCGAGGCGCTCGGGGTTGTCGGTGAACGGGATCTGGTAGAAGTGGAACATCAGGTCGGGGCCCGCGTGTTCGGGGTCGCGGCGCACGAACAGGCCCGCGTCGGAGTCCATCGCGGAGTTCTCCGGTATCGGGCCGTGGGTCTCCCAGACGATCACCGACTCGGGGTGGTCGAGCAGGTTCTCGCCGACGCCCGGGAGGTCGTGCGCGACCGGGATGCCGAGCGCCGTGAGGTCATCGGCGGGGCCGATGCCCGAGTGGAGCAGCAGCCGCGGGGTGTCGACGGCGCCCGCGCACAGGACGACTTCCTCACGGGCCCGGATCAGCAGTTCCTCGCCGTCCTTGGTGCGCACGTGGACGCCCTCGGCGCGGGTGCCGTCAAGTTCCAGCCGGTATGCCCAGGTCTCCAGGAAGAGGTGGAGGTTGGGGCGCTCGTCCAGGACGGGGTGGAGGTAGGCCACGGAGGCGGAGGAGCGCTTGTTGTCCTCGGGGTGGTAGGCGAGGTCGAAGAAGCCGGCGCCCTCGGTGAACGGCGCGCGGTTGAAGCCCTCGATCTCGGGTACCCCGAGTGCGGACCGGGCGGCGTCCACGAAATCGCGGGCGATGGCGTTCCGGTCCTTCTCGTCGACGGAGACGATGTTGTTCTTGAGGCGGGTGAAGTAGGCCTCCATGGAGACGGCGCCCCAGCCCTTGGCGCCGGCCGCCTCCCACTCGTCCCAGTCGGAGGGCAGGGGCTTGAACGAGATGAGGGTGTTGTGCGAGGAGCAGCCGCCCAGGACGCGGGCGCGGCTGTGCCGGATGTGGGAGTTGCCGCGCGGCTGCTCCACCGTCGGGTAGTCGTAGTCGAGTTCGCCGCCGAGCAGGCCCATCCAGCGGCGCAGCGTGAGGACGTCGTCGCGGCCGACGTCGCTCGGGCCGCCCTCGATGACGGCGACGGTGACGTCCGGGTTCTCGGTGAGGCGGGAGGCGATGACGGAGCCCGCGGTGCCGCCGCCGATGACGACGTAGTCGTAGAGGTGGGGGGTGTGGGACATGGGGGTGCTGCTCCGGAGGTGTGGAAGGGGTCGGGATGGACTCAGCCGGCGAACCAGCGGACCGGCGCGGGCGCCAGGTTCTGGTAGACGTGCTTGGTCTCGCGGTACTCGGCGAGCCCGGCGGGGCCGAGTTCGCGGCCGGTGCCGCTCCTGCCGAAGCCGCCCCACTCCGCCTGCGGCAGGTAGGGGTGGAAGTCGTTGATCCAGACGGTGCCGTGGCGCAGTCGGGCGGCGACGCGCCGGGCGCGGCCGGGGTCGGTGGTCCAGACGGCGCCGGCCAGGCCGTACTCGGTGTCGTTGGCGAGGAACACCGCCTCCTCCTCCGTCCGGAAGGTCTCGACGGTGAGGACCGGGCCGAACACCTCCTCGCGAACGACCTTCATCTCGCGGTGGCAGGCGTCGAGGACGGTCGGCTCGTAGAAGTAGCCGGTCTCCGGGCGGGCCGGCGACGGTGCGGGCCGCTTTCCCCCGCAGCGCAGCACCGCACCCTCCGCCAGCGCGGAGGCGACGTACGACTCGGTCTTGGCGCGCTGCTGCTCGGAGACGAGCGGGCCGCACTCGACACCGTCCTCGGTGCCGCGGCCCAGGCGGATCCTCGTCGCACGGCGGGCGAGTTCGGCGACGAAGCGCTCGCGGACCGGTTCCTCGACGATGAGGCGGGCGCCGGCCGAGCAGACCTGGCCGCTGTGGATGAAGGCCGCGTTGAGGGCCTGGTCGACCGCGGTGTCGAAGCCCTCCTCGGTGGCGCAGGCGTCGGCGAAGACCACGTTGGGGTTCTTGCCGCCGAGTTCCAGGGCGACCTTCTTGACGGTGGGCGCGGCGGCCTGGGCGACCTTGACGCCGCTGGTGAGGCCGCCGGTGAAGGAGACGAGGTCGACGCCGGGATGTTCGGCGAGCCGGGCGCCGACGGTGTGGCCGGGGCCGGTGACGAGGTTGGCGACGCCCTCGGGCAGTCCGGCCTCGGCCAGCAGCCCGATCAGCGCGATCGTGGTCATCGGGGTGATCTCGCTGGGCTTGATCACGAAGGTGTTGCCGGCGGCGAGCGCCGGGGCGATCTTCCAGCTGGCCTGGAGGAGCGGGTAGTTCCAGGGGGTGATCAGTGCGCAGACGCCGACCGGTTCGTGGACGACCACGCTGTGGATGTCGGGCGAGCCGGCGTCGACGACCCGGCCGGGGGCCTCGGCGGCGACCAGGTCGGCGAAGTAGCGGAAGGCGTCGGCGACGCAGTCGATGTCGACGCGGCCCTCCTCGACGGTCTTGCCCGCGTCCCGGCTCTCCAGCAGGCCGAGTTCCTCGCGGTCGCGGACGAGGAGGCCGGCGACGCGGCGCAGCAGGGCGGCGCGGTCGGCCACCGGGGTGCGGGGCCAGGGGCCGTGGTCGAAGGCCTGCCGGGCGGCGGCCACCGCACGTTCGGCGTCCTTCTCGTCGCCCTCCGCCACCACGGCGAAGGGCCGGGCGTCCGCGGGGTCGAGGATCTCGCGGGTCGCGCCGGAGATCGCTTCCAGCCACTCGCCGCCCGCGTGGATGGTCGCCTGAGGGTGTCGTTCCGTTCTGTCCGCCATGATCGGTGTTGCCTTCCGTTCCTGTTCGGTACCCCTTTGTCACACGCAGGTCACGCTCGGGGACCGCGGTCGCCTGCCCAGACGCCTGCCACGCATGCGCAATCGATGGCCGAAAGTGCGCCGTGTCACTGGCAAAGCGGTAGAAATAGGCACAGAAGCGGGCACTGGCGAAGGGCCGGAGGGGGCCGGGACGCTCTGATCGGCGGCCGGGCCCAGGAGCATCGCCTCCCTGACACAGCTCCGCGGCCAGGCGTGGGCGGAGTCGGCGTCGTGCCGCGGACGCCGGTCGAAGCCGGTCGGGAGGGCCGGCGGCGGGGGCGGGATCTCGAAGGTGCGCGCCGCCGGTGACGCGTCCGCGTCCGCCGGGCGACGGAGGACGGGCGGTGGGTGGTGGGTGGTCGGGCACCGGCTGGACGGGCGGTCCGAGGACACCCACGGGGCCGCGGTCGAGGTGCTCCACCGGGAGGGGTGACGGACCGGGGGCGAGGGGCCGGGGTGACGGCCGGGCCGGAACGACGAGGTCCCCTCCCGCTCATCGCGGAAGGGGACCTCGTGTGTGGAGCGCCGGGCAGGCCTTGCACCTGCATCTCCCCGCAGGAAGCGGGACGTCTTTCCTTGGACCACCAACGCATCACCTGGTGCCGGTTTCCCGGCGGCCGGTGCGTGATCAACTATAACCTACGGCCGCCGGGTCGCACCACGTCGGATCAGAGGAGGCCGAGACCGCGGACCGCCTCGCGCTCCTCCGCCAGCTCCTTGACGGAGGCGTCGATGCGGGCGCGCGAGAACTCGTTGATGTCCAGGCCCTGGACGATCTTGTACGTGCCGTTCTCGGTGGTGACCGGGAAGGAGGAGATCAGGCCCTCCGGGACGCCGTAGGAGCCGTCCGACGGGATGCCCATGGAGGTCCAGTCGCCCTCGGCGGTGCCGTTGACCCAGGTGTGCACGTGGTCGATGGCCGCGTTGGCGGCGGAGGCGGCGGAGGACGCGCCCCGGGCCTCGATGATCGCGGCACCGCGCTTGGCGACGGTCGGGATGAAGTCCTCGGCCAGCCACTTCTCGTCGTTCACGGCCTCGGCGGCGTTCTTGCCGGCGACCGTCGCGTGGAAGATGTCCGGGTACTGGGTCGCGGAGTGGTTGCCCCAGATGGTCAGGCGCTTGATGTCGGCGACCGTGGTGCCCGTCTTCTTCGCGAGCTGGGTCAGCGCGCGGTTGTGGTCCAGACGGGTCATCGCGGTGAAGCGCTCGGCCGGGACGTCCGGCGCGGCGGCCTGCGCGATGAGCGCGTTGGTGTTGGCCGGGTTGCCGACGACGAGGACCTTGATGTCGTCCGCCGCGTGGTCGTTGATGGCCTTGCCCTGCGGCTTGAAGATGCCGCCGTTGGCCTCCAGAAGGTCGCCCCGCTCCATGCCCTTCGTGCGCGGGCGGGCACCCACCAGGAGGGCCACGTTCGCGCCGTCGAAGGCGACGTTCGGGTCGTCGGTGATGTCGATGCCCTGGAGCAGCGGGAAGGCGCAGTCGTCCAGCTCCATGGCCGTGCCCTCGGCCGCCTTGAGCGCCGGGGTGATCTCCAGCAGGCGCAGCTTGACCGGTACGTCCGCGCCGAGCAGCTGGCCGGAGGCGATGCGGAAGAGCAGGGCGTAACCGATCTGGCCGGCCGCGCCGGTGACGGTGACGTTCACGGGAGTGCGGGTCATGGCGTTCTCCGTATGACAGCTGGCGGTGGGGCGGCACTGCCCCGGGCGGATGATCGATCTCTTGGCGTCAAGAGAGATCCAGCGGTCAGGCTATCGCGCATCCGGCATGCGAGACGTACGGGGCTGTGTGGCTCAGCCCACAGGATTCACCGGGTGTACGCGTCACCGGGGGCGCGGTCGGCGAGAGGCGTGAAAAGGCGGCCGTCCGTTCGGGGGGGGGAACGAGGACGGCCGCCGATGGGGGTACCGGTGGGCCGGACTCCCGTGGGGGTGTCCCACACCTGCCCCGGTTCCGGTCACGGCATGCGCACCGGCACGGAATTTCCTCTTCCACCTGGTGCGCCGCTAGTTGGTGCAGCCCGACCGCCCCGAGGCGAGCGTGGCACAGGCCCGGGACCGCGCCGGGTCCCGCACGGCGGCCATCGGGGTGTACGCGATGGTGTCCCCGGCCGCGGTGATGTCACCCGACTGCCGGACCCCGCCCACGGTGAGCCGCACGGTGTCGCCGGGCGCACCGCCGGTGATCCGCCCCCATACCGTGCCGCACGTCCTGCTGTAGCGGACCTCCAGGACGGTGGTGCCGAGGGTGACGGACTTCGCGGTCGTCACCAGGTCGCCACTGCACCCCATGGCCTCGGCGTCCTTGCCGGTGCAGGCGGAGCCGGCACACTTCACGCCCGGCGGAAGGCTCGGCCGGGTACGGGCCGACGGGGCCGACAGGCCCGCGCCCTTGCCCCGGTGACCGTCGCCGTCCAGGTGGGTGAGCAGGAAGACACCGGCGATGATCACCAGCACGCCGGCCATCCCCGCGAAGAACATCAGCACCTGCTGCCGCTTCGGGGGCACGGAGCTCGCGGCGCTCGCCGGGCTGGTCGGGCGCGCCGGGTCCGCGGGCCAGGTCGCCGGCTGCCCGCCACGGGGGGCCGGGGTACGGGCGGGGGCGCCCGGGAGGTTCCGGGTGGCCGGGGTGCCGGTGGGCGGGGTCGAGGCGGCGGTGCCTCGTGTTCCGGCGGAGGCGCCCGGGGCGCCGGTGGGCGCGGGCCAGGACGGGACGGCGGTGCCCGGCGTTCCGGCCGGAGCGCCCGGAGTGCCGTTCGCTGTGCCCGGGGTGCCGGTGGGCGTGGCCGGGGCCGGGGCCGCGGTACCCAAGGTCAGGGCGGCGGTGCCCGACGGGCCGGTGGGGCCGGCCGGCCGGGGCGGGGAGCCGCTCCCCGGGCGGACCGTCGCCTTCGACGGCCCCCGGTACCCGGCCAGCCCCCAGGAGTTGCTGCCGGGCGCGGGAGCACCACCGGCCGCCGCGCCGGAGGCGTCACGGGTCCCGGTTCCGGCGTTGCCTTCGGCCGCCGGCGCAGAGCCACCGCGCGCCGCCGCACCGAGGCCGCCACCGGCACTCGTACCAGAACCACCGCGGCCCCCCATGGCGGCGCCACCGCCGCGTCCCGTCCCGGCGGCGTCGCCGATCCCCGTCCCGGGGTCGCCGGTGCCCGTGCCCGTGGTCGGGTCGGTCGTCGGGGTGAGGTCGGCGTGCGCGGCCCGGGTCCGGGCGACGCGGATCGCCTCCATCGCGCTGTCGTGCCCCGACTCCCCCTGGGTCCAGGCGCGTTCGGCCAGTTCCCAGAGGGTGGTCAGGTCGACGGTGTGGGTGCCGGTGGTCTCGGCCAGCGCGACGACCGCGCCCTTGGGGGCGAGGAGCCGACCGCCCAGGTACCGCTCCCAGGACGTCCTGCTGTATCCCGTGCTGTCGGCCAGCTCCGCGACGCTCAGGCCGCTGTGGTCCACAAGCCCCCGCATCCGCTCGGTGAACTCCCTGATCTGCGGATCCATATCCTTCGGCAGGGTTTTCCAGCGAGGCATCGCTTCCCCCTCCTCCCCTCTTCCCCCGTGTTCCGTACGCGCGTCCAAGGATCCCAGCTTTTGGACCGTGGTCGTCGGCAGGGGATACGGGCGTGGCCCGCGCCCCCCCGGGGGGCGCGGGCCACGTGACGTGGGGACGGCGCTACTTGGTGACCGTGAGGTGCAGGGTGTCCTTCAGGAACGGGATCTCCAGCCACGGTTTCGGCTGGGCCATCATCGCCAGCAGCACGATCGCCAGGCCGAGGACGCCGTAGGTGGCGATGTCCGTGAAGCGGGAGCGGACGGCGAGCATGCCGACGCTGGGCGTGATCCAGCGTATGACCGCGCCGGCCAGCAGGGCGGCGCCGATGAGCAGGGTGCCGACCCGGAACAGGTCCAGCGCGGTCAGCAGCAGGCCGAGCGCGACCGCCGACAGCACCACGAGCAGGGGCCACTGGCGGGCGGGCGCCGGGGCGTCGCCGGGCGCGGCCCGGCCGCCGCCCTCCGGCCGGGCGGTGTCCCGCGTGAACAGCGGGAACCGGCGGGTGACGCGGCGCGGGCGCCCCTCGGCGTCGGGGGCGCTGATCGCGTCGCGCACGGTCGGTTCCGCGGGCTCGCGGGTGTCCTCAGCCGGCACTGCGCTCCGCCGCCTCGACCACGTTGACCAGCAGGAGCGCCCGGGTCATCGGGCCGACCCCGCCGGGGTTGGGGGAGATCCACGCGGCCACGCCGGCCACGTCCGGGTGGACGTCACCGACGATCTTGCCGTCGGCGTTGCGGGAGACGCCGACGTCCAGGACGGCCGCGCCCGGCTTGACGTCCTCGGCGCGGATCAGGTGCGGGGACCCGGCCGCGGCGATGATGATGTCGGCCCGCTTCAGGTGGGCGGAGAGGTCACGGGTGCCGGTGTGGCACTGGGTGACGGTGGCGTTCTCGCTGCGCCGGGTGAGCAGCAGCGGCATCGGGCGGCCGATGGTGACGCCGCGGCCGACGACCACGACCTCGGCGCCCTTGATCTCCACGCCGTGGGCCCGCAGCAGGGTCAGGATGCCGTTGGGGGTGCAGGGGAGCGGGGCCGGCTCGTTGAGCACGAGGCGGCCGAGGTTGGTGGGGTGCAGGCCGTCGGCGTCCTTGGCCGGGTCCATGAGTTCCAGGACGCGGTTCTCGTCGATGCCCTTGGGCAGCGGCAGCTGGACGATGTAGCCGGTGCAGGCGGGGTCCTCGTTCAGCTCGCGGACGACCGCCTCGATCTCCTCCTGGGTGGCGGTGGCCGGCAGCTCGCGCTGGATGGAGGCGATGCCCACCTGGGCGCAGTCGCGGTGCTTGCCGGCGACGTACTTCTGGCTGCCGGGGTCGTCCCCGACCAGGATCGTGCCGAGGCCGGGCGTGACGCCCTTCTCCTTCAGCGCCGCCACGCGGGCGGTCAGATCGGACTTGATCGCGGCTGCGGTGGCCTTGCCATCGAGAATCTGGGCGGTCATGGGTCCCATCCTCGCGGATGACCCGGCCCCGGTACCAATCCGGTGGGTGCCGGCGTGATCATCGATGTTGCACTTGCACAACGCCCTGGGCTTCCGGCTGGACAAGTAAGAGCCTGTTAAAAGACGATGAGCCACACAGTGCCGCGGGCAGTACCGGGGGGACGGACCGCATCTGTAGAACTTTCCTCCGCACCGTGCCGCGCGTCGTCCCCGCACTTGAACAGACGGAGGAAAGACCGCCATGAGCTTTGGCGACCCGAACAACCCCTACGGCGCGCCGCAGGGCCAGCAGCCCGGATACCCGCCCCAGCCCCCGCAGGGCCAGCCCGGCTACGGCTACCCGGCCGCCCCCCAGGGCCAGCCCGGTTACGGCTACCCGGCCGCCCCGCCGTTCCAGCAGCCCGGTTACGGCGTCCCGATGGAGATGCCCGGCCTCATGAAGACCGCCCGGGTGCTGCTGTTCGTCCTGGCCGGTTTCCAGATCCTGTTCGGTCTCATCGTCGGTGCGGCGGTCGGTGCCGTCCAGGACGTCTCCAACGGTGCCGGCTCCGGTGACAGCACCGACGGCCTGGCCGGCCTGGGCTTCCTGGTCGCGGCGCTGCTGGTGGGCTTCGGCGCGCTGTCGATCTTCCTGGGCGTGAAGTTCAAGAACGGCGGCAGCGGCATCCGCATCGCCACGATCGTCTACGCCGGTCTGATGATCCTCGGCGGCATCACCAACATGGTCAACGGTGCGAACGGCTCCGCCACCTTCGGCGGACTGGTCTCGCTGGCCATGGCCGGCATCATCCTGGCGTCGATGGTCACCGGCGCCGCCTCGGCGTGGTTCAACCGCCCGCGGTACTGATCCGCCAGGGGCCCGACACCCCGGGGCCGTGTCCCGTCCGGCCGGACGGAGCGCGGCCCGCTGTGTTTCCAGGGCCGCCGGCTCACTGGTCCAGGTAGGCCAGGACGGCCAGCACCCGCCGGTTGTCGCCGTCCGCCGGGAGCAGGCCCAGCTTGGTGAAGATGTTGCCGATGTGCTTGGCGACGGCCTTCTCGGTGACGAACAGGGCCGCCGCGATGCCGGCGTTGGAACGGCCCTGGGCGAGGAGTTCGAGCACCTCGCGCTCCCGTTCGGTCAGGCTGCCGACGCACTCGTCGCGCTCCTTGCGGACCAGCAGCTGGGAGATGACGTCGGGATCCATGGCCGTGCCGCCCGCGGCCACCCGCTGGATGGAGTCCAGGAACTGGGCGCCGTTGGTGACGCGGTCCTTGAGCATGTAGCCGACACCCCGGCCGCCGCTGGTGAGCAGCTCGCGGGCGTAAAGGGGTTCGACGTACTGGGAGAGCAGGAGCACCGCGAGGTCCGGGTTCTCCTTGCGCGCGGCCAGGACGGCGCGCAGGCCCTCGTCGGTGAAGTCCGGCGGCAGCCGGACGTCGACGACGGCGATGTCCGGCTGTTCCCGGCCCAGCGCCTCGAGCAGGTCGGTGCCGTTGTCCACGGCGGCCACCACGTCGTGGCCGTAGGCCCCGAGCAGGCGGATCAGCCCGTCCCTCAGGAGGAAGTGGTCTTCGGCGAGGACAATACGCACGGGATCTCCATCGTCACCATCGTCGGCCCGTCGACCGGACTGCTCAGGGCCAGCACGCCGTCGAAGGTGGCGAGCCGCCGCTCGATGCCCCGCAGACCGGTGCCGCGGGAGGCGTCGGCGCCACCGTGACCGTCATCCGTGACGGTGATGTGGAGCATGCCGCGATCGTAACGAAGATCGATCCAGGCCCGGTCGGCCCGCGCATGCTTTGCGACATTGGCGAGGATCTCGGAGAGGGCGAAGTAGGCGGCGGACTCCACCGGCATCTCCGGGCGGCCCGGCAGGTCGACCCGCACCTCGGTGCGTACCGGGCAGACCATCGCCAACGCCCGTACGGCGTCGGCGAGTCCCCGGTCGGCGAGGACGGGCGGATGGATGCCGCGGACCAGGTTGCGCAGTTCCTCCAGGGCCGCGGAGGAGGACTGGCGGGCCTCGATGAGCAGGGCGCGGACGGCCTCGGGGTCGGTCTCCAGCAGGTGCTCGGCCGCGTCGAGAGTCATGCCCATGGCAACCAGGCGGGCCTGGGCGCCGTCGTGCAGGTCCCGCTCGATCCGGCGGATCTCGGCCATCTGCGTGTCCACCGCGTCGGAGCGGGTGGCGGCCAGGTGCTGGATCCGGCCGGCCATGACCTCGCTCTCGCTCGGCGCGAGCATGGCCCTCGTGTACAGGGCGTGCCGGCGCACCGCGCGCGGCGCCGCCCACACGGCCAGCGGCAGCTGGAGCAGCCCGAGGACACCGGCGAGGATCGCCGTGGCCCGGCCCTCGATCGGGATGAACTGGTACCACAGGCCGTCCCACTCGGTGGACAGCGGAACCCCGAAGAAGGCGAGGAAGACGCCCCACAGGCCGCTGAGGATCAGCGCGAACGGGAAGAAGGCCAGGAAGCCGCCGGCGAGCGGATCGGCGAGCACCCAGACGTACTCGCGCCGCGTCTGCGGGTCGCTCATGATCCAGCGGTAGCGGGCGACGGCACCGGAGGCACCCGCGGGCGCGGGCGGCAGCGGTCCGGGCGGGCCCGGGATCTCCACCCCCGCCCAGCGCCGGGCGAGTTCGCGCTGGTGCGCGGCCAGGGAACGCACTCCCTCCATGGCCCGCGGCACCATGCCGAGGCCCGGACCGACCAGGCTGATCGCCCCGGACACGGCGAGGGAACGGCCGCAAGCCGCCACCGACATCCAGCACAGCGTCATCGCCCGCCGCAGTGCGGTCATGCCGGCGGGCACCGAGAACCCCTGGATCACCGCCGGCTGGCGGACCCCGCCGAGCTGCATCGTGCGGTCGTCCATGCGACCCGCTCCTTCCTCGCCCTGCTCCGCCGTACGCGGTGCCGGAGTCGTACGTTCGTCGTGGGCCGAAGCGCCCGCCCCCTCATTGTGGTGGCGAAGGGGTGGCGAAATCGGTGGTGAAAACACCCCTCTTGAGGCCGCGGCCGTCAGGGGCCGACGAACAACGACAGCGTGTCGGCCACACAGGCGGCCGGGGCTGCCCCTCGACCTCCACCGTCATGCGGACGGCGGCCAGACGGCCGACGGGCGTCTCCCGCACCCCGGTGAGCTTCGCGCCGCCCCGCACCCGGGAGCCGACCGGCACCGGATGCGGGAAACGCACCTCGTCCAGGCCGAAGTCGACGCCCATCTCGATCTTCTCGATGTCGAAGAGGGCGCGCATCATGGTGGGCAGCAGGGCCGGCGTCATGCAGCCGTGCAGGATGGTCCAGCCGAACGGGCCGGTCGCCGCGCGCTCCGGGTCGGTGCGGATCCGCTGGAGGTCGCCGGTCGCGCCCGCGAACTGGTCCGCCTGCTCCCGGGTCAGCCGCGACCGCGGCCGAGTTCGCGGTGGAAGCCGGCGATGGGGATGGCGTCGGGAAGACGGCTGGAAACTGCCACGATCGACGTCATGCCCCCACCCTCGCGTCCACCGCTGACGAGGGACTGAAACGTTGCTGACCGCTGTGCCGGACACCGCTTCGGAGGGTCCGGGTCCGGATACGCGCGATCCCGCCCGTCGGACGACGGGCGGGATGGGACGGGCAGCGGCGGGCGCCCGGGGTACCGCGCGGTGCCGGGTCACGCCCGGAGTACCGCGCGGTGCCGGGTCATGTCCGGGGTACCGCGCGGTGCCGGGCGGCGGGTCAGTGGAAGAAGTGGCGCGTGCCCGTGAAGTACATGGTCACGCCCGCCTTCTTCGCGGCCTCCACGACCTGCTCGTCACGGATCGAGCCGCCCGGCTGGACGATCGCCCGGACGCCGGCGCCGATGAGGATCTCCGGCCCGTCGGGGAAGGGGAAGAAGGCGTCCGAGGCCGCGTAGGCGCCGCGGGCCCGCTCCTCGCCGGCCCGTTCCACGGCCAGCTTGCAGGAGTCGACGCGGTTGACCTGGCCCATGCCGACGCCGACCGAGGCGCCGTCCCTGGCGAGCAGGATCGCGTTGGACTTCACCGCACGGCACGCCTTCCAGGCGAAGGCCAGCTCCCGCAGCTCCTCGGCCGAGAGCGCCTCGCCGCTGGCGAGCGTCCAGTTGGCCGGGTCGTCGCCGTCGGCCTGGAGCCGGTCGGCGACCTGGAGCAGCGCGCCGCCGTCGATCGGCTTGACCTCGACCGGGTGGCCCGGGCCGTCGGGGCAGCGCAGCACGCGGATGTTCTTCTTCTTGGTGAGGGCCTCCAGCGCTCCGTCCTCGTAGCCGGGGGCGACGATGACCTCGGTGAAGATGTCCGCGACCTGCTCGGCCAGCTCCTTGCTGACCGGGCGGTTCACGGCGATCACACCGCCGTACGCGGAGACCGGGTCACAGGCGTGCGCCTTGCGGTGCGCCTCGGCGACGTCCGCGCCGATCGCGATGCCGCACGGGTTGGCGTGCTTGATGATCGCGACACAGGGCTCGTCGTGGTCGTACGCGGCACGGCGGGCGGCGTCCGTGTCCGTGTAGTTGTTGTACGACATCTCCTTGCCGTGCAGCTGCTCGGCCGCCGCGAGCCCGCCCTCGCCGGAGGTGTAGAGGGCGGCGGGCTGGTGCGGGTTCTCGCCGTAGCGCAGGGTGTGGGCGCGCTCCAGGGTGGCACCGAGGAAACCGGGGAACGGCGAGTCGTCGGCGGGGGCGTACGACGACGCGAACCAGGACGCGACGGCGGTGTCGTACTCCGCCGTGTGCCGGAACGCCTCGGCCGCCAGCCGCTTGCGGGCGGCGAGGTCGAAACCGCCGTCCCTCACCGCGGCGAGCACGTCGGCATACCGCCGCGGGCTGGTCACCACGGCCACCGACGGGTGGTTCTTGGCGGCGGCGCGGACCATCGACGGGCCGCCGATGTCGATCTGCTCCACGCACTCGTCGGGCGAGGCGCCGGAGGCCACCGTCTCGCGGAACGGGTAGAGGTTGACGACCACCAGGTCGAACGGCTCCACGCCCAGCTCGGCGAGCTGCTCGCGGTGGCTGTCCAGCCGCAGGTCGGCGAGGATGCCGGCGTGCACCTTCGGGTGCAGGGTCTTCACCCGGCCGTCCAGGCACTCGGGGAAGCCGGTCAGCTCCTCGACCTTGGTCACGGGGACACCGGCGGCGGCGATCCGGCCGGCCGTGGACCCGGTGGAGACCAGCTCCACACCGGCCTCGTGCAGCCCGCGCGCGAGGTCCTCGAGACCGGTCTTGTCGTAGACGCTGACGAGCGCGCGACGGATGGCCCGCTTGTTGCTCTCCGCGGTCACTGGATAACTACCTTTCGTCCCTCAATGCGATAGCCGTTGCGGGCGAGCCGCCCCACGACCTCGACGAGCAGCCTTCGCTCGACTTCCTTGATGCGCTCGTGCAGCGCGCTCTCGTCGTCCTCGTCCCGGATCTCGACCACGCCCTGGGCGATGATCGGGCCGGTGTCGACGCCGTCGTCGACGAAGTGGACGGTGCAGCCGGTGACCCTGGCGCCGTACGCGAGCGCGTCACGGACCCCGTGGGCCCCCGGAAAACTGGGCAGCAGGGCGGGGTGGGTGTTCACGAACCGCCCGCCGAACCTCGCGAGGAACTCCTTCCCCACGATCTTCATGAACCCGGCGGACACGACGAGGTCGGGCTCGTACGACGCCACGGCCCCGGCCAGGGCGGCGTCCCACTCGTCGCGGGAACCGAAGTCCTTCACCCGGCACACGAAGGTCGGCAGCCCCGCCCGCTCGGCCCGGGCGAGGCCCTCGATGCCGTCGCGGTCGGCCCCGACGGCGACGATCCGGGCGCCGTACGCCCCGGCTCCGGTGCGCTCGATCTCGTCCAGCAGCGCCTGGAGGTTGGTACCGGACCCGGAGACCAGCACGACGAGGCGCCTGACCGCTGGTCCGGTAGCTGGGCCGGGAGTGGTGGCGGCCACGGTGGGGCCCTTTCTCGGGAAGCGACGGGTCCGGCCGTTCCCGGCCGGACGGTTTGTACGGTCGTACGAATGCTTCGCGCCCCCGGATACGGGGAAGTCTACGAAGCGGCCGACCGTCAGCAACGATACCGGCACTCCGGAAGGGCCCCTCGGGACGGGGGGCGGGGCGGACGGTAGCGTTCGCAGCGAGTCACGAAGGAGCAGCCCCGGGAACGCGGTCGTCGTGCGGTGCGTTCACGAGGTGGAAGCTCACGTCGGACAGCCGTAGTCATCTAGGGGAAGACGCTCTTTTGATGCCCGCTCGCAGCCTGCGACTCCTCACGTTCCCGCCGCGCCCGGTCCAGGGAGGCGTGGCTGGCGCCGCACTGCTGCGGGACCTGCCGACCCCGCCGCCGACGGGCACACCACGCAACGGTTCCGGCCACGGCGACTCGGGGCGGGGCGGTCCCGGGCAGGGCGGTCCCGGGTGGGGCGGTGCTGGACGCGGAGCCGGGCCGGACGGTTCCGGGGAGAGTGGCCCTGGGCAGGGCGGCTCCGGGCGGGACGGTTCCGGTTCCGACGACTCCGTGCGGGACGGTTCCGGTTCCGGGCGGGAAGGTTCCGGGCGGGACGGCGGGCCGCAGGACGGCAATCCGTTCGCGCCGCCGCCGGAGGGCGCGCCGGACCGGCCGTGGCAGCCGCGGCACCCCGGAGGCCCGTCCGGCCACGGACAGGGTCACGGTCCGGCTTCCGGGCAGGGGCCTGGCTGGGGACAAGGCGCGGTTCCGGGGCAGGGCCCGGGCTGGGGCCAGGGCCCCGGTCAGGGACAGGGGCAGGGACAGGGGCCGAACTGGGGTCAGGGTCCGGAGTCCGGGCACGGGGACGGGGACGGCCCTTCCTCGGGCAGTCACTGGAGCGACCACCAGCCCGGCCGTTCCCCCGGCAGCTTCGGCGAGCGGCCCGGCGGCGGCCCCCAGGGCCCCGGCGGACCGGCCGGCCCCGGCATGCGCTGGGACCCGGCGGACCCGGCCCAGCGCCGTGCGCGGTACGCCCTGCTCTCCGGCATGTGGGCGGTCTTCTTCGTCCTGTTCAGCTGGCCGTACGTGGCCCTGCTACTGGGCGCGCTGGCCCTGTACTGGGGCAGCAGCGCCCTGCGCGCCAAGCCGAGCCGCCCGTCGCCGGACGCCCCCGCGGCGCCCAACGGCCGGCCCCAGACGACAGCGGCCGTTAGCGGCCTGGTCACGGCGTCCCTGGCCCTGGTCCTGGTGGCTTCGACGTTCACCGTCCAGCTGGTCTACCGCGACTACTACACCTGCGTCGGTGACGCCCTGACCCACGAGGCCAAGCAGTCCTGCGAGACCCTGTTGCCGCATCAGCTGCGCGGCGTGCTGGGCGTCGAGAACAGCTGAACCCGCGGCACCGCCGGCACCGGTAGCGGGCCGGCGCGGGCACCTCACGGCTCGGGGGTGTCCGGACGGCGGGCCGGGGGCAGCTCGTCCGTGCCCCCCGCGCCGCCCATCCCCGCCGAGTTCTTCGTACCGGTACCGGTACCGGCGTCGGTAGCGGTAGCGGTGCCGGTATCGGCGTCGGCGTCGGCGTCGGTCTCCGTTTTCTCGGGGACGTTCCGGGCCGTGGCCGCCTCCTTCAGGGCCGCCCAGCGGGAGGCGCGGGCGACGTCGTCGTGCCATTCCGCGGGGAAGGGTTCGCCCAACGGCGTCGGGAACGGGTCGTCGGCCGGGAGGAAGTCGTAGAAGTCCCCCTCGGCGGCCGCGGCCGTACCAGGCGTGGCCGTCCCGCGCGCGGACGTCCTCGCCTTCTGCCCCCGCCCTCCCTTGCGCGCCCCCTTCTCGCCGCGGGCGCCCTTGTCCTGCCCCGAGCCGTTCTCGTGCCCCGCGCCCTCCTCCTTGCCGGCCCCCTTGGCCCTGGCCCAGAACCCGGCTCCGCCCCCGCCCGCCGCAACCGGCTCCCCGTCGGAGGACGCCGCCCCGGCGCTCCCGCCCCCTTCCGGCACCGTCCCCCCTCCCGCGTCCGCCCTCTCCCCCGCCTTCACCGCGTCCGCCGGTTTCCCGGAGCCCTTGGCACCCGTCGCCGCCGTGACCTCCGGCTGCCCGCCCCGCGCCGGGAGCGCCTCGTCCCGACCGCGCCGGCCCCGCAGCCGCCAGGCCCGCGCGGTCAGTGCCACGGGCAGCGCGAACGTCACCGTCCACAGCCCGGCCGCCGCCCCGGTCCACCACCACACCGGGCCGAGGCGGGCCAGCAGGGCCACGCCCAGGGGTCCGCCGGACAACTCGGCGAGCAGGGCGAGCGTCACCGCGCAGACCGTGCCCGTCAGCAGGACCACCCCGGCGGTCCGGGCGGCCGGCCAGCGGGCCGATGCCGGCCCCGCGGGCCCGGGCCGCCCCACGGCCGCCCGGGCCACGAACCATCCCGCCGTCGCCCCGGCCACCGCCGGGACCAGCCCGGCCGCCCAGTTCAGCTGCGTCCCGGGGCCCGGGTCCGGCACCGCCGCCAGCAGCGGGAACGGCGGCAGCAGCGGGGCGGGGTCGGAGAGGAACGGGTGGACCGGGTGCCCGGCGCCGAGGACGAAGCCGGGGCCGAGGGCGTACGACGCGGCCCACACCGCCGCGTTGGGGATCAGCGCGATGCCGAGCAGCAGCACCGCGAACCGCCCCGTCCAGCCCTCCGTCAGCTGCACGAACGTGGCCCGCGCCGGCTCGCCGTGCCACACCAGTGACACGCCGACCAGCAGCGCCCCGCCGCCGAGGAGCACGGCCGTCGCGGCACCGGCGGCGCGCACGGCCGCTCCCAGCCGCGCCCGCGCGTCGCCGCCGGACACCAGCCGCCGTACCGGACCCGGCACGACCGCCAGCGCGCGCAGCACCGGTTCACGCGGACAGCCGTACGCCGACCACACTCCCAGGCCCGCCGCGCCGCCCGCGACCAGCGGCAGACACGCCGTCACCCACGGCCACTCCGGACGCAGTTCGCCGCCGGTGTCGTACAGCGCCGCCGCAACGCCGACGGTCAGGTAGCCGAGGACCACGCCGGTCCACGCCGTACGCGCGGGCACCGGAGGCGGGCCGTCCGGCTCGGCCGACGCGTCGGTGGCGTCCCGCGCCGCCCGGTACACCAGCCACACCGGCAGCGCGAGCAGCAGCAGCGGGGTGACCCCGACGGGCAGGGACGCGCCGGAGAGGGTGCCGGTGCGGACCAGTTCCACGCCGTGCGCCAGCAGCCACAGGGCGGCGGCGATGTGCAGCGCACCGCCCGGCCCGCTGTCGGGGTACGGCGAGCTGACCCACAGGATCATCACCACCACGGCGAACGAACCGAGTCCCAGTCCGGCGGCGACGGCCCCGCCCAGCAGGCTCGCGGCCAGGCCGGGTGAACG
The DNA here is from genome assembly GCF_043195475.1 of Streptomyces sp. Y20. NCBI lineage: Bacteria > Bacillati > Actinomycetota > Actinomycetes > Kitasatosporales > Streptomycetaceae > Streptomyces > Streptomyces sp. Y20. The sequence continues at coordinate 309,483 of NZ_JBIDDP010000004.1, forward strand.
GTCACGCATCCGGGTGCGCAGGGGTGGCAACGACGAACGGCGCGCGGTCATCTGGATCACGCACGCCATGCTCCCAACGACACGCGCTTTCCCGTCGTAACAGGCGAACCTCCGCTGTGTCGCTCAATATACGTTTATGTTCTTTTTCGCACGGAAGGGTGCACGGTGACGACGCAGAGCCCTGCCAGCCCGCTGCCACCGCCGAACCGGCGCCGACGCCTCGGCCGGCGCCGGTCACTGACACGGGCTCAGCTCGCCGCGGCGCGGCAGGCGTCCGGAAAGGCGGACCAGGACGGTCCTGCCCTCGCGCCCCTCACCCCCGAACCCCAGCCCCTGACGCCCTCTCAGGCCTTCGACGCGCTGTACGCCTTCTGTGCCCCCGCCCTCGTACGCCAGACGTATCTGCTGACCGGGCGCCGGGAACTGGCCCGGGAGGCCGTGGAGCGCGCCTTCCAGCTGGCCTGGCAGCGCTGGTCCGAGGTGGCGCGGGACCGGGACCCGGCCGGGTGGGTCCGGGCGGTGGCGTACGACTGCGCGCTCTCCCCCTGGCACCGCTTCCGCCCCCGCTACCGGCAACCGGAACCCCCGCCCGCAGACCCCGCCGACCGCGCGCTGCTGCACGCCCTGCTCGAGCTTCCGCCGACGTACCGGCGCACGCTCGTCCTCTACGACGGTGTCGGCCTCGACCTGCCGGAGACGGCGGCGGAGACGGAGGCGAGCACACCGGCCGCCGCCAAGCGGCTGACCCACGCCCGCCAGGCGGTGGTGGCGCTGCTGCCGGAACTGGCCGATACGGCCGCACTCCACCGCCGGCTGCTCGAACTGGGCTCGGCCGAGCGGTTGCGCGCCCCCCGCCCGACGATCGTACGGACCGGCTGCGAGCGCCGGAACGTGTTCTGGACCCGGGCGGCCATCGCCTTCACGGTGACGATCATCGGTGCGACAACGCTCACCCTGCGGACGGCACCGACCCGCTACGAGGCACCGGTCGCTCCGGCGCAGGCGGTCCAGGGAGTCCCGCCACCGGCGGGCATGGGCCCGCTGTCCCGGAGCGAACTGGTGCTGCGGGCGAAGCTGCACCGGTCGGAGGCGAGCGGCCCGGAAAGGCTGATGCCGCAACCACGCTGAACGCGGGCCGGCCCGCCGCCGTCCTCGCGTGCCGCACCCGCAGAACGCCGGCAGGCCCGCCCCGGACGACGGGAACGGGCCTGCCGGCATGCGGCTGGGAGACTCAGGCGCTGAGGATCTCCCGGGCCAGCTTGGCCGTCTCGGTCGGCGTCTTGCCGACCTTGACGCCCGCGGCCTCCAGGGCCTCCTGCTTGGCCTGCGCGGTGCCGGAGGAACCGGAGACGATGGCGCCCGCGTGGCCCATGGTCTTGCCCTCGGGCGCCGTGAAGCCCGCGACGTAACCGACGACCGGCTTGGTCACGTTCTCCTTGATGAACGCGGCCGCGCGCTCCTCGGCGTCGCCGCCGATCTCACCGATCATGACGATCAGGTCGGTGTCGGGGTCGGCCTGGAACGCGGCGAGCGCGTCGATGTGCGTGGTGCCGATGATCGGGTCGCCACCGATGCCGACGGCGGTCGAGAAACCGAGGTCCCGCAGCTCGTACATCATCTGGTACGTCAGCGTGCCGGACTTCGACACCAGACCGATGCGGCCCGGCTTGGTGATGTCGCCCGGGATGATGCCGACGTTCGACTGGCCCGGGGTGATGATGCCGGGGCAGTTCGGGCCGATGATCCGGGTCTTGTTGCCCTTCTTGCCGGCGTACGCCCAGAAGGACGCCGTGTCGTGCACGGCGATGCCCTCGGTGATGACGACGGCCAGCGGGATCTCGGCGTCGATGGCCTCGACGACCGCGTCCTTGGTGAACTTCTCCGGCACGAAGATGACGGAGACGTCGGCGCCGGTCTTCTCGACGGCTTCCTTGACGGTCCCGAAGACGGGTACCTCGGTGCCGTCGAAGTCCACGGTCTGACCCGCCTTGCGCGGGTTGACGCCGCCCACGACGTTCGTGCCGTCACCGAGCATGAGCTTGGTGTGCTTCATGCCGGTGGCGCCGGTCATGCCCTGGACGATGACCTTGCTGTCCTTGTTGAGCCAGATAGCCATGGTGGTGTGAGTCCTCGTCCTCGTGCTTACTTGGCGGCGGCCAGCTCGGCGGCCTTGTCGGCCGCGCCGTCCATGGTGTCGACGCGCTGCACCAGCGGGTGGTCGGCGTCCGTGAGGATCTTCCGGCCCAGGTCGGCGTTGTTGCCGTCCAGGCGGACGACGAGGGGCTTCTCGACCTTCTCGCCGCGGTCCTCGAGGAGCTTCAGGGCCTGCACGATGCCGTTGGCGACCTCGTCACAGGCGGTGATGCCGCCGAAGACGTTCACGAAGACGGACTTGACGTCCGGGTCGCCCAGAATGATCTCCAGGCCGTTCGCCATCACCTGGGCGGAGGCGCCGCCACCGATGTCCAGGAAGTTGGCGGGCTTGACGCCGCCGTGCTTCTCACCGGCGTACGCGACGACGTCCAGGGTGCTCATGACGAGACCCGCGCCGTTGCCGATGATGCCGACCTCGCCCTCGAGCTTGACGTAGTTCAGGCCCTTTTCCTTGGCGGCCGCCTCGAGCGGGTTGGCGGCCTCCTTGTCGTGGAGCTCTTCGTACTCGGGGTGACGGAACTCGGCGTTCTCGTCCAGCGACACCTTGCCGTCGAGGGCCAGGACGTCACCGGAGGCGACCTTCGCGAGCGGGTTGACCTCGACGAGGAGGGCGTCCGACTTGATGAAGGTGTCCCACAGCTTGATCAGGACGTGCGCGACCTTGTCCGCGACCTCGGCCGGGAACTTGGCGGCCTCGACGATCTCGCGGGCCTTGGCCTCGTCCACGCCGTCGATGGCGTCGATCGCGATCTTGGCGACGGCGTCCGGACGGGTGGCCGCCACCTCCTCGATCTCCATGCCGCCCTCGACGGAGGCGATGGAGAGGAAGGTGCGGTTGGCACGGTCGAGGAGGAAGGAGACGTAGTACTCCTCGACGATCTCCGGAGCGGTCTCGGCGATCATCACCTTGTGGACCGTGTGGCCCTTGATGTCCATGCCGAGGATGTCCGTCGCGCGGGCGACGGCCTCGTCCGGGGTGGCGGCCAGCTTGACGCCGCCGGCCTTTCCACGACCACCGACCTTCACCTGCGCCTTGACGACGGACTTGCCGCCCAGCCGCTCGGTGATCTCGCGCGCCGCCTCAGGCGTGTCGATGACTTCACCGGCCAGCACCGGTACATCGTGCTTGGCGAAGAGGTCCCTCGCCTGGTACTCGAACAGGTCCACGCGCTTCCGTCCCTATCAGTGATCTCGCGGTTCGTTGGATGCGTGGGCGTGCCGCGAAGGGCAACGTGACGTCCGCTGTCACTAGGGAAGCGCACACGGTGTCCGAGCGCGCGGCATGTCCGTCTCGCAGGTTATCGCTGCTTACGGGGGCCCCCTAAATCGCGGGTCACACCTGAGCGGTGATACCTGTCACATGATGCCGGGATTCCTGGCACGGGGTGCCGGTACGCGGGCCGGTACGGGCCCCGGACAGGCGATCTGCCCGGCCTCACCGGTCCGGGTCCGGCCCGGTGAGAGCCTGGGCGGCGGCGCCCGTCAGGCCGCGTCGGGTATCGGCAGCGGGCGCTTCTCCAGCGCCGCCGCCATCACCTCGGGGAACAGGTCGGGCGTGCAGGCGAAGGCCGGCGCACCGAGGGCGGCCAGCGCCGCCGCGTGCTCACGGTCGTATGCGGGCGCCCCCTCGTCCGACAGCGCGAGCAGCGTCACGAACTGCACCCCGGACGCCTTCATCGCCGCGACCCGCTTGAGCATCTCGTCCCGGATGCCGCCCTCGTAGAGGTCGCTGATCAGGACGACGACGGTCTCCGCCGGACGGGTGATCCGCGACTGGCAGTAGGCGAGCGCCCGGTTGATGTCCGTGCCCCCGCCGAGCTGCGTGCCGAAGAGCACGTCGACGGGGTCGTCCAGCTGGTCGGTGAGGTCGACGACCGCCGTGTCGAAGACGACCAGCCGGGTGCCGACCGACCGCATGGAGGCGAGGACCGCCCCGAACACGGACGCGTAGACCACGGACGCCGCCATCGACCCGGACTGGTCGACGCACAGGACGACCTCCTTCTTCACCGACCGCGCGGCCCGCCCGTAGCCGACGAGCCGTTCCGGTACGACCGTGCGGTACTCGGGGAGGTAGTGCTTGAGGTTGGCCGCGACGGTGCGGTTCCAGTCGATGTCGTGGTGGCGCGGCCGGGTGATCCGGGCGCTGCGGTCCAGGGCGCCGGTGACGGCGGCCCGGGTACGGGTCGCGAGCCGCCCCTCCAGGTCCTCGACCACCTTGCGCACGACCGCGCGGGCCGTCTCCCGGGTGGTCTCCGGCATCGCCTTGTTGAGCGAGAGCAGGGTGCCGACCAGGTGCACGTCGGCCTCCACCGCCTCCAGCATCTCCGGTTCCAGCAGCAGGGAGGCGAGGCCGAGCCGGTCGATGGCGTCGCGCTGCATGACCTGGACGACGGAGGACGGGAAGTAGGTGCGGATGTCCCCGAGCCAGCGGGCCACCGACGGTGCCGAGCCGCCGAGCCCCGCCGAACGGTTCCGGCCCGCCTGTGCCGTGTCGCTCCTGCCGTAGAGGGCGGCCAGCGTGCCGTCCATCGCCGCGTCCCGGCCGGACAGCGCGCAGCCCGTGCCGTCGGCCTGGTCCCCGCCGAGCACCAGCCGCCAGCGCCGCAACCGCTCCCGCGCCGGGTCGGGCGGCACGGTCACGGCCGCTTCGGCCACGGTCGGATCGGTCGCCGTCGGCTCGTTCACCGCCGGGTCGGTCGCCGCCGGGTCGTTCACTGTCGGGTCGTTCACTGTCGGACTGCTCGTCGTCGGCTCGTTCACGGTCGGGCCGGCCGCCGTCCGCTCGTTCTCTGTCGGATCGGTCGCCGTCGGTTCGGTCGTCCGGTTCGTCATGCGCCCACTCCCGCGAAGCCGGTGTCGTGCGTCGTTCCACGGTCTGTGTCCAGGCCGAGCAGCAGCCGCAGCACCGGCAGCACCGCCTCGGCGCGCCCGGCGTCCGGTTCGGCGGCGAACCCGGGCACCGCGACCGTCCGGGCGGCGGTCCCGCCACGCCCGTCTCCGCGACCGCCTCCGGGGCCGCGCCGGACCAGTTCGCCGAGGGTTCTGCGCACCCCCGGCTCGTACGCCGCGAACGTACGCCGGAGCAGGGGCAGTACGTCCGTGAAGGCAGCCGCCGGCACCCCGGTCAGCCATGTGTCCAGCAGCCCGAGCAGCCGCTCGTCATGCGCCAGCAGCAGTCCGCCCCCGCCGCCGGCGAATCCCTCGATCCAGGCGGCGGCAGCGGCGGGCGGCGTGCCGGGCGACAGCGCGAGCCCCATCAGCCTGGCGGCCTCCTCCGCCCGCAGCACCCCGTCGTCGAGCAGCAGCCGCACGGCCCGCCCCCGGATGACACCGGCCGCGGTCTCCCGCAGCGCCAGGGTGCGCAACACGCCCCGCCAGCGATCACGCAACCCGGCAGGGTCCCCGGGGTGCTCGCGTCCCCCGTCGCCCGCGGGGGCCCGGGTGCCCGGGGCGGGCAGACTCTCCGCCAGGAGTGCCACCGCGGTGTGCACGGCGTCCACATGGCCGCGCATCTCCTCCGCCGCGTTCGCGTCCAGCGCGGCACAGGCCGGTGGCAGGCCGACGAAGACGCGCTCGGCGAGGGCCGCCGCGACTTCGGCCAGAGCGCCGGTGCCGGTGCCGCGTACGTCGCCGTAGCGCAGGGCGCGGACCAGGGCGGGCAGGGCCTGGGCAAGGTGAGCGACGTCCGTGTCGAGGGCGGCCCGGTCGGCCAGTGCCCGCATGACCATGGGCAGCGCGTCCGGCAGGCCGGCCAGCAGGCACTGTTCGGCGAGCGCGGTGACGTCGGCGAGGGCGGGCGCGGCGGTCGCGTCCGCCTCGGCCCTGGCCCGCGCCGCGGCGCGCACGGTCGTCCCCCACACGCCGGCCTCGGCGACCCGCACCGACAGCTCGGGCTCCCAGCGCAGCCGCCAGGTCTCCCGGAAGGTGCCCGTGCTCCCCCGGGACCTTGCCGGCTCGCCCCAGCCGACGCCGAGCAGCCGCAGCCGGTGCAGCAGCCTGCTGCGGCCCGCGTCGGTCTCCCCGCGCAGGTCCAGCTCCAGCTCGCGCTCCGGCGCCTCGGGCTTGAGCCGCAGCGCGCGCTGCCGGCGGGCCAGGTCGCGCTGGAGCGGCACCGCGGGCGCCGACTCGGGCACCTCGCCCAGGACGTCCCCGACCACCAGCCGGTCGTACACCAAGGACAGCGGCACGTCCGAGCCCTCACACAGCACCGCGCGGACCGCGTCGGTGGTCTCCCCCAGACCGGGCAGCGGGCGCCCCCGCAGCACCGCCAGGCTCTCCGCGAGCCGCACGGCCTCGATGACGTGCGCGGGGGAGACGATCCGGTCCTCCGCGCGCAGCAGCCCCGCCACCTTGGTCAGCCACCGTTCGACCGGCCGGTCGGGGGCGTGGAACAGATGCGCGTACCAGCCGGGGGAGTCGATGCCCGCGCCGTACCCGCCGGTCCGGGCCAGCCGGCGGTGCGTCCACGGCACCCAGGTCAGGTCCGCCTTCGCCTTGGGCAGCCCCCTGAGCAGCGCCCGGTCGGCGGTGACGGTGGTCCTCGCGCGCAGCGCTGGCACGTGCCAGGCCCCGCACACGACGGCCACGGCGTCCCCCGCCTCCTTGCGGGCGTCGCGCAGCCGCAGCCGCATGTGCGCCTCGCGGACGAGGTCCCTGGGGCGTCCGCCGGCGCCGTACCGCTCGCGCAGCACGCCCATGGCCTCCCCCACCGCGGCGAACGGCGCGAAAGGGTCCCGGCCGCCCGGCCCCCGGTGCTCGACGACGTCCTCCCACCAGCGTTCCGGGTCGTCGTACCCGGCGGACCCGGCGAGCACGGCGAGGGGGTCGACGCGGACCTGGTCGCCGTCGGCGGCGAGAGCCGGCGCGGGAACGTCGTCCCCGGCGGAGGCGGACGCGGGACCGCCCGCCTCCGCCGCCGGGCCCTCCTCCTCCGTGCCGCTCCCGCCGCCCTCGTCCGCCTCCTGCCACGCGAGCGTGTGCGTGGCGGGCAGGTCGATGAAGCGGGCCGGGACGCCGTGTTCGACGGCCCAGCGGATGGCCACCCACTCGGGACTGAACTCGGCGAACGGCCAGAAGGCCGAACGGCCGGGTTCGTCCACGGCGTGGGCGAGCAGGGCGACCGGGGGCCGCAGCCCCGGGTCGGCGGCCAGCGGGATCAGCGTGTCGGCCTCGGGCGGCCCCTCGATCAGGACGACGTCGGGCCGGGCGGCGTCCAGCGCGGTCCGCACCGCGCGCGCGGAGCCGGGCCCGTGGTGCCGCACGCCGAGCAGCAGGGGCCCGGAGTCGTACGCCGGGCCCGCGCCGGTGGCGGTCATGCGCTCACCTCCCGGCAGGCGCGGTAGAAGTCCGTCCAGCCCTCGCGCTCGCGCACCACCGTCTCCAGGTACTCCTGCCAGATCACCCGGTCGGCCGCAGGGTCGCGGACGACGGCACCGAGGATGCCGGCGGCGATGTCACCCGGGCGCAGCACGCCGTCACCGAAGTGGGTGGCGAGCGCGAGGCCGTTGGTGACGACGGAGATCGCCTCCGCCGTGGACAGCGTGCCGCTGGGTGACTTCAGTCTGGTGCGGCCGTCAGCGGTGACGCCGTCGCGCAGCTCCCGGAAGACGGTCACGACACGCCGGATCTCGTCGATGCCGTCGGGCGCGGCCGGCAGCTCCAGGGAGCGGCCGAGCTGCTCCACCCGGCGGGTGACGATGTCGACCTCGGCGTCGGCGCTCTCCGGCAGCGGCAGCACCACGGTGTTGAAGCGGCGGCGCAGCGCGCTGGAGAGGTCGTTGACGCCGCGGTCACGGTCGTTGGCGGTGGCGATGAGGTTGAAGCCGCGGACCGCCTGCACCTCCTCGCCCAGCTCGGCGACGGGCAGGGTCTTCTCGGACAGGATGGTGATCAGCGTGTCCTGCACATCGGCCGGGATGCGGGTCAGCTCCTCCACGCGGGCGGTCATGCCCTCCGCCATGGCGCGCATCACGGGGCTGGGCACGAGAGCGTCCCGGCTGGGGCCGTGCGCGAGGAGCCGCGCGTAGTTCCAGCCGTAGCGGATCGCCTCCTCCGGGGTGCCGGCCGTGCCCTGCACCAGCAGCGTCGAGTCTCCGCTGACGGCGGCGGCCAGATGTTCCGACACCCAGGTCTTGGCGGTGCCGGGCACACCGAGCAGGAGCAGGGCGCGGTCGGTGGCGAGCGTGGTGACGGCGACCTCGACGATCCGGCGCGGCCCCACGTACTTGGGGGTGATCACCGTGCCGTCCGGCAGTGTGCCGCCGAGCAGGTACGTCGCCACCGCCCACGGCGACAGCTTCCAGCGGGCCGGGCGCGGGCGGTCGTCCTGCGCGGCGAGTGCGGCGAGTTCGGCCGCGAAGGCGTGCTCGGCGTGCGGGCGCAGCACCTGCCCGGTCTCGTCCCGCTCGGATGCGGCGGTCGTCGGTTCCGCGGACTCCATGGACACAGACATGGCTGAGGCCCCCTCCAGCTCGGCCGGTTCGGATCTGGCACCCACCGTGCACCACGCCACTGACAATCGCTGCGACCTGCACGAACGCGCCCGTCGGGCCGGTTGTCAGTGGGGGGACCTACCGTCGGTGCCATGACTGAGCAGGGGGTGCGCCGGAGCGCGGAGCAGGTGCTGGCACTGGCGCCTGACGCCGCGTCACGCAAGGCGGGGAGCAGACTCGGCGCGGCCGGGCCGTGGTCCGGGGCGGGGAGCGCGCAGGGGTCGGTGTGGGGGCAGTGCAAGGGCAGTGGCAGCAGGCCGTACCGGACGGTGGTGGACCTGGCGGACGTGGCAGGACCGGCGTACCGGTGCAGCTGTCCGAGCCGTAAGTTCCCGTGCAAGCACGCGCTCGGCCTGCTGCTGCTCTGGGCGGCGGGTGACGACGCGGTGCCGGCCTGCGCACAGCCGCCGGACTGGGCGGAGCAGTGGCTCGCGGGCCGGCGCGGACGCGAGGCGACGAGAGCGGCCCAGGCCGACGGCGGTGCGCCGGCCGGGTCGGCCGGTCCGGAGGCGGCCCGCCGGCGGGCCGAGCGCCGGGCCGAGCGGGTCACGGCGGGCGCGACGGAACTGGAACAGCGCCTGACGGACCTGCTGCGCGGCGGCCTGGCAGCGGCCGAACAGGCGGGGTACGGACTGTGGGAGGAGACGGCGGCCCGCATGGTCGACGCTCAGGCCCCCGGACTGGCCGCACGGGTGCGCGAATTGGGGGCGATACCGGCCTCGGGCGCGGGCTGGCCCGCCCGGCTGCTGGAGGAGTGCGCGCTGCTGCACCTCCTCGACCAGGGCTGGCTGCGCCGCGACACGCTGCCGGACGCCCTCGCGGCCACGGTCCGCTCCCGGCTCGGCCTGCCCGCCACGCCGGACGGGCCGCCGGTGCGCGACCGCTGGCTGGTCCTCGCCCAGTACGACACGGCCGACGCGAAACTGACGACCCGCCGGATATGGCTGTACGGCGCCGAGTCCGGCCACACCCGGCTGCTGCTGTCCTACGGCGCGGCCGGACGGGCGCCGGAGATGGCGCTGCCGGTAGGGCTGGCCCTGGAGGCGGAGCTGTCCGCCTACCCGGGTGCCGGCCGGACCCGGGCCGCCCTGGGCGAACGGTTCGCCGCTCCGGCCCCGGCCGCGTTCCGCCCGCCGGGCGTGACCACCACGGAGGCGGCGGCCCGGTACGGCGCGGCCCTGCGCGACGATCCCTGGCTGGAGTCGGTCCCGGTGACGCTGGGCCGGGTGACACCGGTCCCGGACGGCGACCGGTGGCAGCTGGCCGACGCCGGCACGGACACGGCCCTGCCGCTGACCCGGGCCGCCCGCTCCCGCCCCGGCCTGTGGCGGCTGGTCGCCCTCTCCGGCGGCGCCCCCGTCACGGTCTTCGGCGAGTTCGGCCACCGCGGCTTCACTCCGCTCACCGCCTGGCCGGAGGGAACGGGCGACGCGGTGCCCCTGTACTGACCGCGCACACAGAGCCTCCAGGGGAACCCCGCCGGCCGAAGGGAAGGAAACACGATGAACGGCACACCGCCCGGCAAGGACGCACCGGCCGAGGGAGAGACACCGGCCCGCGGAACGGCACCGGACAGCCACGCCCCGTCGGACAGCGGCGTGGGGTCGGTCAGCGCCGTGCCGGACCGCATGGCCCCCGCGGATCCCGGCGGCTCCTGGGAGGACCTGGTGACCACCGCGCTTCTCGGCACCGACCGGCGTACACCGGCGTACGCCGTGCCCGGGCGCGCCGCGCCGGTCGCGCTGCTGGACGCGGCCGCCGTGGCGACCGTACGACGGCGGGCCGGACTGCGGCCCGCACGCGCGGCAGGGCGGCCGGAGCGAGCGCCCGCGGACCCGCGGCCCGCCCTGCCCGCGGCGGCGGCGCGCCGGCTCACCACGCTGCTCGCCGACCGTTCCGGCGGGGCAGGCGGCCGGCGGGGCAGCTCGCCGGACCTCATGGAGCTGCTCCCGCAGTGGCTCGCGGCGGCCAACGCGCACGGCTACGCGGCGCCCCCGCAGGCGCTGCCCGCGCTGCTGGACGCGGCCCGGGGCCGTACGGACCTGCGGCCGGCGACGCTGGCGTTCGCGGGACCGCGCGCGCTGTGGCTGGCCCGGCTGAACCCGGACTGGCGCTTCGCCCTGCGCGCGGCCCCAGGCGGCGGCGCCGCCCTGCCCGGTCCGCAGGACGCCGGGGCGGTGCGCCGGCTGTGGTCGGAAGGACTGTTCGCCGAGCGCGTGGCGCTGCTGGGCGCCCTGCGGGCCGGTACACCGGCACTCGGACGCGATCTGCTGGCGTCGAGCTGGGCGGCGGAGCGGGCGGAGGACCGGCTGATGTTCCTCGACTCGCTGCGTACCGGCCTGTCGGACGCGGACGAGCCGTTCCTGGAGCAGGCGCTCGGCGACCGCAGCCGCAATGTCCGGGCGACCGCGGCGGACCTGCTGTCGGCGCTGCCGGGTTCCGCCCTCGCCGCGCGGATGGCCGCACGGGCCACGGCATGTGTGGCCCTGGACCGGACGGGGAACTCGCCCGTGATCGTGGTGGAGCCGCCGCCCGAGTGCGACTCCGGCATGGAACGCGACGGTGTGGTGGCCACACCGCCCTCGGGCAGAGGGGAACGATCGTGGTGGCTGGGGCAGCTGGTGGAAGCCGCCCCGCTCGGCACCTGGGCCGGGCGGTTCGGCGGGCGGACGGCCCACGACATCGTGGCGCTGCCGGTGGCGGACGGCTGGCAGGGCGAGCTGCACGCGGCCTGGTGCCGGGCGGCGGTACGGCAGCGGGACGCCGCGTGGTCCCGGGCACTGCTCGGCTCGCCGTCGGCGCCGGAGGCGGGCGGCCCTGGCGCGGTGTCCCTGGCGGAACGGGCGAAGCTGCTGGCAGCGCTGGCCCCGGCGGAGCGGGCCGCGTGGGTGGCCGGGTTCATCGCGACGCACGGCTTGTCGGAGGCGTTCCAGCTGCTCGGCGTGTGCGCCGTCCCCTGGGCCGCACCGCTGGGCCGGGCCGTGGTGGACGCCCTGAACATCGCGCGCGACGCGGGCAGTTACCCGTGGAGTTTCAGCGGGGTGATGGGGCTGGCGGAGCGCTGTCTGGACCCGGCGGAGACCGTACGGCTGGAAGCGCTGCTGGCGATACCCGACGAGCGCGAGGACGCCGCGCCGGGGGCCGGCGGGTACTGGGCGGAGGCGTTCCAGCGCCTGGTCACGACGCTGCGGCTACGGGCGGTGATGGCGCAGGAGCTGACACCGGTGCCCGCCGGCGCCCCGGCTCGGCCGCCGCGGGCACCCGCTCGGCCGCCACAGGCGCCGGCACCGCTGACCACGCCCGCTCACCCGGCGCAGGCAGCCCCTCAGCCGCCGGACGCGGCCGGCTGACCGGCGTTCTCCCGGACCCACTCCACGATCGAGGTCATGGTGGCGCCCGGCGTGAAGATCGCGGCGACGCCCTTCTCCTTCAGCGGCGCGATGTCCTCCTCCGGGATGATGCCGCCCCCGAAGACGAGGATGTCCGCCGCGTCCCGGTCCCTGAGCAGGTCGATGACCGCGGCGAACAGCGTGTTGTGGGCGCCGGAGAGGATGGAGAGACCGATCGCGTCGGCGTCCTCCTGGATGGCGGTGTCGACGATCTGTTCCGGGGTCTGGTGGAGCCCGGTGTAGATGACCTCCATACCGGCGTCGCGCAACGCGCGCGCGATGACCTTGGCCCCACGGTCGTGGCCGTCGAGCCCCGGCTTGGCGACCACTACGCGGATCGGACCGGCTGCCACACCCATCACTGCCTCCATCAAGCGACCACGGAAGCGATCGCTTCCGTCCGTACCGACAAGTACCGCACTTTTGGCGCGTCCCGCCATTGTCGCGAAGTGAACGAACGTTATCCACAGCATCCCGCACCGCGCGGTTTCACGGCGCGCAGGGAGGGGGAAATCACATGTGGGACATGAGGGCACACGGGGGATCGAGCCGCCTCCCGGCGTGCCGACAGGAGGTCGGCCATGAAGGTCACCGGGGTACTGCCACTCTTCCTCCCGGTCTGCCGCCGCCTGTGGCCCGGCAGACTGACCGGACTGTCCATGGCGCTGCTCAAGGCGACCGCCCTCGAGGCGGCGATCCTCGCCGGGCATCTCCTGCTGTATCCGACGGGCCTCGCCCAGGAGCGCCGCTCGGCGGCCCTGGCCGCGGCGGAGGGCGCCACCCGGTTGCCGGCCCACCCCGGCACCCCGGTCGTGCTGCTGCACGGCTTCATCGACAACCGCTCGGTGTTCGTCCTGCTGCGCCGCACCCTCGCCCAGCACGGCAGACAGCGGGTCGAGTCGCTGAACTACTCCCCGCTGACCTGTGACATACGGGCCGCGGCCGACCTGCTCGGCCGGCACATCGAGGAGATCTGCGAGCGCACCGGCAGCGCCCGGGTCGACATCGTGGGACACAGCCTCGGCGGTCTGATCGCCCGCTACTACGTCCAGTGCCTGGGCGGTGACCTGCGCGTACGCACGCTGGTCACGCTCGGTACACCGCACTCCGGGACCAAGGTGGCGCCGCTGGCCGACGCCCATCCGATCGTGCGGCAGATGCGGCCCGGATCCCCGGTGATCAAGGAGCTCGCCCGGTCCGCGCCCGGCTGCCGTACGCGCTTCGTGAGCTTCTGGAGCGACCTCGACTCGATGATGGACCCGCTGGAGACGGCCTGCCTGGAGCATGCCGATCTGGACGCGCGCAATGTCCGGGTGACCGGCATCGGTCATCTCGCCCTGCCCGTGCACCCCGCCGTGGCCGCCGGGATACGCGAGGTCCTCGACGCTCCGCACCCCGGTGAGCGGGTCGGCGAGGGTCTGACGGTGGCCTGAGACCGGCCCCGGCCGGGAGGCGCGGAGTCCGCGCACAGCTGACTCAGAGTCACCTCACATCGAACAGACTTCGAACGAAAAGCCAAGGTCGGGTTCCGCCTCCCCCGAAACACGTCCGAATGCCCGTTTCCGGCCCACGGGAAACAAGCCGAAGATTGTCGTGCCCGCATACCGCCGGGTACAGTCGCCGCACTGCTCTGGCAGCCCCTGTTGTCGAGGCGAAAGAGAAGTTGGTGAACGATCGTCACCCGTCGGGGACCATGACCACCCCGGCCCCGGCTTCCGACGCCTCCCCCGCGCACTACGCGCCGTACGGGGCACAGGAAGTCCCCTACGGCGACCTCACCACCCACGGTGGCTATGACGCCACCGGTTTCGCGAGTGGTTCCGCGGGCACCACGGCCTTCGACACCGACCCGCTCTTCGGCAGTTTTCCGGGCGGCGAGCAGGCCACCGGCGCGTACGACACGGCCCAGTGGCAGCCGGGCAGCGGCCAGACCTGCGAGTACGACGCGTACACGGCCCCGCACCATGCCGGTCACGACTCCGGCGGCTACGACACTTCCGCTTGGGCGTTCCCCGCGCAGGCCACCGGCAACGACGTCAGCGGCCAGTGGGACACGGGCGCCTGGCTCCCGTCCGACCGGCCCGGCGGCGCCGACCCCACCCAGCAGTGGGAGTGGGGCACCCAGACCTTCGACACGGGCGCGTACGACGCCACGCAGTGGAACTCCGCGGGGCAGCAGGGCCGGACGGCGGAACCCGAGCAGGGTGGCGAGCCGTTCGACCAGCAGGCCACCGCCACGTTCGAGGCGGTCGGCGACGCGCGGGACGCGGCCTTCGAGCAGGCGTCGTACGAGGACACGTCGTACGAGGACACCTCCTACGGCCGACAGCCTCACGGCGAGGGCGAGCCGGACTCCACCGGTGAACTGCCCGCCGCGACGGGACTGCTGGACGGCCAGGAGGAGACCGGCCCGGCGCCGGAGACCCGCGCGGGCTCACGCGGCGCCGCGCGTTCCCGGCGCCGTACGCCCGCCAAGCGCTCGGCGCTGCTGACCGTCGCCGTGCCCTCGGCCTGCGTGATGGGGGTCGCCGGGATCGCCGCGGCCTCGGTCGGCGCGCTCGGCGACAGCTCCGAGGACACCACCGCCTCCGCACCCGACGTGCAGGTGGTCAAGCCGTCGATCGCCAACAGCAAGCTGGACACCCAGCTCAGGACGCTCTCCGACGGCGCCCACGACTTCGCCGACCGGGCGAGCCGCACCCAGGAGCGGATCGACCTCGTGGCGCAGCAGGCGCTGGAGAAGAAGAAGGCCGCCGCGGAGGCCGCCCTCAAGGAGCGGCTGCGCCCCAAGTTCGTGCTGCCGGTCACCCAGCGCGGCCTCAGCGCGTACTTCGGCCAGGCGGGGGTCAACTGGATGTCGGTGCACACCGGCATCGACTTCCCCGTCTCGTACGGCACGACGGTGATGGCCGCCACCGACGGCACGGTCAGCACGCAGTGGAACAGCGCCTACGGCAACATGCTGATCCTGACGTCGAAGGACGGCACGCAGACCTGGTACTGCCACCTGTCCAGCTACCGCGTCGCCTCCGGTACGACCGTCAAGGCCGGCCAGCCGATCGCCTACTCCGGCAACTCCGGCAACTCCACCGGCCCGCACCTCCACTTCGAGGTGCGTCCGGCGGGCGGGGCGGCCATAGACCCGTTGCCGTGGCTGCGCAGCCACGGACTCGATCCGACGTAGGACCGGCAGGCCCCCGCCGAGCGGCGGGGGCCCTTCTGTGCCCTACAGCTTCTCCACCGGCGCGTACCGCAGCAGCAGCCGCTTCGGCTTGGCTTCCCCGAAGTCGACGGTGGCCTCCGCGTTGGCGCCCGTGCCCTTCACCCCGACGACCGTACCCAGCCCGAACTGGTCGTGGGTGACCCGGTCGCCGACGGCCAGCGCGACCACCGGCTTCTCGGCCGTGCGCCGCGTGGCGAAACCCGACGCGCCCGACGCCGAGGAGCGCGAGCGGGACGAGGACAGCGAGGCCGCGATCCCGGACACCGGCCCGGACGACACCGGCGCCGCGGCCCCCGTCCGCTTCCACTCCAGGTGCGCGGCCGGGATCTCCTCCAGGAAGCGGGAGGGCGGGTTGTACGACGGCTGGCCCCAGGCGCTGCGCAGCGCCGACCGCGTGAGGTACAGCCGCTCCCGGGCACGGGTGATGCCGACGTAGGCCAGGCGCCGCTCCTCCTCCAGCTCCTTGGCCTCGCCGAGGGCGCGCATGTGCGGGAAGACGCCGTCCTCCATGCCGGTCAGGAACACGACCGGGAACTCCAGGCCCTTGGCGGTGTGCAGCGTCATCAGCGTGATGACGCCGTCGCCGCCCTCCTCGTCGGGAATCTGGTCGGAGTCGGCGACCAGGGCGACCTGCTCCAGGAAGTCGGCGAGCGTGCCGGCCTCCCCTTCGCCGCGCTCCTGCTCGAACTCGAGCGCCACGGCGGCGAGTTCCTGAAGGTTCTCGATGCGGGTCTCGTCCTGCGGGTCGGTGGAGGCCTGCAACTCGGCCAGGTAACCGGTGCGTTCGAGTACGGCTTCGAGGACGGTCGCCGGGCCGGCGCCCGATTCGACGATCGTGCGCAGGTCCTCCATCAGCGTGTTGAACCGCTTCACGGCGTTCGTGGACCGAGCGGCTATGCCGTACGCCTCGTCGACCCGCTTCAGGGCCTGCGGGAAGCTGATCTTCTCGCGCTGGGCGAGGGCGTCGACCATGGCCTCCGCGCGGTCGCCGATGCCCCGCTTGGGCACATTGAGGATGCGGCGCAGCGGCACGGAGTCCTCGGGGTTGGCGAGCACACGCAGGTAGGCCAGGACGTCCCGGACCTCCTTGCGCTCGTAGAAGCGGACGCCGCCGACGACCTTGTACGGCAGGCCGACGCGGATGAAGACCTCTTCGAAGACACGGGACTGGGCGTTGGTGCGGTAGAAGACGGCGACGTCCCCCGCGCGTGCCTCGCCCGCGTCGGTGAGCCGGTCTATCTCGTCCGCGACGAACTGCGCCTCGTCGTGTTCGGTGTCGGCGACGTAACCGGTGATCCGGGCGCCGTGGCCGGCGTTGGTCCACAGGTTTTTAGGGCGGCGGGACTCGTTGCGCTCGATGACCGCGTTGGCGGCGGACAGGATCGTCTGCGTGGAGCGGTAGTTCTGCTCCAGCAGGATCGTCGTCGCGTTCGGGTAGTCCTCCTCGAACTGGAGGATGTTGCGGATCGTCGCGCCCCGGAAGGCGTAGATCGACTGGTCGGCGTCACCCACCACACACAGTTCGGCCGGCGGCAGGTCGCCGTCCCCGGGCGGTACGTCGACGTCCTCGGCGGCACGCTCGCCCGTCCCGACCAGCTCGCGCACCAAGGCGTACTGGGCGTGGTTGGTGTCCTGGTACTCGTCGACCAGGACGTGCCGGAAGCGGCGGCGGTAGTGGTCGGCGACGTCCGGGAAGGCGCGCAGCAGGTTGACCGTCGTCATGATCAGGTCGTCGAAGTCGAGGGCGTTGGCCTCACGCAGCCGCGACTGGTAGAGCGCGTACGCCTGAGCGAGGGTCTTCTCGAAACCGTCGGCGGCCTGGGCGGCGAAGTCCTCCTCGTCGATCAGCTCGTTCTTCAGATTGCTGATCTTGGCGCTGAAGGACTTGGGCGGGTAGCGCTTGGGATCGAGTTCCAGATCACGGCAGACCAGGGCCATCAGGCGCTTGCTGTCGGCCGCGTCGTAGATCGAGAACGACGAGGTGAAACCGAGCTTCTTCGACTCGCGGCGCAGGATGCGCACACACGCGCTGTGGAAGGTCATCACCCACATCGCGTTGGCGCGCGGGCCGACGAGCTGCTCGACGCGCTCCTTCATCTCGCCGGCGGCCTTGTTGGTGAAGGTGATCGCGAGGATCTGACCCGGGTGGACGCTGCGCTCGGCGAGCAGGTGGGCGATGCGGTGGGTGAGCACACGGGTCTTGCCGGAACCGGCGCCGGCGACGATGAGCAGCGGGGAGCCGGCGTGCACGACCGCGGCGCGCTGGTTCTCGTTCAGCCCCTCCAGGAGCGCCGCCGCGTCGATCACGGGGCGCGGGGCGCCGTCGCGGTAGTGGGAGTCCCGGTCCGGCGGCACGTCGAACTTCCCGCCGAACAGATCGTCCGGAAGCGGCTCCGGAGCGTGGTCGTGCTCGGGCGGCGGCGGGAGCTCCTCGTCGTGCCCACGCGGGGGCTGGAGGTCCGCCAGGAAGCTGTCGTCAAAGAGGCTGCTCATCGCTCTCCGAGTCTAGGGTGCCCCACCGACAACCGGTCACCGTCCCGCGAGTCGATCATCGCCACTTGGCGCCCCGAGACCCCTCACGCACCGGAAGCGCCTGGTCACGTGCGCGTGAACCCGCCCGGAGGTCACGGAAATGTATCGGACATACCGCGCACCAACCTTCACAGAAGCCACACGAGTTGGCTAGGTTGCCGTCAGGCCGCACGACCCCCCTCCGGCGAACGTCGCCGGGCCGCGCGGCCTCCGCCGAGTCCGGCGCGCCCCTGTGCGGCGCCCGGAGCCGGGGACCCACCGAATCCCGGGGTGAATCGGCCGACTCCCGCCCGGGACGACGCCGTAGGGCAACCCTTCCATCCGCCCGAACCCGACAGCTAACCCGGTAGGCGGCAGCTAGGAAGGAGTCGCCTCCCTTGGCGTCGCACCGCAAGCCGCGCCCCGGCGGAACCCCCGGAGCGGGCGTCCGCACCCCCGCTCTCGCCACCGCCGCCCTCACCTCCCTCGCCGTGCTCTCCCAGACCGCGGAGGCCACTCCCGAGGCCGGTCACGGCAGGCCGAGCCCGGAGGAGGTCGAGCGGAAGATCGACGACCTCTACCGCCGGGCGGACTCCGCGACCGGCGGGACGGCCGCAGCGGCCGAGGAACCGGCCGGCGCCCCACGGAGGCAGGCCGACAGCCTCCAGCGGCTCCGTGACGAGGTAGCCCGGCGCGCGGCCCGGGCCCGTGCCGTCCCGGGCCCCCGCGGCACCGCCCCCACCCTGGACACGGCAGTCCTGCCGCCCATGCGGGGCGGGGCCGCCGTGGTGGCGCCCGGGGGGAGAGTCGGCACCGCGGCAGCGGCGGCGGACCGGAACGCCGCGGCACCCCGGTGGAGTGGGGGCGTCGTAGCGCCGCCCACCGGAGGCGACGTCACCACACTCGCACCGGCGGCACCGGCTCCACCGGTCAGGGACGCGGTCGTACCGGGCCGGGGGATGCCGCCCGGGGACAGCCGCCCGGAGGTCGCGGCTCGGGATGCGCGGGACCCTAAGGCGGTGAAGACCGCCGTTCAGAGGAAGCTCGCCCACGCGCGCGTGCTGCTCGCACAGCGGACCGCCCAGGGGTCCGCGCCGTCCGGCACCGACGCGGCCAAGGCCGGGAAGGCCGTGGCCTTCGCCCGGGCCCAGCTCGGCAAGCCCTGCGTGTGGGGTGCCGCCGGCCCCGGTTCCTACGACTGCTCGGGCCTGACCCAGGCCGCCTGGAAGTCCGCCGGCGTCACGCTGCCGCGTACCGCCCGCGACCAGGCCGCCGCCGGCACCGGGGTTCCGCCGGCCGACGCCCGCCCCGGCGATCTCGTCTTCTTCCACGACGACCGCCGCCACGTCGGGCTCTGCACCGGCGACGGCATGATGATCCACGCGCCCCGACCCGGCGCGTACGTCCGTGAGGAGCCGATCTCCTCCGCCGGCGAGTCGGCCGTCCACAGCGTGGTGCGGCCGGGCTGACGTCCCGGACCGGCCCTCCCCCTGCCCGCCCGCGCCGGCCCTGCCTGGCCTGCTGGGCCGGCGCGGGTGGCCTGCCGGGCCGGCGCGGGTGGCCTACCGGGCCGGCGCGGGTGGCCTACCGGCCTGCGATCAGGTCCAGAGGACGGCGATGAAGATGTTCGCCGTGGTCAGCAGGCCGACGAGCGCGAACTGGCCCTTGTCGATCCGCTCCTCGTCGCGCTTGACGTAGACCAGCCCGAGGATCACGATCAGCAGGGCCAGCTTCACACCGATCTTCACCGTGTTGATGTGGTGGTCGTCGGCCTGGTTGAGGCCGACCAGCGCCACGCCGGTGACCAGCATGGTCAGGGCGCCGTGCAGCATTCCCGGCACGAACCGGGCCGTGCCCCGGCCCATCGCCTTCATCTGGGTGAGGAAACCGCCGAGCAGCGCGGCGATACCGACGATGTGCAGGCCGACGAAGAGATGGATGAGTACGTCCATGGGGCCGGAGCCTAACCAGGCGCCTCCCGGCCCCCCGTCACCGGCCCCACCCGAGCGCTCGTGACGGGGGGGGCGCGGACACCGACGGGCGTCGCATATATGCGAGCCATAGCACCCCACCTCTCCCGCCAGTCACACTTTCCGCACTTCGATCATCACGCAGTGTGAAGGGAACGACTCCTACTGGACAGCGGGATCACATGTGTTCATATTCCGACTCATCTCGGACAGTTCCGCACAGTCCGTTACCAACCCGTCACCGTTCGGCCTAGCGTCCTCCCCCAGGTGACCGGCTCTCCACGCCGCCCGGACCAGGGTGGCAGTCGGCCATCCGCGCCCCGGCGGCGGCCCGTTCCCCTGTGCGGACCGCCGCCGGGCGCACTGACCGCTCGACATACGAGCCGTACGGAAGGACGTGACGGTCCAGTTGGCAGTGCACCGCAAGCCCCGGCAACGCTCGCTCAGTGGTACGGCCCGCACAGCGGCCACACTGGCCCTGGCGGGCGTGGCCACCGCGACGGGCTTCGACGGGACGGGCCACGCCGAGCCCCAGCTGACGCCCGGGCAGGTGCGGGCCGAGGTGGACCGCCTGTACCGGGAGGCCGAGACCGCCACCGAGAAGTACGACGGGGCGAAGGAGAAGGCGGAGGCGGCCCAAAAACGGATTGCTGCATTCCAGGACCAGGCCGCCCGCAGGCAGCAGAGACTCAGCTCGGCCCGCGACGCACTGGGCTCGATCGCGGCGGCACAGTACCGGGCCGGCGGCGTCGACCCGGCCTGGCAGCTGGCCCTCTCCAGCGACCCCGACCGATACCTGGACGGCGCCGCGTTCGCGGAACGGGCCGGTCACCGGCAGGCCACCATGGTGTCCCGGGTGCAGGACCAGCTGCGGGAGATCGAGCGGCTGCGCGGTGCCGCGCGCATCGAGCTGACGTCGCTGCGCGCACGGCAGGCGGAGCTGAACCGCCGAAAGAGGACCGTCACCGGCAAACTGGACGAGGCCCGGCGGCTGCTCGCCCGCCTGACACCCCGGCAGCGGGCCGAGGCCAAGGGCACCGCCGACGACACGGGCCGGCGCGTCCCCCGGTCGGCCGCGGGCCCGAGGGAGCCGATGCGCGCCGGATCCTCACCGGCCACCACCGCACGCGCGGCGGCGGCCGTCGCCTACGCCTACGGCAAGCTCGGCAGCCCCTATGTGTGGGGGGCCACCGGTCCGAACGCCTTCGACTGCTCGGGACTGGTCCAGGCCGCCTACCGCTCGGCCGGCATCTCCCTGCCTCGCACCACCTACGCCCAGATCGACGCGGGCCGTCGGGTGTCCCGCTCCGAACTCCAGCCGGGCGACCTGGTCTTCTTCTACTCCGGTATCAGTCACGTAGGGATCTACGTGGGCGACGGCCAGATGATCCACGCCCCGAACCCGTCGGCTCCGGTACGCCTGGCTCCGGTCGACCAGATGCCGTTCGCGGGGGCGACCCGCGTGGCGTGAGGGTCGGGACCCGGGCTTCCGTGGGGGGCGGACCAAGGTCGCGGTAGGAGCGGGAGCCGGAGTGAGGCGGGCGGTGACGCGGGGGTCAGACCAGCCGGCGGGCGGTCGCCCAGCGGGTCAGCTCATGACGGTTGGACAGCTGGAGCTTGCGCAGGACGGCCGAGACATGGGACTCGACCGTCTTCACCGAGATGAACAGCTGCTTGGCGATCTCCTTGTACGCGTAGCCACGGGCGATCAGCCGCAGCACCTCCCGCTCGCGCTGGGTGAGGCGGTCCAGGTCCTCGTCCACCGGCGGGGCGTCGGTGGAGGCGAAGGCGTCCAGGACGAACCCGGCCAGCCGTGGGGAGAAGACGGCGTCGCCCTCCTGGACGCGGAAGACCGAGTCGACCAGGTCGGTGCCGGTGATCGTCTTGGTCACATAGCCGCGGGCACCGCCGCGGATCACGCCGATCACGTCCTCCGCAGCGTCCGACACCGACAGCGCCAGGAAGCGGACGGGCCGTTCGGGGTCCGCCATCAGGGCCGCACACCGGCGCAGCACCTCGGCCCCGCCGCCGCCCGGCAGGTGGACGTCGAGGAGGACCACCTCGGGCCGGGTCGCGGCGATGACCGAGACGGCCTCGTCGACGTCCGCGGCCTCGCCGACCACCTCGACCCCGGTCTCGGTGGTCCGGCCGATCTCGGCCCGCACACCGGTGCGGAACATCCGGTGGTCGTCCACGAGGACCACCCGCACCTGCCGCCCGCCCGCGCCGCCGTCATCGGACCGCTCGGTCCCTGCCGCCTGTGCCGCCCCCGCCGTGCCGTTCGCCTCGGTCGCGTCGCTCATGACGTCCTCTCCGCCCTCTCCATCTCCAGCTCGACCTCGGTCCCGCCCCCCGGCACCGCCCGCAACCGGGCCGTACCGCCGTTGCGCTCCATGCGGCCGATGATCGATTCTCTGACGCCCATGCGGTCGGCGGGTATCGAGTCCGGGTCGAAGCCGGGACCCCGGTCGCGTACGGACACGAAGACCGCCTTCCCTTCGACTTCGGCGTACACCTGTACGGCACCGCCGTCGCCACCGTACTTGGCGGCGTTCACCATCGCCTCGCGCGCGGCCTGCATCTGCGCGCCGGTTTTCTCGTCCAGCGGGCAGTCGCCGACGATGACGACCTCGATGGGCACGCCGTGCTTGTCCTCCACCTCGGCGGCGTTGCGCCGCACCGCCTCGGCGACCGTGTCCGGTTCGTCCGCCTCGTCCTTGCCGGTGCCCTCCGGCCTGTACAGCCAGGTGCGCAGGTCGCGTTCCTGGGCGCGCGCGAGACGGCGCACCTCGCTCGCGTGGTCGGCGTTGCGCTGGATCAGGGTGAGGGTGTGCAGCACGGAGTCGTGCACGTGGGCCGCGACCTCCGCACGCTCCTGGGCACGGATGCGCATCAGGCGTTCCTCGGACAGGTCCTGGGTCATGCGGACCAGATATGGGCCGGCGAGCAGGGTGATGCCCACCAGGACGGCGAGCGCGGCCTGGAGGACCGCGCCGAGGTGGGCGGCCGAGCCCTGGAGGACGAAGACGGCCGAGACACCGGCCGTGACGAGCAGGACACCGGCGGCCGCGCGCAGCAGCGTGAGCGTGCGGCGCCGGCGACCGACCTCGACCCAGCGGGCCCGACGGGCGTTGTCGGCCTGGCGCCAGACGAGGGCGACACCGGCCGCGACGAGCACGGCGGGCACCAGATACGCCTTGGCCGGGCCGCCCAGGTTGACGCTGCCGACGAAGACCATGGACACGATGACCATGAGGAGCAGTGCGGCGATCTGCCCCCGGTCCGGCTTGCGGGCCACCAGCTTGCGCCGGCCGTCCGGCGAGGTCTCCGTGCCCACCAGCGACGGCTTCTGGCCACCGACGCCGCCGATGCCGAGCGGGACGAAGAACCAGAATGCCGCGTACAGCAGGGCGCCGAGTCCGTCGGCCATGAACAGGCCGACGAAGACGAGCCGCACCCAGACGACGGGCAGCCCGAGATGCCCGGCGAGGCCCCGCGCCACTCCGCCGAGCCAGCGTCCGTCGCTGCTGCGGTAGAGCTTGCGCGGTGGCCGCGGGTCGTCGAGGGGCGGGCTTGCGGCTTCCGGCATGGCATCGATGGTCACACGGCCGGTGGGGCGGGGCATCAGGGTCGGTCCCCGAGACGCCCCTGATCTTCCGTCGGAGCCGGCCGGGGCGGGCGGACGTCCGGCGGCCGATGCAGGCCGAACGCCTCCCCGGTCCGTCTCGGGGCCGATTTCAGGGTCGGCCCAGGGTTGTCCCGACTGCCGCCCGGGCGGACGGGCCGTCACCATGGACGCATGACGGATCACGAGCACGCCGCGACGGGTCCGGGACCCGGCTCCGGCCCGCGCCCGGCCCCGGGCACCGGGCCGACGGGTGCCGCACCCGCCGCGACGGGAAAGACAGGAGCGGCCGGCCCCGGCACCCACACCCATACCCACACTCACACCAGCGCCCGCGTCCCCACCGGCACCGCTGACGGCAGCGGCAGCGGCAGCGGCAGCGGCAGCGCGACCGACGAGCGGGAAGAGCGTCAGGACACCGCCGCGGTCCCCGAGCGGTTCCGGCGCGACCGCGGACACAAGATGATCGCGGGCGTGTGCGCGGGGCTGGGACGGCAGACCGACATGGATCCGGTGATCTTCCGGATCACTCTGGCCGTGCTGTCCGCGACCGGCGGTCTCGGCCTCATCTTCTACGGCTTCGCCTGGCTTCTGGTGCCCTACGCGGACGAGGAGGAGAACGAACTCCGCAAGCTGTTCACGGGCCGCGTCGACGGCCAGGCGCTGGCAGCCGTGCTGTTCGCGCTGGTCGGCTGCGGGATCTTCCTGACGATGCTGAGAAACGGCGGGGTGCTGGCCTTCGCAGCGGTGCTCTCACTGCTGCTCGCGGGCGCCGGGTACTGGTCGCGGCGCCGGGACGCCCCCGACCCCGACCCGCTGGCCGCGCAGGCCGCCGCCGATGCCCCGCCGGAGGCCCAGGCGCCGCCGGTCATCACCTACCCGTCCTGGTGGCGGGACCCGATCGTCAAGGACGGCACCCATGTCGGTGGCACCGGCTATCTGTGGGGGCCCGGCGACGCCCGGGACCGGGACCTCACCTCGGTCCTCGACATCGGCATCGCCACCCCCTGGCCGCACCAGGGGACCGTACGGCCGCCCCGCACCGAGCCCCCGATACCGCCCCAGCGCGGTCCCCGCTGGATCGGTGGGCGGCTGTTCCTGCTGGCCCTGCTGGCGGGCGGCCTGGGCGCCAGGATCGGCTGGGACAGCCGCCCCCTGGGCACCAGCCTCCAGACCGGCCTGGCATGCGCGCTGGCGGTCTTCGGACTGGGTATCGCGTTCAGCGCGTTCCTGGGCCGGACCGGGGCGGGCACGGTGTTCCTGGCGATCGTCACGGCGGCCCTGCTGGCCGGGGCGGCGGCCCTGCCCCGGGACGTCACCGGCCACTGGCGGGAGACGTCCTGGAAGCCGGCGGCCACGGCCGGGCTGCGGTCCGCGTACGACCTCGGCACCGGCCGGGGCACCCTGGATCTGACCCGGGTGCGTCCGGCCGAGGGGCAGACGGTCACGACGGACGCCCGGGTGGGCGCGGGACAGCTGAAGGTGATCGTGCCGGCGGACGCGACCGTGCGGATGAGCATCGATGTGGGTGTGGGCGACATCCGGTTGCCCGGGGACAGCGGAAAGGACGTGGACGTGAAACCCGGCAGGCACAAGGACATGACGCTGGCGCCGGTCGGCACTGCCGGGAGCACCGGCACGCTGGAGCTGACGCTGGGCGTCGGTGTGGGACAGGTGGAGGTCAGCCGTGCTGCGTCATGAGTTCCAGCCCGGGAAGCTGGTCGCCGGACTCTTCCTCACCGCCACCGGTGCCGTGTACGCGGGGGACGCGGGCGGTCTGTGGGAGACACCGTGGTTCGCGGTCGTGCCGCTCGTGGTGGGCGGACTCTGCCTGGCCGGCATCACGGCCGTCCTGACCCGGGGGATACGCAGACGCGGAGGTGCGGAGGGCGGCTAGCGGTAACCGCCGGCCCGCTCCCGCCGGGCCCGCCAGGCCGCGTCCAGGGAGAGGTAGGGGGCGCCGGCGAGAACCAGGGGGAGCCAGGCCATCAGGTAGACGAGGTCGTTGCCGTAGTAGTAGGGGGTGGTCGCCCAGCTCACCGTCAGCCAGAGGCTGAGCGAGATCAGCGCCCCGCCGAGCGCGGCCAGCCGGCCGAACAGGCCCAGCAAGGTACCGATGCCGACGGCCAGCTCGCCGAGGGCGATGGCGTAGCCGAAGCCCACCGGACTCTTCAGGGCCAGGTCGATCAGGGCCGGGAGGGCGGCGGATCCGCGGGACCCGCTCAGGGTCTCGCCGATCGAGCCGGTGCCGCTGGCGTGGAAGAACGCGCTGTCGGTGAGCTTGTTCAGGCCGGCGTAGGCGAAGGTGATCCCGAGGAAGACGCGGAGCGGCAGGAGCGCGTAGTGGGTGGCGGTGTCCCGCCAGGGGCGGGAATCGTTCAGGCGGTTGGTGTACGTGTCCGTCCGCATGCCGTGAGTCATCGCTGCCAGCCGCCTCTCGCCCACCGTGCACCCCTCGTCCGACGATACGTACGACGAGGGGGGCCCGTTCAATCCTGTCCCGGTCGATTCTCCGGATTTCCGGCGTTCGTGTGGACGGCGGGGTGGGTGGGGCCGGCTCACTCGGTCACGTGGACCGGGTACCGGTTGGTCGCCGTGCCCGCTGCGGTCACCACCTGGATGTCCACCGGGCCGGGCTCGACGTCGGCGGGTACCGGCACGGTCAGGGTGGTGTCCGTGGGATTGCGGAAGCCGCCGGTGACGGGGACCAGGGGGACGTGGACGTCGACCGCGCCGATGCGGACCACCATGCGGGAGAGGTGGTCGGCGGTCTGGGCGCCGGGCGGGACGAAACCGGCGCCGCGGATCTCGATGTCGTCGCCGGTACGGACGGGTCCGTCGAGGTCTCCGGGTTCGCGGGCACGGACCACCGAGAGGATCACGGGCCGGCCGCCCTCGGCGTACTTGCCCGCCAGGTAGGTCGCGGCCGAGATGAGCACGACCACGGCCAGGCCCCAGGGCAGGTCGGGAAGCCGGTCGGGGCTGCGGGCCAGCCGTACGGCGGCGAACAGCAGGGCGACGGCGCTCACAGCGACGTACTGGATGTCGGCGAAGGCGCCCCGGCCGGAGTCGTCGGTGAGCAGGTCGGCGGCGCGCGGCCGGTGGGCCGGCACCTTCTGGAGCCGCTGGGCGAGGATGCGCAGGCCCACCACCCGGCGGACCAGGACGGCGATGCCGCACACCACGGCGAGGACGGTCAGCACCCCCGCGCCGCGCGCCAGGCCGAGGCCCGAGACCAGGGTGTCGCGCTCGGCCGGGCCGGAGGCCGCGGCCAGGCGGGCGGCCAGCAGCAGAACGGCGTATCCGGTGAACAGCACCCAGCAGACGGCCACGGTACGGGAGGTGGACATGCGGTTGTCCTCACCGATCACCGGTGCGAGCGCTCCGCCGCGCGCCCGGTGGAGGAAGCAGGCGGCGGTCAGCGCGACGGCGACGGCGAGCGCGGCGAGCAGAGCGGCGGTGCGGGCGCCCGTCCAGCCCGTGCCGATCGCGGTGAGCGCCTCGGTGAGCAGCAGCGCGGTGACCGCGCCCCACACCGTGTACACGGTCCGCAGCCACAGCCGGGCCAGCCAGCCGGCGCCCTCGGCCCGGCCGCGTTCGGCGACGGCCTCGGCCCGCTGGGTCAGTTCCTCGGAGACCCACTGGCGGGACGCCGGGGCGGAGTGCGCGACGGCCGCCGGCAGTCCCCGGCCGGCGGCGAACTCGTCGCGCCGGCGCAGGAACGCGGCGACGGCCCGCCGGTGGCCCTCCCCCGCACCGTGCGGGCAGTCCCCGCAGGTGCAGCCGCTGTCGCCGCCCTCGGCACCCGTGTCCCCCCTGGCCTCCTGCACCGCCATGCCCGACGCCCGCCTTCCCCATGACCTGCCGTCGTGGCCGCCGGCCGGCGCAGTGCGCGCGACCGCCCGGCAACTGCCCAGTGTTGACAGCGAATTGTGCCCTACATCAGGGCCTCGGGGGCTGCGGCTCGGGGGTGCCGCGGGTGAAGCGCGGACCGCCGTGTTGACCTGGCCGCGCACATTGCCGTTCGGCCGGGATCATCCGGCGGGGGGAGTTCGTGGTGACGGAGACGGCCGTGCCGGGGCCTCAGCCGAGCAGGTCCGGTTCGCTGCGGCTGATGTCCTGCCACAGCGGCTGGTAGTTGATCCAGGCGACCAGGTCGCCGCCGAGCTGTTCCCGGGTGGCGACCGCCAGTCTGTGGTCGATGAGCACCGGCCGGCCCGCCGCCTTCGCCATCAGCTGCACCTGGCAGGAGCGTTCGAGGGACAGGAACCACCAGGCCGCCGCGTCCACCGAGTCGCCGACGGTGAGCAGCCCGTGGTTGCGCAGGACGAGTGCTTTGCGGGAGCCGAGCGCGGCGGCGATCCGGCGGCCCTCCCCGGCGTCGACGGTGACACCGGTGTAGGCGTCGTACAGGGCGATGTCCTCGTAGAAGGCGCAGCTCTCCTGGGTGATGGGGTCGATGAGCTCGCCGAGGGCGGCGAGGGCTCTGCCGTGCACGGAGTGGCAGTGGGCGACGGCGACGACGTCCGGGCGGGCGGCGTGGACCTGGGCGTGGACAGTGAAGGCGGCCTGGTTGACGTGGTAACGGCCCTCGACGACCTGCCCGTCCTGGTTGGCGAGGACGAGGTCGTCGACGGTGACGTGCCGGAACGGCATGCCGAAGGGGTTGACCCAGAAGCAGTCGGTGAACTCGGGGTCCCGGGCCGTGATGTGCCCGGACACCCCCTCCTCCAGGCCGGCCCGTCCGAAGATTCGCAGGGCACCCGCGAGCCGCTCCTTGCGGTGCCGGCGTTCGTCCTCGGCCGTCTCGTGCATGGGCGGCATGGCGAACCGAAGCTGGTCGGTGGGCAGCGGCAGGGGCGGTTTGGGCCCGTGCATAGGTCCTCCAGCACTGGGATTGCGGTACGGGCGGAAGTTACCTTCGGCCGGCGCAAAAGAGCAGAGCCGTTGTGTGAAGATGCCGTATGCCGCGAATACCCGACAGAAGATGTCGGCATTCTCGGCGAGACTCGTCCGTATGAACTGGGCAGCCTTCAGCACCGCCGCACCCGAATTGGCGGCGACCACCGAACAGCGCTTCGGCGCGTACCGGCACCACGTCCTGGTGACCCTCCGCAAGGACGGTTCGCCCCGCACGTCCGGCCTCGAGGTCCGTTTCCTGGACGGGGAACTCTGGCTCGGCATGATGCCGGGCTCCCTCAAGTGCCTCGACCTGCGCCGCGACCCCCGCTTCGCCCTTCAGGCCAACCCCGGCGAGGGGACGGGCATGGGCGGCGGGGATGTGCGGGTCAGCGGGCGGGCGTACGAGGTCGGGGACGGCGCGGCGAAGGCCGCCTACGTGAAAGAGGTGGAACCGCCGGAGCCGTTCCACCTCTTCCGCACCGAACTGACGGAGGTCGTACGGACCTCCGTCGAGGACGACATGTATCTGGTAACCCGGGTATGGAAGCCCGGAGAGCCGGTGCGCACTCTCCGGCGCCGCTAGGACCTGGGGAGGACCTCGGGACGAACTACTCCCACTCGATGGTGCCCGGCGGCTTGGAGGTCACGTCGAGCACGACCCGGTTGACGTCCCGGACCTCGTTGGTGATGCGGGTGGAGATGCGGGCGAGGACGTCGTAGGGCAGCCGGGACCAGTCGGCGGTCATGGCGTCCTCGGAGGAGACGGGGCGCAGCACGACCGGGTGACCGTAGGTGCGGCCGTCACCCTGGACGCCCACGCTGCGGACGTCGGCGAGCAGCACCACCGGGCACTGCCAGATGTCGCGGTCGAGGCCGGCGGCCGTCAGCTCCTCGCGGGCGATGGCGTCGGCCTCGCGCAGCAGGTCGAGACGCTCCTTGGTCACCTCGCCGACGATGCGGATGCCCAGGCCGGGGCCGGGGAACGGCTGGCGCTGGACGATCTCCTCGGGCAGGCCCAGCTCCTGGCCGACCATGCGGACCTCGTCCTTGAAGAGCATGCGCAGCGGCTCGATCAGCTGGAACTCGAGGTCCTCGGGCAGGCCGCCGACATTGTGGTGCGACTTGATGTTCGCGGCGCCGGTGCCGCCGCCGGACTCCACGACGTCCGGGTAAAGGGTGCCCTGGACGAGGAACTCCACGGCCGGCCCCTCGTCGGCGATGATCTCGGCCTGGGCCTGCTCGAAGACGCGGATGAACTCGCGACCGATGATCTTCCGCTTCTCCTCGGGGTCGGTGATCCCCTTGAGAGCGGTGAGGAAGCGCTCCTCGGCGTCGACGACCTTCAGCTGGACGCCGGTGGCCGCGACGAAGTCCTTCTCGACCTGCTCGGTCTCACCCTTGCGCATCAGGCCGTGGTCGACGTAGACGCAGGTCAGCTGGTGGCCGATGGCCTTCTGGACGAGGGCGGCGGCGACGGCCGAGTCGACCCCGCCGGACAGGCCGCAGATGACGCGCTTGTCGCCGACGAGCTCGCGGATCGCGGCGACCTGCTCCTCGATCACGTTGCCGGTGGTCCAGTCCGGCTTCAGGCCCGCACCGCGGTACAGGAAGTGCTCCAGCACCTGCTGGCCGTGCGTGGAGTGCATGACCTCGGGGTGGTACTGGACGCCGTAGAGCCGCTTGTCGTCGTTCTCGAAGGCGGCGACCGGGACGACGTCCGTGGAGGCGGTCACCGTGAAACCGTCGGGCGCGGCGGAGCAGGCGTCACCGTGCGACATCCACACGTGCTGCTCGGCCGGGGTGCCCTCGAAAAGGGTGGAGGACGCCCGGGAGACCTGGAGGTCGGTGCGGCCGTACTCGCGCGCTCCGGTGTTGTCGACGGTGCCGCCGAGGCTCTGCGCCATCAGCTGGAAGCCGTAGCACATGCCGAAGACGGGGACGCCGGACTCGAAGATCTCGCGGTCGAGGCTGGGCGCACCCTCCTCGTACACCGACGAGGGGCCGCCGGAGAGGATGATGGCCGCGGGCTTCTTGGCGAGCATCTCCCGGACCGGCATGGTGCTCGGCACGATCTCGCTGTAGACCCGCGCCTCGCGGACGCGACGGGCGATGAGCTGGGCGTACTGCGCGCCGAAGTCCACGACCAGAACGGTGTCGGGGTTGGCGGCAGTGGGAGTCGCTGATGACACGGGGTGCCTTCTGGTGGTCGGGCGGGGGTCTGTGCTACCGAGTCTAACGGGGTGGCGGGAAGGCTTCCTCTGTACGGGGTCATGGCATACTGGCGCCATGTTCCAGCACGCGATCTCCGTCTTTACCTATGGCACCCGGCCCGCCGGCTGCCATGGTCGTGCTGCTTGAGCTGACGCCAAGCGACTTCCCAGGCGCCCCGGGCCGACAAGGCCCGGGGCGCCTGTCGTTCGCCGGGTTCTGCCGTTCCAGGGCATCCGTCTTCCCGACCGAGGAGCCCGACGTGACCACCACCAGCCCGCACGTGACCACCACCAGCCCGCACGTGACCGCCACCAGCCCGCACGTGACCGCCACCAGCCCGGAAACGGCCATCGCCGACGCCCGGGAGCGCATCGACGTGCTCGACGACCGGATCATCGGCCTCGTCCAGGAGCGGATGGCCGTCTCCGCCGTCGTCCAGCGGACCCGGATCGCCTCCGGCGGCCGGCGGGTGAACCTGTCCCGCGAGATGGAGATCCTCGGCCGCTACCGCGACGCGCTCGGCAAGCCGGGCACCTCCCTCGCCATGACCCTGCTGGAACTGTGCCGGGGCCGGGTCTGAGCTCGTCCCCGTTCTCACCCGTACGGCGCGTGACCGGTCGGCGCACCGCTTCGTTGAGGGCTCCAGGAAGGTGACCGGACGGCAGGGGACAGCGGCCCGGTCATCCAGGAGAACGGCCGGTCCCGGGGACGCCCGGGGCCGGCCGGGGGAAACGGCACACCGGCCGGGGTCACAGGCGGACACCACCCGCACGGACCTCGCGTCGCCGGAGACGAGCGGCGCTGTCCCCCGGCGCCGCTCCCCGGCATCCGGGCCCCGCGGCCTCTCCGTCCCGCGGGGCCCTTCCTCGTACCCTCGGCCGGAGCGCGGCGCATACGTGACTCAGATCACAGTGGAACATCGCGGTTCGTGAGCAACCCTTGAGACTCCTCGCTGATCAAACCTGCGGGATAGACGAACGGCGCAGGGGGACCTGCCTTCGGAGGGGGAGGCAGGTCCCTCTGCGCCGTTCATCCGCGCGAGCGGACCTCCGGGTTCCCTTCGCGCCGCTTCCGGTCACTTCTTCGGCGGCACCGCCGGCATCCCCAGGAACGGCAGCCGCAGCGCGCCGAACGCGTCGGCGGGGACCGCCGGGGTCCGCGGCTCCACCGGCTCCAGCCGCTCGTACGCCGCTCCCTGCGCCGGACGCGGATCCTCCTCGCCGTTGTTCGGCCAGAACGACATGGCCCGTTCGGCCTGTGCGGTGATCGTCAGCGAGGGGTTCACGCCCAGGTTCGCCGAGACCGCGGCGCCGTCCACCACCGAGATGCCGGGGTGGCCGTAGAGGCGGTGGTAGGGGTCGATCACGCCCGTCTCCGCGGAGTCACCGATGGGGCAGCCGCCGAGGAAGTGCGCGGTGAGCGGGGTGCCCATCAGCTCGCCGACGTTGCTGCCGGCGAAGCCGTTGATCTCGGCGGCGAGCGCGGAGGCGGCCTCGGTCGCGGCCCTGATCTGCTTGGGGTTGGGCGAGCCGTGCCCCTGCCGGGCGGTGAGGAGCCCCTTGCCGACACCGCCGGGTTTCAGGAACGTGGTCAGCGAGTTGTCCAGCGACTGCATGACGAGGCCGATGATGGTCCGCTCCGACCAGCGCCGGTTGGACAGGGAGCGGGCGACCAGCATCGGGTGCCGGGCCGCGTTCGCCAGCCAGGCCAGTACCCGCGAGGATCCCTCCGCGTACGGCACCTGGAGGATCGACAGGCTGCCCATGGAGTTGGAGCCCCTGCCGTAGCGGACCGGCTCGATGTGGGTGCTGGCGTCCGGGTGGATCGAGGAGGTGATGGCGACGCCCCGGGTGAAATCGGCCCGCGGCGCGCCGGTGGCCCGGTGATAGCGGCGGTTGTCGGTCTGCGCGCCGACCAGCGCCTCGGAGTTGGTGCGGGTGAGGTCGCCGAGCCGGGGGGACAGGTACGGCAGCTGGCGGCCGGCCTTCATGCGGTGCAGCAGGGTCTGGGTGCCGTAGGTGCCGGCCGCGAGGACGACCCTGCGGGCGGTGTAGGTCCGGCCCGGGCCCTTCTTCCGGTCCGTCGGCAGGGTCGTCACCGCGTAGCCGCCCCGGGAGTCGTCCGTGACGGACACGACGGTCGTCATGGGGTGGACGACCGCGCCCGCCTTCTCGGCGAGGTACAGATAGTTCTCGTTGAGGGTGTTCTTCGCGCCGTGCCGGCAGCCGGTCATGCACTCGCCGCACTCGGTGCAGGCCTTCCGGTCGGGGCCGGCGCCGCCGAAGTACGGGTCGTTCACCGTCCCGCCGGGCCGGGCCTTCGCCTTGCCGTCGGCGTCCTTGCCGTCGCCGAAGAACACGCCGACCGGGGCGAGGTGGAAGGTGTCGGCGACGCCCATCCGGCCTGCAGCCGCCTTCAGGTGGACGTCGGAGGGGGTCATGGTGGGGTTGATCCGGACGCCGAGCATGCGCTGGGCCTGGTCGTAGTACGGCTTCAGCTCTTCCTGCCAGTCGGTGATGTCCCGCCACTGGGGGTCGTCGAAGAAGGCCGCCGGCGGTACGTAGAGGGTGTTGGCGTAGTTGAGCGAGCCGCCGCCGACGCCCGCGCCGGCCAGCACCATGACGTTTCCGAGCAGATGGATGCGCTGGATGCCGTAGCAGCCGAGCCGGGGGGCCCACAGGTAGTTCTTCAGGTCCCAGGAGTTGCGCGGGAGGTCCTCGCGGGTGAAGCGGCGGCCTGCCTCCAGGACGCCCACCCGGTATCCCTTCTCGGTGAGGCGCAGGGCGGACACCGAGCCGCCGAAGCCGGAGCCGACGATGAGGACGTCGTAGTCGTAAGCGTCCTGGGGCACGGGTGTCTCCTCGTCGAGTGTGCGTGCGGGCCGTCGCGTGGCGGGGGAACGGGGGCGCCCGCCGGATGCGGCCCCGCGCCCCCGCGCCGGACTCACCGGAACCGGAATGCCTTCATGAGCCGCAGGCTGGTGCTCATGAAGGCGGCGTACTGCTCGTCCGTCATGCCGAGCGAGGGCGCCATCGGCAGCAGCCGCTGCCGGGCCACCGTCTGGGCCTCGGTGTACTTGAGGATGCCCTCGGAGCCGTGGCGGCGGCCCAGACCGGAGTCCTTCATGCCGCCCATCGGGGACTGGGCGCTGCCGTAGGCGGGGGCGTAGCCCTCGTTGACGTTGACCGTGCCGGTGCGCAGGCGCGTGGCGATGTCCTGGCCGCGGCGGGCGTTCGTCGTCCAGACGGACGCGTTGAGGCCGTACGGGGTGGCGTTGGCGCGTTCGACGGCCTCGTCGTCGGTCGTGAAGCGGTAGACGGAGACGACCGGGCCGAAGGTCTCCTCCGCGCAGACGGCCATGGAGTCCTCGACGCCGTCGAGGATGGTGGGTTCGAAGAAGTAGGGGCCGATGTCGGGGCGGGCCACCCCGCCCGCGAGCACCTTGGCGCCCTTGGCGACGGCCTCCTCGACATGCCGTTCGACGGTCTTCAGCTGCCGCTCGCCGACCAGCGAGCCCATGTCGGCGCCGTAGGCGAGGGAGCCGCCCAGCCGCATGGCCCGGGTGCGGGCTGCGAAACGCTCCAGGAAGGCCTCGGCGACGGAGTCGTGCACGTACAGCCGCTCGATGGAGATGCACAGCTGGCCGGCGGAGGAGAAGCAGGCGCGGACGGCTCCGGCGGCGGCCTTCTCGATGTCGGCGTCGTCCAGTACCAGCATGGCGTTCTTGCCGCCCAGTTCGAGGGAGACGCCGACCAGGCGGGCGGCGGCGCCGACGGCGACCTCGCGGCCGGTGCGGGTGGAGCCGGTGAAGGAGACGTAGTCGGCGTGCCTGACCACCTCCGGTCCGACGACCGGGCCCTCGCCGAGGACGACCTGGAAGACGCCGTCGGGCAGCCCGGCCTCGACGAGCAGGTCCCGCGCCCACAGGGCGGTGAGGCAGGTCTCCGTGTCCGGCTTCATCACGACGGCGTTGCCGGCGGCGAAGGCGGGCAGGGCGTCGCCGACGGAGAGCTCCAGCGGGTAGTTCCAGGGGGCTATCTGGCCCACCACGCCGCGGGGGTGCCTGAGTTCGGTGACCTGCGTCAGGGCCGGCACGGCACCCGCGTGCCGTTTGGGACGCAGGTAGGCGGCGGCCCGGCGGCCGTAGTGGCGGGCCGCGACGGCGACGGCCTGCACCTCTTCGTGTGCGTGCAGGCGGGCCTTGCCGGTCTCCAGCTGGATCAGGTCGAGGACCTCGGCCTGCCGCTCCAGCACCAGGTCGTGGAAGCGGAGCAGGACGGCGGCCCGCTGCCGTACCGGGACCTTCGCCCACACGGCCTGCGCGGCACGTGCCGCCTCGAAGGCCCCGCGGACGTCGTCCGGGGTGGACTCGGGCAGGTCGGCCAGCTTCTCGCCGGTGAGGGGGCTGTGGTTGGCGGTACGGCCGCTGCCGGCGACTCCCTTGACGAGCTGGGCGACCAGCTCCGGGGTGACCACGTCGGCGGCCGTGCGGGCGCCTTCGGGAGCGGGCGCGAGCGGGTTGGTACCGGCGATGTCCGGGG
Source organism: Streptomyces sp. Y20 (assembly GCF_043195475.1). Taxonomy (NCBI): domain Bacteria; kingdom Bacillati; phylum Actinomycetota; class Actinomycetes; order Kitasatosporales; family Streptomycetaceae; genus Streptomyces; species Streptomyces sp. Y20. Next base: position 344,503 of record NZ_JBIDDP010000004.1, read on the forward strand.
CCTGCGTGTCCGTCATGACGCGCAGGGTATGCCGCGGCGGAAGCTTTGTGTACCCGTCGGTAACGGGGATTCACGCAGTACGCACATCCTGCCAGTGTTCAGTGGCAGCGAATGCGCTGATCAGGCCGTCCAGCGGGCGGTCCTCAGTCGGTCCCGGTCTTCTTCGCCAGGAGGAGCCCCAGCGCGGACAGGGGCGCGCGCCACGGAGCGGGCACGGGGGCCGGGTCAGGGGCGGGACCGGGGGCCGGGGCCGGGTCCGGGTCCGGGGCCGGGTCCGGGTCCGGGGCGTGGGGCGCGGGGGCGGATTCCGGTACGGGAGGCAGGCCGAGGTAGTCGTGGAGTACGGCGGCGACCTCCCCGGCGTCCGGCCGCGACGCCGGCTCATCGGCGTGCAGACGGTCCAACAGCGGGCCCAGCGGCCCCAGGGATGCGGGGTCCGTGTCCCCGACGGCGGCGCGCAGCAGCGCGCCCAGGGACCACAGGTCGGAGGCCGGGCCGGCGCCGGGGCCCGCCGCCCGCTCGGGGGCGGCGAACCCGGCGGGCGACTCGTCCGCGTGCCCGTCCCCGATGCCGAAGTCGGTGAGGACGACCCGCCCGGTACCGGATTCCAGCAGCACGTTGGCCGGTTTGATGTCCCGGTGCACGATGCCGACGGCGTGGGCGGCGCGCAGCGCCCCGAGCACGGCGAGTCCGATGCGGGCGGCCTCGGGCGGCGGCACGGGGCCACGGCCCAGCACCTCGTGCAGGGACTCGCCCGCCACCAGCTCCATCACGATCCAGGGGATGCCGTCCTCGGTGACGACGTCGTGCACCGTCACGGCGGAGGGGTGCCGCACCCGGGTGGCGGCCCGGGCCTCGTGGTGGAGCCGGTGCGCGACACGCCGGCTCTCCTCGTCGGTGGCCGGATCGGCGGGCAGCAGCGGTTCCTTGACGGCCACCAGGCGCTCGCCCTGTTCGTCCCTGGCACGCCAGACGGTGCCGGCCGGTCCGGAGCCGAGACGTCCGGCCAGCCGGTACCGACCGCCGATCAGGCGTGCGTCGAGCGGGAGTTCGCCGTCTTCGGTCATGGCACATGAGTACCGTGCGCACCAGGCCGTTGTCGAAGCGGGCGGCCGGAACCGCGCATGCGGTGTTCCCTGCCGGCAGCCCGAACGCGGAGCGGTCACGCACCCGCGACCGAGAACGTGCCGAGGGCCATGTCGAAGTACTCCCGCGCCTCCCGCACCTTGCCGACCGGCGCCGACACCCACACGTCGTACAGCCGCCCGTCCTCCTCCCAGCACAGGTCGTAGGTGTGGCGCGGGCCCTCCGCCGCGCTGAAGCCGTCCCAGGTGAACTCCCAGAGCGCGGCCGGGTGTCCGGCGTGCCGGGTGCGCGTGACCCGCCCGTCGCGGTAGCCGGGGTTGCTGGAGGCGCCGTCGGCGGCCGACCGGTTCATCACCCCGGCGGGACCACCGGGCTGGGGTGCGCCGACCTTGACGCCCAGGCGGAAGGTGCCACCCGGTGAGAGGTAGAAGACGCGCTCGCCCTGGGGGCTGCGGGTGAAGCCCTCCGGTACGGCGAGGGAGAAGCCGGCCGGATCCCGGGCCGCGCGGTAGCCGGAGGGCGCGGTACGCGAGCCGGCGGCGGTCGGGCGGGGCGGGGTGGAGGCGGTCGTCGGGCTGTGCGACGGGGTGGGTGAGGGGGTGGGTGATGGTGTCGGCCGGGTCGCGGGCGGGGACGGGGACAGCGCCGTGCCTGCCGTACCGGTCCGGGTGGCCGGGCTCGTCGCCGTACCGCCCGGGGTACCGCCGCCTCCGCCCCCGTCCCGGTGCAGCAGCAGCGCCGCGGCCGACACGCCGGCGCCGGCCAGCGCGGCGACGAGCAGCGCCGCGACCAGCACACCGCGCGGCGACGACCGGGCCGGGAGCGCCTCCCCCGGCGGCCGGGGCGGGGCGTACGGCGGCGACCCGCCGTGCGGGAGGTCCCACTGGGGCGGCGGGTGGTGCGCGGAGGGCTTCGGCGTCCGGCCGCCGCCGAGCCGGTGCAGACGCCCGCTGCCGTGCGTGCTCCCCGCCGCCCCGTGGCCGCCCGGCGCGGCCGGCGTGCGGCCCGTCTCCAGGTACGCGGCCAGCATCTGCTCGGCGTCCGCCGCGCCCAGCCGCCGGTCGGGGTCCCGCTCCAGCAGGCCCAGCACGACGGGCAGCAGCGGTCCGGCCTGGGCCGGCGGCCGGATGTCGTCGGCGACGACGGCGTGCAGGATGCCGCCGAGCGAGTCGCGCCGGAACGGCGACTCGCCGCTGAGCACCGTGCACAGCAGCGCGCCCAGCGACCACAGGTCGGACTCCGGGCCGGTGCGCAGCCCGGACATCCGTTCCGGCGCGGTGTACTCGGGCGAGCCCACGAAGGAGCCGGTCTCGGTGAGCGTCGTGGCGCCCTCGACCTGGGCGATACCGAAATCGGTGAGGACGACCCGCTCGGTGCCGGACTCCAGCAGGACGTTCGCGGGCTTGATGTCCCGGTGCAGCACGCCCGCCTCGTGTGCCGTACGCACCGCGCTGAGCAGGGCGATGCCGATCCGCGCGGCCTCGGCGGCGTCGACCGGGCCGTGCCGGGCGATCCGGTCGGCGAGCGTACCGCCGTCGATCAACTCCATGACGAGGTAAGGTCGTTCGTCCTGCTCCACCACGTCGTGCACCACGATGATGTGCGGGTGCCGCAACTGGCAGACCGCGCGGGCCTCCCGGAACGTACGGTCCCGGCGGCGGCGCGCGTCGTCGTCCGGGAGCGCGTCGTCCGGCAGGAGTTCCTTGACCGCCACGGGACGGCCCAGCACCTGGTCGCTCGCCCGCCAGACGACGCCCATGCCGCCGCGCCCGATGCGTTCCTCCAGGCGGTAACGGCCCGCGATCAGCCGGAAGCCGGCTCCCTCGGTCCCCATGCGCCCCATCATGCCGCACCACGGGCCTGCCCTCCGGGGCGCCGACCGGCCAAGCCACCCCGCACAGCCTGCCTGTTTCGGCCGTCCGCCCCGTCGGCCGCGCCCGGATCAGCCCTCGTTCGGCTGCTGCCAACTCCGCAGCACCCACGTGAACTGCTTGCTGGTCCTCGCCCAGTCGGCGGCCGGCGACGACATGTAGATCGCGTATTCGGTGCCCTCGGGCGAGAAGTACGTCTCCTCCACGGCGTGGCGCGGCCCGGCGACGTAGGGCGGGTCCTGCTTCAGCGCGGTCCAGGTGTACTCCCACAACGAACCGTCGCGGTCGCGGTAGATGTTCTCCTTCATGGTGACGCGCCGGTAGTCGACCAGCCGCTGGAGCTGCCGCTCGAGGTCCTCCTGATGGGACAGGGGCTTGACGTAGTCCGACGCGGTGTCGATGGCGATGCGGACGAAGTGCCTGCCGCCGTCGGGCGTGTAGTCGATCTGCTTGAGGTCGCCCTGGATGCCGTACACCTTGCGTGTCCAGCCCTTGGGCAGGGAGAGGCTGAAGCCCAGCGGGTCGTGGTAGGTCCGCCAGCCGGCGGGGACCGTGCCGGCGGAGCCGGGCGCGCCGCTGCCGCTCACCGCCGGCCGCGGGGCCGGGCCGGCGCCGCCGCTCGTCCCGCTGTCCTGTTCCGTCCCGTTCCACAGCTGGATGCCCGCCGCCGCGCCACCGCCGAGGACCGCCGCGACGGCCACGACCAGCGCGAGGGTGCGCAGCCGGCGACGGGGCCGGCCGCCCGCCCGGCCTCCTGCCGCGGGCCCCACCATGGTGACCGCGCCTGCCGTCGGCCCGCCGGGCGTGGTGGTGCCGCCCGTGGGCGCAGCGGACAGGGGTGCGCCGGTGGTGGGTGCCGTCACCGTCGGGCCGGTCACGGGACGGCCCGTGTCCTCGCCCGGGCCGTAGCCGGGGTGGCCCGCCGCGGAGCCGTGGCCGGGGCCTGCCGGTGCGGGGCCGTAGCCGCCCGCCGGGGTACCGGAACCGTAGCGTCCGACCGGGACGTGACCGCTGTCCGGGCGCACGCCCGATCCCTGGGTCGGGACGAACGCCTGTGCCGAGCGCGGCCGGCGGCCCTCCGCCGCCTCGGCGAGCATCTGCTCCGCCTCCCCCGCGCCGGGGCGCCGCGCCGGGTCCTTGCGCAGCAGGGCGGCGATCACCGGCCCGAGCGGACCGGCGTGGCGCGGCTCGTCCACCTCCTCCTCGACGACTGCCTGCATGGTGCTCAGCGGCGAGGTGCGCCGGAACGGCGAGCGGCCCTCGACGGCCGTGTACAGGGTGGCGCCGAGCGCCCACAGGTCCGAGGACGGGCCGGGATCGTGGCCGCGGACCCGCTCGGGCGCGAGGTAGTCGACCGAGCCGACGACCTCTCCGGTACGCGTGATGGTGGTGTCGCCCTCGATCTGGGCGATGCCGAAGTCGGTGAGCAGGACCCGGCCGTCCTCGCCGAGCAGGACGTTGCCGGGCTTGACGTCCCGGTGCAGTACCCCGGCGGAGTGCGCGGCGCCCAGCGCGCGCAGCACCCACAGCCCGATCCGCGCGGTCTCCGCCGGCTCGATGCGGCCCCGTTCCTTGACGGCGTCGGCCAGCGAGCAGCCCTCGACCAGCTCCATCACGATCCACGGGCGGCCGTCGTGTTCCAGGACGTCGTGCACGGTGACGACGGCGGAGTGGTTGATGCGCGCGGCGGCACGCGCCTCGGCCCGGGTACGGGCGAGCAGGACGGCCCGGTCGCTGTCGGAGACGTAGAGCGCGGCGGTCAACTCCTTGACGGCCACCTGCCGGTGCAGCACCTCGTCATGGGCGCGCCACACCCGCCCCATGCCGCCGCTGCCGATGGAGTCGGCGAGCCGGTAGCGGCCCGCTATGAGCAGGCCCTGCATCTGATTCACGTTGCCCCGCAATGCTCTTGACAGGCTCAGACTAAGGACCGGTCCACCCCCAGGGAACCGGCGGGGTGCCAAGGTGACAGCACTGTGACGGTTGACGACCCCGCACGCGTGCGCGAATCGCTCCGCGCCGTACGGCCGTCACACGGACCGCTCAACTGCGGTGGCGGTACGTGGCGGTGGCCCGCCGGCGGCGCACCGGTACGGCCCGTGCGGCGCCCGTGACCTGCTCCGCCGTCCCGCTGGAAGGCCCCTGCGGCCTGCTCAACCGCGGAGCCGGTACGTCGTGGTCGCCTGCTCGTACAGACGGGTCACCTCGTCGCGCTCGGCCTCCGGGCCGCGCACCTGGACGACGTGGTAACGCCCGTTCAGCAGCAGCGCCATGTTCCGCACGAACAGGTCCCGTCCCTGCCCGTCGGTCCACGTGAACTGCCCCTCCGCCATGGTCTGTCCGCCCACCTCGATGGTCCGCAGCCCGGTGGCCGTGGCCCAGCTGGAGTCCCGGTACGGCTGGAGTTCGCGCTCCTTGTCCCGCTGGTAGACCATCGGATCACTGCCGAACGCCGAGGTGCCGTCACGTCCCGGCACGACGATCAGCTCGAATTTTCCGTGTGCGTAGACCACCTGGCCGCTGCCGTTCTTCGGGGTGCGGTGCCAGCCCTCGGCGACGGCGACCTGGAAGCCGTCCGGGTCCTTGCGCAGGGTGAAGCCGTCGGCCACGGCGGGGTCGCCGCCGGTCTGTGTCTCGGTCGCGGGCGCGGAGGCGGATGCGGAGGGGGCGCCCGGTGCGCTCTGCCCGTCCGACGCCGCCGTGGAGTGGGTCGGTGCGGGGCCGGTCCGCCCGGCCGCCCCGGTACGGCCGCGATCCGCCGCACCGCTCTCACCCTGTTCCGGCATGAAGAGCAGCGCGTACGCGACCGCGCCGGCCAGCAGGAGCAGGATCAGCAGGAGCAGGGTGCGGCCCAGGCTGCGCGGCGAACCGGCTTCCTCCCGGCCCCGTTTGTGCCGGCCGTGCGGATGGGCCGCCGGCAACCGGGCGCGGCGCCGGCGCACCAGCTCGCCGCGGCGCCGGACGATCGGCAGCCGGCGCGGGTCGGCGGGCGGCACGGGCACGACGTGGGTGCCGGCGTCCGGTTCGGGCGCGGAGCGCACCAGCGACCGCAGCCAGCCGCTCAGTTCCTCCGTCTCGGGCCGCTCGGTGGGGTCCTGACGCAGCAGCGACTCCACGACCGGCCGCAGCGGGCCGCACTCCTCGGCGAAGGCGGGCGGCTCGGCACAGACCAGCTGGACCAGCTCGGCCGTCGACTCCTCCGGGTACGGCGCGTGCCCCTGCACGGCCCGGAACAGCAGCGCGCCCAGCGCCCACAGGTCGGTGGCCGGGCCGATCGGCGCCGCCAGCTGCCAGTTCTCGTGCACCGGGCCGGCCTGTTCGGGCGCCCACCGCTCGGTCACCGGCCCCACGACGGTCATCCGCACCTGCCGGGCCCGCTCCGCGGCCAACGCCGTACCGGGCCCCCGCCGGACGGCGCCCCCCTCGTCCCAACGGGCGGCCGACGGCGTGCGCACGCCGGCGGACTCGCCCCTCCCGCCGGCAACAGCGGGGAGCTCCCCGTGCTGACCGGCGCGGCGTCCCGGTGCTGCGCCGTCCGGGGCCGGGGCCGTGCCGTCCGGTCCGGTGCGCGGTGCGGCACCGTGCCACGGGGCGCCGCGCAGTCCGTACGGATCGGCCACCCGCTCGGACGGCGTCCCGCTGCGCCTGTCGGAGCCGTACGGCGAGGGTGCCGTGCCATCGCCTCGGCCGGTGCCGCCGCCGGCCGCCGCCTCGCCCTCGGCCGGTGGACGGGCCGCGGGCAGGGCGGCGCGCCCGTTCTGCTGGGCCTCCTGCACCCGGGCGGCGGCCCGGGCGCCCGCGCGGTACGCGGCGATGGCCCCGGCCCGGGCGGCGCGGACGTCCCCCCCGCTCTCCAGGGCCCGCTGCCCCGCCGGCCCGGACGCACCGGCCCCGGTCACCTCGCCCGTCCCCGCGGCCGGCAGTCCGCCGGCCGCGCGCGCCTGGATCGCGGCCCGGCGCGCGGCCTCGGGATCGGCCCCCGCGGCCGGCGCACCGCCCGGACCGGCCCCGGCGAAGCCCCCGGCACCACCGGGGACCACGGGCGCACCGGAGGCTCCGGGTACGCCGGACACCCCGGGCCTGCCGAAGTCCTCGGGCCCGCCGGATGTGCCGGGAACACCGGGTGCGCCGGGGATCCCCGCGTCCGGCCCGTCTCCCGGAGGGCCACCCGCGCGTGTGTCCACCGCGTCCCCCGTGGGCCCCTCCGGAGCCGGCACCGGGTCGTACCCGCTCAGTGCCTCCTCCGCCGCGCCGACCGCGAGGCCGGTCAGCATCACGCGGCCGTCGTCGCAGACGAGGACCGTGCGGGCGGTGAGGTTGCGGTGCACCCAGCCGTGGGCGTGCAGCACCCGGAGCGCCATGAGGACGTCGGAGGCCACCTCGGCCGCCCGGTAGGGCGACAGCGGTGCCTCGGTGAGCAGGGCGGCCAGCGGGCGCGCGGTCACCAGCTCGCTGACGATCCACAGCGAGCCGCCCTCGGCGAACACGTCGAAGACCTGGTCGAGGCGGGGGTGGTCGGGGATGCGGGCCGCGGCCTGCGCGGCCTCGACGGCGCGCCGCACCGCCGGGTCGGCGGGGCGCCGGGTGGCGGTTCCGGCCTCCGGTGTCCGCCGGGCCACGCGCTCCCGTGCGGTGAACCCCTCGGGCAGCCCCTCCGCGTCGAGAACCTCGGCCTCGACGACCTCCGGCAGCGGAACCTGCCGGACCAGGACTTCCTGACCGCTGTAGGTGTCGAAGGCGCGGGTCTCGGTGAGCTCGTAGGCGTCGGACGGCGGCAGCGGCAGGCGGTAGCGGTCGGCGAGCACCCGACCCGCGTAGTCGTCCACTTGGCCTCCCCCGGCCGCCCGAGTCCGTCACTTCCGTTCGCCGTACGGCCCATTTCGCACACGCATGCGGCTGCGTACGGTCCGCGACCATTCACGATACGTGCCGGAGGCAACCCGCACTGAGCGGATGACGGATTCCGGCGCACCAAACCGGCCTGCCCCGCCTACGACTTGGGCGTGAACGACTTCGTGAGTGTCTTCCAGGTGTCCTTGCGCAGATCACCGTGCCAGTCGGCGCCCTTCGCCGTGTACATCAGCGCGTAACCTTGATGGTCGTTCACCACGAAGCCCCGGTCGATCGTCCGGTACCCGGTGCCGCCGTCGTCGTACGTGAACTCCCAGTCGGCCGTGTTCCAGCCGCGGTAGCCGACCTTCTCGATGCGGATCCTGTGGTACTGGGAGCGCACCATGTAGCGCTCCTGGTTCTTCCAGTCCGCCACCGGGTCGCCCTTGGGCGCGCTGGTCCAGGCGACGAGCAGCTTCTGCCCGGCGGGCCCGGTGTAGCGGTCACCGGCGGCACCGGTGGACCGGTACTGCCATCCCTTCGGCAGTCCGATCGAGTACCCCTGGCCGCTCTTGCGGGTCGTGACCGCCGGAGCGCTCCCGCCGTCCTTGCCGCCGTCCTTCCCGCCGGACGGGCGGGAGTCGTCGGCGGACGGGCCGGCGCCGGAGTCCGGCCCGGTCGCCGACGCCGAACGGGTGCCGGCCGGCGCCGCACTCGCGCCGTCCGTCCGCGTCCCGGTGGCCGTGCCGCCGTCCGTCTTCTTGTCCTCCTTGGTGGACGCGCCGGCGCTGGCGGCGGCCCTGGTGCCACCGCTCTTGCCGCTCTTGTCGTCGCCGCCCAGCGTGAGGGCGAGCACGGTGCCGAGCACGGCGAGAGCGACGACCACGGCGATGATGACGAGCGTGCGCCGGGGCACCACGTCGGTCAGCGGCGCCCTGGGCACCGGCCGCGGCGGCAGGTCCAGGTCCGGCGGCGGCACCACGGGCCAGCCGGAACTCCGCTTGGCCGGACCGGAGTCCGGCACGGATGCGGAAACCGGTGCCGGGACGGCCGGCCTCCCGGCCGGACCGGTGCCCGCGGGCCGGGCGGAGGCGGACCGCGCTCCGGCAGCCGCGCCGTCGGCGGCCGGGCCCGCGGTCTCGCTCGTGGTCCTCGGCCGCGACGCCGCCGCGCCGGCCGCGCCGGCCGCCTTGCGGACCGAACGCAGTGCGCCGCGCAGCTTCTCCCCGGCCTCCTCACCGCGCTTGCCCTCGGCCGGACCCGGCTGCGCCGGCAGCGGGACCACGCGGGTGGCGTCCATCGCCTCCTGCTCGGGGGCGTGGATCACGGCGTTGAGCATGGCCCGGGCCCCGGCGTCGTCGAGCCGCTGGGCCGGGTCCTTGGTGAGGAGGCCGTAGATGACGTCCCGCAGCGGTCCCGCGTGCTTCGGCTCGTCCAGGTTCTCGGTCATCACGGCGGTGAGCGTGGCGATCGCCGAGCCCTTGTCGTACGGCGGCACCCCTTCGACCGCCGCGTACAGCAGGCCGCCGAGCGACCACAGGTCGGCCGCGGGTCCGGGCTTGTGGCCGCGGGCGCGCTCCGGGGAGATGTAGGAGGGGGCGCCGACCAGCATGCCGGTGGAGGTGATGGACGGGTCGCCCTCGACCTGCGCGATGCCGAAGTCGGTGAGCACGACCCGGCCGTCCTCGGCGATGAGCACGTTGGACGGCTTCACGTCCCGGTGCAGGATGCCCTGGCGGTGTGCGGAGCGCAGCACGTCGAGGACGGCGAGCCCGACCTCGGCGGCGCGCTTCGGCTTCAGCAGCCCGTCCTCGCGGATGACCTCGGCGAGGGACTTGCCCTCCACCAGCTCCATGACGATCCAGGGCCGGTCGTCCTCGTCGACCACGTCGAAGACCGTCACCGCGCTGTTGTTGCGGATCCGGGCGATCGCCTTGGCCTCGCGCAGCGTGCGCGTGATCAGGCGCCGCTTCTCCTCCTCGTCGATGTTCGTCGGGAACCGCAGTTCCTTGACGGCGACCGTCCGGCCGAGGGTCTCGTCCTCGGCGCGCCAGACCGTGCCCATGCCGCCGCGGCCCAGCACGTCTCCCAGCCGGTACCGCCCGGCGAGGAGACGCCGCTCGCCATTGCCCTGACGAGTCTCCTGACGGGATGTTCCCGCCCGCTCCGTCTCCGACATGCGTCCCCTCATACAACCCGCCCTGACAGAGCCTCCATTGTCTCTTACCCCGCAAGTGGCCGATGCCCAGGGTGCCCGTGGCCGGAGTCCGCCCTCCGCACCCCGCGAGCCCTGGTGAAACGGGTGTTCCGCTTACCGGGATGAGGGGACGCAAGAGGGGGGAAACCGGCCTGCCGACGCTTCGGACACTCCCGGCCATACCGGCGCCCGCCCCGACCGCGCCACCGGCGTGTCACCGACGGTGACCCATCGGGCCCGGCCCTCTCACCCGCACCGGCGGACGGCCCGGCTCCCCGAAGTCGGCGGGTCCGTGCCGCCGTTGACCCCGCCTCAGGCCACACACATCACGCTCCCCTCCCCGGGCCACCCGCGCCACTCACCGACGCGGGGCCGGCCCGAACCCCTTTCATACGGCCCTGCACAAGGCCGAGTTCCCCCCTGGCATCCGATGGAACGAGCCGATTCCGAACGAAGATCCCGATTCGTGACACCCGTTCGAGTGAAAGCTCCCCGGCCGGGGGCATCGACGGGGCCGGGCTCAGGTGAGCGGCACGATGTCCGGGGCTCCCAGGCGGGCCGCGTCCGCCGTCTGGTCGTCCGGCTGGAGCTGGGACTCCCGCTCGGCCTCCACACGCTTCTCGTAGTGCTCGACCTCGCGCTCGATCCGGTCCTGGTCCCAGCCGAGAACCGGCGCCATCAGCTCGGCCGCCTCCCGGGCGCTGCGGGTGCCCCGGTCGAACGTCTCGATGGAGATGCGGGTGCGGCGGGTGAGGACGTCGTCCAGGTGCCGGGCGCCCTCGTGCGAGGCCGCGTACACCACCTCGGCGCGCAGATAGTCGTCGGCGGCCCGCAGCGGCTCACCGAGCGCCGGGTCGGCGGTGATGAGGTCCAGGACCTCCTCGGCCATCGAACCGTAACGATTCAGCAGGTGTTCCACGCGGACCGTGTGCAGTCCGGCGCGGGCGGCGATCCGTGCTCGCGCGTTCCACAGCGCCTGGTAGCCCTCCGCGCCGAGCAGCGGGGTCTCCTCCGTCACGCAGTCGGCGACCCGCGCGTCGAGACCGTGCACGGCCTCGTCGACGGCGTCCTTCGCCATCACCCGGTACGTCGTGTACTTGCCGCCCGCCACGACCACGAGCCCCGGCGCCGGATGGGCGACCGTGTGCTCGCGGGACAGCTTGCTGGTGGCGTCGGACTCGCCGGCCAGCAGCGGGCGCAGCCCGGCGTACACGCCCTGCACGTCGTCGCGGGACAGCGGCACGGCGAGCACCGAGTTGACGTGTTCCAGCAGGTAGTCGATGTCGGCGCTGGACGCCGCCGGGTGGGCCTTGTCGAGGTCCCAGCCGGTGTCGGTGGTGCCGACGATCCAGTGCCGGCCCCAGGGGATGACGAACAGGACGGACTTCTCGGTGCGCAGGATCAGACCGGTGGTGGAGTGGATGCGGTCCTTGGGGACGACCAGGTGGATGCCCTTGGAGGCGCGGACGTGGAACTGGCCGCGCTCGCCCACCATGCCCTGGGTGTCGTCGGTCCACACGCCGGTGGCGTTGACGACCTGCCGGGCGCGGATCTCGTACTCCCCGCCGGCCTCCACGTCCCGCACCCGGGCGCCGACGACGCGCTCACCCTCGCGCAGGAACCCGGTCACGCGCGCGCGGTTGGCCACCTTCGCGCCGTAGGACGCCGCCGTGCGCACCAGGGTCGTCACGAAGCGGGCGTCGTCGACCTGGGCGTCGTAGTACTGGAGGGCGCCGACGAGGGCGTCCTTGCGCAGGCAGGGGGCGGCGCGCAGCGCGTGACGGCGGCTCAGGTGGCGGTGCATCGGCAGGCCCCTGCCGTGGCCGCGGGCCATGGACATCGCGTCGTAGAGCGCGACGCCCGAGCCGGCGTACAGCCGCTCCCAGCCCCTGTGCTGGAGCGGGTAGAGGAACGGCACCGGCTTGACCAGGTGCGGGGCGAGCCGCTCCAGGAGCAGGCCGCGCTCCTTGAGGGCCTCGCGGACGAGCGCGAAGTCGAGCATCTCCAGATAGCGCAGGCCGCCGTGGATCAGCTTGCTGGACCGGCTGGACGTGCCGGACGCCCAGTCGCGGGCCTCGACGAGGCCGGTGGACAGGCCGCGGGTGACGGCGTCCAGCGCGGTGCCGGCGCCGACCACGCCGCCGCCGATCACCAGGACGTCCAGCTCGCGCTCCGCCATCGCCGCCAGTGCCTCGGCGCGCTGCGCCGGCCCCAGGGTCGCTGTCCTCACCGCTGCCTCCCGATGTCGCAAGACGTGCTCACGTCGGCCGCACCCGGTGGGCGAAGCCCGGTTCACCCCTCCTCATGCCCAAATTCTGTCCGCGTCGTCCGACTTCGGCCACCACGTGCTGACACCCTGTGGACAACTCGCGCAGAACCCCCGGAAGACACACGAACACAATCACACATAACGGTCATATGTGTACCTAGTCTGACACTGCACTCGCTCGTCTTGTCCACAGCGGTTGCGTACCTGTTCCGCTTCGGCTACTGGGAAGGACGGCCCACGCCATGCCCGCAGACCTCGCCGTCATCGGACTCGGCCCCTACGGCTTGCCCCTCGCCCAGGCCGCCGTCGCCGCCGGCATCTCCACCATCGGCTACGCCACCGGCCCCGAGGCCGGCTCGCTCAGCCCGGCCGAGCTGCGCCGGATGCACGCCTCGGGCTTCCGGCCCGGTACCGACCCGGCCCAGCTCGGCCGGGTGCGCACCGCCGTGATCTGCGCGCCCACCCCGCGCGGCGCCGACGGGGGGCTCGACCTCGGCCAGGTCGAGGGGGCGGCCCGCACCCTGGCCGAGCGGCTCCGCCCGCACACCACGGTCATCCTGGAGTCACCCGTGCTGCCGGGCACCACGGAGGAGTTCCTGCGCCCGCTGCTGGAGAAGGGCTCGGGCCTGCGCGCCGGCCGCGACTTCCACCTCGCCTACTCCCCCAGCCGGGTGGACCCCGGCAGCCGCGACCACACCCCCGCCGGCACGCCGAAGGTCATCGGTGGCCTCACCCCCGCCTGCACCGAGTCGGCCGCCGCGTTCTACGGCCGGCTCACCGACAAGGTCGTCCGCGCGCGCGGGCTGCGCGAGGCGGAGACCGTGCAGCTGCTGGAGACCAACTACCGGCACGTCAACATCGCGCTCGTCAACGAGATGGCCGTCCTCTGCCACGAGCTGGGCGTCGACCTGTGGGACGTCATCCGCTGCGCGGAGACCAAGCCCTTCGGCTTCCAGGCGTTCCGGCCCGGTCCGGGCGTCGGCGGGCACGGCGTCCCCCAGGACCTGACCGGACACGCGACCCGCACCCTGCGCATGGTCGAACTGGCCCAGCAGGTCAACAACCGGATGCCCCGGTACGTCGTGCGGCGCGCCGCCACGCTCCTCAACGAGCACGGCAAGTCCGCGCGCGGCGCCCGCGTCCTGCTCCTCGGCGTCACCTACAAGCCCGACCTCGCCGACCAGCAGGGCACACCGGCCCAGGAGATCGCCGTACGGCTGATGGAGCTGGGCGCGGCCGTCAGCTACCACGACCCGTACGTGCCCGCGTGGAGCGTCCTGGACCGTCCGGTCCCGCGCGTGGACTCCTTCTACGAGGCCGCCGCCGACGCCGACCTCACGATCCTGCTCCAGCAGCACCGCACCTACGACCTCCAGGGCCTGTCGGTGAAGGCCCAGCTGCTGCTGGACACGCGGGGTGCGACGCCCACGGGCGCGGCACACCGGTTGTGAACCCGGCGGCCGGTACGCGAACCGGCCGGGCGTACGCGAGGGGCCGGTCACCCACTCGGGTGACCGGCCCCTCGGGCGTCGCCAGAACCAGGATCTTCCGTTCGGATCGGGGTGGATCAGGGAGCGGGGGAGCGGTGCCGGACCCCCGCGAGCCCGGCCTGATCCGAACGAGAGGCCTAGCGGCGGTGCTGGGAGTCCGCCACCGTGACCTCGACCCGCTGGAACTCCTTCAGCTCGCTGTAGCCGGTGGTGGCCATGGCGCGGCGCAGGGCGCCGAAGAAGTTCATCGAGCCGTCGGGGATCCGGGACGGGCCGGTGAGGATCTCCTCGATCGAGCCGACCGTGCCGAGGTCGACCTTCTTGCCGCGGGGCAGTTCCTCGTTGACGGCCTCCATGCCCCAGTGGTGGCCCTTGCCGGGCGCGTCGGTGCCCCGGGCCAGCGGGGAGCCCATCATCACCGCGTCGGCGCCGCAGGCGATCGCCTTGGGCAGGTCGCCGGACCAGCCGACACCGCCGTCCGCGATCACGTGCACGTACCGGCCGCCGGACTCGTCCATGTAGTCACGGCGGGCCGCGGCCACGTCGGCGACGGCGGTGGCCATCGGGACCTGGATGCCGAGGACGTTGCGCGTGGTGTGCGCGGCGCCGCCGCCGAAGCCGACCAGCACACCGGCCGCGCCGGTGCGCATCAGGTGCAGCGCGGCGGTGTACGTCGCACAGCCGCCGACGATCACCGGCACGTCCAGCTCGTAGATGAACTGCTTCAGGTTCAGCGGCTCGTGCGAGGACGACACGTGCTCCGCCGACACCGTCGTACCGCGGATGACGAAGATGTCCACGCCCGCGTCCACGACCGCCTTGGAGAACTGGGCGGTGCGCTGCGGGGAGAGCGCGGCGGCGGTGACCACACCGGAGTCGCGCACCTCCTTGATGCGGGCGCCGATCAGCTCCTCCTTGATGGGGGCGGAGTACACCTCCTGGAGACGGCGGGTGGCCGTCTCGGCGTCCAGCTCGGCGATCTCGTCCAGCAGCGGCTGCGGGTCCTCGTAGCGGGTCCACAGACCCTCGAGGTTCAGCACGCCGAGGCCGCCCAGCTCACCGATGCGGATCGCGGTGGCCGGGGAGACCACGGAGTCCATCGGGGCGGCCAGGAACGGCAGCTCGAAGCGGTAGGCGTCGATCTGCCAGGCGATCGAGACCTCCTTCGGGTCCCGCGTACGGCGGCTGGGGACGACGGCGATGTCGTCGAAGGCGTACGCCCGGCGGCCGCGCTTGCCGCGCCCGATCTCGATCTCAGTCACGTCTTGGGCCTTTCCCTGATGCGTTTCAGCGTCTTCCAGTATCGCCGACGGGCACGGCAACGGCGGCCCCGCGTGCCGCGGGGCCGCCGTCGACGGCCGTCACGCGCGCGTGGACGCGCGTGCGTACTGCCTGAGAGCTACCTCTTGCTGCTGTAGTTCGGCGCCTCGACCGTCATCTGGATGTCGTGCGGGTGGCTCTCCTTCAGACCTGCCGAGGTGATCCGCACGAACCGGCCGCCCGCCTGGAGCTCGGGCACGGTCCGGCCGCCGACGTAGAACATCGACTGGCGCAGACCGCCGACCAGCTGGTGGACGACGGAGGACAGCGGACCGCGGTAGGGCACCTGGCCCTCGATGCCCTCGGGGATCAGCTGCTCGTCGGAGGCGACGCCCTCCTGGAAGTAGCGGTCCTTCGAGAACGACCTGCGCTCGCCACGGGTCTGCATGGCACCGAGCGAGCCCATGCCGCGGTACGACTTGAACTGCTTGCCGTTGATGAACAGCAGCTCGCCCGGGGACTCCTCGCAGCCCGCGAGGAGCGAGCCGAGCATGACCGTGTCGGCGCCCGCGACCAGGGCCTTGGCGATGTCACCGGAGTACTGGAGGCCGCCGTCGCCGATCACCGGGACACCGGCGTCCTTGGCGGCCAGCGCGGCCTCGTAGATGGCGGTGACCTGCGGGACGCCGACGCCGGCGACCACGCGGGTCGTGCAGATGGAGCCGGGGCCCACGCCGACCTTGATGCCGTCGGCGCCCGCGTCGACCAGGGCCTGGGCGCCGTCGCGCGTGGCGACGTTGCCGCCGATCACGTCGACACCGGCGGAGTTCGACTTGATCTTGGCGATCATGTCGCCGACCAGCCGGGAGTGGCCGTGCGCGGTGTCCACGACGATGAAGTCGGCACCCGCCTCGACCAGGGCCTGGGCGCGCTCGAAGGCGTCACCGGCCACGCCGACCGCCGCGCCGACGAGCAGACGGCCCTCGGCGTCCTTGGCGGCGTTCGGGTACTTCTCCGCCTTGACGAAGTCCTTGACCGTGATCAGGCCCTTGAGGACGCCCTCGTCGTCGACCAGCGGCAGCTTCTCGATCTTGTGCTTGCGCAGCAGCTCCATGGCCTCGGGGCCGGAGATGCCGACCTTGCCGGTGACCAGCGGCATCGGGGTCATGACCTCGTGCACGCGGCGGCTGCGGTCGCTCTCGAACGCCATGTCGCGGTTGGTGACGATGCCGAGGAGCTTCTTGTCCCCGCCGGTCACCGGCACACCGCTGATGCGGAACTTCGCGCACAGCGCGTCCGCCTCGGCGAGGGTCGCCTCCGGGTGGATGGTGATCGGGTCGGTGACCATGCCGGACTCGGAGCGCTTCACCAGGTCGACCTGATTGGCCTGGTCCTCGATGGAGAGGTTGCGGTGCAGGACGCCGACGCCGCCCTGGCGGGCCATCGCGATCGCCATGCGGGCCTCGGTCACCTTGTCCATGGCGGCGGACAGCAGCGGGATGTTGACCCGCACGTTCTTGGAGACGTACGAGGCGGTGTCGATCTCGTCGGGTGCCATGTCCGACGAGCCCGGCAGCAGCAGCACGTCGTCGTAGGTCAGCCCGAGTGTCGCGAATTTTCCGGGCACTCCGTCGACGTTGGCAGTCATGACACCTTCCCCAAATGGCCTTGCTCGGTGCGGATGTCCATGCTAACGGGAAGCGTCGTCAGCTAATTCCACGGTAGGGGGTCGCTTCAGGCTTCGTACGTTCGTACGGAAACGGCGGCGCGCCCGTTCAGCGGCGGGTCAGGGAGGCCCCGCACCGGGGGGATTACTGTTCGGCGAGCGCCCGCAGGCGGCTCAGGGCCCGGTGCTGGGCCACGCGGACCGCACCGGGTGACATTCCCAACATCTGCCCCGTCTCCTCCGCGGTCAAGCCCACGGCGATGCGCAGCAGAAGCAGTTCGCGCTGGTTCTCGGGGAGGTTGGCCAGCAATTTCTTCGCCCACTCGGCGTCGCTGCTGAGCAGGGCGCGCTCCTCCGGGCCGAGGGAGTCGTCGGGCCGCTCGGGCATCTCGTCGGACGGCACCGCGGTCGACCCCGGGTGGCGCATGGCCGCCCGCTGGAGGTCGGCGACCTTGTGGGAGGCGATGGCGAAGACGAACGCCTCGAAGGGGCGGCCGGTGTCGCGGTAGCGGGGCAGGGCGAGGAGGACGGCCACGCAGACCTCCTGGGCGAGGTCCTCCACGAAGTGGCGCGCGTCGCCGGGGAGCCGGGACAGCCGGGTGCGGCAGTAGCGCAGCGCCAGCGGGTGCACATGGGCGAGCAGATCGTGCGTGGCCTGCGCGTCGCCGTCGACGGCCCGGTGCACGAGCGCGCCGATCCCCCCGTGGGCCGTGCCCGCCTCGTCGTCGCGCATCGGTCCATGGTGCCTTGCGGCCGTCCGGTCCGTCGCATCGTGTCCGTGGTTGTGCACCGAAGCGTTATGAGCAGGTGCGCCGGCACTCATTCCCTGCGCCCTCCCCTTCCGCTCGACCGACTCGTCCCCGAGAGACTCCACACCCTCAAGGATGCGGCATCCGCGCCGAAACGAGCAGCGCGCGTCCGGCGGGCCGCCTTGCACCTCGCCTGTCGGGAGGTGGGGCGGGTTGGTGTTCCGGGGGCGTACGCCCGGAGCGTGCGGCCCCGTGACGCGCGGCGCGGGCGGTTGCCGGCGACGCGTCCCGTAAGGCCACGGACGTCGCGGGCGCACCCGGACCGGACGCCGGGAGCGGCTGCGCCGACCGCCGTTACCTCGGGAAACCATACGGGCACGGACACCGGGCGCCCACCCGGGCCGGGCTCGGCACGCGGTCCCACGGCGGGCGCGGGAAGCGTTCCCGCCGTACGGACCGCGCGGGCAGCGGCCCGGAGCGGCCGCGCCGACCCGGCACCCGCGAGGCCGGCGACGGTGGTGCGTGCGCCGGGCCCGCCGACGCCGCGCTGCGCCCGCCTCCTCCACGACACCGCGAGGAGACTCAGGCCGCCCCGGAGCGACCCGTGGCGGCCGGACGCGTTCTGCGGCGTCCCACCGCCCGTCCGGCGACCTGCCGGCACCGCCGGCCCGGCCACCCGGGCGGCACCGGTTCCGCTTCCCCCGGCGGCCCTGCGCCGCCGGGTCGGCCGGTCGGCGGCGAGGGAGCCGGGAGGGGCAACGGAAAACGGGGCGGGGCGCTGCCGGGCGGGGCCCGGCAGGGGGTGCCCCGCGGGGCCGCTCACCTGCTACCGGACCAGTCCCCAGCGGAAGCCGAGGGCCACCGCGTGCGCCCGGTCGGAGGCGCCGAGCTTCTTGAACAGGCGCCGGGCGTGCGTCTTCACGGTGTCCTCGGAGAGGAACAGCTCGCGGCCGATCTCGGCGTTGGACCGGCCGTGGCTCATGCCCTCCAGCACCTGGATCTCGCGCGCGGTGAGCGTGGGCGCGGCACCCATCTCGGCCGAGCGCAGGCGGCGCGGGGCGAGTCGCCAGGTGGGGTCGGCGAGGGCCTGCGTGACCGTGGCCCGCAGTTCCGCGCGGGACGCGTCCTTGTGCAGGTAGCCCCGCGCGCCCGCGGCGACCGCCAGGGCCACACCGTCGAGGTCCTCGGCGACGGTGAGCATGATGATGCGCGCGCCCGGGTCGGCGGACAGCAGCCGCCGCACGGTCTCCACGCCGCCCAGGCCGGGCATGCGCACATCCATGAGGATGAGATCGGAGCGGTCGGCGCCCCAGCGGCGGAGGACTTCCTCGCCGTTGGCCGCCGTCGTCACGCGCTCGACACCGGGCACGGTCGCGACCGCGCGGCGGAGCGCCTCTCGGGCAAGCGGGGAGTCGTCGCAGACGAGGACGGATGTCATGACCGCCCTCCGCAGCTGATGCGCGTCACCTTGAGCCTCCAGGCTGGTACGGAATCGTCACCTGTGCGGTCGACCGTCTCGGACGCCTGCCCGAGCGCTTGTTTTTTCAACCGCCTCCGCACTCTCAACGACGGTCACTCGAAAGAGTTACGGGGCCGCGTGCCGTCTTCGGCACTCTATGTGAGGGCGTCGACACGGTGCAGACATGCCCGTCGGACTCTCAACTTTTCATCACAACCTATGACCCATTCAGTCCCTTTTCTTCCCGTTTTGCGGTGTCCGGTACTAGATTCGCAATGAGTCATATTTTCATCTCCTTAGACCGGAGACGTACGGTCGTCGGCACCGCTTCCGCCCAGAACGGCTACAAGGGGTCACCTAATGGCAGATTTCTCCCGCCTTCCCGGACCGAACGCGGACCTGTGGGACTGGCAGCTGCTGGCTGCCTGTCGCGGCGTGGACAGCTCGCTCTTCTTCCACCCCGAGGGCGAGCGCGGGGCGGCTCGGAGTGCTCGTGAGAACTCGGCCAAGGAGGTCTGCATGAGATGCCCGGTCCGTGCGCAGTGCGCCGCGCACGCACTGGCGGTGCGCGAACCGTACGGCGTCTGGGGCGGCCTGACCGAGGACGAGCGCGAAGAGTTGATGGGCCGGGCCCGCAACCGCCTGGTGTCGGCGTCGACCACCCATGGCGACAGGGCCCCCGAGCAGTGAGCACCGGACAGTGAGCTTCGAGCCCTGAAGGAACGTTTCTGTAGAGATCGCGGCCACCCACACCTCGGCGAGCGGCACGCGCGCGTGCCCGTGACGGGCCGCGCTAGGCGCGCCCGGCCGCCAGCGCCGCGCGAGCCAGTTGTTCCAGCGTCGCCGCCACGGCCGGCACCTGTGCCAGGTCGGGCAGGGTGAGGGCGACGATCTCCCGCCGGACCGCCGGCTCCAGCCGTACCGTGCGCGCACCCCTCGGCCGCACCGACTCCACCGCCAGCTGTGGCAGTACGGCGACCCCCAGACCCGCGCCGACCAGGCCGACCACCGCCGGATAGTCGTCGGTGGCGAAGTCGATGCGCGGAGTGAAGCCCGCCTTCTCGCACACCTCGACCAGCTGGCCGCGGCAGCGCGGGCAGCCCGCGATCCACGGCTCGGCGGCCAGCTCTCCGATGGCGACGTCCTCCGCGCGCGCGAGCCGGTGCCGCTCGGGCACCAGGGCGACCAGACGGTCCGTCAGCAGGGGCCGCACGACGAGGTCGTCCCAGTCCTCGGCGACCGCCGCGCCCTCGTAGCGGAAGGCCAGGGCCAGGTCGCAGTCACCCTCGCGCAGCAGTTCCACGGATTTCGGGGGTTCCGCCTCCTCCAGGGAGACGCGGGTGCCGGGATGGGCGGCGCGCAGAGCGGCCAGGGCGGTCGGGACCAGTGTGGAGCTGCCGCTGGGGAAGGAGACCAGCCGGACCCGGCCCGCGCGCAGACCGGCGATGGCGGCGACCTCCTCCTCGGCGGCGGTGAGCCCGGCGAGGATGCCGGAGGCGTGCCGCACCAGGGCCTCGCCCGCCTGGGTGAGGCGCATCTCGCGGCCCGCGCGGACGAGCAGCGGGGTGCCGACGGAGGTCTCCAGGGCCTTCATCTGCTGGCTGACGGCCGGCTGGGTGCAGCCCAGCTGGCGCCCCGCCGCGGAGAAGGAGCCGGTGGTGGCGACGGCGCGCAGGACGCGGAGATGACGGGCCTCGATCACTCCTGGAGCATAAGGCAACCTTGGACGGGTCGCCCGATCGCGCGTCGGCGCTTTGGGCTCCGGTCCCGTACCGTGCGGGGAATGAAGGTGCTCTCGGTGAATGTGGGCCGCCCCCGGCGCGTGCCCTACACGGGCCAGCCGGACGGGCTGACCGGTATCGACAAGCGGCCGGCCGACGGGCCGGTGCGGGTGACCGCGCCCGGGCCCAAGGGGACCGGCGGGAGCGGGCTCGCCGGGGACGCGGTGTGCGAACGGCGCTTCCACGGCGGGAACGACCAGGCGGTGTACGCGTTCGCCCGCGAGGACCTCGACGCGTGGGAGCGCGAACTGGGCCGGCCGCTGCCCGACGGCTGTTTCGGCGAGAACCTGACGACGGACGGCCTGGACGTCTCCGGGGCGCTGATCGGCGAGCGCTGGCGGATCGGTCCCGCGGTGGTGCTGGAGGTGACCTCGGGCCGTGTCCCGTGCCGTACGTTCCAGGGCCATCTGGGCGAGCGCGGCTGGGTCAGGAGGTTCACACAGAAGGGCGCATCGGGTGCCTACCTCCGGGTGATCGAGCCGGGCGAGATCCAGGCGGGCGACGCCGTGGAGATCGTGCGCCGGCCGGACCACGGGGTGACGGCGGCGTTGCAGTTCCGCGCGGTCACCACCGACCGGGACCTGCTGCCCGGGCTGCTGGCCGCGGGTGACCCGCTGCACCCGGAGACGCTGGCGGCGGCCCGCGCGTACCTGGCCGCGCGGAGCGGTTGAGGGCCCTCGCGGCAGCGGAGCCCGTGGGCCGGGTCACTACGCTTGGGCCATGACAACGGCTCTGATTACGGGATCCACCGCGGGAATCGGTGCCGCGTTCGCGCGGCGGCTCGCGGCTGACGGGCACGACCTGGTCCTGGTGGCCCGGGACACCGGGCGGCTGCGCGAGCAGGCGACCGAACTGCACGACCGGCACGGCATCGAGGTGGAGGTACTGACCGCCGACCTGTCCGAGGACAAGGGTATCGAGGCGGTCGCCGACCGGCTCGGCGACCGGAAGAACCCGGTCGACCTGCTGGTGAACAACGCCGGCTTCGGCAACAAGGGCCGCTATCTGGACGTGCCCATGCCGGACGAGCTGAAGATGCTCAAGGTGCACTGCGAGGCGGTGCTCCGGCTGACGTCGGCGGCGACCGCGGCGATGCGGGAGCGCGGCCGGGGCGGGGTGGTGAACGTCGCCTCCGTGGCCGCCTTCGTCCCGCGCGGCACGTACGGCGCGTCCAAGGCGTGGGTCGTGCAGTTCACCCAGGGCGCGGCGAAGGACCTGGCCGGCAGCGGAGTCCGGCTGATGGCGCTGTGCCCGGGCTTCGTGCGCACCGAGTTCCACCAGCGGGCCGGCATGGGCACGGACAACATCCCGGGCTGGATGTGGCTGGACGCCGACAAGCTGGTCGCTGCGGCCCTGGCCGACCTCGCGCGCGGGAAGACGGTGTCCGTCCCCGATCCCCGGTACAAAGCGCTGATGGGGCTGGTGAAGGTGGCGCCGCGCGGGCTGCTGGGCGGGATCAGCGCGAAGACCGGGCGCAAGTACGGGCCGCAGTAGCGGACCGGGGGCGCCGCAGTCCCGGGGCGCCGGGGCCCGGGACCCCGTCGCCCCCGCGTCCCCGCGTCCCGGCGTCCGGATGGGGGGAGCGGGTGGGGCGGCACCGGGCCGCGCGACCGGGCCGCGCGGAGCCGGGGGCAGCGGACGGCGGCACAGCCGGTGCACAGGGCGAAGGCCCGGTCCCCTGCCGGGACCGGGCCTTCACTCGGGCGTGCACTCGCTCAGTGAGCGTGGCCGTGGCTGTGGCCGTGGCCCGCGGCCTCCGGCTCCTCTTCTTTCTTCTCGACGACCAGGGTCTCGGTCGTGAGGAGCAGGGAGGCGATGGAGGCGGCGTTCTCCAGGGCGGAGCGGGTGACCTTGACCGGGTCGATGACGCCGGCCTTGATCAGGTCGCCGTACTCGCCGGTGGCGGCGTTGTAGCCCTGTCCCGCCTCCAGGTCCTTGACCTTGGAGACGATGACGTAGCCCTCCTGGCCGGCGTTCTCGCCGATCCAGCGCAGGGGCTCGACCACGGCGTTGCGGACCACGGCGACACCGGTGGCCTCGTCGCCGGTCTTGTCCAGGTTGCCGGCCAGGACCTTGGAGGCGTGCACCAGGGCGGAGCCGCCACCGGAGACGATGCCCTCCTCGACCGCGGCGCGGGTCGCGGAGATGGCGTCCTCCAAGCGGTGCTTCTTCTCCTTCAGCTCCACCTCGGTGGCGGCGCCGACCTTGATCACGCACACGCCGCCGGCCAGCTTCGCGAGGCGCTCCTGGAGCTTCTCGCGGTCCCAGTCGGAGTCGGTGTTCTCGATCTCGGCCTTGATCTGCGCGACGCGGCCGTGCACGTCCTCGGTCTTGCCGGCGCCGTCGACGATCGTGGTGTCGTCCTTGGTGACGGTGATGCGGCGGGCCGAGCCCAGCACGTCGATGCCGACCTGGTCGAGCTTGAGGCCGACCTCCTCGGAGATGACGGTGCCGCCGGTGAGGGTGGCGATGTCCTGGAGCATGGCCTTGCGGCGGTCGCCGAAGCCGGGGGCCTTCACCGCGACGGCGTTGAAGGTGCCGCGGATCTTGTTGACGACCAGGGTCGACAGGGCCTCGCCCTCGACGTCCTCGGCGATGATCAGCAGCGGCTTGGAGGCACCGGCCTGGATGACCTTCTCCAGCAGCGGCAGCAGGTCGGCGATGGCGGCGATCTTGCCCTGGTGGATGAGGACGTACGGGTCCTCCAGGACGGCCTCCATGCGCTCCTGGTCCGTCACGAAGTACGGCGACAGGTAGCCCTTGTCGAAGGCCATGCCCTCGGTGAAGTCCAGCTCCAGCCCGAAGGTGTTGGACTCCTCGACGGTGATGACACCGTCCTTGCCGACCTTGTCCATCGCCTCGGCGATCAGCTCGCCGACCTGCTGGTCCTGGGCGGACAGCCCGGCGACGGCGGCGATGTCGGACTTCTCGTCGATGGGGCGGGCCGTGGCGAGCAGCTCGTCGGAGACGGCCTTGACCGCGGCGTCGATGCCCTTCTTCAGGGCGGCCGGGGAAGCGCCGGCGGCGACGTTCTTCAGGCCCTCGCGTACCAGCGCCTGGGCGAGCACGGTGGCGGTGGTGGTGCCGTCACCAGCGATGTCGTTGGTCTTGGTCGCCACCTCCTTCACCAGCTGGGCGCCGAGGTTCTCGTACGGGTCCTCGAGCTCGACCTCGCGGGCGATCGTGACACCGTCGTTGGTGATGGTGGGGGCGCCGAACTTCTTGTCGATGACGACGTTGCGGCCGCGGGGGCCGATCGTCACCTTCACCGTGTCGGCAAGCTTGTTGACGCCGCGCTCAAGGGCGCGACGGGCGTCCTCGTCGAACTTCAGGATCTTCGCCATGAAAGCGGGAGCCCTCTCCGAAATCAGTGGGTGAAAAGAGACTGCGCCCCGGGCGCCCGGCTTCTTGTCGATTCGCGGGGGCCAGGGGCGCAGCTCAGAGCAGCGAAGTGCTTGAGGTGATTACTTCTCGATGATCGCGAGGACGTCGCGAGCCGAGAGCACGAGGTACTCGTCGCCGTTGTACTTCACCTCGGTGCCGCCGTACTTGCTGTAGAGGACGACGTCACCGACCTTGACGTCGAGCGGCAGACGCTCGCCGTTCTCGAACCGGCCCGGGCCCACGGCGAGGACGGCGCCCTCCTGGGGCTTCTCCTTCGCGGTGTCCGGGATGACCAGGCCAGAGGCCGTGGTCTGCTCGGCGTCCAGCGGCTGGACCACAATGCGGTCCTCGAGCGGCTTGATGGCAACCTTGGAGCTGGTGGTCGTCACGATCCGACCTCCCCCTTCGGAGATCTCGGGGTTGACTGTCTGAGGTGGCGACCAGGTGGATCCGTCGTCGCGGGTGCCGGACCTGCCCGTCGCTTTGTTGGCACTCTCTACTGCCGAGTGCCAGAGCCGAGACTATGACCGTGATTAGCACTCGGTCAAGCGGAGTGCCAGTGCGCGCGGCGCGTCGCCCCGATTCGGGGGGTGCCGGGGCGTCGCCGTCGACCCGCGGGCGGCCGGTGCCGGGCCTACAGATAGTCCTCGAGACGGCCGACGGTCAGCCCACGCTCCTGCACCTTGCGCAGCACCCGCGTGGTGCGTTCGCGCAGGGACAGGCCCGTCGACTCGTCCGGGCCCACCAGGACGATGTCGCCGGGGCGCAGCCGGCGCGGGCCGTGGGTGTAGACGAGGCCGCCCGGGGTCAGGGCGGCGCGCCACAGGGCGACCGCGGTGATGCCGCAGTCCGCCGCCGCGCGCAGGGTGGTGGTGTCGTACGAGCCGTACGGCGGGCGGAAGAGGCGCGGGCGGACGCCGAGGCGGGCGTGGAGCCGGTGCTGCTGGCCGCAGATCTCGGCGCGCTGGGAGGCGTACGGCGTCCCGGCCGACGCCCGGTGGTCGAGGGTGTGGTTCTCGATGCCGGCGCCGAGCGCGCGCAGGCGGGCGAAGTGGCCGTAGCCGGGGCCGGCGACGCTGTCGGTGAGGAACACGCTGACCGGCAGCCGCAGTTCGCGGACCATGTCGACGAAGCGGGGGTCCTGTTCGGCGCCGTCGTCGTAGGTGAGGAAGACGATCCGGTCGCGGGTGGGAACATGGTCGGCCACCGGGGGCAGGGCGTGGGCCCCCGGGTGCGCGGACAGCGGCCGGGCGGTGTGCAGCGGGGAGCGGGCGAGCGGTTCGGCCAGCCCCCAGCGACGGTAGCCGCGGTCGGGGACCGGGCCCTGCGGGCGCACCCCTTCGGCGGCCTTCTTGCCGAGCCGCTCGATGGGGTCGACGGACGGGGCGCAGCCCGTCAGGAGCAGGGCCGCGGCGAGGACCGCGGCCGGGCCCCGCGGCCTCACAGGTAGTCCTCCAGGCGGGCCACGGCGTAGCCCTCGCGCGTGACCTTGTCCAGGAAGCGGCGCATGTCGTCCAGCATCGTGCCGTTCCAGTCCTCCCGGCCCCGGAAGTGGGTCAGGACGATGTCGCCGGGGTGCAGGCTGCGGTCCCACTCGCGGTACTCCCAGTGGTCCACGAAGACCTCTTCGTCCCAGATGGGCGCGTATTTGATCCCGCAGGACTTGGCGGCGCGCAGGGTGTCGCCGTTGTAGTTGCCGTACGGCGGCCGGAAGACGGTGGGCGCCTTGCCGAACTGCTTCTTCATGATGTCCTGCATGCCGCAGATCTCGTGCCTCTGCTCGTCGTAGGACAGTCCGGGCAGGTAGGGGTGGGTGAGGGTGTGGTTGTTCAGGGTCACGCCCCGCGCCTGCATCCTGCGGAAGTAGCCGTAGTCCTCCTTGACGAGGTAGTTGCTCAGAAAGGCCGTGTACGGGATCTTCAGCTCGCTCATCATGCGCAGGAACGCGGGGTCCTTCTCCGCGCCGTCGTCGATGGTGAGGAAGACGACCTTCTGCCGGGTGGGGACGGTCGTGAAGACCGGTGGAAGCCGCTCCTCCTCCTGCCCGTCCACCTCGAAGCCGTCCCGGGCGGTGATCTCGGGCTTCCTGGCGGGCGGGGCCGGCGGGGTGAGGGGGGTGCGTGCCAGGCCCCAGCGGTGGGCGGCGGCGGCCAGCCGGGCGTGTTCCGCGGCCTGGCGGGCGCGTTCGGCGGCCTGGCGGGCGCGTTCGGCGGCCTGGCGGGTCCGCGGGTCGACGGGGCGGGCCGGGCCGCCCCGTCCGGCGGCCGGTTCCGCGCCGTCGGCGCAGCCGGTGAGGAGGGCGGCGCCGGCCAGGGCGAGGGCTGCGCAGCGGACGGCCACCGGCACGCCCGATGCCCGACTTTTGTCATTTTGTACTACTACTCGCATGGTGTCGGATCCTCCCAGGCCGCGGCCCCCGCTCCCGGCCGACACCGCCGCCGGGCGCGCATCATCCACCGACTGGCCCACAATGACCCGGTGAACGACCTCGCTCCGCTCCTCACCCCCGAAGGCCGCGCCCTCCTCGACGAGTTGCGCGGCACCGCCCCGGCGGACGAACTCGCCGTCGCCACCCGGCTGCGCCGCGACCACCCTGCCGAGCTGGTGTCGGCCGCGCTCGGCCAGGCCCGGCTGCGGCAGCGGGCGGCGGCCAAGTTCGGGGACGAGGACGCCGGGCGGATGTTCTTCACACCGAACGGGGTCGAGCAGTCGACGCGCGCCGCCGTGGCGGCGTACCGGGCGCGGCGGTTCGCGGACCTCGGCGTCGCCTCCGTCGCCGACCTGTGCTGCGGGATCGGCGGTGACGCGATCGCGCTCGCGCGGGCCGGGATCCGCGTACTGGCCGTGGACCGGGACCCGCTGACCGCGGCGGCGGCCCGCGCGAACGCCGAGGCGCTGGGGCTCGCCGGGCTGATCGAGGTGCGGGAGGCGGACGTCACGGAGGTCGACGCCACCGGGTACGACGCGGTGTTCGTGGACCCGGCCCGGCGGGGCGGACGCGGCCGGATCTTCGACCCGGAGGCGTACTCGCCGCCGTTGTCCTGGGCGGTCCGGACCGCCGCCGCGGCACCGCGCGCCGCGCTGAAGATCGCCCCGGGCATCCCGCACGAGGCGGTGCCCGACGCCGCCGAGGCCGAGTGGGTCTCCGACGGCGGCGACGTGAAGGAGGCGGTGCTGTGGTTCGGGACCGGGACGCCGGGTGCCGTGCGGGCCACGCTGCTGCCCGGCCCGCGCACACTGGCCGGCCGGGGCCTGCCCGATCCCGGGGTGCGCCCGGTGGGACGGTACCTGTACGAGCCGGACGGCGCCGTGATCCGCGCCCACCTGGTCGCGGAGGTGGCCGATGAGATCGGCGGCGGCCTCGTGGACCCCACCATCGCCTACGTCACCGCCGACGAGCTGCGGCCCACGCCGTACGCCACCGCCTACGAGATCACCGACCGGCTCCCGTTCAACGTCAAGAAGCTGAAGGCGCTGCTGCGCGAACGCGGGGTCGGCACGCTGACCGTGAAGAAGCGCGGCTCGGCGGTCGAGCCGGAGGAACTGCGCCGGAAGGTGAAACCACAGGGACCGAACGCGGCCACCGTGTTCCTCACGCGGGTGGCGGGAGCGCCGACGATGCTGGTCGGGGCCCCGGTCCGGGGGGCTGCCGGAGCGTCCGGGCCCTGCTGAGCGGCAGGGCCCGGTCCCTCGCGTCGCGGGGATGGCGTCGGCGTGCCGGTCGCTCTCCGGGTGGACGTGCGCGAATTTTCCTCCGCCGCCCCGCCGCCCCGATGGCTCCGCGCTACCGCAGCTCGAAGCCGAACGCCGCCTTCGTGTACGGCGCCCGCACGGCCTTGCCGCCGAAGGCCAGGGCCGCGTCGGCGGTCAGGCCCGAGGGGCGTCCGCGCAGCACCCAGACCGCGCCGTTGCCGCCGTCCTCGCCGGGGGCGGCGGCGGCCAGGTCGGCGTGGCCGTTGCCGTTGATGTCGAGCAGCCGGACCACGTACCCGAAGGAGTCGTACTGCTCGGCGGTGCCGGGGACGCCCTTGGTGTCCTGGCCGAACGCCTGGGCACCGGCGCCGGTCAGTCCGGAGCGGCTGCCGCGCAGCACGTCCACCACTCCCTCGCCGTTCTCGTCGGGCGCACCGACCGCGAGGTCGTCGACGCCGTCACCGGTGATGTCACCGACCGCGACCGACCGGCCGAACTCGTCGGTCTCCTCCCGGCTGCCGGGGACGCCGGGCGTGTCCTGCGTGAACCGCTTCCAGGTGCTCCGGCCGCCCAGCCCGGCGGCGCTGCCGTACATCACCCAGACCGCGTTGTCGTTCTGGAACCCGGTGACGAGGTCGTCGTACCCGTCGCCGTCGAGGTCGCCGATGGCGGCCGCGCCGTCGCCGCCCGGGTGCTGGTCCGTGACCCGGGTGAGCCCGGCGGGACCGCTCAGGTAGAGCACGCTGCAGTCGTTGCCGTCGCCGCAGTAGCCGGTCAGCACCAGGTCGGTGCGGCCGTCGCCGTTGATGTCGCCGGTGTCGCCGTCGCGGATGTCGACGTACCGGAGGTGGTCGGGGTCGAGCGGGGTCCGCGCGGCAGGGGTACCGGTGCGCTCGAGCGGTCCCTTCCAGATCGTGGCGGTGGTGCCGGCCGGGTCGTCGCCCCCGCCGAAACCGGCGCTGAACACGGCGAGGTCGAGGCGCCCGTCGCCGTCGAAGTCACCGGTCTGGGTGTCGGTGGCCGGGATCTGCCTGCCGCCGGACAGCCCGCGCGGCCCGCCCCAGACGACGGCCCCGCCGTCCCGCGGCGAACCGCTGCCGACGACGAGGTCCGTGTAGCCGTCGCCGTCCAGGTCGCCCTCGGAGACCTGCTGCCCGAAGCCCTGCCCCTTGACGGGGTCGCCGGGGACGCCCGCGGTGGCCCGGCTGAGGATCGCGCGGTGGCCGGTGGACAGGCCGTGCGGGCCGCCGTACATCACGGTGACGTAGCCCGCCCCGGCCCGGCCGCCGACGGTGGCGTTCGGGGCCCCGACGGCCAGGTCGGCGTATCCGTCGCCGTTGAAGTCGTCACGGACCGGCGCTGCCTTGGACGGGGCCGGGACGGGCGGGGCGGCGGACGCGGCCGGGACGGTGAGGGCGGTCAGCCCCAGGGACAGCGGCAGCGCCCAACGGGCGTGCGAACGCAGGCGGAACAACGGAAAACCCCCTGATGACAACGACTTGGTCACCGTAGGAGACCCGCGGGCCGCGTGGAAGGTTGTGCGATCCGGCGTGAGGGTTCTCGGAGCGCGCCCTACGACGGCCAGAACATCCCTGTCCACGGCACGAGTCGCGGACCCGTGGGCAGCACGCCGGCGGCCCCGCGGATCGGGCTCGGCGGTTCCCGCTCCAGCGAGCCGCTCCGGCAGGGCTTCGCCTCGCGCTCGTCGGTGGGCGGGACCCTCCAGGGCGCCTCACTGCGGTACACGGCCCGCCGCCGTGCCCGGCACCAGGGCGCCCGCCGGGGCGCGGCCGGCGGTCCTCAGCCACCACCGCCCGCCGGCCCGCCGCTCATCCCAGTGTCACCGCCGGCACGGGATTGCCGCCGCTCCAGGAGGCGTTGAACCCGAAGGTCACCGAACCGCCGTCCGGGACAGCGCCGTTGTAGGAGGCGTTGGCGCACGACACGGCCGTCCCCGACTGGGTGCAGGCGGCGTTCCAGGCCTGGGTGATCCGCTGGCCCGCGCCGTAGTTCCAGCTCACCTTCCACGAGGACAGCGAGGCACCGGAGCAGGAGATCCTCACCTGCCCCGTGAAGCCGTCGTTCCACTGGCTGGTGACGGTGTACGCGGCGGTGCAGGCACCAGGACCCGGGGGCGGGGTGTCGGTGGAGCCGCCGAGCGCCTCCGCGATGCCGTGGTACGCCGGTTTGGGCTGGTAGTTCTCGTCGTACGGGGTCGCCGCCCCGTAGCCCGGGAAGGTGCCGGGCACCCACGAGTCGGCGTCGGTGAAGCCCCAGACGGTGACGTTGACGCAGCGGGTCACGGCCGCGCAGGCGGCCACGACGGACTTGAAGTCGGCGGCCTGCTGGGCGAGCTCGGTGCTGTCGGCCGGCAGCTGCATGCGGACGTCCAGCTCGGTGATCGCCACGTCGACGCCGAGGTCGGCGAAGCGCTGGATGTTCTGCTGGAGCGTCGACGGCACCTGGCCGAGGACCAGATGGGCCTGGAGGCCGACGCCGCCGATCGGAACGCCCTGCGCCTTGAGGGACTTCACCAGGTCGTACAGCGCGGTGGACTTCGCGTCGACGCCCTCGACGTTGTAGTCGTTGATGTACAGCTTGGCGTCCGGGTCGGCCGCGTGCGCCCAGGTCAGGGCGTTCGCGATGTAGCCCGGTCCGAGGCCGTTGTACCAGAGGTCGGAGCGGTAGGTGCCGTCCTCGTCGAAGGGTTCGTTGACGACGTCCCAGGCGGCGATCCTGCCCTTGTAGCGGCCGACCTCCGTAGTGATGTGGTTCTGGAGCAAGCTGCCGAGCTGAGCGGGGGTCCAGGTGCCGTTGGCGAGCCACCCCGGGTTCTGGCTGTGCCAGACCAGGGTGTGGCCGCGCACCTGCTGGTCGTGGGCCTGGGCGAAGGCCACGATCTGGTCGGCCTCGGTCCAGTTGAAGCTGCCCCGGGTGGGCTCGACGGTCTCCCACTTCATGGCGTTGCCGGGGGTGAGCGAACCGAACTGGCTGCCGGCGATGTCGCCGTAGGTCCCGGTGAGCCGGGAGCCGGTGACGGCGGTGCCGACGACCTTGCCCTTCGCCGCCGCGAGGTCGCGCAGCGGGGTGTCGGCGGCGTGCGCCGCGGGTGCCGTGAACAGCAGTGCGACGCCGGTCAGCACCGATGCGAGGGACGCGAGGGACGCGCGGGGTGATCCGGTCCTCAGGGATCTCACGACGGGGGCCTCCGAATGTTTCGGCCGAACAACCGATTGACTCGGAGCAGTGTGGGGTGGTGCCTGGCACCCGTCAATACACCGCGGCCCTCACACCGCGGCGGGCGCCGCCGTGCTCGACCGCACCACCAGACTCGTCGCCAGCTCCACCCGGGTCGCCGCCCGCTCCCCCTCGGCGCGCCCCAGCTCCAGCACCAGCCGGGCCGCGGCCTCGGCCATCTCCGTCAGCGGCTGCCGTACGGTCGTGAGCGGCGGGCCGACCCAGCGGGCCACCGGCAGGTCGTCGAAGCCGACGACGCTGAGGTCCTCCGGGACGCGCAGACCGAGTTCGCGGGCAGCTTCGTACAGGCCGAGCGCCTGGAGGTCGTTGCCCGCGAAGACGGCGGTCGGCCGGTCCGGGCGGCGCAGCAGCTCCAGGCCCAGGCGGTAGCCGGCGTCGTGGTGGAAGTCCCCGGTCACGACGAGCGAGGGGTCCACTGACACGCCGGCCGTCTCCAGGGCCGCCCGGTAGCCGTCGACCCGGGCCCGGCTGCACATCATCCGGGACGGGCCGCTGATCGCGCCGATCCGGGTGTGGCCGAGTTCCACCAGGTGCCGGGTGGCGGCCAGCCCGCCCTGCCAGTTGGTGGCGCCGATCGAGGGCACGTCCGGGCCCGGGTCGCCGGCCGGGTCCATCACCACGAACGGGATGGAGCGGCTGGTCAGCAGCGCCCGCTGGGACTCGTCGAGCCCGGACAGCACCAGCACCACGCCGTGCGGGCGGCGGGCGGCGACCTGGTCGGCCCAGGTCCGGCCCGGGGTGAGCCGCCCGGCCGACTCGGACAGCACGACGCTCAGACCCGTGTCCCGGGCCACGTTCTCCACGCCCCGGATGACCTCCATCGCCCAGGCGCTCTCCAGCTCGTGGAAGACGAGGTCGATCAGCGGTGACCGGGAGGCCTCGGCGCGCCGGCGCCGGTAGCCGTAGGCGCGC
The DNA here is from genome assembly GCF_043195475.1 of Streptomyces sp. Y20. NCBI lineage: Bacteria > Bacillati > Actinomycetota > Actinomycetes > Kitasatosporales > Streptomycetaceae > Streptomyces > Streptomyces sp. Y20. Next base: position 376,408 of record NZ_JBIDDP010000004.1, read on the forward strand.
AGCAGTTCCTCGACGCGGGCGCGGGTGGCGGGGGCGACGTCGGCCCGGCCGTTGAGGACCTTCGAAACAGTCGGAGCGGACACCCCGGCCTCACGGGCGATCTCGGCGAGGGTCGCCGTCTGCGTCTCTGCGGGCTTCGAAGGCTTCATGCCCGCGATCGTAACCCCAGGGCCCGTCGCGACGAAGGGTCATGCTCGGCGCGGATCCTCGCAACATTCGCTAAGAGATTAGAAACATTCGGCGTGTCGGGCTCCGGTCATGGCGGGTTCAGGCCGCCGCTCGGCCGTCGACGGGCAGACCCAGCCGGCCGGCCACGGTGGTGAGGGCCGCCCCCAGCGGCAGCGCGACCCGGGTGAGGGCGTGCCGGTCGCCGCGGGTCGGGTCCCGGTTGACGATCAGCACCGGCTTCCCGGCCTCGGCCGCCTGGCGGACGAACCGGAGCCCGGACATCACCGTCAGCGATGATCCGAGGACCAGTAGCGAGGACGCGGCCCGGACCAGCTCCCGGCAGTGCTCCACCCGCTGGGGCGGAACGGCCTCGCCGAAGAACACCACGTCCGGTTTGAGGATGCCCCCGCAGACCGCGCAGGGCAGCACCCGGAAGTCGCCGACCTGTTCATCGCCGAGATCGGCGTCACCGTCCGGGTTGATCCCGGCGGCCACCGGCTCGAAGCCCGGATTGGCCTCCTCCAGCCGCCGGGCGAGTTCGCGGCGCGGGCTGAGAGTGCCGCAGGAAAGGCAGACGACCCGGTCCAGGCTGCCGTGGAGTTCCACGACGCCCTCGCTCCCGGCGGCCTGGTGCAGGCCGTCGACGTTCTGGGTGATCACTCCGCAGAGCAGGCCGTGCCGCCCGAAGGCGGCCACGGCCCGGTGCCCGGCGTTGGGCCGGGCGCTGCCGAACGTGCGCCAGCCGAGGTGGCTGCGCGCCCAGTAGCGGCGCCGGGCCCCGGCGTCGGCGGTGAAGTCCTGGTAGGTCATCGGGGTGTGCCGGCTCAGGCTCCCGCCCTCGCCCCGGTAGTCGGGGATGCCCGACTCCGTGGAGATGCCCGCCCCGCTGAGCACCAGCACACCGCCGGCGCCCAGCGCGGCGGCGACCGGCTCCGGGTCCGTGGTGCCCGCGGGCAGGTCCTCGGTGGGGGTCCAGCTCAGCGTGGGGCGCATGCGCATGCCGCCAGGGTACGGAACGCGCCGCGTTCACTCACCGGGGTCACGGGCGGTGGCGGGCGCGGTGCCGGGCCCCGCGAGCCCGGCGTGATCCGGACGAGAGGCTCTAGAGGGCGCCGAGGCCCAGCTCGTGGTTCTTGACGGCGTCACGGACGGCAGCCACGAAGCCGTTCCAGAAGTGGTCGGCGTCGGAGCTGCCGGCGCTCGGCACACCGGCCGTCGCCCTGCGTCCGGCGGCGCCGGAGAAGTCACCGAACATCGCCTTGCGCAGTGCCGTGGACAGTTCCATCTGGGCGCCGGCGCCGGTGCGGGTGCGGTTGACGATGTTGGCCGGGTCGTCGCCGTTGATGGGGTCCGCGGCGCCCGCGAGGACCACGGTCACGTTCCGGTCGGCGTCGGCGGCCGGGGAGGAAAGGCCGTACTTCCTGAAGGCCGCGAGCAGGTTGCGCTTGAGCCGCTCATCCCGGCCGCAGACGATGATCTTCTTCGTGGTCGTGTCGTCGAAGCCGTGCAGGGAGACGGCGTACAGGTTCCCGGCGCAGACGGCCAGGGCGGCCGGGTCGTCGCAGTGGGTGGCGGTGACGTGCTGCGCGGCGGAGTTGGCCAGGGCCTCGAACATCCAGTAGTCGCGCTGCGGCTCTCCCGGCACCTCCGCGCCCGCCGGGTCGGTGCCCGCGTCGAAGGGCGTGTAACCGGCGACGGCCAGGCACAGCTCACTCGTGCCGGCCTCGATCCCGCCGCCGTGCGGCGCGATCACCGCCGTGCTGGTGACGGGGCTGCTCGTGCCGCGGACGTTGTCCGTGACCTGCACCGGCGCCCCTATGCGGAACCGGCGCGACCAGTCGGTGCCCTCCTTGGCCGCGGTACGGGTGTACAGGTCGGTGTTGGACGCGTACTGGTCGGCCGCCGCGGCCGGCGTGGCGCCGCTGCCGAGCACGGCGTCGAGGGTGGGCAGGCCCGCGGCCACGGCGGCGACGGAGGCGAGGACGGTGCGTCTGCTGCCGGTATTCACGGGCTGATCCTGCATCACGGCCCGGCGACGGCTCCGGCGGGTCTTCCTGAGCATGACAACCGGTTCGGGTGACGCCACGGATGGGCTGCCGTAACGCCGATACCCCGCCTCCGGGAACCCGGGGGCGGGGTATCGAGTGGAGCGCCGGGCAGGCCTTGCACCTGCATCTCCCCGCAGGAAGCGGGACGTCTTTCCTTGGACCACCAACGCACTGCGTCCGGGCCGGTGTTCCGGCCGTTCGCTGTGTGATGATCATAGCGCAGTTCGGCCGGAAGGATCAACCCGGCCGATCAGCCGTCCGCGCCGCCGTCCGTCACCGCCTCGAAGCGCCAGCGGTGCACGGCGCGGGTCACCAGATCCGCGTCCGGCTCGGGCAGCTCGGGCAGCGGGGCGTCGTACGGCGCGTCCCACCACGTGACGACCAGCACCCGGTCCTGCGGCGCGCGGAAGGTCTCGCGCCGGGCCGGCCCGGGGGTCAGGGCCTGTCCGCGGACCCAGGCCAGCAGGTCCTCCCCGCGGCCCGCCGCGGCGCGCGCCTCCCACATCAGCGCGACGGTCACGAGTACAGGTTCTCCTTGCTGACCTCGTGCACGTGATCGTGGTCGTGGCCCGGTACGTGCGGGTCGGTCACCGGCAGGGAGGAGTCGGCCGACAGGTCCCAGGCGGACGCGGTCCGGTTGCGGGCGACCATCTCGGCGCCGAGCGCGGCCACCATCGCGCCGTTGTCCGTGCACAGCTTGGGGCGGGGCACGCGCAGCCGGATGCCGGCCGCCTCGCAGCGTTCCTGGGCGAGGGCGCGCAGCCGGGAGTTGGCGGCCACCCCACCACCGATCATCAGGTGGTCGACACCCTCGTCCTTGCAGGCGCGGACGGCCTTGCGGGTGAGGACGTCGACGACGGCCTCCTGGAAGGACGCGGCCACATCGCGCACCGGGACGTCCTCGCCGGCCGCGCGCCGGGCCTCGATCCAGCGGGCCACGGCCGTCTTCAGACCCGAGAAGGAGAAGTCGTACGCCGGGTCGCGCGGGCCGGTCAGGCCGCGCGGGAAGGCGATGGCCCGCGGGTCGCCCTCCTTCGCGTACCGGTCGATGACCGGGCCGCCGGGAAAGCCCAGGTCCAGCACGCGGGCGATCTTGTCGAAGGCCTCGCCGGCCGCGTCGTCGATGGTCGCGCCCATCGGGCGGACGTCGGAGGTGATGTCCGAGGACAGCAGCAGCGAGGAGTGGCCGCCGGAGACCAGCAGGGCCATCGTCGGCTCGGGCAGCGGGCCGTGCTCCAGCTGGTCCACGCAGATGTGCGAGGCGAGGTGGTTGACGCCGTACAGGGGCTTGCCGAGGGCGTACGCGTACGCCTTGGCCGCCGAGACGCCGACGAGCAGCGCGCCCGCGAGCCCGGGACCGGCGGTGACCGCGATGCCGTCGAGGTCGCGGGCCGAGACGCCCGCCTCCTTCAGCGCGCGGTCGATCGTGGGGACCATCGCCTCCAGGTGCGCCCGGGACGCCACCTCCGGCACGACTCCGCCGAAGCGGGCGTGCTCGTCGACGCTGGAGGCGATGGCGTCCGCCAGCAGGGTGGTGCCGCGGACGATGCCGACGCCGGTCTCGTCGCAGGAGGTCTCGATGCCGAGGACGAGGGGTTCGTCAGTCATTGATATCGGTTCCTTGTACGGGGGCGGAGCCCGCGGCGGAGCCGCTGCCGGGTTCCGTGGTCAGGCGCATCACCAGGGCGTCGACGTTGCCCGGCTGGTAGTAGCCGCGCCGGAAGCCGATGGGGGCGAAGCCGAAGCGCTCGTAGAGCTTCTGGGCGCGGATGTTGTCGACCCGGCATTCGAGCATCACCTCGTGGCACTCGAACGCGGTCGCGGCGCGCAGCAGCTCGGTGAGCAGGCGGGCGCCGAGGCCGGTGCGCTGGTGGTCGCGGGCGACGGCGATGGTCTGGACGTCGGCCTGCTCGCCGGCGGCGACGAGGCCGGCGTAGCCGACGACGCCGCCGGCGGACTCGGCCACGAGGTAGCGCCGGGTGGCGTCGGGGCCCCGGGAGTGGGCCAGCTCGGACCAGAACATGCCCCGGGACCAGGCGTCCTCGGGGAAGAGGTCCTTTTCCAGCACCAGGACCGGGTCGATGTCCCACCAGCGCATCTCGCGCAGGACGGGGGCTGCCGGCTGTGTCACTTGGGGGTGACCACCTTGTAGTTCTTGGGGACCTGGGCGTCGGGCCGGCGCAGGTACAGCGGCCGGGGCGCCGGGAGTTCCTCGCCCGCGGCCAGCTTCCCGGCGGCGAGCGAGGCGAGGGAGGCGGCGGACACGTGCTCGGGCTCGCGCGCGTCCGGGAACGTGTCCGGGTAGAGCAGCGCGCCGGCGCCGGCCGCCGGGAGCCCGGCGACCTGTCCGGCGATGTCGGCCGGGCGGTCGACGGCCGGACCGGTCAGGCGGGTGCGCGGGTCGGCGTACGTGGCCCAGTAGACCTCCTTGCGCCGGGCGTCGGTCGCCACGACGAAGGGGCCCGTCTCGATGCCGGCGGCGTGGGCGAGGCCGTCGAGCGTGCACACGCCGTAGACCGGGACGCCGAGGGCGAGGCCGAAGGTGTCGGCGGTCATCAGGCCGACGCGCAGGCCGGTGTAGGGGCCGGGACCGGTGCCGACGACGATCCCGGTGACCGCCTCCAGCTTCAGTCCGGCCCGGGTGAGCACGCGGTCGACGGCCGGCAGCAGCAGCTCTCCGTGCCGGCGTGCGTCCACCTGGCTCGACGAGGCGATGACGTCGGTGCCGTCGTGCAGCGCGACGGTGACGGCGGGTGTTGCGGTATCCAGAGCGAGCAAGAGCACGCGAACAGCCTACGGCGCCCGCGCCGCCCGCATGGCCGTCCGGGTCGTACGGTCACCGACTGCTACGGTCTGTATGAAGTACGACATATCGGACGAAGCAGAGGTGGGCGCACGTGGCAGGGACCAGCTCGGCAGCCGTGGCCGTCCTCACCGCGGCGGCCCTCGGCACGGTCGGCCTCCTCGCCTACCGGGCCCACACGACCGCCCCGGCGGCCCTGCCCGGCACGCCCGCCGCGCACGCGTCCCCCTCGGCGTCCGCGTCCAAGGCACCCCGGGACCGGCACAACCCGACCGCCCTGCCGGGCGGCTCCGGTACGGGTGAACGGGTGGTGTACTCGGTGGACGACGACCGGGTCTGGCTGGTCGACGACCGCGGCCGGATGCAGCGCACGTTCCCGGTGCGCCCGGGGAACGTGGACCCGCCGCCCGGCACCTACTGGGTGACCTCCCGCTCCCACGCGGTCACCGGGACCGACGGCCGGCCCGTGGAGCACGTGGTGCGCTTCACCAGTGTGCGGGGCGTGGCGATCGGCTTCAGCGCGGCGGTGGGTGACGGCACCGGTCCGGCGCCCGACCCGGGCGTGAAGACGGGCGGGATCCGGGAGAACAGGGAGGACGGGGACGCGATGTGGCGGTTCGCGACGATCGGCGTACGGGTGGTCGTGATCCGCTAGCCGGCTCCGGGCCGCCGGGGACCTCAGGCCGCCCTGGGGCGCGCCTCACGCACGGGCAGGACCACGGGCTCCGGCTTCCGGCGCGGTTCCGGCTCCCGCGGCGGCCGGGAGACGGCGTCCGCGGCGGCGCACGACGCCAGCAGATCACGCATGGACACCCCGGCGGGCCGGTGGGTGGGCGGGGCTGCGGTCATGGACGCCTCCTGGAGTGCGGGGGCGGGCGTGGTTAGGCACACCTAACTACGTGCTGGGTACCATGTGACCACGCCCGGGACGTCCCGCGCAATACGGTGCCGACAGCGTGTCGGGAAGTCCGCCGGGCTCAGCCGGACAGCGTGTCCAGACCGGCGCCGGACCACCGCTCCCCCAGCCCCGCCAGGGTCACGTGCCGCACCTCGTCGGTGGTGTCCCCGACGGCGCGGTGGATGACGATCTGGAGCCGGTCCTCGGTCAGCTCCTCCACCTTGCCCTCGCCCCACTCCACGACGATCACCGAGTCGGACAGGGAGACGTCGAGGTCCAGGTCCTCCATCTCGTCCAAGCCGCCGGAGAGCCGGTAGGCGTCCACGTGGACCAGGGGCGGGCCGTCGCCGAGGGAGGGATGCACTCTGGCGATGACGAACGTCGGCGAGGTGACCGCGCCGCGCACGCCCAGGCCCTCGCCGAGTCCGCGGGTCAGCGTGGTCTTGCCCGCGCCCAGTTCCCCGGTGAGCATGACCAGGTCACCCGCGCGCAGCAGAGCGGCGAGCCGGCGGCCCAGCTCCCGCATCTGCTCGGGCGAGGTGACCGTCAGCCGGGTCTCAGCGCTTCGGTGCGGTGCCACGGGTGCTGCTGGTCGTTCCATAGCCACTTACGGTAGCTCCTGCGGGTACCGCGCCCGCGCGGGTGAGCAGGTCGGCGAGGCGGTCGGTGACCACTTCCGGGTGCTCCAGCATCACCAGGTGCCCGGCGTCCGGCACGAGCACCAGCTCGGCGTCCGGGAGCAGGTCGGCGATGGCCTCGCTGTGCTCGCTCGGCGTGACCAGGTCCCGCACCCCGGCCAGCACCAGCACGGGCATGTCCCGGAAGCAGGCGAGGGCCTCGGTCTTGTCGTGGTCGGTGAAGGCCGGGTAGAACTCGGCGACCACGTCGATCGGAGTGGACTCGATCATCCGCTCGGCGAACCGTTCCACCGCCGGGTCGACGTCGCGCCCCGCGAACGAGTACCGCTTGATGATCCCGGCGAACAGGTCGGCGGTGGCCCGGCGGCCCCTTTCCACCAGCTCCGCCTGCTGCCCCAGCGCCCTGAGGACCCCGGGCAGGATCCGGCGCACCGCGTTGACACCGGCCACCGGCAGCCCGAAGTTGACCTCGCCGAGCCGCCCGGACGACGTCCCCACGAAGACGGTGGCCACGACCCGGTCCCGGATCAGCTCGGGGTACTGGGAGGCGAGTGCCATGACGGTCATGCCGCCCATGGAATGGCCGACCAGCACCACCGGCCCCTCCGGTACGGCGGCGTCGAGCACGGCCTTGAGGTCGCGGCCGAGCTGGTCGATGGTCAGCGGCACCCGGTCCCGGGTCTGGGCCACGCCCCGCGCGGACCGCCCGTGGCTGCGCTGGTCCCAGTGCACGGTGCGCACCACCCCGCGCAGTGCGGCCCGCTGGAAGTGCCAGGAGTCCTGGCTGAGGCAGTAGCCGTGGCAGAAGACGACGGTGACCGGGGCGGGCGTCTTGCGGCCGAAGAGCCGGCGCCGGCGCGGGGAGACGTCCGGCCCCACGTCGGGCTCGGTCTCGTCGACCTCGTAGTACAGCTCGGTGCCGTCGTCGGCGTGCGCCTTGCCGGGGGTGCCGCGCAGGGTGCCGTACGGCCCGGTGGAGTCCAGTGCCAGCCGGGCCCGGCGGCGCATTCCGCGCCCGACCGTCATCCGCTCGATGGCGACACCGGCCGCCGCGCCCGCGGCGAGGACGCCGATCGCGGTGCCGGCGACGCCGGTCGCCCGGCGCCAGCCCCCGGCCGCCCCCGCGGCGGAGGCGGCGGCCGCCGAGGCGACGACGTCGGCCACGACCTCCGCGGTGCTCTCGCTCACGTACCGCTCCTCTTCGCCGTACAACAGTTCGCTGGTGGGGTGAAACGGATGGTGCCCCTGTGCTCGCGCAGGACTCGCGGGAGGGCCGATGACGGACGGTCGGACGGTCCTGGTCGCCGCTCCCGAACGGGTTACCCGGGTTGCTGCCCGTTCACGTAGACGCGGGGAACGCGCGTTCCGATGCGCGTGACGATCTCGTACGCGATCGTGCCGGACGCCTGCGCCCAGTCCTCGGCGGTCGGCTCACCCCGGTCGCCGGGCCCGAACAGCACCGCCTCCGCCCCCGCCGGCGGCTCGTCACCGCCGAGATCCACCACGAACTGGTCCATGGCGACCCGCCCGGCGACCGTCCGCCACTTGCCGTCGACCAGCACCGGGCCGGTGCCGGAGGCGTGCCGCGGGATGCCGTCCGCGTAGCCGACCGGCACCAGGCCGAGCGTCGTGGGGCCCGGGGTGACGTAGTGGTGGCCGTAGCTCACGCCGTGCCCGCCGGGCACCCGCTTGATCAGGGCCAGCGACGCGCTGAGCGTCATCACCGGGCGCAGTCCGAGATCGGCCGGGGTGCCCAGCTCGGGGCTGGGCGAGATCCCGTACAGGGCGATGCCCGTGCGGACCAGGTCGAAATGGGACTCGGGCAGGGTGAGGGCGGCCGGCGAGTTGGCGATGTGCCGCACCTCGGGCCGTACGCCCCGCTCCTCGGCGTACGCCACCATCTCCCGGAAGCGGCCGAGCTGCACGGCGACGGACGGGTGGCCGGGCTCGTCGGCGCACGCGAGATGCGACCACAGGCCGGTGACGCGGACCAGGCCCGCGGCCTCGGCACGCAGCGCCTCGGCGACCAGGGCGGCCCAGTCCTCGCCGGGCTGGCAGCCGTTGCGGCCGAGCCCGGTGTCGGCCTTGAGCTGCACCCGTGCGACCCGCCCGGCCTCCCGGGCGGCGGCGGTGACCTCCCGCAGGGCCCACATGCCGCTCAGCGACACGTCGATGTCCGCCTCGATCGCCTGCCGCCAGGGCCCGCCCGGCACCCACAGCCAGCACAGGATCCGGCCCGGCAGCCCGGCCGCGCGCAGCGCGAGGGCCTCCTCGGCGGTGGCCGTGCCCAGCCAGGACGCGCCCGCCGCGAGGGCGGCGCGGGCACAGGGCACCGCCCCGTGGCCGTACCCGTCGGACTTGACGACGGCCATCACGCCGGCGCCCCCCGTGCGGGCGCGCAGGGCCCGCACGTTGGCGCGCAGGGCGCCCAGATCGATCTCGGCGCGGGCCCGCAAGGAGGCGGTCGGCACAGCTGAAGTCTCACTCATGGCGCCCCCAGTGTCTCAGAGGGGGCCGAACGCGCTCCGGGCGCCGTGTCAGGTACCCGCCCTGCGCCCCCACACGAAGACGCGGTCACCCTTCTTCAGCACGCCCCACAGCCTGCGTGCGTCGGCGAGCCTCAGGTTCACACAGCCCATGGAGCCGGCGGTGGTGTAGATGCTGCCGTACACGGCGTGGAAGGCCTCGCCGCCGTCGAAGAACTGGGCGTACGGCATGGCCTGGCCGTACAGGGTCGACACGTGGTTCTTGTGCCGCCAGTACACGGTGTGCCAGCCCTTGCGGGTGACGTGGCCCCTGCCTCCGCTGCGCATCGGCACCGGGCCGAACAGCACCCGGGAGCCCTTCTGCACCCAGGTGAGCTGGCGGTCCAGATCGACACAGGCGACCCGGTAGGACCGCACCGGGCACTTCCCGGCGGCGTTCGGGTTCTTCCCGGCCGAGATCAGCATCATCGTCGACCAGGTGACGGGTCCGGCGAACCCGCTGGCCGGCTTGATCCGGTACGCGATCTGGAACGCCCGGATCGTCCTGCAGTCGGAGGCGGACTGCCTGCCGTCCGCCTTCAGTTTCAGCCACCGTTCGACCTGACGCTGGTACGGGCCGGTCTGCTTGGTGCACGTCACCTTTGCGACGGCGTCCCCCAGCGGCACGTACTCGATGAGGTCGTACGTCCCCGGTGCCGCGTCCCTCGGCTCCACGGCGTCCTCCGCCGCGCCGGGTGTGTACACCCTCGGCGGCAGAGCCTGGTCGGGCCTGTCGATCTGCCAGGGCTGAGCGGGGCTCGGCGGCACGCCGGGGACGAGGCCGGAGAGGGGGACGGCGGCGGTGGCATGGGCTGGAGCGGGGGCGGGTGGCTTCGGGGAGATGTCCGGGCTGCGGGGGGTGGGTACGGCGCGTACTGCGGCCACGGCCGTGCCGGGGCTGCCGGCCACCGGGAACGCCGTGCCGGCGGCGAGCAGCACCGCGATACCCCGGTACACAAATCGTCCGCTGATCATGCAATCAGCCAAACGTGAGGAGCCGCGGGGATGGGGGTGCCGCGCGGAGGGGGTCACCCGGGGGGCGGACGCCCGGCGGCGGGCGGGGCGTCCGGTGCCGGGGGCGGGGTGCCGGGGGCGGGTTCGTCATGTCCGGGCGCACAATTCCCCGCGCCGCTGGGGAGTTGGGGTGCGCCTGGGGTGACAGGGTGCCTGGGCGGGAGCTTGCGGGAGGCGCTGTGCGTGGGCGGGCGCGGGGCCGTCCTGGCCGGGCACGCCGTTCCCCGCACCCCTGCGGGGGGTCAGGTTCGGGTGTTCCGCCAGGCCAGGGGGATGTGGGACGCAATGTCGTGGGCGGCTGCCGGGGCGCCGTGCGGGTGGGGGCCGCCGGCTGCGAGGCGGCCCGCCAGGCCGTGGAGGTACGCGCCCGCGCTCGCCGCGTCCACCGCGGCCAGCCCCGCCGCCAGCAGCGACCCCGCCAGCCCGGACAGCACATCCCCGCTGCCCGCGGTGGCCAGCCACGGCGTCCCCGTGGGATTCACCCGCACCGGCCCGCCCCCGGAGTCGGCGACCAGCGTCGTCGACCCCTTCAGCAGCACCGTCGCCCGGTACCGCGCCGCCAGCTCCCGCACCGCGGCCAGCCGGGCGCCCTCGACCTCTTCCCGCCGTACCCCGAGCAGCGCGGCGGCCTCGCCCGCGTGCGGGGTCATCAGCGTCAGCGCCGTACGCCCCCGTACCGCCTCCCGCCCGGCCAGCCGCAGCCCGTCCGCGTCCAGCAGCACCGGTACGTCCGTCGCCAGCACCTCCGCCACGGTCGCCGCGTCGTCACCGGCGCCCGGCCCCACCACCCAGGCCTGTACCCGCCCGGCGCCGGCGGGGCCGGCGTCGGAGACCAGGGTCTCGGGGTGGCGCGCGAGGACCGCGTCCCCGGCCGGGCCGACGTACCGTACGGCCCCCGCCCCGCCCCGCAGCGCACCGGACACGGCCAGCACGGCGGCCCCCGGATAGCGTGCCGACCCGGCGGCGATCCCGACGACCCCCCGCCGGTACTTGTCGCTCTCCGCGGCCGGCTCCGGCAACAGCCGGGCCACGTCGGCGTGTTGCAGGGCCTCCAGTTCGGGTTCGGCGGGCGGCTCCAGCCCGATGTCGACGAGCCGCACGACGCCGGCGTACTCCCGTGCGGGGTCCACCAGCAGTCCCGGCTTGTACGTGCCGAAGGTGACGGTCAGGTCGGCCCGGAGCGCGGCCCCCCGCACCTCCCCGGTGTCCGCGTCGACCCCGCTGGGCAGGTCCACGGCCACGACGGCGGCCCGGGACCGCGCCACCATCCCGGCGAGCCGCTCGGCGTCGGGCCGCAGGCCGCCCTTGCCGCCGATGCCGACGATCCCGTCCATGACGAGGTCGGCCCGCGAGATCAGGTCCTCGGCGGCCTCGGCGGCGGCGACCACGCCGCCCGCCCGCCGCAGGGCGGCGAGCCCCGCGTGGTGCACCCGTCCCGGCGACAGCGGTACGGCGGTGACCCCGGCCCCGCGCCGGGCCAGCCGCGCCCCCGCGTACAGGGCGTCCCCGCCGTTGTCCCCGCTGCCGACCAGCAGCACCACCCGGCTGCCGTACACCCGTCCGATCAGTCCGGCGCAGGCGGCGGCCAGCCCGGCGGCGGCCCGCTGCATCAGCGCCCCCTCCGGCAGCCGCGCCAGCAGCACCCGTTCGGCCGCCCTTACCGTCTCCACGCTGTACGCAGTACGCATGGCACCGAGTCTGCCCCGGAATCACCGCCGCCCACACCCGGGCCGCCGCACGGGTCAGCCCTCGGCGACCACCACGGCCGAGGCGACGCCCGCGTCATGACTGAGCGACACGTGCCACGCCCGCACGCCCAGCTCCGCGGCCCGCGCCGCCACGGTCCCCTTCACCCGCAGCCGGGGCTGCCCGCTGCCCTCCACGAACACCTCGGCGTCGGTCCAGTGCAGCCCGGGCGGCGCCCCCAGCGCCTTCGCCAGCGCCTCCTTGGCGGCGAACCGCGCCGCGAGCGAGGCGATCCCTCGCCGTTCCCCGCTGGGCAGCAGCAGCTCGCGCTCCACGAACAAGCGGTCGGCCAACCCGGGGGTCCGCTCCAGGGACGCCCGGAACCGGTCGATCTCGGCGACGTCGATGCCCACCCCGATGATGCTCATGCCGTGCACCCTACGGCCACGGCCCCGCCGGTCCGTCCACCGCGACGGCACGGCGTGCCCGGGCACCCGGGCCCGAACCGGCCGCCGTACCGCTCCCCGCGCTCGCCTACTCTTCCGCCATGCCCTCCTCCCCCTCGTACCTCTCCGAGCTCTTCTCCCTCGACGGCCGCACCGCCCTGGTGACCGGCGGCAGTTCCGGTATCGGCCGGGCCGTGGCCGGTGCGCTGGCGCGGGCCGGGGCACGGGTGGTGGTCGTGGCGCGCGGGGAGGAGCGGCTGGCCGCGACCGTCGCCGAGCTGGCCGCCGAGGGCTGCCGGGCGGCCTGGGTCAGCGGTGACCTGGGGTCCCGGGAGGGCGTGCGCGCGGTCGCCGAGGAGGCGGCGGGTGCCTTCGGGGAACCGGACATCCTCGTCAACTCCGCGGGGATCAACCTGCGTCCGCCGATGAGCGAGCTGGACGAGGAGGTGTGGGACGCCACGCTGGCGGTGAACCTGGAGGCCCCGTTCCTGCTGGGGCAGCGGTTCGGGCCGGGCATGGCCGGGCGGGGCTTCGGCCGGATCATCCACATCAGCTCCCAGCAGGCGCACCGGGCGTTCGTGCACAGCGGCGCCTACGGCGTCTCGAAGGGCGCGCTGGAGTCACTGGCGCGCTCGCAGGCGGAGGCCTGGTCGCCGTACGGGGTCACCTGCAACACCCTCGTGCCGGGCTTCGTGATGACCCCGCTCAACGCCCGGCTGTCGGCCGACCCCGGGAAGGTGTCGGCGCTGGCCGCGCGCACCATGGCCGGCCGCAACGGCCTCGCCGAGGACTTCGAGGGCGCCGCCGTCTTCCTTGCGAGCCGCGCCTCCGCCTACGTCACGGGCCAGTCGATCCACGTGGACGGCGGCTTCTCGGTGCACTGAGAACCGCGATCATGACATGGGTGCGCAGGCCTTAGTCTTCCTGGTGTCCGGTGATCCGTGTCCGCACGGACGCCATCGCACACAACGGGAGGAACCCGCCTTGAAGTTGAAGTCTCTGGGCACCGCGCTCACCACCGTCGCCCTCATCGGCACGGCCCTCACCGGCGCCGTCGCCACCGCCGGCACCGCCTCCGCGGCCACGCTGCCGAGGGACTGCAGCAAGGCGATCGTCAACGTCAAGGCCAAGGAGACCGTCAACGTCCGCACCTCGCCGAGGACGACGGCCACGGCCGTCGGCATCTGGGGCAAGGGCAAGAAGGGCGGGGTCTGCAACGACGGCAAGGCCTACAAGGGCGGTTCGTACACGGCCTGCGGCAAGAAGAGCAACCTGTGGTACTACGGCGGCGACAAGAAGGACGGCTGGGTCCCGAAGACCTGCATCAACTGGTGACCTGCGCGGCCTAGTCGGGCGAGGGGCGCACGGCGGCCGGCCGTTCGCCCCTCGCCCGCTCACTCCACCGTCACCGACTTCGCCAGGTTCCGCGGCTGGTCCACCTCGTTGCCCCGCGCCGTCGCCAGCTCGCACGCGAAGACCTGGAGCGGCACTGTGGCCACCAGCGGCTGGAGCAGCGTCGGCGTGGCCGGGATCCGGATCAGGTGGTCGGCGTACGGGACCACCGTCTCGTCCCCCTCCTCCGCGATCACGATCGTCCGCGCACCCCGTGCCCGGATCTCCTGGATGTTGGACACGATCTTGTCGTGCAGGACGGACCGGCCGCGCGGCGACGGCACGACCACCACCACCGGCAGGTCCTCCTCGATCAGCGCGATCGGGCCGTGCTTCAGCTCGCCCGCCGCGAAGCCCTCGGCGTGCATGTAGGCGAGCTCCTTCAGCTTGAGCGCGCCCTCCAGCGCCACCGGGTAGCCCACGTGCCGGCCGAGGAAGAGCACCGTGTTCTTGTCGGCGAGCGTGCGTGCCAGCGCGCGTACCGGCTCCATGGTCTCCAGGACCCGCTCGACCTCGAGCGAGATCCGGGACAGCTCCCTGACCACGTCCTGGATCTCGTCGCCCCACTTGGTGCCGCGGACCTGGCCCAGGTACAGGGCGACCAGGTAGCAGGCGACCAGCTGGGTCAGGAACGCCTTCGTGGAGGCGACGGCCACCTCGGGACCCGCGTGCGTGTACAGCACCGCGTCCGACTCACGGGGGATCGTCGAGCCGTTGGTGTTGCAGATCGCCAGCACCTTGGAGCCCTGCTCGCGCGCGTGCCGGAGCGCCATGAGGGTGTCCATGGTCTCGCCGGACTGGGAAATGGCGATCACCAGCGACTGCGCGTCGAGGATGGGGTCCCGGTAGCGGAACTCACTGGCCAGCTCCACCTCGCACGGGATCCGCGTCCAGTGCTCGATGGCGTACTTGGCGATCAGGCCGGCGTGGAAGGCCGTACCGCAGGCGACGATCACGACCTTGTCGATCTCGCGCAGCTCGGAGGGGCTGATCCGCACTTCGTCCAGCGTCAGCGAGCCGGCGTGGTCGATGCGCCCGAGCAGGGTGTCGGCGACCGCCTTGGGCTGCTCGGCGATCTCCTTGAGCATGAAGTAGTCGTAGCCGCCCTTCTCGGCGGCGGAGGCGTCCCAGTCCACGTGGTAGGAGCGGACGTCGGCCGGGCGGCCGTCGAAACCGGTCACCGTGACACCGTCGCGGCGCAGCTCCACCACCTGGTCCTGGCCCAGTTCGATCGCGGAGCGCGTGTGGGCGATGAACGCGGCGACATCGGAGGCCAGGAAAGCCTCGCCCTCCCCCACGCCCACCACGAGCGGGGAGTTGCGGCGCGCACCGACGACCACGTCCGGCTCGTCGGCGTGCACCGCGACGAGCGTGAAGGCGCCCTCCAGCCGCCGGCACACCAGCCGCATGGCCTCGGCCAGGTCGGCGGTCGCCGAGAACTCCTCGGCGAGGAGGTGGGCGACCACCTCGGTGTCCGTCTCGGAGGTCAGCTCGTGTCCCCGCTCGGCCAGTTCCGCCCGCAGCGCGGCGAAGTTCTCGATGATGCCGTTGTGGACGACGGCGACCCGGCCCGCGTTGTCCAGGTGCGGGTGTGCGTTGGCGTCCGTGGGGCCGCCGTGCGTGGCCCAGCGCGTGTGCCCGATGCCGGTCGAGCCCGCCGGCAGCGGCCGGTCGACCAGTTCCTTCTCCAGGTTGACCAGTTTCCCGGCCCTCTTCGCGGCGGCCAGCCCACCGTCCGCCGGCACGGCGACACCCGCCGAGTCGTACCCCCGGTACTCCAGCCTCTTCAGCCCGGCCATCACGACATCGAGCGCCGACTGCGACCCTACGTATCCCACGATTCCGCACATGAGCGGCAGCCTAAGGGCGGATGACGGCACGAAACCGTCAGCGCGTGCCCGAAATCGGAAATGGCCGGGTGAAACGCTGGTCCGCCAGGGACCGAGGGAGCCTTCCCCTCCGCGTGGGACGTGACCGTGGATGTCTGGAAGGGCATCTTCGACTCGATCAAGGGCGACTTCACCGGCTGCTACCACAAGGCCACCGGTGACGGCAGCGGTACGTTGGGCGACTGTGCATGGGCAGCGACCTGGCTGCCGCTCGGCGGACCGCTCGGCAAGGTCGCCGAGGCGATGCGAGGCGTGGACGCAGCCCTGCGATCCGGTGAAGGGATCACCGGCGCGCTCAAGGCACTGAAAGCACTGGCCGTCGACGCCGAGGCGCTGGCGGACATCGAGCATTCGGTGGACGTCTACGAGGAGTTGCGAACGGCCTGCCCGGTCAACAGCTTCCCTGGCTCCACCGCGGTCGCCATGGCCGACGACAGCCGCAAGGCCATCCGTGACGTGCGCACCGGTGACCGGCTGCTGGCCGCCGATCCGGGAAACTGGCGCTCCCGGGCCGAACCGGTGACGCGCACCTTCCACCACACCGCCGTCGAGCTGATCGACATCGCGCTGAATGACGGCGGCCACGAGAAGAGCTCGCTCGGATATCTGGCTCACAGCGACAGGAGCATCACACCCGCGAAGAACACCTATCGGGTCGTGCTCAAGCGCGCGAAGGGCCACAAGAATGGCTTCTGTGTGTTCACCGCGTTCCCGACGCAGGAGGTGCGAATGAAGCGGTTCGACGAAGCCGATTTCGGCCTGACGTGGCTGACCACCATGTTCCACGCGGACTGGACGCACAACGGAGCCACCGGCGCCGAGGCTGTCCGGTACCACCTCGATCCGGATCTCGAGCCGGAAGCGGTCCTGGCCATCCGCCGGGACGCGCGGTCCCTGCTCGACAACCTCGACGCGGCGACGATCGAAACACTGTGGCAGGCCGCAACGAATCCGGGAGGAGCGTTCTCCGACCCGCGCAGGGGCTTCACCTCGGGACCCGCATGGACGGCGACCATCGTCGACCTGTGTGATGCCTGGCTGGCCGTCAGACCCGCCGCCCCGGCGCTCACGGGCCCCGATACCGAGGACGGTGCCCATTGCCTGGATGCGGTCCTGGCCGAGATCGGCCGAGCTCGCCTCCTGCCGGACGGCATCCGGGACGCCCTGGCCCGGTGCGCCACCGGTTGCACGCCCGATCTGGCGCTCCGACTGCTGCTGAGAGCGATCTCCGAGGCCGGGCCCCGATCCAGCGCGAAGCTCTCCCCGGACCAGTACGCGCGACTAAGCGAGTTGGGCTCGGAGATGCACTACGGCGAGTTCCTCGTGTCAGAAGTGGAGTACCTCGTCGAGCAGCCATACCGGCACGGGCCGTGAGCGGGGCCCACGTGACGCACCCCACCCGCCACCCCGTTCAGACTCCGTTAACAATGGACTGTGATCTCACCGGTCCCCCCGATGCCCCGGAGCGCCCACCGGCACAGGCCGGAGGCGACTCCCTACGTCGACCTCACCCGCGCCGAGTGGAGCGCGCTGCGAAACAAGACCCCCCTGCCGCTCACGGCCGAGGAGGTGGAGAAGCTGCGCGGTCTCGGCGACGTCATCGACCTGGACGAGGTGCGGGACATCTACCTCCCGCTCTCCCGGCTCCTCAACCTCTACGTCGGTGCCACGGACGGCTTGAGAGGGGCACTGAACACCTTCCTCGGTGAGAAGGGCTCGCAGTCCGGCACCCCGTTCGTCATAGGCGTCGCCGGTTCGGTGGCCGTGGGCAAGTCCACCGTCGCCCGGCTGCTCCAGGCCCTGCTCTCCCGCTGGCCCGAGCACCCTCGGGTGGAGCTGGTGACGACCGACGGCTTCCTGCTGCCCACCCGGGAGCTGGAGGCCCGCGGCCTGATGTCGCGCAAGGGGTTCCCCGAGTCCTACGACCGCCGGGCCCTCACCCGCTTCGTCGCCGACATCAAGGCCGGCAAGGCCGAGGTGTCCGCGCCGGTCTACTCCCACCTCATCTACGACATCGTGCCGGGCGAGAAGCTCACCGTCCGCCGGCCCGACATCCTGATCGTGGAGGGCCTGAACGTCCTTCAGCCCGCGCTGCCCGGCAAGGACGGCCGTACCCGGGTCGGTCTCGCCGACTACTTCGACTTCAGCGTGTACGTCGACGCGAGCGCCGAGGACATCGAGCGCTGGTACCTCGACCGCTTCCGGAAGCTGCGCCGCACGGCCTTCCAGGACCCGTCGTCGTACTTCCGCAAGTACACCCAGGTCTCCGAGGAGGAGGCGGTGGACTACGCCCGCACGCTGTGGCGGACCATCAACAAGCCCAACCTGGTGGAGAACATCGCCCCGACCCGCGGCCGGGCCGGACTGATCCTGCGCAAGGGCGCGGACCACACGGTGCAGCGCCTGCGCCTGCGCAAGCTGTGAGCCGCCCTGTTAGATGGGGCGCATGCTGCATCTGCGTCTGATCACCCCGAAGGAGCGGACCGACGAGGTGGTCCGTCTGATCGAGGGGACGGTCGGCACCGCCCACCTCGTCGTGCTGCCGGGTGCCGCCCGTGACCCGGCCGGGGACGTCGTCCTGTGCGACGTGGCCCGCGAGGCGGGTGACGGGCTCATCGCCGGGCTGCGGCGCCTGGGCCTGGACGACACCGGCTCGATCGCCGTCGACGACATCGACCTCTCCCTGTCCCGCCGGGCCGACGAGGCGGAGGAGGCGGCGCCGGGCGAGGGCGCGGACGCGGTGCTGTGGGAGGGCCTGACCGAGGCGACCCACGAGGAGTCGACGCTGTCGTTCACCTATGTCGCGTTCATCACGCTGGCCACGATGATCGCGGCCTGCGGTGTGGTGCTGGACAACGCCATCCTGATCGTGGGCGCGATGGCCGTGGGACCGGAGTTCGGGCCGCTGGCCGGCATCTGCACGGCCCTGGTCCGGCGCCGTCCACGCCTGGCATGGCGGTCGGTGATCGCGCTGGTGGTGGGCTTCGCGGCGGCCATGGCGCTGACGAGCGCGTTCAGCCTGTTCATGGACGCGGTCGGCCTGTTCCACAAGTCCCAGCTGGAGGCCGACCGGCCCAACACCGGCTTCATCTACGCCCCGGACTGGTTCTCGTTCGTCGTGGCCGTGCTCGCCGGGATCGCGGGCACGCTGTCGCTGACGTCCGCCAAGTCGGGTGCCCTGGTCGGCGTCGCCATCTCGGTGACGACCGTGCCCGCCGCCGCGAACGCGGCCGTGGCCCTGGTCTACAGCGACACCCACCAGGCGGTGCGTTCCTCGGAACAGCTGCTGCTGAACCTGATCGGCATCATCGTCGCCGGGACGCTGACGCTGCTCGCCCAGAAGTTCTTCTGGGGACGGCGGGGGCAGCCGGCCTGAGAGGTGCTGGGGACCGCCGCCGGCCGGCGGCGGTCCCCGGCACCTCTGCCCGGCGTCAGCCCAGCGCCGACTTCACCGCGTCGGCCAGCCGCCCGGCGACCGCCCGGGCCTGGTCGATGTCCGCGGCCTCGACCATCACCCGGACCAGCGGTTCGGTGCCGGAGGGGCGCAGCAGGACCCGGCCGGTCTCCCCCAGTTCCCGCTCCGCCTCGGCGACGGCGGCGGCGAGATCCGCGGACGTGCCCACCCGCGACCTGTCCACGTCGGGCACGTTGATCAGTACCTGGGGCAGCCGCTCCATCACGGACGCCAGCTCCCGCAGCGTGCGGCCGCTCGCCGCGACCCGCGCCGCCAGCAGCAGCCCGGTCAGCGTGCCGTCGCCGGTGGTGGCGTGGTCGAGGATGATCACGTGCCCGGACTGCTCGCCGCCGAGGGCGTACCCGTGCTCCTTCAGCTCCTCCAGCACGTACCGGTCGCCCACGGCCGTCTGCACGAGCCGGATGCCCGCCCGCTCCATGGCCAGCTTGAAGCCGAGGTTGGACATCACGGTGGCGACCACGGTGTCGGCGCGCAGCGCCGAGCGCTCCCGCATCGCCAGCGCGAGGACGGCGAGGATCTGGTCGCCGTCGACCTCGGCGCCGGTGTGGTCCACGGCCAGGCAGCGGTCGGCGTCACCGTCGTGCGCGACACCGAGGTCCGCGCCGTGCGCGACGACCGCGGCCTTCAGCTGGGTCAGGTCGGTCGAACCGCAGCCGTCGTTGATGTTGAGCCCGTCCGGCTCGGCGCCGAGGGTGACGACCTCGGCACCCGCCCGGGCGAACGCCTCCGGCGAGACCCCCGAGGCCGCGCCGTGCGCTTCGTCCAGCACGATCTTCAGTCCGTCGAGCCGGTTGGGCAGGACCGACAGCAGGTGGGCGATGTACTGCTCGGAGCCCTCCTCGTACGACCGCACGCGGCCCACGCCGGCGCCCGTCGGCCGCTGCCAGGGCTCGCCGTGCCGGTGGGACTCGTAGACCGACTCGATCCGGTCCTCCAGCTCGTCGGCGAGTTTGTGACCGCCGCGGGCGAAGAACTTGATCCCGTTGTCGGGCATGGCGTTGTGGCTGGCGGAGAGCATCACGCCGAGGTCGGCGCCGAGCGCGCCGGTGAGATGCGCCACCGCGGGGGTCGGGAGCACCCCGACACGCAGGACGTCCACGCCGGCGCTGGCCAGGCCGGCCACGACCGCCGCCTCCAGGAACTCCCCGGACGCCCGCGGGTCCCGTCCGACCACCGCCGTCGGCTTGTGGCCCTCGAAGGTGCCCGCCTCGGCCAGTACGTGCGCCGCGGCGACCGAGAGGGCGAGCGCCATCTCGGCCGTCAGATCCGCGTTGGCGACACCGCGCACGCCGTCCGTGCCGAAGAGTCGTCCCACTTGTCCTCCTGAGGAAACGTCATTGTCGGAAGCGGAGGGGTGCCGCGTCGGGTGGCAGACGCCTCGGCATCCGATCACACAAGCCTCTGAGCGTCTTGTGTCGTTATACGCCCTTGGCTGGGATAAACGAACGCCCCGGCGGCACATATGGCGTGCCGCCGGGGCGTTCGGAGTACGCGGAGCCGAAGCCCGTACCACGTACGAGCAGGCAGCGAAGCTTAGCGCTTGCTGTACTGCGGAGCCTTACGGGCCTTCTTCAGACCGGCCTTCTTGCGCTCGACCGCACGGTCGTCACGCGTGAGGAAGCCGGCCTTCTTCAGCGGGCCGCGGTTGTTGTCGACGTCGGCCTCGTTCAGCGCACGGGCGACACCGAGACGGAGCGCACCGGCCTGACCGGACACACCGCCACCCGCGATGCGGGCGACGACGTCGTAACGACCCTCCAGCTCGAGCACCTTGAAGGGCTCGTTGACTTCCTGCTGGTGCACCTTGTTCGGGAAGTAGTCCTCGAGGGTGCGGCCGTTGATCTTCCACTTGCCGGTGCCCGGAACGATCCGGACGCGGGCGATGGCGTTCTTGCGGCGGCCCAGGCCGGCGGCCGGCTGGGGCTCGCCGAAGCGGGAGGCCAGGGACTCCGAGGTGTACTCACCCTCGACGGGGACCTCGGACTCGGTGGTGTAGCTGTCGATGTCAAGCTCTTCGAGCGGCTGCTCGGCAGTGGTCTCGGCCACGATTCTCCTCAGATTCTCTACGGTCTTAGGGGGTGGCCGGACTTACTGCGCGACCTGGGTGATCTCGAACGGCACCGGCTGCTGGGCAGCGTGGGGGTGCTGGTCACCCTTGTAGACCTTCAGCTTCGAGAGCATCTGACGGCCCAGCGTGTTCTTGGGGAGCATGCCCTTGACGGCCTTCTCGATGGCCTTCTCGGGGTTCTTGTCGAGCAGCTCGTCGTAGCGGACGGAACGCAGACCACCCGGGTAGCCGGAGTGGCGGTACGCCATCTTCTGGGTCCGCTTGTTGCCGGACAGGTGCACCTTGTCGGCGTTGATGATGATGACGAAGTCACCAGCGTCGACGTGCGGCGCGTAGATCGGCTTGTGCTTGCCCCGGAGGAGGGTCGCTGCGGTGGTGGCGAGACGGCCCAGGACTACGTCCTGAGCGTCGATGACGTGCCACTGGCGCGTCACATCGCCGGGCTTGGGGCTGTACGTACGCACGGTTCGTAGCCTTCGCTTCGAGTGAATGGTCCTAAACAAGGTCACCGAAACGATCACGACAGCCCTGACCGCACAGCGGTGACGCAAACCGCGTGCTGGTCGCTGGTCATCGGCCCGGTGGACCGGTGTAAGGGCCCGTCCCGTGAGAATGAGCAAGCCAATACACAACGAAGAAGTAGGTTACCGGTCAGCCCCCGGACGGGTCAAAACGAGTCCGCCCGACACCCCGCACGAAACGCCCCGGAACCGGACGGCGGACAAACGCGGCATGCCGCCCGACGCCCTCCGGCACCCCCCGCGCCCCGTCTAAGATGCGCCCCATGAGTTACGGGCAGGGGGGACCCCAGTCTCCGTGGGATCCCTGGAAACCGCATTCCCAGCAGCCATGGAACAGCGCAGCCGACGACGGGTCGCCGGACTGGGCCGCGCTCGCCGAGGCCTCGGAGACGCGGAACAAGCGCCGCAAGCTGCTGTTCACAGCCGGCGGCGCGCTCGCCACCGTCGCGATAGGCACCGCGGTCGCCATGGCCGTCGTCTCCGCGAACGGCGGGGACGGCAGGACGGGCGCCGGCAGCGCGCCCGCCGGCTCCGCGCTGCCCGGCACCGGCACCGCGACGCCGTCGTTCGCACCCACCAGCGCCCCGCCACCGCTGGACCCCACGGAGTTCGTCTCCAGCGCCAGGAAGGACACCGCCCCGCTCAGCCCCGACACGCTGTTCCCGGGCACACGGCTGACCATCGGCGGCACGGTGTACAAGAAGGGCCTGACGGCCGACACCACGAGCTGTGCCACGGCCGCCGGTGCCACCCTGCCCAAGATCCTCACCGCCAACGGCTGCACCCGTCTGATGCGGGTGACCTACACCGACGGCGGCATCGGGGTCACCGTGGGCGTCGCCGTCTTCGACACCGCCGCCCAGGCCGCGAAGGCCCGCTCCCAGACCGACGACAGGAGCATCGTGCGCTCGCTGTTCGGCAAGGGGGTCAAGCCGTTCTGCGACGGGCCGTTCTGCCGCTCGACCCGCAACGCCTACGGCCGCTACGCCTACTTCACGATCTCCGGCTTCACCAGCGGCAAGGACGTCACCACCAAGGACACCACGGTCTTCCGCACCGGCAACGACCTGGCCCAGTTCACCGTCAATCAGATCAACCGCCGCGGCCGGATCCAGGCGTCGGCCGCCGCCGCACGCTAGCGGCCGGGCGGCCGGTGCCGCTTCAGGCGCAGCCGCAGCGGGACCACCGCCGACTCCAGCTGGGCGCGCAAGGTCATCTTCGAGACACCCTCCGTCCGCTCGGCGAAGCGGATCGGGATCTCGACGGCCCGGTGTCCGGCCCGTACGGCCTTGTACTTCAGCTCCACCTGGAAGCTGTAGCCCGCGCTGTCCAGGGACGCCAGGTCCACGTCCCTGAGAGTCGCCGCGGACCACAGGTTGAACCCGGCCGTGACGTCCTGGATCTCGGTGCCGAGGACGGCGCGCGCGTACCGGTTGGCGAAGCGCGACAGCAGCACCCGGTGCGCACCCCACTGCTCGTCCAGCGAGCCGCCCGCGACGTAGCGGCTGCCGACGACGAGACCGGCGCCCGAGTCGACGGCCGCGGCCAGCATGCGCGGCACGGCCTCGACCGGATGGCTGCCGTCGGCGTCCATCTGGACGACGTACGCGGCGCCCTCCTCCAGCGCGGCGGACATGCCGGCCGTGTAGGCCCGCCCCAGTCCGTCCTTCTCCGTGCGGTGCAGCACACTCATCCGGCGCCGGCCGCCGCTGCCGTACTTCTCCGCCAGCTCCTCGGCGATCCGCCCGGTGCCGTCCGGGCTGGAGTCGTCGACGATCTTCAGGTGCAACCCGTCCAGCGGCAGCCCGAGCACGGCCTCGGCCATGCCCGGCAGGTTCGCCGCCTCGTTGTACGTCGGCATCACCACGGTGACCGGCGTCTCGTCGTAAGCCCGCACTGCCCCTCCCCCGCCGGCGCCGGGGTGCCCGGCGCGCGAAAGTACCAGCCCGCCGCGGCCCAGCGGTCCGCGTCGAGCGCCCCTCGCCCGTCCACGATCCGGGACCGGGCCACCAGCGGGGCGGCGCGCACCGGGTCGATCGCCCGGAAGGGCGGCCACTCGGTCGGACGCAGGACCAGGTCGGCCCCGCGCAGCGCGTCCTCCAAGCGTAGGGGCCGGTAAGGCATCTACGCCCGCACCTGCGGACACGGCGCACATGTGATGCGGGCTGCAACGCGACTAACAGGTTTCACAACCCGAGGTCCCGGGGAGCGACCGCTTGTTCCGGGCCTCCTTGTTCCGGGCCGCCAGCAGCTCGTCGGCGGGGTAGCCGACCTCCTCCAGCGTCAGCCCGTGCGGTCGTACGACATGCACGGCGGAGTCCCGCACACCGGCGGCCAGCACCTTCCCCGGCCACTTCGGGCCCCGGTGCCCGTCGCCCACGAACAGCAGCGCCCCGATCAGCGAACGCACCATGTTGTGGCAGAACGCGTCCGCCCGGACGGTGGCGGTGATGATCCCGTCGCCGCCCCGCACCAGGCTCAGCTCCTGGAGCGTCCGGATGGTCGTGGCCCCCTCCCGCCGCTTGCAGTACGCGGCGAAGTCGTGCTCCCCCAGCAGCGTCCGGGCCGCCTCGTTCATGGCGTCCACGTCGAGCGGCCAGTCGTGCCACAGCACGTGGTGGCGCAGCAGCGGATCGACCCCGCCCGGATGGTCGGTGACCCGGTACGCGTAGCGCCGCCAGACCGCCGAGAAGCGGGCGTCGAACCCGGCCGGGGCCTCGGACAGCCGCCACACCCGGACGTCCTTCGGCAGCCGCCCGGCGAGCCGCTTGAGCAGCTTCTCCCCGTGCTCCGCCCACAGCCCGGCCGGCAGGTCGACATGGGCCACCTGCCCGCGCGCGTGCACGCCCGCGTCGGTCCGCCCGGCCACGGTCAGGTCGTACGTCTCCTTCGACCGCGTCACCGTCCGCAGGGCGTCCTCGATCTCGCCCTGCACGGTCCGCCTGCCGCCGGCCTGCTTGGCCCAGCCGTGGAAGGCGCTGCCGTCGTAGGACAGGTCGAGGCGGATGCGTACGAGTCCGGGGTGTACTTCGTCACTCACGTAGGGATCCTCTCAGGGCGAGTCCGGGGGCGGAGAACGCGAGAGCGGGCCCGCCCCGGAGGGCGGACCCGCTCACAGCGTCAGGCAGAGCCTCAGGCGTCCTTGGACTCCTCGGCCGGAGCAGCCTCGGTCTCCTCGACCTTGGTCTCCTCGGCCTTGGCCTCGTCGGACTCCTTGACCGCGCGCTTGGTGGCGGCCTCGGCCTCACCCACGGCGTTCTGCTGCACCGTCAGCGCCTCGACCAGCTCGATGACGGCCATGGGCGCGTTGTCGCCACGGCGGTTACCGATCTTGGTGATGCGGGTGTAGCCACCGGGACGGTTCTCGTACCGCGGGCCGATCTCGGTGAAGAGCGTGTGCACGATGCTCTTGTCCGTGATGACCTGGAGCACCTGGCGGCGGTTGTGAAGGTCGCCCTTCTTCGCCTTGGTGACCAGACGCTCGGCGTACGGACGCAGCTTGCGCGCCTTCGCCTCGGTGGTGGTGATGCGGCCGTGCTCGAAGAGCGCCTTCGCGAGGTTCGCGAGGAGCATCTTCTCGTGCGCGGCGCTGCCGCCCAGACGGGCACCCTTGGTGGGCTTCGGCATGGTGTCTCTCCTAGGTGTCTGCCCCGGCCGTGTCAGGTACCGGGGTCAGTGTCCGAGCGGGCGATCACCCGTCGGAGATCCGGGCGCCTCAGGCGCCCGGAGGGTCCGCGCCCCGTCAGGGGCGCGGGGACCGCGCGACCCGCCGCAGCGGGCCGGCAGCCGCAGCACCGGCCTCCTCGCGGAGTGCTCAGTACTGCTCGGTCTCCACGAACCCGGCGTCCGCGTCGTCGTCGGCGCCGAAGGCGTCGGCGGCGGCGGTCGGGTCGAATCCGGGCGGGCTGTCCTTCAGGGCCAGGCCCATGCCGGCCAGCTTCGCCTTGACCTCGTCGATGGACTTCGCACCGAAGTTGCGGATGTCCAGCAGGTCGGCCTCGGAGCGCGCGACCAGCTCACCCACGGAGTGGATGCCCTCACGCTTGAGGCAGTTGTAGGAGCGGACCGTCAGCTCCAGCTCCTCGATCGGCAGCGCGAGGTCGGCGGCCAGGGCGGCGTCCGTCGGGGACGGACCCATGTCGATGCCCTCGGCGTCGATGTTCAGCTCGCGGGCGAGACCGAACAGCTCGACCAGCGTCTTGCCCGCGGAGGCCATGGCGTCGCGCGGACGCATCGCCTGCTTGGTCTCGACGTCGACGATCAGCTTGTCGAAGTCGGTGCGCTGCTCGACACGCGTGGCCTCGACCTTGTACGTGACCTTCAGCACCGGCGAGTAGATGGAGTCGACCGGGATACGGCCGATCTCCTGGCCCACCTGCTTGTTCTGCACGGCGGAGACGTAGCCGCGACCGCGCTCGACGGTCAGCTCCATCTCCAGCTTGCCCTTGCCGTTGAGCGTGGCGAGGACGAGGTCGGGGTTGTGCACCTCGACACCGGCCGGGGGCGCGATGTCGGCGGCGGTGACCAGACCCGGGCCCTGCTTGCGCAGGTACATCACGACCGGCTCGTCGTGCTCCGAGGAGACGACCAGCTGCTTGATGTTGAGGATCAGGTCGGTGACGTCCTCCTTGACGCCCGGCACGGTGGTGAACTCGTGCAGGACGCCGTCGATCCGGATCGAGGTGACGGCGGCACCCGGGATCGACGACAGGAGGGTACGGCGCAGGGAGTTGCCGAGGGTGTAACCGAAGCCCGGCTCCAGCGGCTCGATCACGAACCGGGAGCGGAACTCGTCGACGACCTCTTCGGTCAACGAGGGACGCTGAGCGATCAGCATGAGTGGATCAGATCCTTCTTTCGTGGACGCCCGCTATTTGACGTCCGACAAAACCGTGGGTTCGCACCGCACGGGTATGGCAAGGGTACGGGCGATACGGCCCTTTCACGGAGCCGTACCGCCCGGAATCCTCAGACCGGCACGCGGCCGACGCGTCAGACGCGACGACGCTTCGGCGGGCGGCAGCCGTTGTGCGGGGTCGGGGTGACGTCCTGGATGGAGCCGACCTCGAGACCCGTGGCCTGAAGGGAACGGATCGCGGTCTCACGACCGGCACCCGGGCCCTTGACGAACACGTCGACGCGGCGCATGCCGTGCTCCTGCGCGCGGCGGGCAGCCGACTCGGCGGCCATCTGCGCGGCGAACGGCGTGGACTTCCGGGAGCCCTTGAAGCCGACGTGGCCGGCGGAGGCCCAGGAGATCACGTTGCCCGACGGGTCCGTGATGGAGACGATCGTGTTGTTGAACGTGCTCTTGATGTAGGCATTGCCATGAGCGACGTTCTTCTTTTCCTTGCGGCGCACCTTCTTGACGGCGCCCTGACGTCCCTTGGGGGGCATCTACTTACTCCTAGGGAGGTGGTCGGTCCTACAGCGAAGACCGTGGACAGATGTCCGCTGCGGACTACTTCTTGCCCGGCTTCTTCTTGCCGGCGATGGCGCGACGCGGACCCTTGCGGGTACGAGCGTTGGTGCTGGTGCGCTGACCGCGGACAGGCAGACCGCGACGGTGACGGAGACCCTGGTAGGTACCGATCTCGACCTTGCGGCGGATGTCGGCCTGGATCTCGCGACGGAGGTCACCCTCGGTCTTGATGTTGTTGTCGACGTACTCGCGGATCGCGACCAGCTGCTCTTCGGACAGGTCACGGACGCGGGCGTTCGGGTCGACGCCGGTCGCAGCCAGCGTCTCCTTCGAGAGGGTCCGGCCGATGCCGAACACGTAGGTGAGCGCGATCTCCACGCGCTTGTCGCGCGGGATGTCGACACCGGAAACGCGTGCCATTCAATGGCTCCTGGTGAATCTTCGGAGGTCTTCCACAGGACCGGTTCCCGGCCGCCGTACCAGGTACGAACCGGGTCCCCGGCCTCCGACCGGGGGTGTCAAGCCGCTCGCGACGACTTGGGCCCTGCGTATGAACATATTCAGCTCGCGTCGCGCGAATCTCTGCGATAGCGGTGCAGAGGGTGGTGTTCCTGCGTCAGCCCTGGCGCTGCTTGTGGCGCGGGTTCTCGCAGATGACCATGACCCGGCCGTGACGGCGGATCACCCTGCACTTGTCGCAGATCTTCTTGACGCTCGGCTTGACCTTCATGGGGTGAGGTTCTCCGGGTCAGTGCCATCGCTCCGGGCGGGCCCGGGGCTCGGGCAAGATCTACTTGTACCGGTAGACGATCCGGCCGCGCGTGAGGTCGTACGGAGAAAGCTCCACCACGACCCGGTCGTCAGGGAGGATACGGATGTAGTGCATACGCATCTTGCCGCTGATGTGCGCCAGGACCTGGTGGCCGTTCTGGAGCTCGACCTTGAACATGGCGTTCGGAAGAGACTCGACGACAGTGCCCTCGATCTCGATGGCACCTTGCTTCTTGGCCACGCTTCGCCCTTCGAATCGACTACCTTGATCGACCCTCGGGCGTTCCCTGGGATTCCCTTGCGGGAGCATGCGGACATGCGGGTGCACGAGAGCCGACGAGTCAGTCTACGTCGGCGCACCCGGAAAGGCGAATCGAGGAAGTCTGCCCCACGCGGGTGACCCTTATGCCAGAGGGTCCGGAGCGGCCGTGATGCCGTACTCCGCCAGCTTCGCCCGGCCGCCGTCCGGCGCCGTCAGGACCAGCGGCCCCTGCTCGGTGAGGGCGACCGAGTGCTCCCAGTGGGAGGACCAGGTGCCGTCCGTGGTGATGACGGTCCAGTCGTCCTCGAGGACCTCGGTGCGCGGGGTGCCGAGGGAGACCATCGGCTCGATCGCCAGGCAGAAACCGGGCACCAGCTTCGGGCCCTTGCCGCGCCGGCGGTCGACGTAGTTCAGCAGGTGCGGGTCCATGTGCATCTCGGTGCCGATGCCGTGGCCGCCGTAGTCCTCGATGATCCCGTACCGGCCGCCGCCCGGCTTGGGCTGGCGGCGGATGTACGTCTCGATCGCCCGGGAGACGTCGACCAGGCGGCCGCCCGGCTTCATGGCCGCGATGCCGGCCCACATCGACTCCTCCGTCACCCGCGACAGCTCGATCAGCTCCGGCGCGTGGCCGGAGCCGACGAACGCCGTGTAGGCCGCGTCGCCGTGCCAGCCGTCGATGATCGCGCCGCAGTCGACGGAGATGATGTCGCCGTCCTTCAGGACGACGTCCTCGGAGGGGATGCCGTGCACGACGACGTCGTTGACGGAGGTGCAGATGGTGGCCGGGAAGCCGCCGTAGCCGAGGAAGTTCGACCGGGCGCCGTGCTCGGCGAGGACCTTGCGGGCCACCTCGTCCAGGTCCTTGGTGCTGGCACCCGGCACGGCGGCCTCGCGCGTGGCCGCGTGGATGGCGGCGACGACCAGGCCCGCCGCCCGCATCCTGGCGATCTGCTCGGGGGTCTTGATCTGCACCATGGGGGGCCTGCGCTCTCCGTCACTCACGTCGACTGGGTTACCTGTACAACAGTACGGCCGCGGCGCCCAGGGGGTCCTCCCGGACGTCATCCGGGAGGAGGAGGGCACCGCGGCCGGAAAGGGCCGGGATCTACTGCTGGGCCTTCTCGCGCTTGAGGGCCTCCAGCGCCCGCTGCGTGATCTCGTCCACCGGGCCCAGGGACGAGATCGTCACGACCAGGCCCTGCGCCTTGTAGTAGTCGATGATCGGCTCGGTCTGCGTGTGGTAGACCTCGAGCCGCTTGCGGACCGTGTCCTCGGAGTCGTCGTCGCGCTGGTACAGCTCACCGCCGCAGACGTCGCACACGCCCTCCTGCTTCGGCGGGCTGTACGTCACGTGGAAGACGTGCGAGGAGTCGTTACGGCAGATGCGCCGGCCGGCGATCCGCTTGACGACCTCTTCCTCGGGGACCTCCAGGTCCAGGACCGCGTCCAGCGTGATGTCCTCGTTCTCCAGCAGCTGGTCCAGCGCCTGGGCCTGCGAGACGTTGCGCGGGAAGCCGTCCAGCAGGAAACCGCCCTCGGCGTCCGGCTGCGCCATGCGGTCCTTGGCCATCGCGATGGTGACCTCGTCGGGTACGAGGTTTCCGGCGTCCATGTAGGACTTCGCGAGCTTGCCCAGCTCGGTCTGCTGGCTGATGTTGGCCCGGAACAGGTCACCCGTGGAGATGTGCGGGATGGCCAGCTTCTCTGCGAGCCGGACGGCTTGCGTTCCCTTACCGGCACCCGGCGGCCCGACGAGGACGATACGCATCAGCGGAGGAACCCTTCGTAATTGCGCTGCTGGAGCTGGCTCTCGATCTGCTTCACCGTCTCGAGGCCGACACCCACGATGATGAGGATGCTGGTGCCGCCGAAGGGGAAGTTCTGGCTTGCCCCAAAGCCGACCAACGCCATTGTCGGTACGAGAGCGATCAGGCCCAGATACAGCGAACCCGGCCAGGTGATCCGGTTGAGCACGTAACTGAGGTACTCAGCGGTCGGTCGGCCAGCCCGGATGCCCGGGATGAAGCCACCATACTTCTTCATGTTGTCGGCGACTTCCTCGGGGTTGAAGGAGATCGCCACATAGAAGAACGCGAAGAAAACGATCAGCAGGAAGTACGTGGTGATGTAGATCGGGTGGTCGCCCTTGGTCAGGTTCTGCTCGACCCAGGTCTTCCAGCCCGACTTGTCGTTGCCCGCGAACTGGGCCACGAGCGCCGGGATGTAGAGCAGCGACGAGGCGAAGATGACGGGGATCACACCCGCCTGGTTCACCTTCAGCGGGATGTAGGTGGACGTACCGCCGTAGGAGCGGCGGCCGATCATCCGCTTCGCGTACTGCACCGGGACGCGGCGCTGGGCCTGCTCGACGAAGACGACGAGCGCGACCATGACCAGGCCCACGGCGATGACCGTGCCGAACTCGATCCAGCCGCCCGCCAGCGTGCCCTGCTTCTTGATGGCCCACAGCGCGGACGGGAACGTCGCGGCGATCGAGATGAACATCAGGATCGACATGCCGTTGCCGATGCCGCGGTCGGTGACCAGTTCACCGAGCCACATCACGACGGCCGTACCGGCGGTCATGCAGATGACCATGGTGATCGTCGTGAAGATGGCCTGGTCGGGAACGATGCTCGACGCGACCGAGCAGCCGTTGAAGAGCGCGCCGCTGCGGGCGGTGGCGACCAGGCCCGTGCCCTGGAGGATGGCGAGCGCCACCGTCAGATAGCGGGTGTACTGCGTGATCTTCGCCGTGCCGGCCTGGCCCTCCTTCTTCAGGGCCTCGAGGCGCGGGATGACCACGGTCAGCAGCTGAAGGATGATGCTGGCGGTGATGTACGGCATGATGCCGAGCGCGAAGACCGTGATCTGGAGCAGCGCGCCACCGCTGAACATGTTCACGAGGCCGAAGAGGCCCTGGTTGCCCGACGCCTCGTTCACACACTTCTGGACGGCCTGGTAGTTGACGCCGGGGATCGGGATGTGGGTACCGACCCGGTAGACCACGATGATGCCCAGCGTGAAGAGCAGCTTCTTGCGCAGGTCGGGCGTCCTGAACGCCCGGGCGAACGCGGTGAGCACGGTGCCTCCTGCGACCCCCGCGCAACTGCGTCAAGGGTGACGGTCTGAGGTTCGACGAATACGAAAAAGAACAGTGCAGGCCACCATACCGGCGACACTGCCTCCCTAGGAACGACCAACCGGGGATACCTCATTGTGAGGTATCCCCGGTCGGGTTCGTTTTACGTCATCGAGGCGTCGCCTGAGCGACTCAGACGAGCTCGGTGACCGTGCCGCCGGCGGCGGTGATCTTCTCCTTGGCGGACCCGGAGACGGCGTCGACCGTCACCTGGAGCGCCACGGAGATCTCGCCCTGGCCGAGGACCTTGACGAGGCTGTTCTTGCGAACGGCACCCTTCGCGATCAGCGACTCGACGGTGACCTCACCACCCTCGGGGTAGAGAGAGGCCAGCTTGTCGAGGTTCACGACCTGGTACTCGGTCTTGAACGGGTTCTTGAAGCCCTTGAGCTTCGGGAGACGCATGTGGAGGGGCATCTGGCCACCCTCGAAGCGCTCCGGAACCTGGTAACGGGCCTTGGTGCCCTTGGTACCACGACCGGCCGTCTTACCCTTCGACGCCTCACCACGACCCACACGGGTCTTGGCGGTCTTGGCGCCCGGGGCGGGACGGAGGTTGTGGATCTTGAGCGGGTTGTTCTCCGCCATGATCAGTCGACCTCCTCGACCGTCACGAGGTGGCGGACGGTGTGCACCATGCCGCGGAACTCGGGGCGGTCCTCCTTGACGACCACGGTGTTGATCCCCTTGAGACCAAGCGACCGCAGAGTGTCACGGTGGTTCTGCTTGCTGCCGATGTAGGACTTGACCTGCGTGATCTTGAGCTGAGCCATTACGCAGCACCAGCCCCGGCACGCGCGCGCAGCAGAGCCGCGGGAGCGACGTCCTCGAGCGGCAGACCACGGCGAGCCGCGATCTCCTCGGGACGCTGCAGGCCCTTCAGGGCCGCCACGGTCGCGTGCACGATGTTGATCGCGTTCGACGAGCCGAGCGACTTCGACAGGATGTCGTGCACGCCGGCGCACTCGAGCACGGCGCGCACCGGGCCACCGGCGATAACGCCGGTACCGGGGGAAGCCGGCTTGAGCAGGACGACGCCCGCAGCCTTCTCGCCCGTGATCGGGTGCGGGATGGTGCCCTGGATGCGGGGGACCTTGAAGAAGTGCTTCTTGGCCTCCTCAACACCCTTGGCGATGGCGGCCGGCACCTCCTTGGCCTTGCCGTATCCGACACCCACGGTGCCGTCACCGTCGCCCACCACGACCAGCGCGGTGAAGCTGAAGCGACGACCACCCTTCACAACCTTGGCGACGCGGTTGATCGCGACGACGCGCTCAACGTACGCGGTCTTCTCGGCGGCAGCTGCGCCGCCGTCACGGCCCTTCCGGTCCCGCCGCTCGCCGCCACCGGCACCGCCACCGCGGCGCTGGGGTCCAGCCATTGGAATTACCTCTCTCTGTTTCCGCTAGCTACGGAACCGGCTCAGAACTTCAGGCCGGCTTCGCGGGCGGCGTCCGCCAGAGCGGCGATGCGCCCGGCGTACTGGTTGCCACCACGGTCGAATACGACAGCCTCGACACCGGCGGCCTTGGCACGCTCGGCGACCAGGGCGCCGACCTGCTTGGCCTGCGCGGACTTGTCGCCCTCGCCACCGCGGATCGTGGTGTCCAGGGTCGACGCCGACGCCAGGGTGTGACCCTTGATGTCGTCGATGACCTGGGCCACGATGTGGCGGTTGGAGCGCGTCACGACGAGGCGCGGACGCTCAGCCGTACCCGAGATGTGCTTGCGGATCCGGATGTGGCGACGCTTGATCGCGGCGCGCTTGTAAGCGTCGCCCTTGAGGATCTTCTGTCCGTATGCCATGGCTTACTTACCCGCCTTTCCGACCTTGCGGCGGATGACTTCGCCCTCGTACTTGACGCCCTTGGCCTTGTACGGGTCGGGCTTGCGCAGCTTGCGGATGTTGGCCGCAACCTCGCCGACCTTCTGCTTGTCGATGCCCTCGACCGAGAAACGCGTGGGCGCCTCGACCTTGAAGGTGATGCCCTCGGGGGCCTCGACCACGATCGGGTGGCTGTAGCCGAGCGCGAACTCGAGGTTCGCACCCTTGGCGGTCACACGGTAACCGACACCACTGATCTCGAGCTTCTTCACGTAACCCGTGGTCACGCCGGTGATCATGTTCGCCACCAGCGTGCGGGACAGGCCGTGCAGGGCCTTGTTCTGACGCTCGTCGTTCGGGCGGGTGACGTTCAGAACGCCGTCCTCACCCTTGACGATCTCGATCGGTGCCACGACGGTGTGGGTCAGCTCGCCCTTGGGGCCCTTGACCTTGACCGTACGGCCGTCGATGGTGACGTCCACGCCGGCGGGAACCGCGATGGGGAGCTTGCCGATGCGCGACATAGCTGTTTCCTCCGTTCCCTTCCGCTACCAGACGTAGGCGAGGACTTCCCCACCCACGCCCTTCTTGCCGGCCTGCTTGTCGGTAAGGAGACCGTGCGACGTGGAGATGATCGCCACGCCGAGGCCGCCCAGCACCTTCGGCAGGTTGGTGGACTTCGCGTACACCCGGAGACCGGGCTTGGAGATGCGCTTGATCCCCGCGATGGAGCGCTCACGGTTGGGGCCGAACTTCAGCTCCAGGACGAGGTTCTTGCCGACCTCGGCGTCCTCGACCTTCCAGCCCGTGATGAAGCCCTCCTGCTGGAGGATCTCCGCGATGTGAGACTTGATCTTCGATGCCGGCATCGTCACGGAGTCGTGGTATGCCGAGTTCGCGTTCCGCAGACGCGTAAGCATGTCTGCGATCGGATCAGTCATGGTCATGAATTGGCCTTCGGCCTCTCTCGCCGGGGTTTCCTGGTGCGCCATCCCTCTCCCCGATCCGAGACGGGACGGGTGCGGCGCGGTGGACCTACGGCGTAGTAAGTCGTACGGGCGGCAGACGCCCAACCCCGCTAGCCTACGGCATGCGGAGACGGGCCTCTGCCGACCCAGATGCTTACCGAGAGTCTCCGGAATCCCTGGAAGGGGATTACCAGGAGCTCTTGGTCACGCCCGGCAGCTCGCCACGGTGAGCCATCTCACGAAGGCACACGCGGCACAGGCCGAACTTGCGGTACACGGAGTGCGGGCGGCCGCAGCGCTGGCAGCGGGTGTAGCCACGCACACCGAACTTGGGCTTGCGAGCAGCCTTGGCAATCAGAGCCTTCTTCGCCATCTCGCTCACGCCTCCTTGAACGGGAAGCCGAGGTGACGAAGGAGCGCGCGGCCCTCAGCGTCGTTGGTCGCCGTGGTGACCACGGTGATGTCCATGCCCCGGGTACGGTCGATCTTGTCCTGGTCGATCTCGTGGAACATGACCTGCTCCGTGAGACCGAACGTGTAGTTGCCGCGGCCGTCGAACTGCTTGGGGGACAGACCACGGAAGTCGCGGATGCGCGGCAGCGCGAGCGACAGGGTGCGGTCCAGGAACTCCCACATGCGGTCGCCACGGAGCGTGACGTGGGCACCGATCGGCTGACCCTCACGCAGCTTGAACTGCGCGATGGACTTACGGGCCTTGGTGACGGCCGGCTTCTGACCGGTGATCGTGGTGAGGTCGCGGATGGCGCCCTCGATCAGCTTGGAGTCGCGGGCGGCGTCGCCCACACCCATGTTGACCACGATCTTGACGAGACCGGGGATC
Organism: Streptomyces sp. Y20; assembly: GCF_043195475.1. Lineage (NCBI taxonomy): Bacteria > Bacillati > Actinomycetota > Actinomycetes > Kitasatosporales > Streptomycetaceae > Streptomyces > Streptomyces sp. Y20. The sequence goes on from NZ_JBIDDP010000004.1 coordinate 411,213, forward strand.
TGCATGACGTTCTCGTACTTGAACTCGTCACGCAGCTTGCCCGCGATCTCCTCGCGGTACTTCTGCTTCAGACGCGGAGTCGTGGTGGTAGCCATCAGATGTCCTCACCCGTCCGCTTGGCAACGCGGATCTTGTTGCCCTCGTCGTCGAAGCGGTAACCGACGCGCGTGACGACCTTGTTGCCGTCCTTCTCCACGACCAGCTGAACGTTGGACACGTGGATCGGGGCCTCGGTGGTCACGATGCCGCCGGCCTGGGAACCGCTGGCGGTGGGGCCGGCCTTGGTGTGCTTCTTGACCCGGTTGACACCCTCGACCAGGACGCGGTCCTCGCGCGGGTAAGCGGCAATGACCTTGCCCTGCTTGCCCTTGTCCTTGCCGGTGATGACCTGGACCAGGTCGCCCTTCTTGATCTTCATGCTTACAGCACCTCCGGAGCCAGCGAGATGATCTTCATGAACTTCTTCTCGCGCAGCTCGCGCCCGACCGGGCCGAAGATGCGGGTGCCGCGAGGGTCACCGTCGTTCTTCAGAATGACGGCGGCGTTCTCGTCGAAGCGGATGTACGAGCCGTCCGGACGGCGGCGCTCCTTGACGGTGCGAACGATGACCGCCTTGACGACGTCACCCTTCTTCACGTTGCCGCCGGGGATCGCGTCCTTGACGGTGGCGACGATGACGTCACCGATACCCGCGTAGCGGCGACCGGAGCCACCGAGCACACGGATGCAAAGGATTTCCTTCGCACCAGTGTTGTCGGCGACGCGCAGTCGCGACTCCTGCTGGATCACGTCTATCTCCTGATCGTCTGCCGGTTCCCGGCAGGGGCCTCAGATCGAGGACCCCTGCCGAGCCTGGCGGAACTGACCTGCGGGTTTGCCCGCAGGAATTACTTGGCCTTCTCGAGGATCTCGACGACGCGCCAGCGCTTCGTCGCGGACAGCGGCCGGGTCTCCATGAGGAGGACGCGGTCGCCGACACCCGCGGCGTTCTGCTCGTCGTGGGCCTTGAGCTTGTTCGTACGGCGGATGACCTTGCCGTACAGCGCGTGCTTGACACGGTCCTCGACAGCGACGACGACGGTCTTGTCCATCTTGTCGCTGACGACCAGACCCTCACGGGTCTTGCGGAAACCGCGCGCTTCGGTGTTCTGCTCAGTCACGTTGCTCTCGCTCATCAGGCGCTCTCCACCGTCTCGATGCCCAGCTCGCGCTCACGCATCAGGGTGTAGATCCGCGCGATGTCCTTACGGACGGCCTTGAGCCGGCCGTGGTTCTCGAGCTGACCCGTCGCCGCCTGGAAGCGGAGGTTGAACAGCTCTTCCTTGGCTTCGCGGAGCTTGTTCAGCAGCTCCTCGTCACCCAGTTCGCGCAGCTCGGACGCCTTGGTACCGGCCGACATCACGCTTCACCTGCCTCGCGCTTGACGATCCGGCACTTCATCGGCAGCTTGTGGGCTGCGCGAGTCAGGGCCTCACGGGCGATCTTCTCGTTGGGGTAGGACAGTTCGAACATGACCCGTCCCGGGTGCACGTTCGCGATCCACCACTCCGGCGAACCCTTACCGGAACCCATGCGGGTCTCGGCAGGCTTCTTCGTGAGCGGGCGGTCCGGGTAGATGTTGATCCAGACCTTGCCGCCACGCTTGATGTGGCGGGTCATCGCGATACGAGCCGCTTCGATCTGGCGGTTCGTCACGTACGCCGGCGTGAGGGCCTGAATGCCGTACTCGCCGAACGCGACCGTCGTACCACCCTTGGCCTGACCACGGCGCTTCGGGTGGTGCTGCTTGCGGTGCTTGACCCTACGGGGGATCAGCATGTCGGTCAGGCCTCCGTTCCGGTGCTCTCAGCCGGAGCGGACGCGGGAGCCTCGGCCTTGGGGGCCTCGGCACCGGCAGCCTGCTGCGGCTTGCGACCGCGCCCGCCACGCTCGCCACCGCGGCCACCACGGGCCGGGCGGTCAGCGCCACCACGGGCCGGGCGGTTGCCGGCGCGGGCAGCAGCGTTCTCGGCGCGGACCTCGGCGATGTTCTTGACGTCGCCCTTGTAGATCCAGACCTTCACGCCGATGCGGCCGAAGGTCGTCTTGGCCTCGAAGAAGCCGTAGTCCACGTTCGCGCGGAGCGTGTGCAGGGGCACGCGGCCCTCGCGGTAGAACTCCGAGCGGGACATCTCGGCGCCACCGAGGCGGCCACCGCACTGGATCTTGATGCCCTTGGCGCCGGCCTTCATGGCGGACTGCATGCTCTTGCGCATGGCCCGACGGAAGGAGACGCGGGAGGAGAGCTGCTCGGCGACGGCCTGGGCGACCAGCTGGGCATCGGTCTCGGGGTTCTTGACCTCGAGGATGTTCAGCTGGACCTGCTTGCCCGTGAGCTTCTCGAGGTCACCGCGGATGCGGTCGGCCTCGGCGCCACGGCGGCCGATGACGATGCCCGGACGAGCGGTGTGGATGTCCACACGCACGCGGTCACGGGTGCGCTCGATCTCCACCTTGGAGATGCCGGCGCGCTCCATGCCGGACGTCATCATCCGGCGGATGGCGACGTCTTCCTTGACGTAGTCCTTGTACAGCTTGTCGGCGTACCAACGCGACTTGAAGTCGGTCGTGACACCGAGCCGGAACCCGTGCGGGTTTACCTTCTGGCCCATTACCGGGTTCCTTCCTTGCTGCTGACGACCACGGTGATGTGGCTGGTCCGCTTGCGGATCCGGTAGGCACGGCCCTGGGCACGCGGACGGAACCGCTTCAGGGTCGGGCCCTCGTCGACGTAGGCCTCGGAAATGACCAGGCTGTCGACGTCGGTGTGGTCGTAGTTGTGCGCGGCGTTGGCGATGGCGCTGTCGAGCACCTTGCCGACCGGCACGGAGGCGGCCTGCGGAGCGAATCGCAGGACGGCCTGGGCCTCCGTGGCGTCCATGCCACGGATGAGGTCCACCACGCGGCGGGCCTTCATGGGCGTGACGCGGATGTACCGCGCCTGGGCCCTGGCTTCCATGGTTGTCCCTTCAGTTACTTACGTGTCTGAATGCGATCCGCTGCTAGCGGCGCTTCGACTTCCGGTCATCCTTGACGTGGCCCCGGAAGGTGCGCGTCGGCGAGAACTCGCCGAGCTTGTGGCCGACCATCGCCTCGGTGACGAACACCGGGATGTGGGTCTTGCCGTTGTGCACCGCGATCGTGTGGCCGAGCATCGCCGGGACGATCATCGAGCGACGGGACCAGGTCTTGATGACGTTCTTGGTGCCGGCTTCGTTCTGCGTGTCCACCTTCTTGATCAGGTGGTCGTCGACGAAGGGCCCCTTCTTCAAGCTACGAGGCATCTCAACCCGTCCTTAGCGCTTCTTGTTCGTCTTGCGGCGGCGGACGATGTACTTGTTCGACGCCTTCTTGGGCGAACGAGTACGGCCTTCCTTCTTGCCCCACGGGGACACGGGGTGGCGGCCACCGGAGGTCCGGCCCTCACCACCACCGTGCGGGTGGTCGACCGGGTTCATGACCACACCACGGACGGTCGGGCGAACGCCCAGCCACCGCTTGCGGCCCGCCTTGCCCCAGTTGATGTTGCTCTGCTCGGCGTTGCCGACCTCGCCGACGGTGGCGCGGCAGCGCACGTCGACCAGGCGGATCTCACCGGAGGGCATGCGCAGGTGGGCGTAGGCGCCCTCCTTCGCGAGCAGCTGCACGGAGGCACCGGCGGAGCGGGCGAACTTGGCGCCGCCACCGGGACGGAGCTCGATCGCGTGGATCGTGGTACCGACCGGGATGTTGCGGAGGGCCAGGTTGTTGCCCGGCTTGATGTCGGCCCCGGGACCGTTCTCCACGGTGTCGCCCTGCTGCAGGTTGCGCGGGGCGAGGATGTAGCGCTTCTCGCCGTCCGCGTAGTGCAGCAGCGCGATGCGCGCGGTGCGGTTGGGGTCGTACTCGATGTGCGCGACCTTCGCCGGCACGCCGTCCTTGTCGTGACGACGGAAGTCGATCACTCGGTAGGCGCGCTTGTGTCCGCCACCCTGGTGGCGAACGGTCACACGACCGGCGTTGTTACGGCCGCCCTTGCTGTGCAGGGGACGGACCAGCGACTTCTCCGGCGTGGACCGCGTGACCTCGACGAAGTCGGCGACGCTGGCGCCACGACGGCCCGGCGTAGTCGGCTTGTACTTGCGGATTCCCATTTCTCAGTCCTCGTCCGATATCGGACGATCCGAACCGCCCTCAGGCGGTCGGACCGCCGAAGATGTCGATACGGTCGCCCTCGGCGAGGGTCACGATCGCCCGCTTGCTGCCGGCACGCTGACCGAAGCCGGTCTTCGTGCGCTTGCGCTTGCCCTGGCGGTTGATCGTGTTGACCCCGGTGACCTTGACGTCGAAGACCGCCTGGACGGCCTGCTTGATCTGGGTCTTGTTGGCGCCCGGGGCGACGATGAACGTGTACTTGTTCTCGTCGAGGAGCGCGTAGCTCTTCTCGGAGACGACCGGCTTGAGCAGCACGTCACGGGGGTCCGTGAAGGACTTGCTCAGCGGGGTCTCGACGGTGTTCTTGCCCTCGGCGGCGTGACGACGCGCCTTGGCGACGCGCGCGGCCTTGGCGGCCTTGGCGGCCTTCGAGGCGATAGCGGGGTGACGGATGGCCATCAGACCTCGCTCCCTTCGGTGTCAGTGGCCTTCGGGCCGGACACGAAGGACTCGAAAGCGGCCTGGGTGAAGACCACGTCGTCCGAGACGAGAACGTCGTACGTGTTCAGCTGGCCCGGCTCCAGGATGTGGACCTGGGGCAGGTTGCGGGCGGACAGCCACGCGGCCTCGTCGGCGCGCTCGACGACCAGGAGCAGGTTCTTGCGCTCCGAGATCTTGCCGAACAGCGTCCGGGCGGCCTTCGTCGACGGGTTCTCACCCTCGATGACGCCGGAGACGACGTGGATGCGGTTGTGGCGGGCCCGGTCGGTGAGGGCGTGGCGCAGGGCCGCGGCCTTCATCTTCTTCGGGGTCCGCTGCGAGTAGTCACGCGGCTGCGGGCCGTGGACGACGCCACCGCCGGCGAACTGCGGCGCGCGGGTCGAACCCTGACGGGCGCGGCCGGTGCCCTTCTGGCGGTACGGCTTCTTGCCGCCGCCGCGGACCTCGCCACGCGTCTTGGTCTTGTGAGTGCCCTGGCGGGCAGCGGCCAGCTGTGCGACGACGACCTGGTGGATCAGCGGAATGCTGATCTTTTCCACGTCGAAGATCTCCGCGGGGAGTTCGACGGAACCGGCCTTGTCGCCCGCCGGCGAAAGGATGTCAACAGTGCTCATCGGTTACCTCAGGCCCCCTTGGCCGCGGTGCGGACCAGGACGAGGCCGCCGTTCGGACCGGGAACCGCGCCCTTGATGAGCAGCAGACCCTTCTCCGCGTCAACGGCGTGGACGGTCAGGTTCTGGGTGGTGACCCGCTCGTTGCCCATGCGACCCGCCATGCGGAGGCCCTTGAACACGCGGCCCGGGGTGGCGCAGCCACCGATGGAGCCGGGCGAGCGGTGCTTGCGCTGGGTGCCGTGTCCGGCGCCGAGGCCCTTGAAGTTGTGACGCTTCATGACACCGGCGAAGCCCTTGCCCTTGCTCTTGCCGGTCACGTCGACCTTGATGCCGGCCTCGAACACCTCAGCGGTGATCTCCTGGCCGAGGGTGTACTCGCTGGCGTCAGCGGTACGGATCTCGACGAGGTGGCGGCGGGGAGTGACGTCGGCCTTGGCGAAGTGGCCCTTGAGGGGCTTGTTCACCTTGCGCGGGTCGATCTCGCCGAAAGCGATCTGGACGGACTCGTAGCCGTCGACATCGTTCGTACGGACCTGGGTGACGACGTTGGGGCCGGCCTTGACGACGGTGACCGGAACAACACGGTTGTTCTCGTCCCACACCTGCGTCATGCCGAGCTTCTCGCCCAGGATGCCCTTGATCTGCTTAGTCATCTCTCAGATCACCCGGCCTCAGAGCTTGATCTCGATGTCGACACCGGCCGGGAGGTCGAGTCGCATCAGAGAGTCAACGGTCTTGGGAGTCGGGTCGAGGATGTCGATCAGGCGCTTGTGCGTGCGCATCTCGAAGTGCTCGCGCGAGTCCTTGTACTTGTGCGGCGACTTGATGACGCAGTACACGTTCTTCTCAGTGGGCAGCGGCACCGGGCCCGCGACCGACGCGCCCGTGCGCGTCACCGTCTCGACGATCTTCTTCGCCGAAGAGTCGATGACCTCGTGGTCGTAGGCCTTGAGCCGAATGCGGATCTTCTGTCCCGCCATGGCTACTCAGTAGTCCTGTCTCTTCTCACGCTCTGGAACCCGGTGGTTCCGTATCCTTCCTTCCGACCCACGCGGTCGGGCGTGTCGCGCTCCCGCTGACACGGATGTCCCTTGTTCGAACATCCCTGCGGGGAATGCACACGGCCCTTCCGGAACCGTAGGCCGGGGGCGGAAGGCCCACCGGGTGCCTGGCCGGTGCCGCACCGCACTTCCCGAAAGATTCCCGTACGTCCGCCCCAGCGCTGCCGTGATGGCAGTTAGGGCGACGAGTACTGTGGGACTCGCTTCCGGTCCTCCCGGCGGGAGGCGCGCAGCATCAACACTCGACCGAGCAACTCGGACAGTCTGCCATACAGGACCGGCACTCCGCCAATCGAGCGGAAGAGATTACCCCGATAGTGACGTAGGTCAAACCCGGGGCGGTCACGACCCCCGCACCCGCCGGCTCTCCAGCGGGCCCAGGTACAGCGTCGGCAGGCCTCCCGTGTCGATCAGCAGGCGCTGGAGGACCACCGTCGGGTCCACCATCCAGAACCTCAGGAGCTGGGCGCCGGTCCTCGTCACCGTGTGCCGGGTCGCCGTCGCGTTGACGTTGTCCGAGGTGTGCCGGGCCCAGACCGCGTTCAGCGCGCCGTCGTCGGCGCCCGCGGTGATGTCCACGGTGCGGACGGGGCCCCGGTCGAGCGAGATCCCGTAGCGCAGGCCCGTCGTGCCGGGCAGGGCCGGGTTGCGGGGGGAGAGGTGGGCCCAGACCGTCACCTCGGTGCCGGGCTCCGCCAGGAGGGTCACCTCGTACGCCAGGTGCGGGGAGGAGCCGCCGGGGGTGCGGCGGGCCGCGGTCACCGGCCAGGGGGTCATGCCCGCGCCCGTGCGCCCGATGCCGTCGAGACGGCGCCACGGGCCGACCGCCCGGTCGTGGTGCTCGGCGTCGATCGCCACGTATCCGCAGGCTTCCACGAATCCCCGCAGGTCCCGCACCGACGGCCGTTCCGTCACGCAGCGCACCGGCACCGCCGAACCGGCCCCGGTCACGGTCAGCGTCGCCTCCGCTCGGCCCGCGGGGGCCCGCGTCCAGTCCACGCAGACCTCCAGCCGCACCTGCCGTGCGACGCGGCCGCGCGGGCGTTCCACGCGCAGCCACGGCGCCGAAGTCCGCACCTCGTAGGCGAAGGGCGTCCGGCCCCGGTTGAAGATCTCCAGGTACTGCTGGGGGCGGGTCTGGTACGGGCTGAACGACGGCAGCACCGCCTCCCTGCCGCCCGCGGCGCCTCCCGGCCACCACTCCCCCGAGTCCTCCGCGCCGTCGACCGACACGCCCAGCTCCGCCGCCTGTGGCACCTCGACGCGCCGGACGGCCGGGAAGAGGACGTCGGGCAGGGCGACGCCGTCCTTCTCCGGCTGCTGCCAGCCCGCTTCGGGCCCGTACCGGTCCACGTCCCCGTAGTCGATGTGCGGCTGCGTCTGGAAGCCCCGCCATTTCCCGCTCGCCACCGCGGAGTCGAAGCGGTCGGCCAGCGCGAGATCGCGGGCCAGGGCCGCTTCCGCCCGCGCCGCGAGCGCGTCGGTCGAGGACCGGCCCTGCCGGGCGTGGAGCAGGTTGGTGAACTCGGCTTCCCGGAGCGCGTACAGGTTCGCGGTCGCCGTCACCGCGTAGCCGGCCAGTTCGAACCAGGCGTCCCGCAGCCGGGCCGGCAGCCGGCGTTCGACGTCCTGCGCACGGCGGCCCAGCTCGCGCCACTGCGCGGTGACCCGCTCCAGTTCACGGTGGGCGAAGTAGTAGGGGCTCTGCCGGTCGTCGTTGGCCGACGGGCCGGCGGATCCGGTGATCCGGCGGTTGAGGAGTTCGGGTTTGCGACGGGCCTGGAGCCGGCCGTAGGCCGCCAGGAGCGAGGCGATCTGCCGTGCCTGGGCGTCGCCGAAGTTCTGCCGGGCGTAGCGCTCCTCCCACGCTCCCAGACGCTCCAGGGGCCAGGCGTCCGGGTTCCACGCGTACGTCAGGAAGAACTCGGTGGGGAGTTCGTTGCCCTTGAGGTCGCCGGCGTTGGCCACCCACAGGCCGTGGTTGCCGTAGGCGTGGGCCTGGTGGAGCTGGTCCCGGACGTTCCGCAGGTTCGCCGTGTCGACCCACTTGTAGTTACGGCCGGCGCCGACGTAGTCGAAGTGGTAATAGAGGCCGTAGCCGCCGGCACGGGGACCGTCCGGGTGCTTGCGGATGTTGCCCCAGTTGTCGTCGGTGAGGACGACGGTGACGTCGTCCGGTGCGCGCAGGCCCCGGTCCCAGTAGCGCTGCACCTCCTTGTACAGCGTCCACACCTGCGGAGTCTCGGACGCCGGCCGTCCGGTCACCTCCTCGATGATGCGGCGCTGGTCGGCGATGATCTGCTCCATCAGTTCGACGCCGTCGCCGTCGGGGAGGCCGGTGTCGCCGTTGCCCCGCATGCCGAGGGTCACGACGCCCTCGAAGCCCTGGTCGACCATGCGCCGGATGCCGGCGCGCCAGTACCGGCGGACGGCTTCCGCGTTGCGGCGGTACGACCATTCGCCGGTGCCCCCGTACGGGTCCGCCCCGGAGCCGGCGTGCCGGTTCCACTCCTCGATGCCCCGCATCATCGGCGCCTCGTGGGAAGTGCCCATGACGATGCCGTACTGGGCCGCCCGCCGGTGGTTCTCCGGGTCGTCCTCCGCGAAGGCCCGGCCCCAGACCGCGGGCCACAGGTAGTTGCCCTTCAGGCGCAGCAGCACCTCGAACACCTTCGCGTAGAAGTCCGCGGTGAAGCCGCCGGGGTGGCCGGGCGCCTTCCCGGGCCCGAAGTACGCAGGCGCCCAGGTGCCGAGCGCCGGGTTCTCGTCGTTGATGAAGATCCCCCGGTACCTCACCGCCGGGGTGCCCTGGGTGAAGCGGCCGGCCTTCACCCACACCGCGGCGCGCCGGGCCGGCGGTACGTCGTCCCACCAGTGCCAGGGCGAGACACCGATGCCGTACGAGACGTCGTACGCCCCGAAGACGGTGCCCCGCGGATCGCTGCCCGCGATGACGAACGCCCGCTCCACGCCCGGCAGGGGACGGTCCACGACCGTCTGGAGCGAGGTCTCCCACTTCCCGCGCACGCCGGTCACGTCCAGCTTGCCGGACCGGATCAGCCCGTCGATCAGCGGGCTGCGGCCGATCGTGCCGAGCAGGACCGGGAAGCGGCCGAGGGCGGCGCCCGGGCGCACCCCCGTCACCCGGGCGAGGTCGTCCCGCAGGTCGCCGGCGACGCGTACGACGCCGGGGTGGTCCTCGGGGCTGACCACGACGGGGGCGCCGACCAGGGAGAACACCCCGTCCGTGAAGGAGACGTACGCCCCCGGGTCCGTCAGCCGCGGCTCCTCCCCCGCGGCGGCCGCGGTCCCCGCCGTCCCCATCGGCAGCGCGGCCAGCCCGGCGCCCAGGACCGTCCCGCCCACTACCGTCCTACGGCTGACGTGCGCAGACGCCATGCGACACCCTTCCCCAGCTGTCATTTGGACAGTGACATGACAAATTCTGGGTGGTGGACAGCGGCGAGGGAACGGGTCGTACGCGCCGAATAGTTTCGCGGCGCCGGCACGGCCCGAGCAGGGCACACGCAGAAGAGGCCCGTACGACCGGAGTCGTACGGGCCTCCCCTAGGTCAGCTGGTGACCTGGAGCAAGCGGGAGCTTACTTCAGGATCTTGGTGACCTGGCCGGCGCCCACCGTGCGGCCACCCTCACGGATGGCGAACTTCAGGCCCTCTTCCATGGCGACGGGCTGGATGAGCGACACCGTCATCTCGGTGTTGTCACCCGGCATGACCATCTCGGTGCCCTCGGGGAGGGTCACCACGCCGGTCACGTCCGTCGTGCGGAAGTAGAACTGCGGACGGTAGTTGTTGAAGAACGGCGTGTGGCGGCCACCCTCGTCCTTGGACAGGATGTAGGCCTGCGCCTCGAACTCGGTGTGCGGCGTGACCGAGCCCGGCTTGATGATGACCTGGCCGCGCTCCACGTCCTCGCGCTTGATGCCACGGAGGAGCAGACCGACGTTCTCACCGGCCTGGCCCTCGTCGAGCAGCTTGCGGAACATCTCGATACCGGTGACCGTGGTGGTGGTCTTCTCGGTCTTGATGCCGATGATGTCGACGGTCTCGTTGACCTTCAGGACACCACGCTCGATACGGCCGGTGACGACCGTACCGCGACCGGTGATCGTGAAGACGTCCTCGATCGGCATGAGGAACGGCTTGTCGACCTCGCGCTCGGGCTGCGGGATCGACTCGTCGACCGCGTTCATCAGGTTGAGGACCGAGTCCACCCACTCCTTCTCGCCCTCGAGGGCCTTCAGAGCGGACACCTTGACGACCGGGAGGTCGTCGCCGGGGAACTCGTACTCGGAGAGGAGCTCACGAACCTCGAGCTCGACGAGCTCCAGGATCTCCTCGTCGTCCACCATGTCGGCCTTGTTCAGGGCGACGACGATGTACGGGACGCCGACCTGGCGGGCCAGGAGCACGTGCTCCTTGGTCTGCGGCATCGGGCCGTCGGTGGCGGCGACCACCAGGATCGCGCCGTCCATCTGCGCGGCACCGGTGATCATGTTCTTGATGTAGTCCGCGTGACCAGGGCAGTCGACGTGGGCGTAGTGACGCGCCTCGGTCTGGTACTCGACGTGCGCGATGGAGATGGTGATACCGCGCTGACGCTCCTCGGGCGCCTTGTCGATGTTGTCGAACGGGGTGGCCTCGTTCAGGTCCGGGTACGCGTCGTGCAGCACCTTGGTAATGGCGGCCGTGAGGGTCGTCTTACCGTGGTCGATGTGACCGATGGTGCCGATGTTGACGTGCGGCTTAGTCCGCTCGAACTTCGCCTTCGCCACTGGGGTCCTCCTGTGGAGTGGTTCTGTACGCCTTACTTCATCGGCGCCAGGTGATCTTTGCTGTAAAGGCCCGGAACCCGGGGCGAACACCCGCGTTTGCGGTTGTTTGCCCCATGAGGCTCCGGTGTCAAGCCTACGGCGTGTTAACGCGGTGCGTTACTCGCCCTTGGCCTTCGCGATGATCTCCTCGGCGACGTTCCGCGGAACCTCGGCGTAGGAGTCGAACTGCATCGAGTAGCTTGCGCGACCCGACGTCTTGCTGCGGAGGTCGCCGACGTAGCCGAACATCTCCGACAGGGGCACGAGGCCCTTCACGACGCGGGCACCAGCCCGCTCCTCCATGGCCTGGATCTGACCACGGCGGGAGTTGATGTCACCGATGACCTCGCCCATGTAGTCCTCGGGCGTGGTGACCTCGACGGCCATCATCGGCTCGAGCAGCACGGGGCTGGCCTTGCGCGCGGCCTCCTTGAAGGCCTGCGAACCGGCGATCTTGAAGGCGAGCTCGGAGGAGTCGACCTCGTGGTAGGCGCCGTCGTGGAGGATGACGCGCACGCCCGTCATCTCGTAGCCGGCGAGGATGCCGAACTGCATGGCCTCCTGCGCACCGGCGTCCACCGAAGGGATGTACTCCTTCGGGATGCGGCCACCGGTCACCTTGTTCACGAACTCGTACGAGGTGTCGCCACCCTCGAGCGGCTCGATGCCGATCTGCACCTTCGCGAACTGACCGGTACCACCGGTCTGCTTCTTGTGGGTGTAGTCGACGCGCTCGACGGCCTTGCGGATCGTCTCACGGTAGGCCACCTGCGGCTTGCCGACGTTGGCCTCGACCTTGAACTCACGGCGCATACGGTCGACCAGCACCTCGAGGTGCAGCTCGCCCATACCACCGATGATGGTCTGGCCGGTCTCCTCGTCCGAGTGGACCTGGAAGGACGGGTCCTCCTCGGCCAGGCGCTGGATCGCGATGCCCAGCTTCTCCTGGTCGCCCTTCGACTTGGGCTCGATGGCGACCTGGATGACCGGCGCCGGGAAGTCCATGGACTCCAGGATCACCGGCTGCTTGTCGTCGCACAGCGTCTCGCCGGTCGTGGTCTGCTTCAGACCCATGACCGCGACGATGTCGCCGGCGCCCACCGCGTCGATCTCCTCACGCTTGTTGGCGTGCATGCGGTAGATCTTGCCGATGCGCTCCTTCTTGCCCTTGACGGAGTTCAGCACCGAGGTGCCGGACTCCAGGCGGCCGGAGTACACGCGGACGAAGGTGAGCTTGCCGAGGTGCGGGTCGCTCATGATCTTGAACGCCAGCGCCGACAGCGGCTCGTCGTCGGACGGCTTGCGCTTGACGACCACCTCCGGGTCCTTGACGTCGTGGCCCTCGATGGCCTCGATGTCGACCGGGGACGGCAGGTAGCGCACGACCGCGTCGAGCAGGGGCTGGACGCCCTTGTTCTTGAAGGCCGTGCCGCAGAACACCGGGGTCACCGTGGTGCCGGTGCCCTTGCCGGAGGCGATGGTGATACGACGGACCGCGGCGTACAGCTGCTCCACGGAGGGCTCCTCGCCCTCCAGGTACAGCTCCATGATCTCTTCGTCGTTCTCCGCGACGGCCTCGAGCAGCTTGCCGCGCCACTCCTCGGCAGCCTCGGTGTGCGTGGCCGGGATGTCGACGGTGTCGTACATCTCGCCCTTGGTGGCCTCGGCGGACCAGACGAGGGCCTTCATCGTCACGAGGTCGACGACGCCCTTGAAGTCGGCCTCGGCACCGATCGGGAGCTGCATGACGATCGGCTGAGCGCCGAGGCGGTCAGAGATCATGTCGACGCAGCGGTGGAACTCGGCACCGGTCCGGTCGAGCTTGTTGACGAAGCAGATGCGCGGGACGCCGTAGCGGTCCGCCTGACGCCACACGGTCTCGGACTGCGGCTCCACGCCGGCGACACCGTCGAACACCGTCACGGCACCGTCGAGCACGCGCAGCGAGCGCTCCACCTCGACGGTGAAGTCGACGTGGCCCGGGGTGTCGATGATGTTGATCGTGTGGTCGACGTCCTCCAGCGGCCAGTGACAGGTGGTGGCAGCAGAGGTGATCGTGATGCCACGCTCCTGCTCCTGCTCCATCCAGTCCATGGTCGCGGCGCCGTCGTGGACCTCACCGATCTTGTACGACACACCGGTGTAGAACAGGATCCGCTCGGTGGTGGTCGTCTTGCCCGCGTCGATGTGGGCCATGATCCCGATGTTGCGGACCTTGGCCAGGTCAAGTGAAGTGGTAGCCATAAGGCTTCAGTCTTCTCTCGGTCTCGATGTGGGTAGCGACTACCAGCGGTAGTGCGCGAAGGCCTTGTTGGACTCGGCCATCTTGTGGGTGTCCTCACGCTTCTTCACAGCGGCGCCGAGGCCGTTGGACGCGTCGAGGAGCTCGTTGAGCAGGCGCTCGGTCATGGTCTTCTCGCGGCGGGCGCGGGAGTAACCGACGAGCCAGCGCAGCGCCAGGGTGTTGGCACGGCCCGGCTTGACCTCGACCGGCACCTGGTAGGTCGCGCCACCGACACGGCGGGACTTGACCTCGATGGTCGGCTTGATGTTTTCGAGCGCGCGCTTGAGCGTGATGACCGGGTCGTTGCTGGTCTTCTCGCGCAGACCCTCCATGGCGCCGTACACGATGCGCTCGGCGGTGGAGCGCTTGCCGTTCAGCAGCACCTTGTTGATCAGCGACGTGACAAGAGGAGAACCGTAGACCGGGTCGATGATGACCGGGCGCTTCGGGGCGGGGCCCTTACGAGGCATTCTTACTTCTCCTTCTTGGCGCCGTAGCGGCTGCGGGCCTGCTTGCGGTTCTTGACACCCTGGGTGTCGAGCGAACCGCGGATGATCTTGTAGCGAACACCGGGCAGGTCCTTCACACGGCCGCCGCGCACGAGCACGATCGAGTGCTCCTGCAGGTTGTGTCCCTCACCCGGAATGTAAGCGGTGACCTCGATCCCGCTGGTCAGACGCACACGCGCGACCTTACGCAGGGCCGAGTTCGGCTTCTTCGGGGTGGTCGTGAACACGCGCGTGCAGACGCCACGACGCTGAGGGGAACCCTCGAGTGCGGGCGTCTTGTTCTTCTCGACCTTGTCCTGCCGGCCCTTCCGGACCAGCTGCTGGATCGTAGGCACTACTTCTCCGGTTTCTGTGTGCCGAATGGTGAAGCTAACCTGGAACGTCGCCGACCCACGCGGTCGGGTGTGTCGAATCCGCCGGATCCCCGCCGCGAGGCGGAAAGGGCGCAGATCACGGTGGCCGCTCACGGCTCGCCATGCGGTTCACAGGCACGCACAGGAGCCAGGGCACACCCCAGGCACAAGGTCTGAGCGTACCTACCTCATTGGCTGCGGTCAAAACAAATGGGGTCGGCGCCCGCACGCCGGGGCTTGACAGTACGCCCGCGCGGCCTCCACGCGCTCCTGGACCGGCCGGGAGTCCGTCCGGACCACCACTGCGGGCCGGCCCCTCCTCGCACGTCAGGCCGCCGCTGAGCGGCCTTCGGGGCGGCTCGGTCCCCCGGGGCCCGGCGGCCGGCACCCGACCCCCCACACACGCCGGAGGGCGGCCACCCCGTCAACGGGATGGCCGCCCTCCGGCTCACGCTCGCCTACTGGTTGTACGGACCGTAGTCGTAGTCCTCCAGCGGAACGGCCTGGCCGGAGCCCGTGCCGAACGGCGAGTAGTCGATGTCGTCGTAGCCGACGGCCGAGTACATCGCGGCCTTGGCCTCCTCGGTCGGCTCGACCCGGATGTTGCGGTAGCGGGACAGACCCGTACCGGCCGGGATGAGCTTACCGATGATGACGTTCTCCTTGAGGCCGATGAGGCTGTCGGACTTGGCGTTGATGGCCGCATCCGTCAGGACTCGGGTCGTCTCCTGGAAGGAGGCGGCCGACAGCCAGGATTCCGTCGCCAGCGAGGCCTTGGTGATACCCATCAGCTGCGGACGACCGGAGGCCGGGTGACCGCCCTCCTGGACCACACGACGGTTCTCCTGCTCGAAGCGGGAGCGCTCGACCAGCTCGCCGGGCAGCAGCTCGGCGTCGCCGGACTCGATGATCGTCACGCGGCGCAGCATCTGCCGGATGATGATCTCGATGTGCTTGTCGTGGATCGACACGCCCTGCGAGTTGTACACCTTCTGGACCTCGCCGACCAGGTGGACCTGGACGGCACGCTGACCCAGGATGCGCAGCACGTCGTGCGGGTTGGTGGCACCCACGGTGAGCTGCTGGCCGACCTCGACGTGGTCGCCCTCGCGGACCAGGACCTTGGCGCGCTTGGAGATCGGGTACGCCGTCTCGTCGCTGCCGTCGTCCGGGGTGACGATGAGCTTCTTCGTCTTCTCGGTCTCCTCGATCCGGACGCGGCCGGAGGCCTCGGAGATCGGGGCGACACCCTTCGGCGTACGGGCCTCGAACAGCTCGACGACACGCGGCAGACCCTGCGTGATGTCGTCACCGGCCACACCACCGGTGTGGAAGGTACGCATCGTCAGCTGGGTGCCGGGCTCACCGATGGACTGGGCGGCGATGATGCCGACCGCCTCACCGATGTCGACCAGCTTGCCGGTCGCCAGCGAACGGCCGTAGCACATCGCGCAGGTACCGACGGCGGACTCGCAGGTCAGGACCGAGCGGGTCTTGACCTCCTCGATGCCGTGCTTGACCAGCTCGTCGATGAGCACGTCGCCCAGGTCGGTGCCGGCCGGGGCCAGCACCTTGCCGTCGACGACGATGTCCTCGGCGAGGCAGCGCGCGTACACGGACGTCTCGACGTCCTCCGTCTTGCGCAGCACACCGTCCGCGCCCCGCTCCGCGATGTGGAGCTTGAGGCCGCGCTCGGTGCCGCAGTCCTCCTCGCGGATGATGACGTCCTGGGAGACGTCGACCAGACGACGGGTGAGGTAACCCGAGTCGGCGGTACGCAGGGCGGTGTCCGCCAGACCCTTACGGGCACCGTGGGTGGAGATGAAGTACTCCAGCACGGACAGACCCTCACGGAACGAGGCCTTGATCGGACGCGGGATGGTCTCGTTCTTCGCGTTCGACACCAGACCGCGCATACCCGCGATCTGCCGCATCTGCATCATGTTTCCTCGGGCACCCGAGTCGACCATCATGAAGATGGGGTTGGTCTTGGGGAAGTTCTCGTTCATCGCCTCGGCGACCTCGTTGGTCGCCTTGGTCCAGATCGCGATGAGCTCCTGCGTGCGCTCTTCCTTGGTGATCAGACCGCGCTCGTACTGCTTCTGGACCTTCTCGTCCAGCGCCTCGTACCCCTTGACGATCTCCTTCTTCGCCTCGGGAACGACGACGTCGGAGATGGCCACGGTGACACCGGAACGGGTCGCCCAGAAGAAGCCGGCCGCCTTCAGGTTGTCGAGCGTCGCCGCCACGATGACCTTCGGGTAGCGCTCGGCCAGGTCGTTGACGATCTCGGAGAGCTGCTTCTTGCCCACCGAGTAGTCGACGAACGGGTAGTCCTCGGGCAGCAGCTCGTTGAAGAGCGCGCGGCCCAGGGTCGTGCGCAGCCGGAACGAGTCACCCTGCTGCCACTCGGGCTCGCCCTCCTCGCGGACCGGGGGGGTCCAGCCGCGCGGCGGGATGGTGCCCACCGGGAAGCGGATGTCGATCTGCGACTGGAGCGCCAGCTCACCGGCGTCGAACGCCATGATCGCCTCGGCCGTGGAGCCGAACGCGCGGCCCTCGCCCTTGGTGTCACGCAGCTCGCCGTCGGTGGTGAGGAAGAACAGACCGAGGACCATGTCCTGGGTCGGCATCGTCACCGGGCGGCCGTCGGCCGGCTTGAGGATGTTGTTCGAGGACAGCATCAGGATGCGGGCCTCGGCCTGCGCCTCCGCGGACAGCGGCAGGTGCACGGCCATCTGGTCACCATCGAAGTCCGCGTTGAACGCGGTGCAGACGAGCGGGTGGATCTGGATGGCCTTGCCCTCGACCAGCTGCGGCTCGAAGGCCTGGATGCCGAGGCGGTGCAGGGTGGGAGCACGGTTCAGCAGCACCGGGTGCTCGGCGATGACCTCTTCGAGGACGTCGTACACGACCGTACGGCCGCGCTCCACCATGCGCTTGGCGCTCTTGATGTTCTGCGCGTGGTTCAGGTCGACCAGGCGCTTCATCACGAACGGCTTGAACAGCTCCAGCGCCATCGCCTTGGGCAGACCGCACTGGTGCAGCTTCAGCTGCGGGCCGACGACGATGACGGAACGCGCCGAGTAGTCGACTCGCTTGCCGAGCAGGTTCTGACGGAAGCGGCCCTGCTTGCCCTTCAGCATGTCGCTGAGGGACTTCAGGGGGCGGTTGCCGGGACCCGTGACCGGGCGGCCGCGGCGGCCGTTGTCGAACAGCGCGTCGACGGCCTCCTGGAGCATGCGCTTCTCGTTGTTCACGATGATCTCGGGCGCGCCGAGGTCGAGAAGCCGCTTCAGGCGGTTGTTGCGGTTGATGACACGGCGGTACAGGTCGTTCAGGTCGGAGGTCGCGAAGCGGCCACCGTCCAGCTGCACCATCGGACGCAGGTCCGGCGGGATGACCGGGACGCAGTCCAGGACCATGCCCTTGGGGCTGTTGGACGTCTGGAGGAACGCGGAGACGACCTTCAGCCGCTTCAGGGCGCGGGTCTTCTTCTGGCCCTTGCCCGTGCGGATGATCTCGCGGAGCTTCTCGGCCTCCTCGTCGAGGTCGAAGGACTCCAGGCGCTTCTGGAGCGCCGCGGCACCCATCGAGCCGTCGAAGTACGTGCCGAAGCGGTCACGCAGCTCGCGGTAGAGCAGCTCGTCGCCCTCGAGGTCCTGGACCTTGAGGTTCTTGAACCGGTTCCACACCTCGTCGAGGCGGTCGATCTCGCGCTGCGCACGGTCGCGCAGCTGCTTCATCTCGCGCTCGGCACCCTCGCGCACCTTGCGGCGCACGTCGGCCTTGGCGCCCTCGGCCTCCAGCTCGGCCAGGTCGGTCTCGAGCTTCTTGGCGCGGGTCTCCAGGTCGGCGTCCCGGCGGTTCTCGATCTGCTGGCGCTCGACGGAGACGTGCGCCTCCAGGGAGGGCAGGTCGCGGGTACGACGCTCGTCGTCGACGTACGTGATCATGTACGCCGCGAAGTAGATGACCTTCTCGAGGTCCTTGGGAGCCAGGTCGAGCAGGTAGCCCAGCCGGCTCGGGACACCCTTGAAGTACCAGATGTGCGTGACGGGGGCGGCCAGTTCGATGTGGCCCATCCGCTCACGGCGCACCTTGGCGCGGGTGACCTCGACGCCGCAGCGCTCGCAGATGATGCCCTTGAAGCGGACGCGCTTGTACTTGCCGCAGTAGCACTCCCAGTCCCGGGTCGGACCGAAGATCTTCTCGCAGAAGAGTCCGTCCTTCTCGGGCTTGAGGGTGCGGTAGTTGATGGTCTCGGGCTTCTTGACCTCGCCGTGGCTCCACTGACGGATGTCGTCAGCGGTGGCCAGACCGATCCGGAGCTCGTCGAAGAAGTTGACGTCGAGCACTATGCGTCAATCCCTCTCAGGGTTGTTAAGACTGTGGTCTGAAACGGGGGCCTGGGGGTCGGCGGGGCCCTGTGAGCAAGGGCCCCGCCGGACTCCCGTCAGACCTCTTCGACGCTGCTCGGCTCGCGCCGCGACAGGTCGATACCGAGCTCCTCCGCAGCGCGGAAGACATCCTCGTCGGTGTCGCGCATCTCGATGGACATGCCGTCCGAGGACAGCACCTCCACGTTGAGGCACAGGGACTGCATTTCCTTGATGAGCACCTTGAAGGACTCGGGAATGCCAGGTTCCGGGATGTTTTCGCCCTTGACGATGGCCTCGTAGACCTTCACGCGGCCGGTGACGTCATCGGACTTGATGGTCAGCAGCTCCTGGAGGGCGTACGCCGCGCCGTAGGCCTCGAGTGCCCACACCTCCATCTCGCCGAACCGCTGGCCACCGAACTGGGCCTTACCACCCAGCGGCTGCTGGGTGATCATCGAGTACGGACCGGTCGACCGGGCGTGCAGCTTGTCGTCGACCAGGTGGTGGAGCTTCAGGATGTACATGTACCCGACCGAGATCGGGTCCGGGAACGGCTCACCGCTGCGGCCGTCGAACAGCCGCGCCTTGCCGGTCGGCAGCACCATGCGCTCGCCGTCCCGGTTCGGGATGGTGTGCTGGAGCAGACCGGCCAGCTCGTCCTCGCGGGCACCGTCGAAGACCGGGGTGGCGACGTTGGTGCCGGGGTCGACCTGGTCGGCTCCGATGACCTGGAGACGCTGGGCCCACTCGTCGGCGAGACCGGAGACGTCCCAGCCGCGGCTGGCGAGCCAGCCGAGGTGGATCTCCAGAACCTGTCCCGGGTTCATGCGGGACGGCACACCCAGCGGGTTGAGGATGATGTCGACCGGGGTGCCGTCCTCCAGGAACGGCATGTCCTCGATCGGCAGGATCTTGGAGATGACACCCTTGTTGCCGTGGCGGCCGGCGAGCTTGTCACCGTCGGTGATCTTGCGCTTCTGCGCGACGTAGACGCGGACCAGCTGGTTCACGCCCGGCGGCAGCTCGTCGCCCTCCTCGCGGTCGAAGAGGCGCACACCGATGACCTTGCCGATCTCGCCGTGCGGCACCTTCAGCGAGGTGTCACGGACCTCACGGGCCTTCTCACCGAAGATCGCGCGCAGCAGGCGCTCCTCCGGGGTCAGCTCGGTCTCGCCCTTGGGCGTGACCTTGCCGACGAGGATGTCGCCGGCGACGACCTCGGCACCGATGCGGATGATGCCGCGCTCGTCCAGGTCGGCGAGGACCTCCTCGGAGACGTTCGGGATGTCCCGGGTGATCTCCTCGGGGCCGAGCTTGGTGTCACGGGCGTCGACCTCGTGCTCCTCGATGTGGATCGAGGAGAGGACGTCGTCCTGCACGAGGCGCTGCGACAGGATGATCGCGTCCTCGTAGTTGTGACCCTCCCACGGCATGAACGCCACGAGCAGGTTCTTGCCGAGGGCCATCTCACCGTTCTCGGTGGCCGGACCGTCGGCGAGGACCTGGCCCTCGATGATCCGGTCGCCCTCGTTGACGATGACCTTCTGGTTGACCGAGGTGCCCTGGTTGGAGCGGGCGAACTTGGCCAGGCGGTACGTGATGTACGTGCCGTCGTCGTTGGCGGTGGTGATGTAGTCCGCGGAGACCTCCTGGACCACACCCGCCTTCTCGGCCTTGACCACGTCGCCGGCGTCGACGGCGGAGCGGTACTCCATGCCGGTGCCGACCAGCGGGGACTCGGACTTGATCAGCGGCACGGCCTGCCGCATCATGTTCGCGCCCATGAGCGCGCGGTTGGCGTCGTCGTGCTCCAGGAAGGGGATCATGGCGGTCGCGACCGACACCATCTGGCGCGGCGAGACGTCCATGTAGTCCACGTCCTCGGGGCCGACGTAGTCGACCTCGCCGCCACGGCGGCGGACCAGCACGCGGGCCTCGGCGAACCGCATGTCCTCACCGAGCGTGGCGTTGGCC
This sequence comes from Streptomyces sp. Y20, assembly GCF_043195475.1. Lineage (NCBI taxonomy): Bacteria > Bacillati > Actinomycetota > Actinomycetes > Kitasatosporales > Streptomycetaceae > Streptomyces > Streptomyces sp. Y20. Next base: position 431,898 of record NZ_JBIDDP010000004.1, read on the forward strand.
TGCGCGATGACGAAGCGGTCCTCCTCGTCGGCGGTCAGGTAGTCGACGTCGTCGGTGACCTGGCCGTCGATGACCTTGCGGTACGGGGTCTCGACGAAGCCGAACGCGTTGACCCGGCCGTAGGAGGCGAGCGAGCCGATCAGGCCGATGTTCGGGCCTTCCGGCGTCTCGATCGGGCACATGCGGCCGTAGTGCGAGGGGTGCACGTCACGGACCTCGAAGCCGGCCCGCTCACGGGAGAGACCACCCGGGCCCAGCGCCGACAGACGGCGCTTGTGGGTGAGACCCGACAGCGGGTTGTTCTGGTCCATGAACTGCGACAGCTGGCTGGTGCCGAAGAACTCCTTGATGGAGGCGACGACCGGCCGGATGTTGATCAGGGTCTGCGGCGTGATCGCCTCGACGTCCTGGGTCGTCATGCGCTCGCGGACGACGCGCTCCATACGCGCCAGGCCCGTACGGACCTGGTTCTGGATGAGCTCGCCGACGCTGCGCAGACGGCGGTTGCCGAAGTGGTCGATGTCATCGGTCTCGACGACGATCGAGTCGCCGTTGTCACCGGTGGTCTCGGTCTCGCCGGCGTGCAGCTGCACCAGGTACTTGATCGTCGAGATGATGTCCTCGACGGTCAGGATGCCCGCGTCGAGCGGGGCGTCCGCACCCAGCTTCTTGTTGACCTTGTAACGGCCGACCTTGGCGAGGTCGTAGCGCTTGGGGTTGAAGTAGAGGTTCTCCAGCAGCGTCTGCGCGGCCTCACGCGTGGGGGGCTCGCCCGGACGCAGCTTGCGGTAGATGTCGAGCAGCGCGTCGTCCTGGCCCTGGGTGTGGTCCTTCTCCAGGGTGGCGCGCATCGACTCGTACTCGCCGAACTCCTCGAGGATCTGCTCGGTCGTCCAGCCGAGCGCCTTGAGGAGCACGGTGACCGACTGCTTGCGCTTGCGGTCGATGCGGACACCGACCATGTCGCGCTTGTCGATCTCCATCTCCAGCCAGGCACCCCGGGACGGGATGATCTTGGCGGAGAAGATGTCCTTGTCGGACGTCTTGTCGATGCTGGAATCGAAGTAGACACCGGGCGAACGGACCAGCTGGGACACCACGACACGCTCGGTGCCGTTGATGACGAAGGTGCCCTTGTTCGTCATGAGCGGGAAGTCGCCCATGAAGACGGTCTGGGACTTGATCTCGCCGGTCTCGTTGTTGGTGAACTCAGCCGTGACGAAGAGCGGGGCGGCGTACGTGAAGTCGCGCTCCTTGCACTCGTCGATGGAGTTCTTGGGAGGCTCGAAGCGGTGGTCGCGGAACGTCAGCGACATCGACCCGGAGAAGTCCTCGATCGGGGAGATCTCCTCGAAGATCTCCTCGAGGCCGGACTTGGTGGGGACGTCCTGACCGGACTCCAGAGCCGCCTCGACGCGAGCCTTCCAGGCGTCGTTGCCGAGCAGCCAGTCGAAGCTCTCGGTTTGCAGCGCGAGAAGGTTCGGAACCTCGAGGGGCTCCTTGATCTTTGCAAAGGAAATGCGCAGCGGGGCGGTGCTGGCGCCGTTGTTCATATTCGCGGTCGAGGCAGTGCGCGAGGCGGCCAAGAGGGGGTCCTTCCGAGGGCTCGGACTCACTACGCGCGTACCGGTCCCTCTCGTGCACAGAGACGGAAACCCCAGGTCGGGGGGCTCTGGTCGACTGTGCTCAAGAGAGGGCAGACCCCTGGTGACGGGCAGGGGACAGCTAACAGGCAGCGCAAAGGGTCAGTGTAGCCACTTGGCACACTGATGTCCAATGCGGGTTTTCGAAGACCCTCGTTGTCGTCACCCTCGTCGTCGTCAGCGCCCTCGGCATCCTGCCCTCAACGCACGTTGATACTGCCCTCTTCGTCGTCGATCCATGCCTCGGATGCGGATCCTTGTGACGACGCGTCCTGAGAATTGCGCGCTGCGTGCCGTTCGTCAAGGCCCCCCAGCCGGAAGCCGGCCCTCCGGAGACACGACGAAGATCACCATACCCCCCGCCGTAGCGAGTGCAAGGTAACCGCGGTCGGCTCCCCGGATACGCCGAAGAGCGACCACCCGGATGGATGATCGCTCTTCGGTACGTCCGCGTTACAGCCTCCGGGGCACTGACTTCAGCGCCCCGGCGGACCGTGTGCGACGTGTGTTCGGATCCTGCGGACCCGAAGGGTGTTACTTGACCTCGACGGAGGCGCCGGCGCCCTTGAGGGACTCGGCGGCCTTCTCGGCGGCGTCCTTGGCGACCTTCTCGAGGACGGGCTTCGGGGCGCCGTCCACGAGGTCCTTGGCCTCCTTCAGACCCAGGGAGGTCAGCTCACGCACGACCTTGATGACCTGGATCTTCTTCTCGCCGGCGCCGGTGAGGATGACGTCGAACTCGTCCTTCTCCTCCTCGGCCTCGGCAGCGGCGCCACCGGCGGCACCGCCGGCGACGACGACCGGCGCGGCAGCGGCGGCGGTGACGTCGAACTTGTCCTCGAAGGCCTTCACGAACTCGGAGAGCTCGATGAGGGTCATCTCCTCGAACTGAGCAAGCAGCTCGTCCTGGGTGAGCTTCGCCATGGTGGCGGTCCTTCCACTCAAATCGGCAGGTGCCGGATGTACTGGATAAGGCGGGCGTACGTCGGCCCGCTGCGACCCGCGCCTGTGGTGCGGGTCAGAAAGCGAGCCGAATTACTCGGCACCGCCCTGCTCGGCCTGCTTGGCGCGCAGCGCGTCCACGGTGCGGACGAGCTTCGACGGCAGCGCCTGGAAGACGGAGGCAGCCTGGGACTGCTTCCCCTTGAAGGCACCGGCCAGCTTGCTGAGCAGAACCTCGCGGGACTCGAGGTCCGCAAGCTTCTTGATCTCGTCGGGCGACAGCGCCTTACCGTCAAGGACACCGCCCTTGATGACGAGATTCGGGTTGTCCTTGGCGAAGTCACGGAGACCCTTCGCCGACTCCACCGGGTCACCGGTGACGAAGGCGACAGCCGTCGGACCGTTGAACAGGTCGTCCAGCGTCGTGATCCCGGCCTCGTTGGCCGCAATCTTGGTCAGCGTGTTCTTCACCACGGCGTACTGAGCGTTCTCACCGAGCGACCGGCGCAGGTTCTTGAGCTGCGCCACGGTGAGACCGCGGTACTCGGTAAGCACGGCAGCGTTGGAGTTGCGGAACTGCTCCGTCAACTCGGCCACTGCGGCAGCCTTGTCGGGCCTCGCCATAGAGCCTCGGCCTCCTTCCGGGTGATTCTGACCGCGCGGACCCGAAGGAGGACTGGGAAAACGAAACGCCCCGGCGCAGGCGCACGGGGCGTACTCAACCGGCTGCACACGCCATGGCGTGTGCTCCAGGAGATCTTCCACGGTCACCTGCGCGGGTCGTCCACTTGTCAGCGGATCCTTCGGCCACCGCACCCTCATTCGAGCGCACGGCAACGACCAGCGGTCTTTGGCTTCTTCAAGAGAGTACGGGACCGGGACGCCGTCGAGCAAATCGGCCCGTTCGCAGCCGGGCACGGCCTCCGGCCGGGGGTTGGCGGGACGGCTTCCTGCCGGGGTGTGCCGCACGGCTGGTGGCGGTTGCGGGCCGCGGCTCCCGCCGGTGCGCCGTACGGTCCGGCGCCGGACCGACCTGCGGCTTCTGCCGGTGCGCCCTGCGGCTGGCTGGCGGCGCCGCCGTGCGGCCGGGTGCCGGTGTTCCTCGTGCCCTGGTCCCGGCGTTCCGCGTGTCCGGGTGCCGGGGGGCCTGCGGTTGTCTGCCGGTGTGTCGTTGTCCTGCCGGGCCGGTGTGCGGTAGGGGCCGGGGCGCGGACGGACCGGTGTGCGGCGGCATGTGCCAAGGGCCGGGGCGGGCGGCCCGGAGGGCGGTGGCGGTGTTTCCCGCGCCGCCTGCGCCCGGCCGGGCGCTTGTGCGATGCCCGCTGCGGGCGACGTACGCCGTGTTCACGGCCGAGGGCGGTCACCACGGCCCGGACCCGGGCGCGGACCCGGGTCCGGGCCCGGGGTCACGCCGCTGGTCAGGAGACGGTGCCGGTACCGGTGCCGCCCGTCGCGGTGCCGGACTTCAGGAGGTCGGCGAAGTCCTTGGTGTCGCTCGCCGGAGGCGCCTCGGCGGTGACCTTCACGCCGTAGTCGCTGAAGAAGGTGGTGTTCGTCATGGCACCGTTGGCCGTGTCGGCCTTCTCGGTCTTCTTGACGAGCAGGTTGTCGCCGTTGATCCACAGGTCGACGGTCTCGGTGGTGACGCCCGCCTGGGTCAGCTGCTTCTTCAGGGCCGACAGCTGCTCGGCGCTGAGGTCGCTGGTCTTCCCCGCGAGGTCGGCGACGTTCACCTTGCCGGAGTAGTGCGTGGTGTGGGCGCCGGAGACCGTCTCCTCGCCGACCTTCTTGACGTCGCCGGAGGCCAGCAGCAGCTTCACGGACTGGTTCGGCGTGGCGTTCTGGATCTGGTCCTTCATGTACGAACCGGAGGCGCCGCCGAGCTTGGCGAGGTCGTCGTAGGAGTACCTGAGCCAGTGCTTGCCGCCCGTCTGCTGGGCATACGCGTCGCTCATGTGCGCGTAGTAGGCGTCCGGCAGATACCGGGCCTCCATCGACGAGGTGCCGGCCTTCTTCATCATCTCGGCCATCTGGCCGCCGGTGTACGTGATGGTGAGGTTGCCCTTGAGGCCGCCCGACCAGGTCAGCGCGCCGTTCGCGGTCATCGCCATGAGCTTGCCGACGGACGTGCTGGAGCGCACCTTGGCCGAGTCGGCCTTGTCGGTGGACTGCTCGGCGGCGCGCAGTGCGGCTATGGGGCTGACACGCGTCACGCTCTTGCCCGCCGCGTCGCCTCCGTCCTTGTCCGAGTGCGAGGAGCCGCAGGCGGCCACCCCGGTCAGTGCGGCCACCACCGCGATGGAAAGGGTCGTACGGCGCACGGTCGTGCTGTTCATCTGGTCCCGCCCCTGTTGGAGTCCTGTGCCTGCACCGTAACCCAGGCCACTGACAGTCGTACGAAAGGTCGCACAAAGAAAGGACGGGCCCCGCACCTCGAAGGTTGCGGGGCCCGCCCTTTTCTTACGCGTACCTGACGCGGCTACCGGGCTGAGCGAAGGGCTCAGACGGCGGCCGGGTCCTCCTCGACGAGGAGGTTGCGGGTGCGGTTCGGGTCGACCGGGACACCGGGGCCGATCGTGCTGCTGATCGCGGCCTTCTTGATGTAGCGACCCTTGGCGGCGGACGGCTTCAGCCGGAGGATCTCCTCCAGCGCGGCGCCGTAGTTCTCCACCAGCTTGGTGTCGTCGAACGACGTCTTGCCGATGATGAAGTGCAGGTTCGAGTGCTTGTCGACGCGGAACTCGATCTTGCCGCCCTTGATCTCGGTCACAGCCTTGGCGGTGTCCGGGGTCACGGTGCCGGTCTTCGGGTTCGGCATCAGACCACGCGGGCCGAGGACGCGGCCGAGACGGCCGACCTTGCCCATGAGGTCCGGGGTGGCGACGACGGCGTCGAAGTCCAGACGGCCCTTCGCCACCTCGTCGATCAGCTCGTCGGCGCCGACGATGTCGGCGCCCGCGGCACGCGCGGCCTCGGCACGGTCGCCGGTCGCGAAGACCAGGACCCGGGCGGTCTTACCGGTGCCGTGCGGAAGGTTCACGGTGCCACGGACCATCTGGTCGGCCTTACGCGGGTCGACACCCAGACGGAAGGCGACCTCGACGGTGCCGTCGAACTTGGACGTGGAGGTCTCCTTGGCGAGACGGACGGCCTCGAGCGGGGCGTACAGCTTCTCCCGGTCGATCTTGGCGTCCGCAGCGCGGAGAGCCTTGCTGCGCTTGCTCACAACTTGCTCCTGTGTGTTCTGAAAGGAGTCGTGGTCCCTGGGCCGAGCAGGCCCTGCCACGTGCGACCGGCTACGGCCGCATGACTGCTGGGGGTGGGGTTCAGCCCTCGACCGTGATGCCCATGGAGCGGGCGGTGCCGGCGATGATCTTCGACGCGGCGTCCAGGTCGTTGGCGTTCAGGTCGGGCATCTTGGTCTCGGCGATCTCGCGGACCTGCGCCTCGGTGATCTTGGCGACCTTGGTCTTGTGCGGCTCGCCCGAGCCCTTCTCGACCCCAGCGGCCTTGAGGATCATCTTCGCGGCCGGCGGCGTCTTGGTGACGAAGGTGAAGGAGCGGTCCTCGTAGACCGTGATCTCCACCGGGATCACCCAGCCACGCTGCGACTCGGTCGCGGCGTTGTAGGCCTTGCAGAACTCCATGATGTTGACGCCGTGCTGGCCCAGCGCGGGGCCGACCGGCGGAGCCGGGTTCGCCGCACCGGCGTTGATCTGGAGCTTGATAAGCCCCGTGACCTTCTTCTTCTTGGGAGGCATGCTCTCTCCGGGTCCTTGCTGAGAGGTTGACTGCCATCCGCGTCATCCGGATCCATGCCGTGCACGATCCCGCAGATGGCATACCGCACAACGATAGCCGCTGTGCCCTCGGGACAAGAAATCGTCCAGGTCAGGCGGCTTGCGCGGATCCGTCCGGGCCGTCGGCCGCGCGGTTCCGGCGGGCAGCGCGGGCGGGGGCGTGCCGTCCGGCGCGAGCGGCGCGGCCGGGATCGAGTCGCGCCCGCGCTCACCGGCGCGCGACTCGTCGCGGCTCACCGGGTTGCGGCGCGTGGCCGCAGGCGGGCGGGCCGGACGCGAAGGGCCGCCGGTCGACCGCTGCGCACATGCCGAGGGCGCCCCGGCCCGGTTGTCACCGGTGGGGCGCCCTCGGGGCGATGCTCAGTTCTTCTGGATCTGGTCGAAGGACAGCTCGACCGGCGTCTCGCGGCCGAAGATCTCCACGAGGCCCTTGACCTTCTTCGAGTCGGGGTTGATCTCGTTGATGGTCGCCTGGAGCGTGGCGAACGGGCCGTCGGTGACGGTGACCGAGTCGCCGACCTCGAAGTCCAGCACCTGGACCTCGACCTTGCGCTGCGGAGCGGGCTTGCCCTCGGCCTCGGCGGCCTCGCGGGCGGCCTTCTCCTCGGCCTCCGGGGCGAGCATCTTGACGATCTCGTCCAGGGTCAGCGGGTACGGGTCGTAGGCGTTGCCGACGAAGCCGGTGACGCCCGGGGTGTTGCGGACGACGCCCCAGGACTCGTTGGTGAGGTCCATGCGGACCAGGACGTAACCCGGCAGCTTGTTCTGCTTGATCGTCTTGCGGTCGCCGTTCTTGATCTGGACGACCTCTTCCTGCGGCACCTCGGCCTGGAAGATGTAGTCCTCGACGTTCAGCGAGACGGCGCGCTGCTCCAGGTTGGTCTTCACGCGGTTCTCGTACCCGGCGTAGGTGTGGATGACGTACCACTCGCCGGGCAGGGCGCGCAGCTCGTCGCGCAGGGCCTGGATGGGGTCGACGGGCGCGGCAGGCTCCTCGTCGGCAACTTCCGCGACGGCGTCCTCGTCGCTCTCGTCGACGAGGGCGTCCTCGTCGGCGTCCGCGACGGCGGTCTCCTCGTCGGCCTCGTCGGCGTCATCGCCGTCTTCGTCCTCGACGTGCAGGGCGGCCTCTTCGGCCGACTCGCCCGACTCGGCCTCGGCAGCCTCGAACTCGTCCTGTTCGTCCGCGCCCTCGACGATGTCGAGTTCGTCATCGACCGTCTTGTCCGGCTCGATGGCGTCGTTCAGGTTCGGGTCAGACACGATGGCTGCTTCTTCCTGGATACATAGGGGTGGAACATGCGAAAACGGGCGCCGGTACCACGGCGCCCTTCGCTTTTGGCTCAGCCGAAAACGTACTTGGCCGCGTGGTTGAGCCCATAGTCAATCACGGTCACCAGCGCGATCATGATGGCGACGAAGAAGATCACCACGGTGGTGTACGACGTCAGCTGGTTGCGTGACGGCCAGACGACCTTGCGGAGTTCCGCGACGATCTGGCGGTAGAAGGTGGCCAGGCGCTTCAGCGGGCCCTTCTTGGCGCGCTTGCCGCCCTTGCGGGCCTTCTTGGACTCGGGCACCTCGTCCTGGGCATCAGGCGTATCGATGGAGCCCACGGCGTCCGTCATAATCCTCACCTGATCCCGGGTCGTGGCCGTGCCGCGCCCGGTTCCTGAGCCGCACGGCGGTGCATTGCTGGACGTACATGCGCACACATCCTGGCGGTGTGTGTAGCAGGGCCGGAGGGACTTGAACCCCCAACCGCTGGTTTTGGAGACCAGTGCTCTACCAATTGAGCTACGACCCTTTGTTTGCCCACCAACGTACCGCATCCGCCCGGATGCTCGGTGTGCACCGGCTGGAACACGGCTGCTGGAGGCCAACGAGGTGAGAGTGTACGTGGTCCGAGCCCCGGCGTCGAACAGAAAGCGCCCGTCCGGAACGCCGTGACCGAAGATCGTCCTGGCCGGGGGCCGGATTCGGACCCGTGTTCACGACTCGACCCGTTGCTGTTCAGTCTGTGAAACCCGTGTGCCGGGGACTTTTCCGGTCTGGAACGATGGGCCGCATGAGCGCTGCAACCCCTCCCACCGAGCGCCGGGTCTCCGCCCGCGTCGGCGCGATCTCCGAGTCCGCCACCCTTGCCGTGGATGCCAAGGCCAAGGCCCTGAAGGCCGCCGGTCGTCCGGTGATCGGCTTCGGCGCCGGTGAGCCCGACTTCCCGACCCCGGACTACATCGTCGAGGCGGCCGTCGAGGCCTGCAAGAACCCCAAGTACCACCGCTACACGCCGGCCGGCGGCCTGCCCGAACTGAAGGCCGCGATCGCCGCGAAGACGCTGCGCGACTCCGGCTGGGAGCCCGACGTCTCGCAGATCCTGGTCACCAACGGCGGCAAGCAGGCCATCTACGAGGCGTTCGCCGCCATCCTCGACCCGGGCGACGAGGTCATCGTCCCGGCGCCGTACTGGACGACGTACCCGGAGTCGATCCGTCTCGCCGGCGGTGTCCCGGTGGAGGTCGTCGCCGACGAGACGACGGGCTACCGGGTCTCGGTCGAGCAGCTGGAGGCGGCGCGCACGGAGAAGACGAAGGTCGTGCTGTTCGTCTCCCCGTCCAACCCGACCGGCGCGGTGTACTCCGAGTCCGAGACGGAGGCGATCGGCCGCTGGGCCGCCGAGCACGGCCTGTGGGTGCTGACCGACGAGATCTACGAGCACCTGGTCTACGGCGACGCCGTCTCCGTGTCGCTGCCCGCGCTCCTGCCCGAGCTGCGCGACAAGTGCATCGTGGTCAACGGTGTGGCGAAGACGTACGCGATGACCGGCTGGCGCGTGGGCTGGGTCATCGGCCCGAAGGACGTGGTCAAAGCCGCGACGAACCTCCAGTCGCACGCCACCTCCAACGTCTCCAACGTCGCCCAGGTGGCCGCGCTGGCCGCCGTGTCCGGCGGCCTGGAGGCCGTCGCGCAGATGCGCGAGGCCTTCGACCGGCGCCGCAGGACCGTCGTGCGGATGCTCAACGAGATCGACGGTGTGGTCTGCCCGGAGCCCGAGGGTGCCTTCTACGCCTACCCGTCGGTCAAGGGGCTGCTCGGCAAGGAGATCCGCGGCAAGCGCCCGCAGGACACCGTCGAGCTGGCCGCGCTGATCCTGGAGGAGGCCGAGGTCGCGGTCGTCCCGGGTGAGGCCTTCGGCACGCCGGGCTACCTGCGGCTGTCGTACGCGCTCGGCGACGAGGACCTCGTCGAGGGCGTGAGCCGGATGCAGAAGCTGCTGGCGGAGGCGCGGGACTAGTTCCTCCCCTTCCACGCGCGCGTGCGGGCCGTTTCCCTGCGGGGAGGCGGCCCGCTCCTGTGTGCGGGCAAGACCCCGAACGGGGAAACGGCTACCGGGACGGCGGGGACATACGGCAGGATCTGGGAATGGAGCGTGTACGTGATCTCTCTGAGCTGCCGAAGGCCCATCTGCACCTGCACTTCACCGGCTCGATGCGGCCGGGGACGGTTCTGGAACTGGCCGACAAGTACGGAGTACATCTGCCCGAGACGCTGGCGGAGGCCCTCACCAGCGGGGAACCGCCCAAGTTGCGTGCCACGGACGAGCGGGGCTGGTTCCGTTTCCAGCGGCTGTACGACGCGGCCCGCTCCTGCGTGCGCGAGCCGGAGGACATCCGGCGGCTGGTACGGGAGGCCGCCGAGGAGGACCTGAAGGACGGCTCGGGCTGGCTGGAGATCCAGGTGGACCCGACGTCGTACGCGCCGCGGCTGGGAGGACTGATCCCGACGCTGGAGATTATCCTGGACGCGGTGGACACGGCCTCGCGGGAGACCGGCCTCGGCATGCGCGTGCTGGTCGCCGCGAACCGTATGAAGCACCCGCTGGACGCCCGCACGCTGGCCCGCCTCGCGGTGCGGTACGCGGACCGGGGCGTGGTCGGCTTCGGGCTGTCCAACGACGAGCGGCGGGGTCTGGCGCGCGACTTCGACCGGGCCTTCCACATCGCGCGCGAGGGCGGCCTGCTGTCGGCACCGCACGGCGGCGAGCTGAGCGGCCCCGCGTCCGTCCGGGACTGCCTGGACGACCTGCACGCCACGCGGCTCGGGCACGGGGTGCGCGCCGCCGAGGACCCGCGGCTGATGAAGCGGCTGGCCGACCGCGGCGTGACCTGCGAGGTGTGCCCGGCCTCGAACGTGGCGCTCGGTGTGTACGAGAAGCCGGAGGACGTCCCGCTGCGCACCCTCTTCGAGGCGGGCGTCCCGATGGCGCTCGGCGCCGACGACCCGCTGCTGTTCGGCTCCCGGCTGGCCGCCCAGTACGAGATCGCCCGCCACGCGCACGGCTTCACGGATGCCGAGATCGCGGAGCTGGCCCGGCAGTCCGTGCGGGGCTCGGCCGCCCCGCAGGACGTCAAGGCGCGGCTGCTGGCCGGCGTGGACGACTGGCTGACCCGCCCGGCGGCCTGAGGCGTGGGCGGCCGGGTCGCCGGGCCGGTACGGCTACAGGCTGACGCCGACCGTCACGGGCTCGTTGACCAGCGTGACGCCGAAGGCCTCGCGGACGCCGGCGACCACCTCGCGGGCGAGGGCCAGGAGGTCCTCGGTGGTGGCGCCGCCCCGGTTGGTGAGGGCGAGGGTGTGCTTGGTCGAGATGCGGGCGGGCCCGGTGCCGTAGCCCTTGGTGAAGCCCGCCTTGTCGATCAGCCAGGCCGCGGACGTCTTCGTACGGCTCTGTCCCGCCGGGTAGGCGGGCGGCTCGACGCCGTCGCCCAGCCGCCGGCGCACGCGCGCGTGGAACGCGGCGAACTGCTCGTCGGTGAGGATCGGGTTGGTGAAGAAGGACCCGGCCGACCAGGTGTCGTGGTCCTCGGCGTCCAGCACCATGCCCTTGCCCGCGCGCAGCTTCAGCACGGTCTCGCGGGCGTCGGCCAGCGGCACACGGTCGCCGGGCCCGACACCGAGCGCGCGCGCCGCCTCGGCGTACTTCACCGGCGCGGACATCCCGCCGGCGTCCTCCAGCTCGAAGCGGACCCGGAGCACGACGTAGCGCTCGGGGTCGGCCTTGAAGCGGCTGTGGCGGTAGGAGAACGCGCACTCCTCGCCGGCCAGCGCGACGGTCTCGCCGGCGCGCCGGTCGTAGGCGATCACCTCGGTGATCGTCGAGGACACCTCCTGGCCGTAGGCGCCCACGTTCTGGACCGGCGTGGCACCCGCGGATCCGGGGATGCCGGCCAGGCACTCGATCCCGGCGAGTCCGGCCTCGACGGTGCGGGCCACGGCGTCGGTCCAGACCTCGCCGGCCGCCACCTCCAGGCTGGTGCCGCGCAGTTCGACACCGCGCGTGGCGATGCGCAGCGCGGTGCCGTCGAAGCCCTTGTCGCCGATGACCAGGTTCGATCCACCGCCGATCACCAGCAGCGGCGTGCCGCTGTCGTCGGCCTCGCGGACGGCGGCGATCACCTCGGCGTCGGTCGTGGCGGTCAGCAGCCGCGTCGCGGGACCGCCCAGCCGGAAGGTGGTCAGCGGGGCGAGGGGGGCGTCGTGGAGTACCTGCACGGGCCCAAGACTACGAGACACCTCCGACACCTCCGACCGCCCCGCATGCCGCACGCACGCGAACGGGCCGGCGGTGGGCCGGCCGGGGCCCCTCCCCCGCGTGGCCCGCCGATGCCGCGGGGCCCGGAAGGGCATGGGGCGGCGAACCGCCACGCGCGCGTGGGCCTGTCGTGGCCCACGCGCGCGTGCACGCCGTTCCTCCCGCGGCCGCCGTCTCCCCCTACGGGTGCGAAGTCAGCCGGAGGTGGTCTCCAGGACCGGTGCCGAGGGCTGGCCGGCCGCCCGCACCGACCGGCCGGCGCCGCGGCGGCCCGGGATCAGCAGGGCCGCGACCGCGGCGAGGGCGACCACCGCCGAGCCGGTGACCAGCGCCGGCCGCAGTCCGTCCACGAAGGACTGCGCGGAGCCGTAGCCACCCCGCGCGGAGAAGATCGACGCCATGACCGCGATGCCGAGCGCGCCGCCCACCTCGCGCAGGGCGTTGTTCGCACCGGAGGCGATGCCCTGCTCCTGGGGGCGGACGCTGGACATGACCAGGTCGGCGGCCGGGGCGAAGTACAGGGCCATGCCGACGCCGCTGATGATCAGGGCGGGCAGCTGGACGGCGTAGGAGGCGTCCGTGGTGGCCACCCGGGCCATGTAGGCGAGGCCGGCCGCCTGGAGGAACAGGCCCGCGGCGACGACCGGCCGGCCGCCGATGCGGTCGGAGAGGATCCCGGCGACGGGCGCGACGAGCATCGGCATGCCGGTCCAGGGCAGCATCCTGAGGCCCGCCTCGGTGGGCGAGTAGCCGAGCACTCCCTGCATGTACTGGCTGAGCAGGAAGATCGAGCCGAACATGCCGACGAACATCAGCAGGCCGGCCGCGTTGATGCCGGCGAAGGCGCGGGAGCGGAACAGCCGCATCGGCAGCATGGGGGCCGCGGCGCGCGAGCTGTAGAGCACGAAGCCCGCCAGCAGCGCTCCGCCCGACGTCAGCGCGGTCAGGACGACCGGGTCGGTCCAGCCGTCGGCGGGCCCGCGGACCAGCCCGTACACGATCCCGAAGAGCCCGCCGCTGGCGAGCAGTGTGCCGGGGACGTCGAGCCGGGTGCCGGCGCCGTACGACTCGGTGAGACGCAGCCGGGCGAGCGGCAGCGCGACCAGGCCGAGCGGGACGTTCAGCCAGAAGATCCACTGCCAGGAGACGTGCTCGGTGAGGCTGCCGCCGATGAGCGGCCCGGAGGCGACGGCGAGCCCGTTGACGGCGCCCCAGATGCCGTAGACGGTGCCGCGTCTGGCCGCGGGGACGGCGGCGGTCAGCAGGGTCAGCGTGAGCGGCATCATCACGGCCGCGCCGATGCCCTGGACCGCGCGGGCCGCGATCAGCGAGCCGATGCCGGGGGCCAGGGCCGCGGCGGCGGAGGCGCCGGTGAAGACGGCGAGTCCGGCGACGAAGAGCCGGCGCCGTCCGAAGCGGTCGCCGAGCGCGGCGCCGGTCATCAGCAGGACGGCGAAGGTGAGTGTGTAGGCGCTGACGGTCCACTCCAGGTCGTCCAGCGCGCCGCCGAGGTCCTGGCGTATGGAGGGCAGCGCCGTGGTGACGACGAGGTTGTCCAGGGACGCCATGAAGCCGGCGGCGCTGGTGATGACAAGGGCCCACACGGCACCCGCGCGGGACGGTGCGGTGGTGTCGGGTGCTGCGGTGTTCTGTGGCATCGCTCCCCCTGAGCGGGTGATTCCGGTTAGTTATCGATGACTAACTTTCGCGGGCGTGGACGGCCCCTGAGGGCTGCGAGGCCCTGCGGGAGGCCGCACGGTGACCCCCCCGGTCGCGCTACGCCTTCAGGTGGCCCGTGGGGCGGGCCGACGGGTAGAGCCCCTCCCACACCCGGTGGCCGGGCGGGAAGCCCATGGCCACGAGGCAGTTGATGAGCATGCCGCACGCCAGGAACTCGGTCGTCCCCTCGACGTCCGCGCCGAGCACCAGCCGAACGGTGTCCCACAGCCGCATCCAGCCGGCGCGCACGCTCTCGCCGAACTCGCGGTCACCCTCCTGCTCCGCGGACGCCACGGCGACGTACATCTGCATCTGCATCATCAGCCGCTCCGGCCGTTCTGCGATGACCTTGGTGTACGCGTCCGCCATGGCGTGCAGGGCCTCCTCGCCCCGCAGCCCCTGCGAGGCGTCCTCGAAGGTCCGGATGGTGTCCTCCACACAGCGCTCGGCCGCCGCCAGGAAGATCGCCTTCTTGCTCGGGAAGAGCCGGAAGAGGTACGGCTGCGAGACACCGACCCGTCTGGCGATCGCCTCCGTGGAGGTGCCGTGGTAACCACCGCGCGCGAACTCGGCGGTCGCCGCGCGGACGACGCTCTCGCGTCGCTCCTCTGCGCTCATCCTGGGCATGGACCTAAGTTAGTGCTCAATCACTAACTGGGCAAGCCCCCGCCGCACGGGGACCGGGCGCAGGGGGGGCCCATCATGCGTGAGGGGCGCCCCCAGGGGACGCCCCTCACCTCCAGGCAGGCCGCCGGCCGTCAGGCCAGGCGCACGACCGCCCGGGACATGCCCAGCACCTTCTGACCGCCGCTCATGGCGGTCAGGTCGACGCGCACGGTGTTGCCGTCCAGCTTGGCCGCGACCTTGGCGCTGACCTCGACGAGGGCGCCCCGGTCGTCGTTCGGGACGACGACGGGCTTGGTGAAGCGGACGCCGTACTCCACGATGGCGCCGGGATCCCCGGCCCAGTCGGTGACCACCCGGATCGCCTCGGCCATGGTGAACATGCCGTGCGCGATGACGTCCGGCAGGCCCACCTCCTTGGCGAACTTCTCGTTCCAGTGGATCGGGTTGAAGTCCCCGGAGGCGCCCGCGTACCGCACGAGCGTGGCGCGGGTCACGGGAAAGCTCTGCGCGGGCAGCTCGGTGCCGACCTCGACGTCGTCGTAAGCGATCTTCGCCGTCATCGTGTCGTCACGCCTCCTCGGCCGCGCGGGCCACGAGCTTGGTCCAGGCGGTCACGACGCGTTCGCCCGTCTCGTCGTGCACCTCACCGCGGACGTCCAGGATGTCGTTGCCCGCGAGCGACTTGATCGCCTCGATCGTGGAGGTGACCGTCAGCCGGTCGCCGGCGCGGACCGGGCGGGCGTAGGCGAATCTCTGGTCGCCGTGCACCACGCGGCTGTAGTCCAGTCCCAGCTGCGGGTCCTGGACGACCTGACCGGCGGCCCGGAACGTGATGGAGAACACGAACGTCGGCGGTGCGATCACGTCGGGATGACCCAGCGCTTTGGCAGCCTCGGGATCGGTGTACACCGGGTTGGTCTCGCCCACCGCCTCGGCGAATTCGCGGATCTTCTCCCGGCCCACCTCGTAGGGCTCGGTGGGCGGGTACGTCCGTCCCACGAAGGACTGGTCGAGCGCCATGGCCCGCACCTCCTGATGTCTGCTGTGCTGGCCCCAAATTAGCCGGAAGCCGGCCACGGAATGCGCAGGGGGCCGGGCGCGGGCGGGGCGGGATGCAGGGCCGGTGAAAACGCCGTGAGGCCGCCCCCACGGAAGGGGACGGCCTCACGAACGAGCCTGATTTATCGCGTTTCGCGGTGCGCGGTGTGCGCATTGCAACGCGGGCAGTGCTTCTTCATCTCCAGACGATCCGGGTTGTTACGCCGGTTCTTCTTGGTGATGTAGTTCCGCTCCTTGCACTCCACGCAGGCCAGCGTGATCTTCGGGCGGACGTCGGTGGCAGCCACGTGAGTGCTCCTAAGACGAACGGATGGACTGGTTCAACGCAAGCAAGAGTAGCCGATCGAAGGACCGACCCCGCAATCGGCTACTGTCAGTAGCGGTGACCGGACTTGAACCGGTGACACAGCGATTATGAGCCGCTTGCTCTACCGACTGAGCTACACCGCTTTGATGAGATCAGCTCCCGTCTCGCGACGGGAACCTCTCACACCAGAGCCCCAAAACGGAATCGAACCGTTGACCTTCTCCTTACCATGGAGACGCTCTGCCGACTGAGCTATTGGGGCGAGCGATGAAGACATTACACGGTCCGCCGCCGTTCACCCAAATCCGTATCCCACCGCCCCTCGCGACCCGCTTCCCGGGCCTCTCACCCGCCTCCTGGACCCCGGGCGGGGTGCCCGCCGGGCCCGGGCGCGGCGGGTCAGGGACGCGGCGGACGGCGTCGTCGTGCGTCCGGGGCGGCCGCGCGCGGCACGGGCCACGCGGGTGGGCGACACGTGCACCACCTGGGGCGGACCACGCCGGTACGACTATTGCGCTCCTACCCGCCCCGCACGGCTCGCCACCCTAGGCTCGTCTCACTCTGCGTGATCTTGGGGCCCGCGCGGCCCCGGGATCCCCCGACCCCGGTCCGGCCGGTCCCCCGGCCCCGACCCTGGAGCGCGATGCCCGACAGTCAGCCGCAGCCGCACCCGCCGTCGAACTCGCCGGGTTCGTCCGGGGCGTCCGATGGGGACGTCCTCCTGCTCAGCGGGGCCCGGCTCACCGACGGGCGGACCGTGGACGTACGGCTGGGCGGCGGGCGCATCGAGGCGGTGGGCACGACCGGCAGCCTCACCCCGGGCCCGGCCCGTACGGCCGCCGCACGCGTGGACCTGAGCGGCTACCTGCTCCTGCCGGCCCCGGCCGAACCCCACGCCCACGGCGACACCGCCCTGACCGCCGAGCGCCCCGGCCCCGTGTCGTACGCGCCCGAGGACATCCAGCGCCGGGTGACGGAGGCGTCCCTGCTCCAACTCGGGCACGGGGCGACGGCGGTACGCGCGCACGTGCGCGTCGGCGACGTCCAGGGACTCGGTGCGCTGGGCGCGGTCCTGCGGGCCCGGCGGTCGCTGCGGGGACTCGCGGAACTGACGGCGGTGGCGATGCCCCGGCTGCTGACCGGAGCGGCCGGGGCCGACGGGCTGGCGGTGCTGCGGGACGCCGTGAAGATGGGCGCGTCCGTGGTGGGCGGCTGCCCGGACCTGGACCCGGACCCCACCGGCTACGTGGAGGCCGTCCTGGAGGTCGCCTCCGAACACGGCTGTCCGGTGGACCTGCACACGGACGCCGCCGACCCGGCCCGGCTGTCCCGGCTCGCGGCGATGGCGGGCGGCCTGCGCCCCGGCGTGGCGATCGGACCCTGCACCGGTCTCGCGCGCCTGCCCGGCGAGGCCGCCCGCCGGGTCGCCGACCAGCTCGCGGCGGCCGGTGTGACCGTGGTGTGCCTGCCCCAGGGCGGCTGCGGCAGCGCCGACCGGCGCGGCACGGCTCCGGTACGGCTGCTGCGGGCGGCCGGAGTGCGGGTGGCGGCCGGCAGCGGCGCCCTGCGCGACGTGTCGAACCCCGTCGGACGCGGCGATCCCCTGGAGGCCGCCTACCTCCTCGCCTCCGCCCACGGCCTGCGCCCGCAGGACGCCTACGACGCCGTGTGCGCCTCGGCGCGTACGGCCCTGGGCCTGCCCGAGGTCCGCGTGGAGGCGGGCTTCCCCGCCGAGCTCCTCGCCGTACGCGGTGACCACCTGGCCGGCGCCCTCTCCCTGGCCTACAGCCGGATCGTGGTGCACCGGGGCCGGGTGGTGACCCGGACGAGCGCGGTACGGGAGTACTGCGACTCGGCGGCGACGGCGGAGCTGGGACTGCCGCGGCAGGGGCGCGGCGAGCCGTCCTGAACGTCCACGCGCGCGTGCGCCCCCCGGGTGCCGCGCTCGCCGGCCCACTCGTGCGGCGGATGCGCCCCCTCGGGCGTACGGTCGGAATCATGCGCATTGTCATTGCTGGTGGTCATGGTCAGATCGCGTTGCGGCTGGAGCGCCTGCTCTCCGCGCGCGGAGAGCAGGTGGCGGGCATCATCCGCAAGGCCGAACAGGGCGACGATCTGCGGGCCGCCGGTGCCGAACCGGTCCTGCTGGACCTGGAGTCGGCCTCGGTGGAGGAGGTCGCGGCACACCTCCAGGGAGCGGACGCGGCGGTCTTCGCGGCCGGCGCGGGCCCGGGCAGCGGTACGACCCGCAAGGACACCGTGGACCGGGGCGCGGCGGTGCTGTTCGCGGACGCGGCCGTACGCGCGCGTGTTCGCCGGTTCGTGGTGGTGTCCTCGATGGGCGCGGACCCCTCGCACCAGGGCGACGAGATCTTCGACGTGTACCTGCGCGCCAAGGGCGAGGCCGACGCGTACGTCACCCGGCAGGAGGCGCTCGACTGGACGATTCTGCGCCCCGGTTCGCTGACGGACGACGCGGGCACCGGGCTGGTCCGGCTGGAGGCGCACACGGGTCGCGGCGCGGTCCCGCGGGACGACGTGGCGGCCGTTCTCGCGGAGCTGGTGGACACTCCGGCGACGACCGGGCTCACGCTGGAACTGGTCGGCGGTTCGACGCCGGTGTCGGTCGCGGTGAAGTCGGTGGCCGGGAACTGAGGGCGGCCGCCGGCCGGCCGTTCATGGGTCGTACGCGCCGAGCGGTGGCGAGTTGACGGGCCGACGGGTCGGCGGGACCAGGGGCAGCGGCACGCAACCCGCCGTGCCGTCCCACCCACCCTCCGACGGCCCGACAGGCTCGGACCCCGCGTCAGAACAACGGCAACTGCCCGGGAAAGTCCGGTACGACGTACCCGTCCAGCGAGGGCTGGGCCGCCCCCAGTTGTGCGGGCTGCCGGGAGCCGGCACAGGAGACGAGGCCGGCGCTCTCGCGCGTCCCGGGCGGGTCGTGCCGCGCGAAGCGGCCCGCGACGACGGCGATCTCGCGGTGGCACACGGGGCAGGTTCTGCGTCGGGAGGACATGCCCGCCAGTGTGCCCCGGCCGGGCCGTGGACGCGCCCGCGCCGAGGCCTGGGCGGGCGCCTGGTGCGCCTGACCGGGGGGCGACTGCGTGCGCCGGCCCGGGGCGAGGTGACGGTGGAGCCGGGCGGAGCGGCGGCGTTGGGGCGGGTGACGGGGGTGGCGTCATGGGTCCGGGTGACGGCGTGGGGCCGGGTGGCGTCATGGGTCGGATGGCGGGCCGTCCGTCACGTCCGGGTCTCCGCCTCCCACCGGTCGGGCCCCACGCCGCGCCAGTCGATCAGCGGTGAATCGGCGACCTCTTCCGGCTCGATCTCCAGCCCCGCCCGGCGCAGGAACTCCACCAGGTCCCGCACGTTGTGCGCGAGGCCGAGGATCTCGCCGTCCACCCGGACCCGGCGACCGCCGGTCGGGGACGGCAGGTGCACGATGATCGGACGTTTCCCTGCCATGGCTCCAGCATCATCCGGTCGGCTCGGGCCCGCACCCGGGCCGGTCATTCGAGGATCCCCAGCGCGGTGTCCGGCCGGCACAGCGGGCACGCGGGGACCCCTTCCTCGGTGAGTGCGCGTACCGCCTGCTCGCGGTCCACGTCCTTCGCCCGTCCGCCGGCGGCCGTACAGGCGCCGGCGTGGACGTACACCGCGCCGCGGCCGTTCAGTGCGCGCTCGACGGCCCACTCCGCGGCGGCCTGCCGGGGGGCGGGCCGCCGCTTCCGTCCGGCCGCCTCCCGGCGCTCCTCATCCGCGATCCACCGGTCCATCAGCGCAAGCTGCCGGGCAGCCTGGTGTTCGACGACGCGGCGGGCGAAGCGCAGCATGTCGAGACGCGTCAGCGGACGGTTCTCGTTCACATGTTCGATTCTAGTCCCGCGGGAACGGAACGCGACAGCGGGCCCGGCCCGGATGCGGCCACGGCCCCCGCCGGACAGCACAACGACGAGGACCCCGTGACCTGCTTTCGCAGGTCACGGGGTCCTCGTTCCCGTGTGGCGGCGCCAGGATTCGAACCTGGGAAGGCTGAGCCGGCAGATTTACAGTCTGCTCCCTTTGGCCGCTCGGGCACACCGCCGGGGTTGTGCCGCCGTGTCGCATCCGCTTTCGGCGGTGCTCCCCGGCAACGACGTAAACAATACCCGATGCCCGAGGGTGCTTCGCCACCCGATTGACCGCCGCCTCCCGGCCCGTGGGGTGGCTAGGCTGGTGCGGATGCGGCCCGGTGCCCACCGGGCCCGGTGGCCGCCGCCGCGCACGCCGGCACGCATCCGATACGCACCCCGATACAAGGAGCCACAGGACATGGCCGACTCCAGTTTCGACATCGTCTCGAAGGTCGAGCGGCAGGAGGTCGACAACGCCCTCAACCAGGCCGCCAAGGAGATCTCGCAGCGCTACGACTTCAAGGGCGTGGGCGCCTCGATCGCGTGGTCGGGTGACAAGATCCTCATGGAGGCGAACTCGGAGGACCGGGTGAAGGCCGTCCTCGACGTCTTCCAGTCCAAGCTGGTCAAGCGCGGCATCTCCCTGAAGGCGCTGGACGCGGGCGAGCCGCAGCTCTCCGGCAAGGAGTACAAGATCTTCGCGTCGATCGAGGAGGGCATCTCCCAGGACAACGCGAAGAAGGTGGCGAAGATCATCCGCGACGAGGGCCCCAAGGGCGTGAAGGCCCAGGTCCAGGGGGACGAGCTGCGGGTCAGCTCCAAGAGCCGCGACGACCTGCAGACCGTGATCGCCCTGTTGAAGGGCAAGGACTTCGACTTCGCGCTCCAGTTCGTGAACTACCGGTAGGCCGGGGACGACGAAGCGAAAGGGGCGGGCGCCCGGGGGTGCCCGCCCCTTTCGTGCGTCGTGCCGTGCTCAGTCCCGTGAGTTGCCGAACAGCAGGCGGTAGACGATCAGCAGCACCAGGGAGCCGCCGATGGCCGCCGCCCAGGTGGGGCCGTCGTAGAAGTGCTTGCTGATCGGGTGGTCGAGCCAGCGGGAGGAGATCCAGCCGCCGATGAAGGCGCCCGCGATGCCGATGAGGGTCGTACCGATGAAGCCGCCGGGGTCGCGGCCCGGCAGCAGAACCTTGGCGATGGCTCCGGCCAGCAGTCCGAGGATGATCCAACCGATGATGCTCATGCCGTGAACCTGCCCTTCCGCGCTGTGTCCGCACGGTCCGGCCCCCGGGTTCGTGCCGAGGACCGCCGCGCGTCGCGCGCGTGTTCGTGCCGTGTCGGTGAAGAGGACGTCACGGGACCGTCCGGCGGTTGCCGCGATCAGTAGGGTGCGGCGCATGACACGTACCGGCACCGGTCTGCGCCGCACCCTGGGCGTGCGGGACGCCGTGGTGGTGGGGCTCGGCGCCATGGTCGGCGCCGGCGTCTTCTCGGCTCTGGGGCCCGCCGCACGGGCGGCCGGCCCGGGGCTGCTGCCCGGGCTGGCCGTGGCCGCCGTGGTGGCCTACTGCAACGCCATGTCCTCGGCCCGGCTCGCCGCCCGCCATCCGGCGTCGGGCGGGACGTACGTGTACGGCAGGGAGCGGCTGGGCGCCTTCTGGGGATATCTCGCCGGGTGGGCGTTCGTGGTCGGCAAGACCGCCTCCTGTGCGGCCATGGCGCTCACCGTGGGGGTGTACGTCCGGCCGGGGCAGGCGCACATGGTGGCGGTCGCGGCCGTGGTGGTCCTGACGGCCGTGAACTACGGCGGTGTCCAGAAGTCGGCGTGGCTGACGCGGGTGATCGTGGCGGTCGTGCTCGCCGTGCTCGCGGCCGTGGTCGTCGTGTGTCTCACCTCCGGCCGGGCCGACGCCGGCCGGCTGGCCGTCGGTCTCCCGTCGGGGCCCGGCGGGGTGCTCCAGGCGGCCGGGCTGCTGTTCTTCGCGTTCGCCGGGTACGCGCGGATCGCCACGCTCGGGGAAGAGGTGCGCGATCCGGCGCGCACGATCCCGCGGGCGGTCCCGACGGCCCTCGGGATCGCACTGGCCGTGTACGCGTGCGTGGCCGTCGCGGTGCTCGCCGTCCTCGGGGCGGACGGGCTCGGGCAGGCGGCGGCGCCGCTGGCGGACGCGGTGCGGGCGGCCGGCGTGCCGGGGCTCGTCCCGGTGGTGGGGGCCGGGGCGGCGCTCGCCGCGCTGGGCTCGCTGCTGTCGCTGGTCCTCGGCGTGTCCCGTACGACGCTCGCCATGGCCCGGGACGGGCACCTGCCGGGCGCGCTGGCGGCCGTGCACCCCCGCTTCGGGGTGCCGCACCGGGCGGAGCTGGCCGTGGGCGCGGTGGTGGCCGTGCTGGCCGCGACGGTGGACGTGCGCGGCGCGATCGGCTTCTCGTCCTTCGGCGTGCTGGCCTACTACGCCGTCGCCAACGCCTCGGCCTGGACGCTGAGCCGGGCCCCGCTGTCGCGTGTGGTGCCGGCGGTGGGTCTGCTGGGCTGCGGGCTGCTGGCGTGCGCGCTTCCCGTGGGGTCGGTGGCCGTGGGCGCCGGGGTGCTCCTGGCGGGCGTGGCGGTCTACGGCGCACGGCGGCGGTGGGCGGGCGGGCGCGGGCTGTGACGCGCCGTCAGGGTGCGTGGCGGGGCGCCGTCGGCGTGGTCAGCGGGCCGCGAACGGTTCGTCGGTGCGGACGATGTCGCGGCCCAGCGGCAGCAGGGAGACCGGGATCAGCTTGAAGTTGGCGATGCCGAACGGGATGCCGATGACGGTGACGCACAGGGCGATGCCGGTGGCGATGTGGGCGAGCGCCAGCCACCAACCGGCCAGGACCAGCCACAGGACGTTGCCGACGCAGGAGGCGGCACCCGCGTCGCGGCGCTCGACCGTGGTGTACCCGAACGGCCACAGCGCGTAGACGCCGATGCGGAACGCGGCGACGCCGAAGGGGATGCCGATGACCGTGACGCACAGCAGGACACCGGCGAGCACGTAGGCGAGGAACAGCCAGAAGCCGCTCAGGACGAGCCAGATGACATTCAGGATGGTTTTCACTGACGGCCTGCCAACTTCTCGAGGCGGGCGATGCGCTCCGCCATCGGGGGATGCGTGGAGAACATCTTGGACAGTCCCTGGCCCGGACGGAACGGGTTGGCGATCATCATGTGGCTCGCCGTCTCGATCCGGGGCTCGGGGGGCAGCGGAAGCTGCCGGGTGCCGGTCTCCAGCTTGCGCAGGGCACGGGCGAGGGCGAGCGGGTCACCGGTCAGCTGGGCACCCGAGGCGTCCGCCTCGTACTCCCGGGAGCGGCTGACGGCCAGCTGGATCAGGGTGGCGGCGAGCGGGCCGAGGATCATGATCAGCAGCATGCCGAGCAGGCCGGGGCCGTCGTCGTCGTCCGACCGGCCGATGGGGATCAGCCAGGCGAAGTTGACCAGGAACATGATCACCGAGGCGAGGGCGCCGGCGACCGACGAGATGAGGATGTCCCGGTTGTAGACGTGGCTGAGTTCGTGGCCGATGACGCCGCGCAGTTCGCGTTCGTCCAGCAGGCGCAGGATGCCGTCGGTGCAGCACACGGCCGCGTTGCGCGGGTTGCGGCCGGTCGCGAAGGCGTTGGGGGCCTCCGTCGGCGAGATGTACAGCCGGGGCATGGGCTGGCGGGCCTGCGTGGACAGCTCGCGCACCATGCGGTACAGCGCCGGAGCCTCGAACTCGCTGACCGGGCGGGCCCGCATCGCGCGCAGCGCCAGCTTGTCGCTGTTCCAGTACGCGTACGCGTTCGTGCCCAGGGCGACGAGGACCGCGACGATCAGTCCGGCGCGTCCGAAGAAGCTGCCGATGACGATGATGAGTGCGGACAGTCCCCCGAGGAGTACGGCGGTCCTGAGCCCGTTGTGCCGGCGGTGCACGGTGCGCCCTCCAAGTCGTACAGCTGGGGAACACTCTGATCCAGTGGACCCTCCCGCTGGTGACAACGCCAGGCGGCTGTCGCGAGTTCCCCGGTGCCCGCGGTGGCGCGCGTCGGCCGTACGGGTGGCGGGAAGGTGCGGCGGGGCGCGCGCGAGGCGGCACGAGTGGCCCGCGCGCGCGTGGCCACTCCTCAGAAGAGTCCGGTGGCCGCGAAACGGAGGACCAGTTGCGGTGCTCCGGACAGGGCGACGCCGAGCACTCCGGTGAGGGCGAGGGCGGCCGTGAGGGGGGCCGGGACACGGTGCCGGGCGGCCTCGCCCTCGGGGGCGCGGAACAGCAGGGCGGTCCACTGGAGGTAGTAGAAGAGGGCGATGGCGACGTTGGCGGCCATGACGGCGGCGAGCCAGCCGAGACCCGCGTCGACGGCCGCCGAGAACACGGTGACCTTGGCGAACAGGCCGATGACGCCCGGCGGGAGCCCGGCCAGGCACAGCAGGAAGAACGCCAGGAGCAGCGCGGTGAGCGGGTTGGTGGCGTACAGGCCCCGGTAGTCGCTGATCCGGTTCAGTGGGCGGTCGCGGCCCACCAGGGCGGCCACCGCGAAGGCACCGAGGTTCACGGCGGCGTACATCAGGGCGTACGCGACCGTGGAGCCGATCGCCTTCTCGGCGTCCTGGGTGTATCCGGCGGCCGCGATCGGCACCAGCAGGTAGCCGGCCTGGCCGACGGAGGACCAGGCGAGCAGCCGTACGGCGCTGTACGCGCGCGTGGCCTGCTGGCGCAGGGCGGCGACGTTGCCGACGGTCATGGTGAGGGCGGCCAGGACGGCGAGCGCGGGCCCCCAGACGTCCGCGTACGACGGGAACGCGACGACGGTGACGAGGATGAGGCCGGAGAAGCCGACCGCCTTGCCGACGACCGACAGGTAGGCGGCGACGGGCAGCGGGGCGCCCACGTAGGTGTCGGGCACCCAGAAGTGGAAGGGGACGGCGGCCGTCTTGAAGGCGAAGCCGACGAGGGTGAGGACGACGCCGGTCTGGGCGAGGGTGTGCAGCTGCCCGTCGACGTGCGGCAGCCCCTGGGCGATCCGGGTGAGGTAGAGGCTCCCGGTGGAGGCGTAGACGAAGCTGACGCCCATCAGGCTGACCGCGGTGGCGGTGACCGAGGACAGGAAGAACTTCAGGGCCGCCTCGGAGGACCGCTTGTCGCCGTGCCGGATGCCGACGAGCGCGAAGGCGGGCAGGGAGGCTACCTCCAGGGCGACGATCAGGGTCGCAAGGTCGCGGGAGGCGGGCAGCAGGGCGGCGCCGGCGGCGGACGACAGCAGCAGGAACCAGAACTCGCCCGGCGGGACGCGCCGCCGCTCGTCGTCCAGGTGGGTGACGGACAGCAGGGCGGCGAGCAGGGCGCCGCCCAGGACGAGGAACTGGATGACGAGGGTGAAGTGGTCGGCGGTGTAGCTGCACGCGCGCGCGTGGCCGTCCGTGCAGAAGGTGCTGCGGTCGCCGTCCAGGAGAGGCAGGAGCAGCAGGGCCGCCGCGGCGAGACCCGCGACGGACAGCCAGCCGAGGGCGGCCTTGCGGGGTTTGGGCAGGAACAGGTCGGCGACGAGGACGGCGAGGGCGACGGCCGCGGTGACGACGGGCGGGGCGACGGCGAGCCAGTCGACGGACTGGACGACCGACTGGGCGAGCGGCTGGGCCAGGGCGCTCATCGGGTGCCTCCTGCGAGGAGCTGCTGCACGGCCGGGTCGGTGAGGCCGAGCAGGACCCTCGGCCACAGCCCGGCGACGACGGTGAGGGTGACGAGCGGGGTCCAGGCCGCGAACTCGTACCCGTGGACGTCGGCGACGCGCGGGACTTCCCGCTCGGCGCCGCCCATGCAGACGCGGCGGACCACGATCAGCATGTACGCGGCGGTGAGCAGGGTGCCGAACGCGCCGATCGCCATGAAGGTGAGGAAGGCCGGCCGGCTGAGGCCGGCGGCGGGCCGGAACGACCCGAACAGCGCGAGCATCTCGCCCCAGAACCCCGCGAGGCCGGGCAGGCCGAGGGAGGCGACCGCGCCGAAGGCCAGCAGACCGCCCAACCGCGGTGCCCTGCCGTACAGCGCGCCACCGGTGCCCTGGGCGAGGGTGTCGAGGTCGGTGGTGCCGGTGCGGTCCTTCACCCCGCCGACCAGGAAGAAGAGCAGGCCGGTGATGAGGCCGTGGGCGATGTTGGCGAACAGGGCGCCGTTCACTCCGGTCGGGGTCATGGTGGCGATGCCGAGCAGGACGAAGCCCATGTGGCCGACGGAGGAGTAGGCGATGAGGCGCTTGAGGTCACCTCTCGCGCCCCGCCGGGCGAGGGCCAGGCACGCCAGGGATCCGTAGATGATCCCGACGACGGCGAACGCGGCGAGGTACGGCGCGAAGGTGCGGAAGCCGTGCGGGGCCACGGGCAGGAGGATCCGGACGAACCCGTACGTACCCATCTTCAGCAGGACCCCGGCCAGCAGGACGGAGCCGACGGTCGGCGCGGCGGTGTGGGCGTCGGGCAGCCAGCTGTGCAGCGGCCACATCGGCGTCTTCACCGCGAGCCCGATCCCGATCGCCAGAACGGCGATGACCTGCACGGACGCGGTCAGTGAACGGCCGTTGTCAGTGGCGAGCGCCACCATGTCGAATGTGCCCGCCTTGATCCCGATCAGGAGCAGGCCGAGCAGCATGACCACGGAACCGAGCAGCGTGAAGAGGATGAACTTCCACGCGGCACGGGTCCGGTCCTCGCCGCCCCAGCGGGCGATGAGGAAGTACATCGGGATGAGCACCGTCTCGAACGCGAGGAAGAACAGCAGCAGGTCGAGGACGGCGAAGGTCGCGAGGGTGCCGGACTCGAGCAGGAGCAGCAGCGCGACGTACGCCTTCGGGGACGGGCCCGTCGGCGGCTTGAAGTAGGAGTACAGCGCGCAGAGGAAGGTCAGCAGCGCGGTCAGGACCAGAAGGGGGAGTGAGATGCCGTCGGTGCCGAGGTGGATGCGCACGTGGAGCGCGGGGATCCAGCTGATGTCGGTCGTGGCCTGCATCCTCGACGGGTGGTCGTGGTCGAAGCCGAGCGCGAGGGCGACCGCGGCGACGAGGATCACGCCGGTGACGGTCACGCCGTGCCGCAGCACGGCCTGCTCGGGCGACTTCCCCTTCAGTCCGGGCGGGGCCGGGAGGAGGGCGGCGACGGCGCCGAGGAGCGGGCCGGCGACGACGAACGCCAGAAGGAACTGCATCACGGACTCGTTGATATCGATCACGGCTGCTCAGACTCCCGAGGCCACGAGGAGGACGGCGACCGCCAGGACGACGGTGCCGGCGAGCAGCGCGCTCACATAGGTCTGCACATTGCCCGTCTGGGCGCGCCGCACGGCGGACCCGAGAAGCCGGGGCAGGGCGGCGGCGCCGCGCACGTAGGTGTCGACGACCTCGCGGTCGAGGAACCGGACGAGACGCGCCCCGGCCTGGACCGGGCGGACGAACAGCGCCGTGTACACGGCGTCCAGGTGGAAGCCGTCGGCCGCGTGCCGGTGCAGCGGGCCGAGCAGCAGCCGCCCGGGGTCGGCCGGGTCGAAGGCCTGGGCGATGTCGCCGTAGGCCGGTTCGTGGGTGGCGATGGCCTCGGCCTCGACCAGCCCGGCGTCGCCCCCGGGGTGGGCTGCGACGGCGCCCATCGGGGTGCGGGCGGCGAGCGCGGCGGTGCGCTGCCAGGCGCCGTAGGTGAGCAGTCCGCCGGCCAGTGCCAGACCGGTGCCGAGGATGGAGGTGAGCAGGGTCGGGGTGAGGTCGCGGCCGTCGAACCAGTCGGGCAGCGCCCGGTAGGCGAGCCCACCGAAGGCGAGGGAGGGGATCGCGAGGACCCACAGCACCACGGTCATGGTCAGGGGCTGGCGGCCGTGGTCGGGGGCCTCGGCGCCCCGTCCGCGGAAGGCCAGCAGCCACAGCCGGGTGGCGTAGGCCGCGGTCAGCAGCGCGGTGAGCAGACCGGCGACGAGGACGATCCAGCCGGCGGCGCCGGGGGCGGGCCCGGTGTGGCCCGACGTCACGTGCTCGGCGGCACCCAGGACGGACTCCTTGGAGAAGAAGCCGCTGAAGGGCGGGATCGCGGCGAGCGCGAGCAGCGCCACGGTCATCGTCCAGTAGGCGTCCGGGACACGGTCGCGCAGGCCGTGCATGCGGGACATGGCGGCGAGCGAGTTGGTGCCGGCGGCGTGGATGATCACGCCGGCCGCGAGGAACAGCAGCGCCTTGAAGGCGCCGTGCGCGAGGAGGTGGAAGACGGCGGCACCGCGGTCGCCGACGGCGAGGGCGCCGGTCATGTAGCCGAGCTGGCCGATCGTCGAGTAGGCGAGGACGCGTTTGATGTCGTCCTGGGCGAGCGCGGCGAGACCGGAGCCGGTCATCGTGACGGCGGCCATGACGGCGAGGACCAGCATCGCGGCCTGCGAGGCCTCGAAGACGGGGAGGAGACGGGCGACGAAGTAGACACCGGCGGCGACCATCGTCGCGGCGTGGATCAGCGCCGAGACGGGTGTCGGGCCCGCCATCGCGTCCGGCAGCCAGGTGTGCAGCGGGAACTGCGCCGACTTGCCCGCCACGCCGGCGAGCAGCAGCAGCGCGATCACGGTCGGATGGTCCAGGCCCCCGCTCGCGACGGTGCCGAGGACGCGGGTGATGCGGAACGATCCGGCGTCGGTGGCCAGCGCGAACAGGCCGATGAGGAACGGCACGTCACCGAGCTTGGTGACCAAGAAGGCCTTCAGGGAGGCGGCTCGTGCCTCGGGGGTCTCCCAGTAGTGGCCCACCAGGAAGTAGGAGCAGATGCCCATGACCTCCCAGCCGACCAGCAGCACGATCAGGTCGCCGGAGTAGACGACCATGAGCATCGCGGAGGTGAACAGGGAGACCAGAGCGGCGTACGAGGGGTAGCGCGGGTCGTCGCGCAGATAGCCCGTCGAGTACGTCTGCACGCAGGCCGCGACGAACGCGACCAGGACGGCGACCAGTGCGGCGAAGCCGTCGATGTCCAGGGCCAGCTCGATGGGCACGGACCCGGTGGGGGTCAGTTCGGTGTGGGCGTCGACGGCCGTCCCGCCGCCCTGGCGCACGGCCACCAGCGCGGCCAGCACGAGGGAGGCCAGCGGTGGCAGCACCGCGAGCGGGCGGACGAAGCCGGGGGCGGTGCGGCCGAGCAGCAGGCCGGCCGCGGCACCCAGGAACGGCAGGAGGGGGACGAGGACGGCGAGGGTGGTCGTGGTCACGCGGCGGCCTCAGCCTTCTCGCCCGCCGGGCCGCCGGGGCCCTCGGTGCCGGGGCCTTCCGTCTCGGGGCCCTCGGCGGTGTCGCGGAGCTTGTCGATGTCGGAGGTGCCGCGGTTGCGGTACACGGCCAGCACGATCGCCAGGCCGATACCGATCTCGGCAGCGGCGACGGCGATGGTGAACAGGGTCAGCGCCTGGCCGGAGTGCAGGGTGTCCCGCGCGGTCCGGCTGAGCCAGACGTCGAAGGCGACGAGGTTGAGGTTGACGGCGTTGAGCATCAGCTCGACCGACATCAGCACCAGGATGGCGTTGCGGCGGGCGAGGACGCCGTAGAGGCCGGTGCAGAAGAGGAGGGTGGAGAGCACGGCGGGGTAGGCGAGGTGCATCAGCGGGCGCCTTCCTTGCCCGGGGCCACAGGTGCGGCGGTCCCGTCCCCCGGAGCGGCAGGTGCGGCGGTCCCGTCCCCCGGAGCGGCAGGTGCGGCGGTCGCGTTCCCAGGGGCCGCAGGTGCCGCGGTCGCGTCCGCGTCCGCCTTGCGGGAGAGGACGATCGCGCCGACCAGGGCCGCGAGGAGCAGCACGGACAGGGCCTCGAAGGGCAGCACCCAGTGCCGGAACAGGCTGGAGCCGGTGACCCGGGTGGTTCCTGCGGCCGGGCCGTCCAGGTCGATCCAGGTCGTGCGGAAGGCGTCCACGACGACCCACACCAGGGCGACGGCGGCGGCCACCGCCACGGCCAGGGCGGCCCAGCGGTTGCCGGAGTCGGCGTCCGGGGAGCGCCCGATGGGGGCCCTGGTGAGCATCAGGCCGAACAGGAGGAGGACGACGACGGAACCGACGTAGATCAGGACCTGCACCCAGGCGATGAACTCGGCCGTGAGCAGCAGGTACTCCACGGCGAGGCCGCCGAGCGCGACCACCAGCCACAGGGCGGCGTGCACCAGCTGCCGGGTGGTGACGGTGACGAACGCGGCGCCCAGGGTGACCAGGCCGACGAGGAGGAAGGCGATCTCGACACCGGTCGGGGACAGGAAGCCGTGCCCGGCCGCGGCGAGGTGCGTACTCGTCCCGGCCGTGGCGAGGGACCCGGTCGCGGCGAGGCTCATGACCCACCTCCCTGCGGCTGGTCCGGTGCGGTCTGCGTGGCGGCCAGTTTCTCGGCGGTCCTGCGGGCGGCGGCGATCTCCTTGGGCTCCTCCGCGCCGGGGTCCAGGGCGGGCGGGGCCGGGACGGTCCACATCCACTCGCGGAGCTTGTCGCGCTCGTGGGTGAGGTCACGGATGTCCGTCTCGGCGTACTCGAACTCCGGGGACCAGAACAGCGCGTCGAAAGGACACACCTCGATGCAGATACCGCAGTACATGCACAGGGCGAAGTCGATCGCGAACCGGTCGAGGACGTTGCGGCTGCGCTCACGGCCGCCGGGGGCGGCCGGGGGGACCGTCTCCTTGTGGGAGTCGATGTAGATGCACCAGTCCGGGCACTCGCGGGCGCACAGCATGCAGACCGTGCAGTTCTCCTCGAACAGCCCGATCACTCCGCGGGTGCGGGGCGGCAGCTCGGGCAGGGCGTCCGGGTACTGCTCGGTGACCGTCTTCCTGGTCATCGTGCGCAGGGTGACGGCCAGGCCCTTGGCGAGGCCGGAGCCGGGGATGGGGGCCATGGTTAGCCGATCACCACCTTGACGACGCCGGTGAGGGCGATCTGGGCGAGGGAGAGGGGGACGAGGAGGGTCCAGGAGAGCTTCTGGAGCTGGTCCTCGCGCAACCGCGGGTAGGTGACGCGGAGCCAGATGACCAGGAAGGCCAGGACCGCCGTCTTCAGCAGCGTCCAGACCCAGCCGAAGCCGTCGGTGCCCCAGGGGCCGTGCCAGCCGCCCAGGAAGAGCACGGTCGTCAGACCGCACAGGACGACGATCCCGGCGTATTCGGCGAGCAGGAACAGGGCGAAGCGCAGACCGGTGTACTCGGTGTACGCGCCGAAGATGATCTCCGAGTCGGCGACGGGCATGTCGAACGGCGGGCGTTGCAACTCGGCGAGCCCGGCGACGAAGAAGACGACCGCGCCGACGATCTGCCAGGGCACCCACCACCAGTGGAACGAGTGCAGGATCCCTGGCAGGGAGACCGTGCCGGCCGCCATCGCGACCGAGGCCGCCGCCAGCAGCATCGGCAGCTCGTAGGCGAGGAGCTGCGCGGCCGTACGCAGGCCGCCGAGCAGGGAGAACTTGTTCGCGCTGGCCCAGCCGGCCATCAGCGAGCCGAGCACGCCGACGCCCATCACCGCGAGCACGAAGAAGACGCCCGCGTCCAGGACCTGGCCGACGGCGCCCTCGCTCGGGCCGATCGGGATGGCGAGCAGCACGAGGAGGTACGGCAGCAGGGACACGGCCGGGGCGAGCTGGAAGACGCGGCGGTCGGCGCCCGCCGGGACCACGTCCTCCTTCTGCGCGAACTTCACTCCGTCGGCGACCAGCTGGGCCCAGCCGTGGAAGCCGCCCGCGTACATCGGGCCGAGGCGGCCCTGCATGTGGGCCATCACCTTGTGTTCGGTCTGGCCGATGATCAGGGGGAAGGTGAGGAAGACGACGAAGACGACCAGAAGTCGCAGGGCGACGTCCGACGCGCCGTTCACTGCGGGCCTCCTGCGGGGTGGTCGGGGGTGCGCGGGTCCGAGTCCGAGTCCGGGTCCGGGTGCGGGTCGCGGGGGGTTTCCGGGTCGTTCGACGTGGTCAGGTCGTCCGACCTACTCGGATCGTCCGGGGTGTTCGGATGGTTCGGGGTGTTCGGGGTGTTCGGGTCCTGGGACTCTTCGGCGGGCGGCTCACGCTCCGGCTCCGGCTCCGGCTGCGGCTGCGGCTGCGGCTGCGGCTGCGGCTGCGGTCCAGGAGTTCGGGCGGGCCCGGCGGCCTGTCCGGGTTCGTCGAACGCCGGGCGGGCGTGGTGCCAGGGCGCGTCCGAGCTGCGCGGGGCCGCGCTCCGGCCGGCGGGGCGTGCCGCGGCGTCCGGTTCCGCCGGCGTCGGCTCGGTGGCCGCCGGTTCCGTCGGCTCGGAGCGGGCCGGTTCGGCAGTCCGCGCACGCTGGGTGGCCGAGCCCTGTGAGGCGCTGCGTGTGCGGCGCGGCCGTGCGGATGACGGCGCCGGACCGG
Source organism: Streptomyces sp. Y20 (assembly GCF_043195475.1). Classification (NCBI taxonomy): domain Bacteria; kingdom Bacillati; phylum Actinomycetota; class Actinomycetes; order Kitasatosporales; family Streptomycetaceae; genus Streptomyces; species Streptomyces sp. Y20. The sequence goes on from NZ_JBIDDP010000004.1 coordinate 463,858, forward strand.
GCTCGTACGCCACCGAGGCCTCGGCGGCCGGACCTTCCGCCGGGCTCTTGGCCGCCGCCCGGGTGGCGTCGCCCTGGGCTGCGGCCTGCTTGCGCGTGGCCGCGTCACCGGCCTGCGCCGCCTGTGCCGACTCGTCGGCTCCCGTGACCTGGCCGGTCCCCGGGGCCTGGCCGGCCGATCCCTCCGACGCCGAGCGGGTGCGCCGGGGCGGGCGTTCGCCTGCGGCGCGGGCAGGGCGCTCCGTCGCCGCGCGCCCCGCCGTCCGGGCGGGGCGGGCCGGAGCAGGAGGGAGCTGACCCTTGAGAGGGCCCCACTCGTTCGGGTCGGGGACGCCCGGGGGCAGCATCTGGCGCCGCTTGGGGCCGCCGTGTTCGGACTCGCCGGGTTCCTTCGCGCCGGGCCAGGCCTTGGCGACGCGGGCGGCGAGGACGAAGTCCTTGCGGAGCGGGTGGCCCTCGAAGTTCTCGGGGAGCAGCAGGTGGTCGAGGCCGGGGTGGCCCTCGAAGACGACCCCGAACATCTCGTGGGTCTCCCGCTCGTGCCAGGCGGCGCCCGCGTACACGCCGATCGCGGAGGGGAGGACCGGGGCGTCGTGCGGGACCGTCGTGCGCACGAGGAGACGGCGGACCGGGTTCAGGGCGACGACGTGCGCGGCGACGCGGAAGCCCGTGCCCGGTTCGTCGACCGCGCTGAGCCAGTCGAAGTAGGTGCAGGTCAGGGTCGTACGGGCCGTCTCCAGGGCGGTGAGCCAGGAGGACGGCGGCACGTCCACGGTCAGGAGGCCGTACGACTCCTCGGCCGTGGCGTCCGTGCCGAAGAGTTCCCCGGCGGGGGCGGGCAGCCAGCCGGCCGTGCTCATCGGGCGTCCCCCTCCGGGGCGGGGGCCGGGGGCCGGACCAGGTCGCTCTGGAGCGCGGCGGCCGACGGCCGGGCGGGCCCGGTGCCGTACCGCTCCCCCAGCGACTCGCGGGCGATCTTCTCCTGGAGCTTGAGGATGCCCTGGAGCAGTGCCTCGGGGCGCGGCGGGCAGCCGGGGACGTACACGTCCACCGGGATGATCTGGTCGACGCCCTTGGTGACGGAGTAGGAGTCCCAGTAGGGGCCGCCGCAGTTGGAGCAGGCGCCGAAGGAGATGACGTACTTCGGCTCGGGCATCTGCTCGTACAGCCGCTTGACGGCGGGAGCCATCTTGTCCGTGACCGTGCCCGAGACGACCATCAGGTCGGCCTGGCGGGGGCCCGGCGCGAAGGGGATGACGCCGAGGCGGATGAAGTCGTGGCGGGCCATCGACGCGGCGATGAACTCGATCGCGCAGCAGGCGAGGCCGAAGTTGAAGACCCACAGCGAATAGCGGCGGCCCCAGTTCAGGACGACCTTCATCGGTTCGGGGGCGAGCCGCGCGAGCGTGCCGAGCCGCTTCGGCTCCGGCAGCGGCACGGGCTCCGGGACAGCCGGGTTCACGTCCATGTCAGGACGCCCTTCTTGTATGCGTACAGCAGGCCCACGGCGAGGAAGCCGAGGAAGACGAACATCTCCACGAGGGTCGTCGCGCCGTAGCCCGGGGCGGCGAAGACCGTCGCCCACGGGAACAGGAAGACCGAGTCGACCGCGAAGATCACGTACAGGAAGGCGTAGACGTAGTAGCGGACCTGGGTGTGGGCCCAGCCCTCGCCGACGGGGTCGACGCCGCACTCGTAGGTCAGGAGTTTCTCCGGTGTCGGCACGACCGGACGCAGCAGGCGGCCGGCGCCGAAGGCGGCCGCGACGAACAGCACGCCGACGAGGGCGAGCAGTCCGACCACCGAGTAGGACCGGAAGTAGCCGGCCGCGACGACGTTCGCCGCGGCGGTCGTCGAGTGCCCCAACGTCTCCCGCACGTCCGTCCCTCGCTCCCTGACCTCATGACCTGAGTGAACTCTGTGATGCAACGTGATTCGAGGATCTGTACGCACGGGAGTCTAGGCCCTGATAAAGAACCGGTAAGCAGCCCGTCACGCCGTGGGACGGCCGGAGCCCGGTGGGGTGGGGTTTTCCCCCGGCAGCGGAGGGCGGCGTACCGCATGGCGTGAGCGGCTGCGCGCACGGCAGGCTGACCACCATGACCGCTCCCAGCCCCGCCGCCGGCCGGACCGACGGCACCGACGGACGCGACGGACACGACGGCCTCGACCGGCTGCCTCCGCCCCGGCCCGCCTACGACGCGCACACCTGGAAGGAGATCGCGTATCTCCTGCTGAACCTGCCGGTGGCGGTGTTCGGGTTCGCGTACGCGTTCACGGTGCTGGTGGCCGGCGGCATCCTCAGCCTCACCGTGATCGGCCTCCCGCTGCTGGCGCTCTGCCTGCTGGGCGCCCGGCAGCTGGGCAAGCTGGAGCGGGCCCGGGCCAGAAGACTCCTCGGGGTGCGGGTGGAGGAGCCGACGCCGCTGCCGCTCTCCAGGGGCGGGGGGCCGGTGCAGCGGCTGTGGCTGGCACTGAAGGACCCGGTGGGCTGGCGGACGCTGCTGTACGACGCGATCCGGCTGCCCTGGGGTGTCGTCACCTTCTGCACCGTGCTGATCTCGCTGTTCGTGCTGTGGCCGGTGCTGCCGTATCTGGCGCGGTTCCTCGCCGGCGCCGACCGGGCGATGGTGCGCGGGCTGCTCTCGCCGTCGGACGAGCTGGAGCGCCGGATCGCCGAACTGGAGTCCGACCGCGGGATCGTGGTCGACACGGCGGCGGCTGACCTGCGCCGGATCGAGCGGGACCTGCACGACGGTGCACAGGCGCGGCTGGTCAATCTGGCCATGGGGCTCGGCCTGGCCAAGGAGAAGCTGCTGGAGGACCCCGACACGGCGGCCTCGATGGTGGCCGAGGCGCACGGCGAGGTGAAGCTGGCCCTTCAGGAGCTGCGCGACCTGGCCCGGGGCATCCACCCGGCCGTGCTCACCGACCGCGGCCTGGACGCGGCCCTGTCCTCGGTCGCCGCCCGCTGCACGGTGCCGGTGACCGTGACCGTGGATCTGGTGGGCCGGCCCGCGGCGGCCATCGAGGGCATCGCCTACTTCACCGTCTCCGAGCTGCTCCAGAACATCAGCAAGCACAGCCGGGCCCGGTCCGCCTCCGTCGAGGTGTGGCGCGCGGACGACCGGCTGCTCGTCCAGGTGACCGACGACGGCGTCGGCGGTGCCCGGCTGGACGCCGGCAGCGGCATGCGGGGGCTGGCGGACCGGCTCGGCGCGGTGGACGGCCTGTTCGTCGTCGACTCACCGGACGGTGGCCCGACGGTGGTCACCGCGGAGCTGCCGTGGCGCGACCGGCAGGCGTAGCCGGCGGCACCGCGGCACACACGCGCGCGGGGCGGCCGGGCCAGCGACCGCCCCGCGCGCACGTTCACGCGCGCGTGCGGCCCGGCCACGCGACCGGCCACGCGCGCGTGCGGCCGTCCGAGCGTCGGCCACGCGCTGCGAGAGCGACCACCACGCGCGTGTGCACCACGCGGACTCGGCCGCCTCCTGCCCGGGCCGCCCGCCCCGGGTCCGCGGGGCGACCGAGGCCGCCGGGTCCACCGGGCCCGCCGGAAGAGGCCACCGAGCCCACCGGGCCCGCCGGAAGGGTGGGGAAAACCCCCCGGTCGAGACGCCGACGGGCGCCATGGCCCGGGGGCACGGGGCGGGCGACCCTGGTGGTGCGGCTGAAGCGCCGCTCGGACGAGGAGAACAGGACGGCGTCGATGGCCACGGAGTACGGGCGGGAGTACGGACAGGGTTACGGGCAGGGGCGCCGTGCCGGCGGCGGGTACCGGCTGCCCGCCGCGCTGCGGGCGCCCGTCGAGGGGCGCGCCTGGCGGGAGCTGGGCTACGTCCTGCTGAGTCTGCCGGTGTCCCTGGTGCTGTTCACCTGGACGGTGACGATGGTGGCGCTCGGCGCGGGCCTGCTGGTCACCTTCCTCGGCATCCCGGTGCTGGCGGCGGCGCTCGCGGGCTGCCGGGGCTTCGCCGTGCTGGAGCGGGCGCGGGCGCGCGCGCTGCTCGGCCTGGACGTGGCCGGCCCCGAGCCGCTGCGCATGCGCAAGCCGGGCGCGGCGGCCTGGATGGGGGCGGTCCTCAAGAGCGGCACCTCCTGGCGCAACGCGCTGTACGCGCTGGTGCAGCTGCCGTGGGCGGTGTTCACCTTCACGGTGGCGGTCACCTTCTGGACGCTCGGCTGGGCCCTGCTGACCTACCCGCTGTGGTTCTGGGTGTTCCCGGCCTACGCCGGCCGGGGCGGCCTCCAGCTGTACGGCGACGCCCACCACGGCATCTACCTCGACAACCCGTTCGAGATCACGGTGACCGCGCTGGTCGGACTGGTGTTCACGCTGGTGACGCCGTGGCTCGTCCGGGCCCTGACGACGGTGGACGGGCTGCTCGTGCGCGGGCTGCTGGGGCCGTCGCCGCTGTCGGCACGGGTGGTGGAGCTGGAGTCGGACCGCGGAACCGTGGTCGACACGGCGGCGGCCGACCTGCGGCGCATCGAGCGGGACCTGCACGACGGCGCCCAGGCCAGGCTGGTCGGCCTGGCGATGGAGCTGGGGCTGGCGAAGGAGAAGCTGCGGGAGGACCCGCGGGCGGCGGCGCGGATGGTGGAGGAGGCGCACGGCGAGGTGAAGACGGCGCTTCAGGAGCTGCGCGACCTGGCCCGGGGCATCCACCCGGCCGTGCTCACCGACCGCGGCCTGGACGCGGCCCTGTCCTCGGTCGCCGCCCGCTGCACCGTGCCGGTGACGGTGGACGTCGACCTGCCGGCCCGGCCCGCGGCGGCCATCGAGGGCATCGCCTACTTCACCGTCTCCGAGCTCCTCCAGAACATCAGCAAGCACAGCCGGGCCCGGACCGCCTCCGTCGACGTGTGGCACGCGGACGACCGGCTGCTCGTCCAGGTGACCGACGACGGAGTCGGCGGCGCCGGTCCCGCCGGTGGTTCCGGACTGGCCGGGCTCGCCGCACGCCTGGACGCGGTGGACGGCGTCCTCGTGATCGACTCCCCCGCCGGCGGCCCCACCCGCGTGATCGCGGAACTGCCCTGGCGGCCCTGAGGGCGGACGCCGGGCCCGGTATTCGCCCAGGACGGCGGCGGCCCGGCACGAATGCTGGAATGCTGGACCTCCGTAGGACGTCAGGGACGCACGTCACCGCCCGGTACCGCGGCGGGCGTGGTCGCCGGATCGGGCTGTGGGGGGCCGAAGGATCGTGGAGGACAGGGTGCGGGTGGTCATCGCCGAGGACTCAGTGCTGCTCAGGGAGGGCCTGACCCGGTTGCTGACCGACCGCGGGCACGAGGTCGTGGCCGGTGTCGGGGACGCGGACGCGCTGGTGAAGACCATCTCGGCGCTGGATGAGCAGGGGCAGTTGCCCGACGTGGTCGTGGCCGACGTACGGATGCCGCCGACCCACACCGACGAGGGGGTCCGGGCGGCCGTACTGCTGCGCAGGCTGCACCCGGGGCTCGGGGTGCTGGTGCTGTCGCAGTACGTGGAGGAGCGTTACGCCACCGAGCTGCTGGCCGGATCCAGCCGTGGCGTGGGCTATCTGCTGAAGGACCGGGTCGCGGACGTACGGGAGTTCGTGGACGCGGTGGTGCGGGTCGCCGAGGGCGGTACGGCGCTGGACCCGGAGGTGGTGGCGCAGCTGCTCGGCCGCAGCCGCAAGCAGGACGTGCTGGTGGGGCTGACCCCGCGGGAGCGGGAGGTGCTCGGGCTGATGGCGGAGGGGCGGACGAACTCGGCGATCGCCCGGCAGCTGGTGGTCAGCGACGGGGCCGTGGAGAAGCACGTCAGCAACATCTTCCTGAAGCTCGGACTGGCCCCGAGCGTCGGGGACCACCGTCGGGTTCTGGCCGTTCTCACGTACCTGAACTCCTGACCGGACGGACCGGCGCCGGCACCGCGTCGGCGTGCCGTCAGCGCGCCCGGCTTCCGTTGGGGGCGGGCACCGGAGGGAGTCCTGGAACGGGAACTCGCGGACGCGCGGCCGGGTGAAAGGCCCGGGAGAGAACCGGGAACGCGCGGGGAATGCCTGGCCGGCGGCCCGGTGACGCGGGACATGATGTGACCCAGCGCGACAGGCCGTCTCGAAATGTCGACCGATCCACGGAAGACCTCGGGAAGGCGACCCTAACCGACGTAGGGTTGATCCGGGATGGTCCGTGGGACGACCGCGCCCCGGACAGCCGCCTCGAAGGAGGTCCAGTTCAGTGACCAGCCAGGTCAGCAGCCCAGCGGAGCAGGCCGACGACGGATCGGTCGTGGGAGAACAGCGCAAACCGGGCGGCGCGAAGGACGTGCGGCGCCTGGACCGGGTGATCATCCGGTTCGCGGGGGACTCGGGTGACGGCATGCAGCTCACCGGTGACCGGTTCACCTCGGAGACCGCCACCTTCGGCAACGACCTCTCCACCCTGCCGAACTTCCCCGCCGAGATCCGCGCCCCCGCCGGCACCCTGCCGGGTGTCTCGTCCTTCCAGCTGCACTTCGCCGACCACGACATCCTCACCCCCGGAGACGCGCCGAACGTCCTGGTCGCGATGAACCCGGCCGCCCTGAAGGCCAACATCGGCGACCTCCCGCGCGGGGCCGAGATCATCGTCAACACCGACGAGTTCACCAAGCGGGCCCTGCAGAAGGTCGGTTACGCCGGCTCTCCGCTGGAGGACGGCTCGCTCGACGGCTACAGCCTCCACCCGGTGCCGCTGACCACGCTCACGGTCGAGGCGCTGAAGGAGTTCGACCTCTCCCGCAAGGAGGCCGAGCGCAGCAAGAACATGTTCGCGCTGGGCCTGCTCAGCTGGATGTACCACCGGCCCACCGAGGGCACGGAGACGTTCCTGCGGAGCAAGTTCGCGAGGAAGCCGGAGATCGCCGCCGCCAACATCGCCGCCTTCCGGGCGGGCTGGAACTTCGGCGAGACGACGGAGGACTTCGCGGTCTCCTACGAGGTCGCCCCGGCCGCCCGGGCGTTCCCGGTCGGCACCTACCGGAACATCTCCGGGAACCTCGCCCTGGCCTACGGCCTGATCACCGCGTCGCGGCAGGCGGATCTGCCCCTGTTCCTGGGGTCGTACCCGATCACCCCGGCCTCGGACATCCTGCACGAACTGAGCAAGCACAAGAACTTCGGCGTGCGCACCTTCCAGGCCGAGGACGAGATCGCGGGCATCGGCGCGGCCCTGGGCGCGGCGTTCGGCGGTTCGCTGGCGGTGACGACGACTTCGGGGCCGGGTGTGGCGCTGAAGTCGGAGACGATCGGCCTCGCGGTGTCGCTGGAGCTGCCGCTGCTGGTCGTCGACATCCAGCGCGGCGGCCCGTCCACCGGCCTGCCGACCAAGACCGAGCAGGCCGATCTGCTGCAGGCGATGTACGGCCGCAACGGCGAGGCGCCGGTGCCGGTGGTCGCGCCGAGGACCCCGGCCGACTGCTTCGACGCGGCCGTGGAGGCGGCCCGGATCGCGCTGACGTACCGCACGCCGGTGATGCTGCTGTCGGACGGTTACCTGGCCAACGGTTCCGAGCCGTGGCGCATCCCCGAGCTGGACGAGCTGCCCGACCTGCGGGTTCGGTTCGCCTCCGGCCCGAACCACACGCTGGAGGACGGCACCGAGGTCTTCTGGCCCTACAAGCGGGACCCGCAGACCCTGGCCCGGCCCTGGGCGGTGCCGGGCACCGAGGGCCTGGAGCACCGGATCGGCGGCATCGAGAAGCAGGACGGCACGGGCAACATCTCCTACGACCCGGCCAACCACGACTTCATGGTCCGCACCCGGCAGGCCAAGATCGACGGCATCGACGTTCCCGACGTGGAGGTCGACGACCCGCACGGCGCCCGGACCCTGGTCCTCGGCTGGGGTTCCACCTACGGGCCGATCACGGCGGCGGTGCGGCGGCTCCGGACGGCCGGCGAGCCGATCGCACAGGCCCATCTGCGCCACCTCAACCCCTTCCCCCGCAACCTCGGCACGGTCCTGAAGAGCTACGACAAGGTCGTGATCCCCGAGATGAACCTCGGGCAGCTCGCCACCCTCGTCCGGGCGAAGTACCTGGTCGACGCCCACTCCTACAACCAGGTCAACGGCATGCCGTTCAAGGCGGAGCAGCTCGCCGCGGCACTGAAGGAGGCCATCGATGACTGACACCGGCAACGGGCTGCTGCACCTGGTCCCCCGGGCCGAGGCCAAGCAGTCGATGAAGGACTTCAAGTCGGACCAGGAGGTGCGCTGGTGCCCGGGCTGTGGTGACTACGCGATCCTCGCGGCCGTGCAGGGCTTCATGCCGGAGCTGGGCCTGGCGCGCGAGAACATCGTCTTCGTCTCCGGTATCGGCTGCTCCTCCCGCTTCCCGTACTACCTGAACACCTACGGGATGCACTCCATCCACGGCCGTGCCCCGGCCATCGCGACCGGCCTGGCCGCCTCGCGCCGTGATCTGAGCGTCTGGGTCGTCACCGGTGACGGCGACGCGCTGTCCATCGGCGGCAACCATCTGATCCACGCCCTGCGCCGCAACGTCAATCTGAAGATCCTGCTGTTCAACAACCGGATCTATGGCCTGACCAAGGGCCAGTACTCGCCGACCTCCGAGGTCGGCAAGATCACCAAGTCGACGCCGATGGGCTCGCTCGACGCCCCCTTCAACCCCGTCTCCCTCGCCATCGGCGCGGAGGCGTCGTTCGTGGCGCGCACGATCGACTCCGACCGCAAGCACCTCACCGAGGTGCTCCGGCAGGCCGCCGCCCACCCGGGCACGGCCCTGATCGAGATCTACCAGAACTGCAACATCTTCAACGACGGCGCCTTCGACGCCCTGAAGGACAAGCAGCAGGCCGAGGAGGCGCTGATCCGGCTGGAGCACGGGCAGCCGATCCGCTTCGGTGCCGACGGGGCGAGAGGCGTCGTACGGGATGCGCGGACCGGTGATCTCAGGGTGGTGGCGGTGACCGAGGAGAACGAGGCGGACATCCTGGTGCACGACGCCCACGCCGCGTCCCCCACCACCGCCTTCGCCCTGTCCCGGCTGGCCGACCCGGACACCCTGCACCACACTCCGATCGGCGTTCTCCGCTCCGTCGAACGGCCGGTCTACGACACCCAGATGGCCGACCAGCTCGACACGGCCGTCGAGCAGCACGGCAAGGGCGACCTGGGCGCGCTGCTGGCCGGCGGGGACACCTGGACGGTCGTCGGCTGACCCGTCCGCCGGTTCACGAGGCCCGGGGCGGGATGCCCCGGGCCTCTTCGTTCGCGCGGCGGCGCTCGTCGTAGGCCCGGCGGGCCCGCTCCACCTCGTCCATGCGGTGCCGCGTCCAGCCGGCGAGGGCGCGCACCTGTTCCGCCGCCTCGCGGCCGAGGCCGGTGAGCGAGTAGTCGACGCGGGGCGGGATGACCGGCTTGGCGTCGCGGTGCACCAGGCCGTCGCGTTCCAGGGTCTGGAGGGTCTGGGTGAGCATCTTCTCGCTGACGTCCCGGCCGCCGTTCCGGCTGACCGTCCGGCGCAGCTCACCGAAGCGGTGCGGCCGTTCGAGCAGTGCGACGAGGACGAGGACGCCCCAGCGGCTGGTGACGTGTTCCAGGACGAGCCGGTAGGGGCAGAGCGCCTCGGCGTCCACGGCCCGCTTGGTTACTGCCATACCAGTACCTTACTTCAAAGTGGGTACTATCTATTCGTTAGCGCCGCTCCTACGGTGAGTGTCACCAAGCCATCTCCCCGAGAAGCCCAGGAGTGCTGAACCATGAGCATCATCGTCACCGGAGCCACCGGACAGCTCGGCCGTCACGTGGTGGAGCAGCTGCTGGAGAAGGTGCCGGCGCAACAGATCACCGCCGTCGTGCGCGACGAGGCGAAGGGTGCCGGCTTCGCGGCCCGGGGTGTGCGTCTGGCCGTCGCCGACTACAACGCGCCCGAGACCTTCGACGGCCTGTTCGCCGCCGGCGACAAGGTCCTGCTGATCTCCGGCAACGAGTTCGGCAAGGGCCGGGCGCGCCAGCACAGCGTGGTCATCGACGCCGCCGCGGCCGCCGGGGTGGCGCTGCTGGCGTACACCAGCGCCCCGGGCACCCTGACGGCCGCGCTGGCCGACGACCACCGTGCCACCGAGGAGGCCCTGCTCGCCTCCGGCCTGCCCTACAGCCTGCTGCGCAACGGCTGGTACCACGAGAACTACACCGAGCACCTGGCCCCGGTCCTGGAGCACGGGGCGGTCGTGGCCGCGGCCGGTGACGGCCGGGTCTCCTCGGCCGCCCGCGCCGACTACGCCGCCGCCGCGGTCGCGGTGCTGACCGGCGAGGGGCACGAGAACACGACGTACGAGCTGGGCGGCGACGAGGCGTGGAGCTTCGCCGAGTACGCGGCCGAGCTGAGCCGCCGGACCGGCCGGGAGATCGCCTACACCCCGGTCACCGTCGAGGCCCTCACCGGCATCCTGACCGGCGCCGGGCTGCCCGCGCCGGTGGCCGGGATGCTGGCCGGGGTGGACGCCTCGATCGAGAAGGGGGAGCTGGTGGTCACCTCCGGTGACCTGTCCCGGCTCATCGGCCGGCCGGCCACCCCGCTCGCCGCGGCCGTCACCGCCGCGCTCCAGGACTGACCCCGGCACCCCCTCAGGCTGTCATGACCGTATGGCGATACGGGCATGACATCCGGAGGTGTCCGGCGTTACCTTCTTTCTCGCGCGCGTACGCGGGTTGCGCGGGCGGAAGGAGGGGACGTGGCCGGGACGTCCGAGGGTGAGCACCGCACAGGCCTGCTGAACGGCTTCGCCGCCTACGGGATGTGGGGGCTGGTCCCCCTGTTCTGGCCCCTGCTGAAGCCGGCCGGGGCCGCGGAGATCCTGGCCCACCGCATGGTGTGGTCCCTCGCCTTCGTGGCCGTCGCGCTGCTCTTCGTCCGCCGCTGGGCCTGGGCCGGCGAGCTGCTGCGCCGCCCGCGGCAGCTCGGCCTCATCACCGTGGCGGCCGCCGTCATCACCGTGAACTGGGGCGTCTACATCTGGGCGGTGAACGCCGGCCACGTCGTGGAGGCCTCGCTCGGCTACTTCATCAACCCGCTGGTCACCATCGCGATAGGCGTGCTCGTCCTCAAGGAACGGCTGCGGCCCGTCCAGTGGGCGGCGGTCGCGGTCGGCCTGACCGCCGTCGTCGTCCTGACCGTCGGCTACGGCCACCCGCCGTGGATCTCCCTCTGCCTCGCCTTCTCCTTCGCCACCTACGGGCTGGTGAAGAAGAAGGTGGGCCTCGGCGGCGTCGAGTCGCTGGCCGCCGAGACCGCGATCCAGTTCGTCCCGGCGCTCGGCTACCTGCTGTGGCTGACCACGCGCGGCGAGTGCACCTTCGTGACCGGGGGGACGGGCCACGCCGCCCTGCTCGCCTCGACCGGCGTCGTCACCGCGCTCCCCCTGGTCTGCTTCGGCGCGGCGGCGATCCGGGTGCCCCTGTCGACGCTGGGCCTGCTGCAGTACCTCGCCCCCGTCTTCCAGTTCCTGCTCGGCGTCGTCCACTTCCACGAGGCCATGCCGGCCGAGCGGTGGGCCGGGTTCGCGCTGGTCTGGCTGGCACTGATCCTGCTCACGGGCGACGCCCTGCGCACCGCGCGGCGGACGGCGCGGTTCGCCGTACCCGGACCGGCCGGCGTCCCGGCCCCGGGACCGGCCGGCGCCACGGCTTACGCATCGGTCCCGGAGCCGGCTCCGGAGCCGGCTCCGGCGTCGGCTTCCGCAGACGCCTGACCGGCGCGGAACGAATCCCTCCACCGGCGGGTCCGGTTATAAGTGGGAGTCATGACCACACAGGCGCCCGCCCCGCTGCACTGGAAGCTCGTCATCGACGCGGCCGACCCGCACACGCAGGCCGATTTCTGGTCCGCCGCGCTGCACTACACGGCCGAGGACAACAGCGCCCTCATCGAACAGCTGCTGTCCCTGGGCGCGCTGTCCGGCGAGGCCACCGTCGAGTACCACGGCCGCCCGGCCTTCCGGGACCTGATCGCCGTGCGGCACCCCGACGACCCGTACGACCCGCGGACCGGCACCGGGCTCGGCCGGCGGCTGCTGTTCCAGCGCGTACCGGAGCCGAAGACCGGCAAGAACCGGCTCCACCTCGACCTGCACCCCGGCCCGGACCGGCGCGCGGAGGAGGTGTCACGGCTGGAGGCGCTGGGCGCGCGGCTGCTGCGGGAGGTGGCGGAGCCCTCCGGTCGGTGGGCGGTGATGGCCGACCCTGAGGACAACGAGTTCTGCGTCCACTAGGGGACCGGTCGGGGACCGTTCCAGGGTGTGCGGGGACGGTGGTCGCCGAAGGTCACGGCCGGGCGGCGCGGGCCGCGCGGTCGGACAGGCGGACCATGCGGGCGCGGGCGGACTCCAGGGGGCGTGGATCGTCGGCGGCGGGACCCGGCTCGGCGCTGAGGTCCGTCCACAGGTCGATCAGGTCGCGGCCCAGCCGCAGGCCCTCCTCGGGGTCGCGCACCGCGCGCCAGGCGGTCGCCGCGCTCTGCACGTTGCCGTAGGCGGCCTCCCCGTCCCGTGCCTGGCGGCGCAGCCGGGCGAGGTCCAGGGACAGCCGGAAGGCACGGACCGGGTCGCCCCCCAGGTAGGCGATGTAGGCGGACAGTTCCCGCAGGTGCAGCACCTCGGCGTGCCGGGTGCCGAGCACGGCGGTGGCCTCGGCGAGCGTACGGTCGGCCAGTTCCGCCGCCGCGTCGATACGGCCCGCCCGTACGGCCTCGTTGATGCGGGTCATCGGCTCGGTGAGCAGCTCGGCGCCCTCGGCGGTCTCGGTCACGGGGCCGTCCCCGAGCACCTCCTCGGCGACGGCGTCGAACCCGCGGGCCGGGGTGTGGGCGACGGCTTCCCGCGACACGGCGAGAACGGCCTCCGCCGGTATGGCGGCGACGGCCCGCGCCGGTGCGGCGGTGGCGGTGGCGGCCCCCGCACGGACGGCGGTGACGGCGGCTGCGGACTCCGCACGGACGGCGTGGGCGGCGGCTGCCGCCGGTACGGCGGTGGCGGTCCTCGCCGGTGCGCCCGCGCCCGGTCCCGGTGGGGCCGGCACCCGGACCGGCTCCCCCGTCGTCCGGCTGGAGCCGTCCGTCGCGACCTCCAGGGGCACCACCCAGCCCGTGCGGTCGTCGCGGACCGTGGCGCGTACGGGGGCGCCGACGCTGATGGCCAGGCGCTGGAGGTGGTTCAGGACGGCCTGCTGGATCTCCTCGCCCGGGACCGCCACGACCGGGGCCCCGTCCACCGACGCGTCCCCCGTGCCGAACACCTCGACGGACACCGCCGCCGGGTGCGCCACGGGCTGAAGCGCCCGCTTCTTCTCGAAGCTGACTCGAGCCATCGGTATGCCCCTCACTCCCCTGGCGCCGCGATCCGGTCGTACGCGTCCTGCCACCCAGTCTGTCGGGTAGGGCGGGTTCCCGCGTCACCGCGACGTCACAGCCTCGCACCAGCCACACTCTGGTCAAATTTCCTTGCACGTGCATAAGATGCATGTGCGTTGATTGGCGGTACGGCATCACTCACCTGGGGGACCCCATGACCCGTCGCTTCCTCTTCGTCCTGGGCAGCGCCCGCGCCGAGGGCAACACCGAACTGCTGGCCCGCGCGGCAGCCGAGCAACTGCCCGCGGACACCGAGCAGCAGTGGATCCGGCTCGCCGACCACCCCCTGCCCGACTTCGTGGACCTGCGGCACGACAGCGAGTACGACCGGCCGTCGCCGGACACCCCCGCCGGTCTGCTGCTGGACGCCACGCTCGCGGCGACCGACATCGTGATCGCCTCACCCCTGTACTGGTACTCGGTGTCCAGCCTCACCAAGCGCTACCTCGACTACTGGTCGGCCTGGCTGCGCACCCCCGGCGCCGACTTCAGGGACACGATGGCCGGCCGTACGCTCTGGGGCGTCGCCGCCCTCGCGCACGACGAGCAGGCGGTCGCCGCCCCCTACACCGGCACGCTCACCCACTCCGCCGCCTATCTGAAGATGCGCTTCGGCGGGGTCCTGCTCGGCAACGGCAGCGCGCCCGGTGACGTACGCGGGGACGCGGACGCGCTCGCGCGCGCGAAGACGTTCTTCGCACAGGACGCTCCGCTCGCGCGCTTCCCCCACGAGACGGCCGGCGTCTGAGCCGCGCCCCGAGGTCACGCGCTGATGTCCTTCGTCGTGAACCGCGCCCAGGCCGCCGAGCCGAACACGGCCGCGTACAACGCCTGGAGGCCGAGGTTGCGCGTCAGGCCGTCCCAGTAGACGGGGTCGCGCATCAGGTCGGCGAAGGACAGCCAGTAGTGCGGGAACAGGTACGGCTGGAGCGCGTGCAGCTGAGGTATCTGGTCGACGATCTGGACGGTGACGAGCAGGCCGATCGTGGTCGCCATGGCCGCGATGCCGCTCTGGGTGAGCGTCGACACGAACAGGCCGACGGCCGCCACCCCGACCAGTGAGGCCGCCACGACCAGGGCGATGAGCAGGGCCCGGCCGAAACCCTCGGCGAGGCCGATCCGGGTGCCGGAGATGGTGGTCAGCTCGCCCAGCGGGAAGAGCAGTACGCCGACGGCCAGCGCGGAGACCGCGACGACCAGGGTGGCGAGCAGACAGAACACCAGTACCGTCGCGTACTTGGTGAGCAGCAGCCGGGTGCGGCCGGCCGGAGCGACCAGCAGATAGCGCAGGGTGCCACCGCCCGCCTCCCCCGCGATCGCGTCGCCCGCGACGACACCCACCGCCATCGGCAGGAAGAACGGCAGGGTGGCGGCCAGCGCGGTGAAGACCAGGAACAGTCCGTTGTTGGTGACCTGGGTGAGGAACGCCGGGCCCGCGCCGTTCCCGCCCGCCGGGGCGCCGTCCCGCGTCTCGATCCGCACCGCGATCCCGATCAGCACCGGCACCGCGGCCAGCACCCCGAGCAGGGCGAGCGTGCGCCAGCGGCGGACGGTGGTGACCAGCTCGCTGCGCAGCAGTCCGAAGGTCCACAGCGGGTTCGGCTTCCGCGCGGCGCCCGCCGGGTCAGCGCGTGACATCGAATCCCTCTCCCGTCAGCATGACGAACGCGTCCTCCAGCGAGGCCCGTTCGACGGTGAGGCCCCGGACCCGGACGCCCGCGGTGACCAGGGCCGCGGTCACCTCGGCGAGGTCCCGGGCGGGCGGTTCGCCGGTGACCCGGTCGCCGTCGGCGGCCACGTCCCCGACGCCCTGTTCCGTGAGCACCCGGGCCGCCTGGGCCGTGTCCGGGGTGGTCACCACCAGCCGGCCGCGCGCCCCGGCTGCCAGGTCGGCCACCGGCCCCTGGGCGACGAGCCGCCCCCGCGTCATGACCGCCGCGTGCGTGCACACCTGCTCGATCTCGTCGAGGAGATGGGAGGAGAGGAAGACGGTCGTACCGTCGGCGGCCAGCTCCCTGACCAGGGTGCGGATCTCCCGCATGCCCTGCGGGTCGAGGCCGTTGGTGGGCTCGTCCAGGACCAGCAGTGCGCGGGGCCGGAGCAGCGCGGCGGCCAGGCCGAGGCGTTGTTTCATGCCCAGCGAGTACGCCTTCGCCTTCTTGCCGGCGGCGGCCGTGAGACCGACCCGGTCCAGTGCGGCGGCGACGCGGGCGCGCCGGGTGCGGGGGTCGGCGGCCGGGTCGGCGGCGTCGTAGCGCAGCAGGTTGTCCCGGCCGGAGAGGAAGCCGTACAGGGCGGGGCCCTCGATGAGCGCGCCGACCCGTGGAAGGACCGTGCGGGCGGCCCGGGGCATGGGCCGGCCCAGGAGCCGGACCGTGCCCGCGGTCGGCTCGATCAGGCCCATGAGCATGCGGATGGTGGTGGTCTTGCCGGATCCGTTGGGGCCGAGGAAACCGAAGACGCTGCCCGCCGGGACGGTCAGGTCGAGACCGTCGACGGCGAGCTGTCCGCCCCGGTAGCGCTTGGTGAGCCCGCGCGTGGCGATGACGCTCGCCCCCGCCACCGCGGGCCCGGGCTCCGGCGTGGGCCCCCGGCCGGGCTCCGCGGCGGACGGCTCGTCCATCGGCTCCCCCTCGCTTCGCCGCGCCCGGACGGACTACTTCGCCGCGTCGGCCGCCTTCACCAGGGCGGCCTTGGTGACCGCGCCGGCGTAGACCTTGCCGTCGTCGGTGATCAGGGCGTTGACCAGGCGGGTGGAGAAGACCGTGCCCTTGCCGAAGGCCCCGGAGACCGGCTCACCGAGCGAGCCGAGGAAGCCGCCGAGGTCACCGCCCTTGGAGCCGGTGGGCAGGCCGCCCTTGGCACCGGTGTCGAAGGCGGCGACGGACGTCCAGCCCTTGCCGAGGACCGTGGCCCCGCGCAGCCCCTTGGCGAACTCCCCGCCGCTCCGCGGGCCGTGCTCCGGCGCCGGGTGCCCGTCCCTGGACTTCCCGTCCGCCCTCGGGGCGTGCCCGGGACCCGCGTCCCCGTCCTCGCCCTCGGTGACCTTCGCGCCCTTGGGCGGGGTGAAGTCGAAGGTGGAGGCGGCCGGTTCGGCGAAGGAGACCCGGGTGAAGCCGGCGTCGACCACGGCGGCGCCGCCGCCGCTGGGGGTGAGCGTGAACTTCAGCGGCAGACCCGTCCGCGCGTCCACGGCGATGCTGATCGCGCCGACGGTGGTGCCGGACTGCCTGGGCTTGATCAGCAGCTTGTAGGCGTCGCGCCCGGCGACCTGGGCCGTGCCGTCGACGGTGACGGACGTGGTGGTGTCGACCGACTTCAGGACCTGGTCGGCGAAGTCCTTCGGCGTGGCCGGCTGCCGGGTCCTGCGGTCCCCGCCGGAGCCGGCCGCGGTGGAGTGGTGTACCTCGTTGCTCTTGCTGTCGTAGCCCCAGACGTCCTTGCCGTCGTGGATCAGGCTGTACTCGGCGCCGCTCTCCAGCAGCGACAGCTTCTGCCGGTCGGGGCCGTCGGCGGCGACGCGCAGGGTGTGCGTGCCGGAGACCAGCTCGGTGAGCCTGGTCCGCGGGTCGGCGGAGGACCCGCCGCCGGAGCCCTTGTCCGCCCCGGAGAGCAGGCTGTTCTCCAGGCCGCCGAGTTCGGGCAGCCCCAGGTCGGTGCTGATCTTCACGGTGCCGGACAGCTGCTGCACGTCCGACCTGGCGATCTTCTCGACGAGCTGCTGGGCGCTGATCCTCGGCAGGTCGGGGTCACCGGAGTCGGCGAGCGCCGGGACGAGCCCGATCGTGGCCGCGGCCACCCCCACCACGGCGACGGGGACGGCGTACCGGGCGGCCTTGCGCCGGCCGGATCGCGGGTCCTCGTCGTGCGCGGCGCCCACTGCGTCGTCGGATGCGTACGGTGCCATGTGTGCCTTACCTCCGTCGTCGGCGGCGGCTGTCCCCACGCTGGTCCACCTGAGCCGCCATTCTCACCCGAATCGGTGAGGAGTGGTGATTTCCGTAGTGACCATCTGACCAAATCGGCCGCGCGGAAGCGTCAGCCCTCGGGGCCAACTCCGTGTACGTCTGCGGTATGACATACGAAGGCGGCATCTCCCCCGACCCGTAGGGGTCGTGCGGGAAGACGCCGCCCGAAGAGGTGTCCGGCCGGTTCAGCCGGCGCGGTGCACCACCGCGTCGCACAGCTCCAGCAGCGCCGCCTTGGCGTCGCACTCCCGCAGCGGCGCCAGCGCGGCCCGCGCCTCCTCCGCGTACCGCACGGTGTCCCGGCGGGCCTGCTCCAGCGCGGGGTGCGCGCGCAGCGCGGTCAGCGCCTCGGCGTGCCGGGCGTCGTCGCTGAGGTCGGAGTCCAGCAGCTCGCACAGCGCGAGGTCCTCGGACCGGCCCAGCCGGGCGGCGCGTTCGCGCAGCCGGAGCACGGGGAGGGTGGCAATGCCCTCGCGCAGGTCGGTGCCCGGGGTCTTGCCGGACTCGTGGGAGTCGGAGGCGATGTCCAGGACGTCGTCGGCGAGCTGGAAGGCGACGCCGAGCCGTTCGCCGTACTGGGTGAGCACGTCGACGACCCTTTCGTCGGCGCCGGACATCATCGCGCCGAACCGGCACGACACCGCCACCAGGGAACCCGTCTTGCCGCCGAGCACGTCCAGGTAGTGCTCGACCGGATCGCGGCCGTCCGAGGGGCCCGCGGTCTCCAGGATCTGGCCGGTGACGAGCCGTTCGAACGCGAGGGCCTGCACCCGGACCGCCTCGGGGCCGAGGTCGGCGAGGATCTGGGAGGCGCGGGCGAAGAGGAAGTCGCCGGTGAGGACCGCGACGGAGTTGCCCCAGCGCGTGTTGGCACTGGCCACGCCGCGCCGCACGGCCGCCTCGTCCATGACGTCGTCGTGGTACAGCGTGGCCAGATGGGTCAGCTCGACGACCACGGCGGACGGGACGACACCCGGCGCGTAGGGGTCGCCGAACTGCGCCGCGAGCATCACGAGCAGCGGCCTGAACCGCTTCCCACCGGCCCGTACGAGGTGCTGCGCGGCCTCCGTGATGAACGGGACCTCGCTCTTGGTGGCCTCGAGCAAGCCTTCCTCGACAGCCGTCAATCCGGCCTGGACATCGGCTTCCAGAGCCTGGTCCCGCACGCTCAGCCCGAACGGCCCGACGACGGTCACGAGGGGTCTCCTGTCTGCTGCTGTCTGCTGGCGATCACACGGTTTGTCGATAGGTCGCTGCCCTCACTCAACTCAGCGTATCCGGTCCTCTTTCGATCACCGATAGCGGCCAGCGGTCCAGCCCGGGCGGTATCGGATCAGAACGGCCATGAGTGTGATCAGGTGGTAAGAACGGACATTTATCGACTTAACGACAATTCATATCCCCTTCCGTGACTCTCCACCCCCGTGCCGAGCACCGGGGCGGGAATGCGCCGGCTCCCCCTTGTCTGTTTTGAACTGATTTGCCATTTCGTGAATTGGGTCACGCGGCGTTCCGGCCGGCCTCCGCCCCCGCGGCCTCCCGAATCCTTGCCCCGTGGGTGAGTTGAGGGTTGGCAGCCGCAAAGGATCAAGCACCCCATACGGCGTCGATCAAGGTCAAATAGTGCGTTGTGTGAATCCGGCACTTGTTCCCGACATGTGCTCTCGCATACGTTCCCGGCCGTCGGGCGGACGCCTAATCCTGCCGCCGCCCGCATCACCCATCGACGAACCCATTCGTACGGCAGGAGCGGGGGACCCAGGTAAGCCGCCGGGCCGGAACGGCACACGCCGCGCCGGAACGGCTAGGGGTGAAGCCGTGCCTCCTCCAGGGCACGGCCGGGCGCCTCCCCGCCCGAACCCGACAGCTCACCTCGCAGGCGTAGGAGAGGAACTTCCGCATGTCTGCCGCCGTTCAGCACCGCCGTTCCCGCAACAGCCGCCTCGTCCGCGCCCTCGCAGCCGTGGGCACCGGCGCCGCCGTCCTCGCCCTGCCGCTCATCGGCGCCACCAGCGCCGCCGCGGCCCCGACCACCGCCGCGGCGGCCACCACCCCCGCCGGCTACCCGAACACCCTCGACGGCTGGATCCGCGAGTCGCTCGCGATCATGGCCCAGAAGGGCATCCCGGGCACCTACAACGGCATCTACCGCAACATCATCCGCGAGTCGTCGGGCAACCCGGCCGCCATCAACCTGTGGGACTCCAACGCGGCCGCGGGCATCCCGTCCAAGGGCCTGCTCCAGGTCATCGACCCCACCTTCAAGGCCTACCACGTGGCCGGGACGTCGTTCGACATCTACGACCCGGTCGCGAACATCACCGCCGCCTGCAACTACGCGGCCGCGCGCTACGGCTCGATCGACAACGTGTTCGGCGCGTACTGACCGGCACCGGCGGCGGGCACTGCTGACATCCCGGTCAGTCGGCCGGGAACAGTCTCTCGAGGACGACGGCGACGCCGTCGTCCTCGTTGGACAAGGTGACCTCGTCCGCGACCGCCCTGAGTTCGGGGTGGGCGCCGGCCATCGCGACGCCGTGGGCCGCCCAGTCGAACATCGGGATGTCGTTGGGCATGTCGCCGAAGGCCACGGCCCGTCCGGCGCCGATCCCCAGCCGCTCCGCGGCCAGCGCGAGCCCCGTCGCCTTGGTCACCCCGCTCGGCTGGAGCTCCACGGTCCCCGGCCCCGACATCGTGACGGTCGCCAGGGAGCCCCCCACCGCGCGCGCCACGGCCGCCAGCTCGTCGTCCGACAGCTCGGCATGACGCAGCAGCACCTTGCTGATGGGCGCGCGCCACAGGTCGTCCCGCCGGCCGACCCGCAGCGCGGGCAGCGCCGGACGGGGCATCCGGTAGCCGGGCTCGATGAGCGTGAGCCCGTCCACGCCGTCCTGGTCGACCGCCGCGAAGACCTGCCCCACCTCCGCCTCGATCTTGCCGAGCGCGGTCTCCGCCAGCTCCCGGTCCAGCCGGACCGACCACAGCAGGCGGCCGGTCCCGGCGTCGTAGAGCTGCGCGCCCTGCCCGCACACCGCGAGCCCCGTGCATCCCAGGCGCGTCAGGAGCGGCCGTACCCGCGGGGCCGGGCGCCCCGTCACCACGAGGTGGCGGGCTCCGGCCCGCGCCACCCGCGCGAGCGCGGCGAGCGACCGGTCGGAGACGGTGTCGTCGCCACGCAGCAGCGTCCCGTCCAGGTCGGTGGCGATCAGGGCGTACGCGGGGGTGGGTGCCATGATCAGAGAATACGGACACCGCACCCCGCCGACTCACCCCGTTCTCCTGGCACTTACGTGCTGAGCGGCCCCGACCGGCCGGTTCCGGCCGGTCCCCGCGGGCCCTTCGGCCGTGGTCCCCGGCGGCTCCGCCGCCGCCTGCCCGGACGGAGGCGGAACGGGTGACGGCCCCGGGCGGAACACCTCACCCGTGGGCCGCCGCCAGGTGCCTCGCCAGCCGTGGGGACGCGAACTCCGTACCGCAGACGAAGCGCATCACCGGGCCGTACGAGGACGCCGCCGGCAGGCCGGTGAAGTACAGGCCCGGCACCGAGGAGACGTAACCGGGGCCGAGTCTCGGCGTGCCGCGGCTGAGCGCGAGCCCGGCGCGCAGTCCCGGGCCGAGGAAGTCCATCGCCGCGACGTCGACGCGGTAGCCGGTGGCGGCGATGACGTGGTCGGCGGTGAGCCGCTCGGTCCGCCCGGCGTGGGTGCGGACGGTGACCACGGGGCTGCCGTCGGGGGCCTCGGCGCCCACCACCCGCTCGACGTCCCGCACCCGCACCCCCTTCTCGAAGCGCTCGCGCAGCCACCAGGCGCCGAGCGGGCCGAGGACCCGGCGGACCAGGTAGTGACGGGTGGGCTCGGGCAGGAAGCGGTACGGCTGCGGGTGGTGGCTGAGCGCCCACAGCGACCAGGCGCGGCCGAACGGGGACCGCGGCCGGAACGCCGGCTGCTGCCAGGGCGGGCTGCCGAAGGCGACCCGCCCGCGTCCGCGCGCGACCACGCGCACGCGTGCGCCCGCCTCGGCGGCGAGCGTAGCCGTCTCCAGCGCGGACTGGCCGGCGCCGATGACGATCAGCTCCCGGCCGGCGAACCGGCCGAGGTCGTGGTGCTGGGAGCTGTGCGAGACGGGACCGGACGGGGAAGGCCCGCCGGGCGCCGCTCCCGCCAGCTCCGGCGGCAGGTGGGCGAGCCCCGCCAGGCCGGTGGCGACGACGACCGCGCGCGCGGTGAACAGCTCCCCGGAGTCCAGCCCGAGTGCGAAGCCGCCGCCCGGGCCGCGGTCGGCCGAGACGACACGCACCCGCTCCAGGCCGGGGACCAGCCGCTGCTGGAACCACTCGCCGTAGGCGGTGAACGTCTCCACCGGGATGATGTCCTCGTCGCTCACCAGGCGGCGGACGCCGGCCGCGTCGCAGTAGTCGGCGAGGGTGTGGCCGGGCTGGGGGCAGTCGAGGTTCGAGGCGGCGGGCGTCGACTTCAGGAGCATGCCCTCGGGCATGTGGTCACGCCAGCTGACCATGGGCTCGCCGAAGACGCGGACGGGGATGCCGCGCGCCCGCAGATGCGCGGCGGTGGACAGGCCGAACGGCCCCGCCCCGATGACTGCAACCGGTCGATTCACGAAGTCCCTCCCCAGGACGCGGTGCGCCACGCCGTCGTGGCCTTGCCTGCTTCGTGCTTGCCTGCTTCATGCCTTGCCCGCCGCTTCGCGCGGTGCCTACTCCGTGCCTTGCCCGCCGCTTCGCGCGGTGCCGCTGCCGCTGCCGCTGCCGCTGCCGCGGTGGTGGGCCCGCCACAGCTGACAGAGGTGCTTCGCGCCCGGGCGCACGAAACGGGCGAGCATCGTGAGGAACGGCAGCGGGTCGTCACCCGCGAACCAGGCCAGCTCCGTTCCGCTCGCGCGCACCGGCGCGTGCGGTGTCGTGTAACCGCTGCGGCGGTAGGCGAGGAGGGCGGGCAGGTCGATGTTCTCCACGATGTAGCGGTGACCGGCGCGCTGTTCCCCCCGCGGGACGGCGCGGCCGGTCAGGTGCAGGTGCAGCGCGCGTACGACGTCCACGCCCGACTCGTTCTCGAAGAGCCGGAACTGGGCGCCCACCCGCGGGTTGAAGTCGAGGAGTTTGTACCGTCCGTCGCGCCGGTCGAAGCGCAGGTCGAGGTCGATGACACCGCTGAAGCCGATCTGCTTGACGAAACGTGCCGCGAGCCCGGCGAGTTCCGGGTTGTCGACGACGTACGCGTTCGCCGTCATGCCGGCGTGCGGCGGCCAGGAGCGCACCTTGACGCCGGTGAACAGCGCGAGCGGGCTGGAGTCCTGGTCGAAACAGGCGTGCACGATCCAGTCCTCGGCGTCCTCGCGCGGCAGGTACTCCTGGAGGATGACGCCGGGTTCCCCGCCCCAGCCGCGGGCCAGGCTGAGCAGTCCCTCGCGCGTGCCGATCCTCGTGGTGCCGTTCACCGCGGGCTGCCTGCGCCGCACGAACGCCTCACGGTTCTTGGCCACCACCGGGAAACGGGTCCGGTCCGCGAAGGCGACGACGTCCTCGTACGACCGCGGGAACGCGGCCGCGGGACTCGCGACGCCGTGCTCCGCGCACAGTTCGTGCAGCCCCTGCTTGCTGGCCAGCCGGCGCGGCAGCACCGGGTCCACGCGCGGGAAGAGGAAGGAGCCCGCCAGGTGGTCCTGGTGCTCGGCGATCAGGACGGCGGCCTCCTCGTCCGTCGGGATCAGCACGGCCGGGCGGCCGATCCGGCGGCCGATCCGCAGCAGGCCCTCCACCAGGTGGTCCGGGTCCTCCGCACCGGTCGTCGGCCACACGAACGCCTTCCGCAGATACCGGGAGGAGGCCGCCGGTGTGTACGGGTCCTCGGTGATCGCGTACATGGGCACACCCAGGCGGCCCAGACTGCGGATCGCGCCGACGCCTCCGTGGTGCAGCGGGTAGTGGCCGAACTTGACGATCAGGCCCGGCACGTCGCGGTCGGCTGTCCACGGCGCGCCGGCGGCGTCCTCGGCCACGGGTCCCCCCACGTGTCCCCCCAGATGGAACGGATCCGCCCCGTCCGCGTCCCGAAAGGACGCTAAGCCGGAACTACCGCCTCCGACAAGGCTTATCCGGACATGGCGAACTCTTTAGACACTGTGCGGGCGACCTCCCGGACGCCTCGGAAGGCACTGCCCAAGACACGTGGATCAGCCGTAACGTGTGGCGCGACCACATGGAACGCAGCGCCATGCATGGCCTGGATGAGAGCGAGGCAGCACCCCATGCCCCCCTTCGACGTCCCCGAGGGCGACCCCTTCGGCCCGCACAACCTTCCCTACGGCGTGTTCTCGCCCGCCGGCAGCACCGAGCGGAGGGTCGGAGTCCGGCTCGGGGACCACGTCCTCGACGCGGGCGCGGCCGCCGCGGCACTCGGTTCGCCCCACCACTCGCTGCTCGGCCGGCCCACCCTCAACCCCCTGCTGGCCGCCGGCCCCGGCACCTGGTCGGACGTACGGCGCGACCTCGTCTCCTGGGTCACGGACCCCGCGCACCGCGCGACGGTCGAGCCGCTGTTCCGCCCCCTGTCCGAGGTGACCCTGCACCTGCCCTTCGAGGTGGCGGACTACGTCGACTTCTACGCCTCGGAGCACCACGCCCGCAACGCCGGCCGGATCTTCCGCCCGGACGCCGCGGACTCCCTCATGCCGAACTGGAAGCACCTCCCGGTCGGTTATCACGGGCGTGCCGGCACGGTGGTGGTCTCGGGCACGGACGTCGTACGGCCGTCCGGCCAGCGCAAGGGCCCGGGTGACCCGGCGCCCGTCTTCGGCCCGTCGGTCCGGCTGGACATCGAGGCCGAGGTCGGCTTCGTCGTGGGCGCTCCCTCTCAGCCGGGCCGCCCGGTCGGGCTCGGCGACTTCCGGGAGCACGTCTTCGGGCTGTGCCTGCTCAACGACTGGTCCGCGCGGGACATCCAGGCCTGGGAGTACGTCCCCCTCGGCCCGTTCCTCGCCAAGTCCTTCGCCACCTCGGTGTCGGCGTGGATCACCCCGCTGGAAGCACTGGAGCACGCGCGCGTGGCACCCCCGGAGCGCACGCATCCCCTGCTGCCCTACCTGGACGACACGGCGCCCGGCGTGGACCCCGGCGGGTACGACCTGCGTATCTCCGTCGCGATCAACGGACACGTGGTCGCGGAGCCGCCGTTCTCCACCATGTACTGGACCGGCGCCCAGCAGCTGGCCCACATGACGGTCAACGGCGCCTCCCTGCGCACCGGCGACCTGTACGGCTCCGGCACGGTCAGCGGCCCCGCCGAGCACCAGCGCGGTTCGCTGCTGGAGCTCACCTGGAACGGCCGTGATCCCCTCGAACTGCCCGACGGCAAGCGGACGTTCCTGGAGGACGGCGACGTGGTGACGCTCACGGCCTGGGCGCCCGGCGCGGACGGGCACCGGGTGGGTCTGGGCGAGGTCACCGGACGGGTCGTGACGGGCTGACCCACCGGCCGGCGGTCCACGACCGCTGTCCCGGCCCGGCCCGCCCCGCTGCCGGGCACCGCCGCCACGGCATCCCCGGCAGCGGGGTCCGGCGGGCGCGGGCACCGAAGCGCAGCGACCGTGCGGGCACGGCGCGGGCACGGGAGCGAGGGCGGGCACGGGAGCCGGCACGGGCACGGGCGCGGGCATCACACGGGCACCGGCGCGGCACCACGGAAGCCCCCCCACGCGCACCCGCGTGGTCCCACGGAAGCCCCCCACGCGCGCTGCCGGGGCCGGCGCCCGCACCGCCGGACGCCCCTCCGGGGGCACCCCGGCCCCCGCCAGCCGGCCGCGCGCGTGCCCCGGTCCGCCCGGATCGGCGCCGACACCTGACTCCGGGCGCCCGTGTTCGTCATACTGACAGGGACACGCACCACACGCGGCGCGCAGCCGCCCGCCGTGTGCCCGGCACCACCGACACCCGCACGCCTCTCCGACCAGGAACCGGAGCCCCGGCATGACCGTCTGCCTGCTCCTGCTGAGCGTCGTCGCCCTGACGGCCGCCGTGCCGGCACCGCGCGCGCTGACCCGCGCCGCCTGGCCCGAGCGGGACCCCGTGGTCGCGTTGTGGGTGTGGCAGTGCCTGGTCGCCACCGTCCTGCTGTGCTGCCTGACCGCGCTGGTCCTCGGGACGGCGGCCGTCTTCCACACCGTCCGCGACCGCGTGTTCGCGCCCGCGCCGCCCGCCGTCACCGCCGCGTACGACCTGTCCGCCGCGCCGGTGTGGGCCGCCGCACTCACCGTGCTGCTGGCCTGCGGGGCCGCCTGGACGACGGCCATGCTGGGCCGGGAACTCGTCGAGGCCCGCCGCAGCCGCGGTCAGGCCAGGGCGCAGCTGCGGGAACGCGCCCCCGACCTGCCGGCCGGACTGCCGCCGGCGCGCGGGCCGATGCTGGTGCTGGAGGACGAGTACCCGGACGCCTGGTGGCTGCCCGGGCACCCGCCGCAGCTGGTCGTCACCACGGGCGCGCTGCACCGCCTCACCGACCACCAGCTGGACGCCGTCCTCACCCACGAGCGCGGCCACGCACGCGCCCACCACAACTGGCTGCTGCACCTGTCCACCGCACTGGCCACGGGCTTCCCGCGCGTGCCGCTCTTCGCCCACTTCTGCGACCAGACGCACCGCCTGGTCGAGCTGGCCGCCGACGACACGGCCTCCCGGCGCTGCGGCCACCTCACGACGGCCCTCGCGCTGATCGAGCTGAACCAGCACCGGGGTGTCCTGTCCTGCGCCTCCAGCCGCCGTCTGCTCGGCGAACGCGTGGACCGTCTGCTGGAGCCGCCGCCTCGTCTGCTGCGCCGGCACCGGGCCCTGACGACGACGGTGGCCGCGCTGGTGCCGCTGGTGCCGCTGCTGATCACCTTCGCGCCGGGTCTGACGGCACTGTCCTGACCGGCCCGCCGGACGGCAGCTCCCGCCCGGCGGCGGGTCGATTCCTGGGCCTGGCGTGCGTCCGACGGGCCCAGCGCCCCGTACCGGCTACATCCAGTCGTCGGGCTCCGGCTCGTCCTGCGGCTCGGGCCAGTCGTCGTCCGGGGCCGCCGCGCCCGCCGGGGCGGTGGTGGCCGGGTCGGTCGCGGTCGGAGCGGTGGCGGTCGGAGCGGTGGCGGTCGGAGCGGTGGTGGCCGAGGCGGTGTCCGGGGCAGGTCCGTCCAGGGAGGCCAGGACCTCCAGCACGCCTTCCCCGTACGTCACCAGCTTCTTCTCGCCGACGCCGTTCACCGCGCCCAGTTCGCGCACCGAGCCGGGCCGCTGGACGACGATCTCCCGCAGGGTGGCGTCGTGGAAGATGACGTACGCCGGGACGCCCTGTTCCCGGGCCTGTTCGGCCCGCCAGGCCCGCAGGGCCTCGAAGGCGGGGAGCAGTTCCCCGGGCAGCTCGGCCGCGGCGGTCCTGGCCTTGCGGTCGCCCCCGGAGGCGCTGCCCGACCGCGACCGGGCGGCGGCCGGCTTCTTCGGCTCCTTGCGCAGCGGCACCTCGCGCTCCCGCCGCAGCACCGAGCCGCTCGCCTCGGTGAGCGTCAGGGTGCCGTACTCGCCCTCGACCGCGAGCAGGCCCTGGGCGAGCAGCTGCCGGATGACGCCCCGCCATTCGCCCTCGGTGAGGTCCTGGCCGATGCCGAAGACGGACAGCTGGTCGTGGTCGAACTGGATCACCTTGGCGCTGCGCTTGCCGAGCAGGATGTCGATGATCTGGACCGCGCCGAACTTCTGTCCGCGCTCGCGTTGCAGCCGCACGACCGTGGACAGCACCTTCTGCGCGGCGACGGTGCCGTCCCACGTCTCCGGCGGGGTCAGGCAGGTGTCGCAGTTGCCGCAGGCCACCGGCTCGGGGTCCTGGCCGAAGTAGGCGAGCAGCTGGCCCCGGCGGCACCGGGCCGTCTCGCACAGGGCGAGCATGGCATCGAGATGGGCCGCGGCCCGGCGGCGGAACGCCTCGTCGCCCTCGCCGGACTGGATGAGCTTGCGCTGCTGTATGACGTCGTTGAGGCCGTACGCCATCCAGGCCGTGGACGGCAGGCCGTCGCGGCCC
Organism: Streptomyces sp. Y20; assembly: GCF_043195475.1. Classification (NCBI taxonomy): domain Bacteria; kingdom Bacillati; phylum Actinomycetota; class Actinomycetes; order Kitasatosporales; family Streptomycetaceae; genus Streptomyces; species Streptomyces sp. Y20. Next base: position 491,276 of record NZ_JBIDDP010000004.1, read on the forward strand.
GCGCGGCCGGTCTCCTGGTAGTAGCCCTCGATGGACTTGGGCAGGTCCAGGTGCGCGACGAAGCGGACGTCCGGCTTGTCGATGCCCATGCCGAAGGCGATGGTCGCCACGACGACCAGCCCTTCCTCGCGCAGGAACCGGGACTGGTGGGCGGCGCGGACGCGCGCGTCCAGGCCCGCGTGGTACGGCACCGCCGCGATGCCGTTGGCGGTCAGGAACTCCGCCGTGCGCTCGACCGAGTTGCGCGAGAGGCAGTACACGATGCCGGCGTCCCCCGCGTGCTCCTCCCGGAGGAAGGCCAGCAGCTGCTTCTTGGGGTCGGCCTTGGGCACGATCCGGTACTGGATGTTGGGCCGGTCGAAGCTGGCGACGAAGTGGCGGGCCGTCGGCAGGTTCAGCCGCTCGGTGATCTCCCGGTGGGTGGCGCGGGTGGCCGTGGCGGTGAGGGCGATCCGCGGGACGTCCGGCCAGCGCTCGCCGAGCAGTGACAGGGAGAGGTAGTCGGGGCGGAAATCGTGGCCCCACTGGGCCACGCAGTGTGCCTCGTCGATCGCGAAGACGGAGATCTTGCCGCGGGAGAGCAGGTCCAGCGTGGTGCCCAGGCGCAGCCGCTCCGGCGCCAGGTACAGCAGGTCCAGCTCGCCGGCCAGGAACTCCGCCTCGACCGTGCGCCGCTCGTCGAAGTCCTGGGTGGAGTTCATGAATCCGGCGCGGACGCCGAGGGCGCGCAGGGCGTCCACCTGGTCCTGCATGAGGGCGATCAACGGGGAGACCACCACGCCGGTGCCGGGGCGGACCAGGGCCGGGATCTGGTAGCACAGCGACTTGCCGCCGCCGGTCGGCATGAGGACGAGGGCGTCGCCGCCCGCGACCACATGCTCGATGACGGCCTGCTGCTCACCCCGGAAGGCGCCGTATCCGAAGACCCGGTGCAGCGTGGCCAGTGCCTCGCTGTCCGTGGCCAGTGCCTCCCCTTCGGTGGCCAGTGCCTCGCTGTCGGCCGTGCCCGGCCCCTCGGTCACCTGTGGCATCTCGCTGATCCCGCCCGTCGCGCCCATCGCCGTGTCCCCCGTCGGTCCCCCGTGTGTCGTCTCTCGACCGCTGCCTCCACCATAGGGGCCCGGACCGACAGCGCCGGAGTTATCCACAGGCTCCGCCCCGGAATGGTGATCCTCGGTGATCCGCACGCGCCGCTGCCCGGCGCCCTCGGAGCGAGGGTGCCGGGCAGCGGCGGGACGGATCCAGGGGGGTCAGCGGACGAAGACTCCGGCCTGGCCGGCCAGGTCCAGGAAGTACTGCGGTGCCACACCGAGGACCAGGGTCACCGCCACGCCCATGCCGATCGCGACCATGGTCAGCGGTGACGGCACGGCGACAGTGGGGCCGTCGGGCCGCGGCTCGCTGAAGAACATCAGCACGATCACCCTGATGTAGAAGAACGCGGCGATCGCCGAGGAGATCACACCGACCACGACCAGCGGGGCCGCTCCACCGTCCGCCGCCGCCTTGAACACGGCGAACTTTCCGGCGAAGCCCGAGGTGAGCGGGATGCCGGCGAAGGCCAGCAGGAACACCGCGAAGACGGCCGCCACCAGCGGGGAGCGGCGGCCGAGCCCCGCCCACTTGGACAGGTGGGTCGCCTCGCCGCCCGCGTCGCGGACCAGCGTGACCACGGCGAACGCGCCGATCGTCACGAAGGAGTAGCCGGCCAGGTAGAAGAGGACGGACGACACCCCCTCCTTCGACGTGGCGATGACGCCCGCGAGGATGAAGCCGGCGTGCGCGATGGACGAGTACGCAAGCAGCCGCTTGATGTCGGTCTGGGTGATGGCGAGGATCGCACCGCCCAGCATGGTGATGACGGCCACGGCCCACATGACCGGTCGCCAGTCCCAGCGCAACCCGGGCAGGACGACGTACAGCAGACGCAGGAGCGCGCCGAACGCGGCCACCTTCGTCGCCGCCGCCATGAAGCCGGTCACGGGGGTGGGCGCGCCCTGGTAGACGTCGGGCGTCCACATGTGGAACGGCACCGCGCCCACCTTGAACAGCAGGCCCATCACGATCATGGCGGCGCCGATCAGCAGCAGCGCGTCGTTGCCCATGGTGCCGGCGAGGGCCGGGTCGACGTCGGTGGCGGTGCCGTCGACGACCTGGGCGATGCGCGCGTACGACACCGAGCCGGCGTAGCCGTACAGCAGGGCGATGCCGAACAGGGTGAACGCGGAGGCGAACGCGCCGAGCAGGAAGTACTTGACCGCCGCCTCCTGTGACATCAGCCGCTTGCGGCGGGCCAGTGCGCACAGCAGGTACAGCGGCAGGGAGAGGACCTCCAGGGCCACGAAGAGGGTCAGCAGGTCGTTGGCCGACGGGAAGACCAGCATGCCGCCGATCGCGAAGAGGAGGAGCGGGAAGACCTCCGTGGTGGCGAAGCCGGCCCGCACCGCGGCCTTCTCGCTGTCGCTGCCGGGTACGGCGGCGGCCTGCGCGGCGAAGGAGTCGACGCGGTTGCCGTGTGCGGCCGGGTCCAGGCGCCGCTCGGCGAAGGTGAACAGGCCGACCAGTCCGGCCAGCAGGATCGTGCCCTGCAGGAAGAGGGCCGGGCCGTCGACCGCGATGGCGCCCATGGCCGCGATGTGCGCCTTCGTGGTGCCGTACCCGCCGGACGCGAGCCCGACGACCGCGGCGAACGCGGCGCACAGGGCCGCGGCGGACAGGATCAGCTGCGCGTAGTAGCGGGACCTGCGCGGGACGAACGCCTCGACTAGCACCCCGACCAGCGCCGCGCCGATGACGATCAGGGTCGGTGACAGCTGTGCGTATTCGATCTTCGGCGCGTCGATCTTCGAGATCGGGTCGGCCGCGGTTGTCCACAGGCTGTGGACGGCTGCTGCGCTCACTTGGCCGCCTCCACCTCGGGCTTGGGGTCCTTCTTCTGGACGTCGGACATGGTGTGCTTGACCGCCGGGTTGACGATGTCCGTGACGGGCTTCGGGTAGACGCCCAGCCCGATCAGCAGCGCGATCAGCGGTGCGACGACCACCAGCTCGCGCACGCGGAGGTCGGGCATCGCCGCCACCGAGGGTTTCACCGGGCCCGTCATCGTCCGCTGGTACAGGACGAGGGTGTAGAGCGCGGCGAGGACGATGCCGAGGGTGGCGATGATGCCGATCACCGGGTAGCGGGTGAACGTGCCGACCAGGACCAGGAACTCACTCACGAACGGCGCGAGGCCGGGCAGCGAGAGGGTGGCGAGGCCGCCGATCAGGAAGGTGCCGGCGAGTACCGGCGCGACCTTCTGCACGCCGCCGTAGTCGGCGATGAGCCGCGAGCCGCGCCGGGAGATCAGGAATCCGGCGACCAGCATCAACGCGGCCGTGGAGATGCCGTGGTTGACCATGTAGAGGGTGGCGCCGGACTGGCCCTGGCTGGTCATCGCGAAGATGCCGAGGACGATGAAGCCGAAGTGCGAGATCGACGCGTACGCCACCAGGCGCTTGATGTCCCGCTGGCCGACGGCGAGCAGTGCGCCGTAGAGGATGCTGATGAGCGCCAGTACGAGGATGACGGGCGTCGCCCACTTGCTGGCCTGCGGGAACAGCTGGAGGCAGAAGCGGAGCATCGCGAAGGTGCCCACCTTGTCGACGACCGCGGTGATGAGGACGGCGACGGGGGCGGTGGACTCCTGCATGGCGTTGGGCAGCCAGGTGTGCAGCGGCCACAGCGGCGCCTTCACCGCGAAGGCGAAGAAGAAGCCGAGGAACAGCCAGCGTTCCGTGCCGGTCGCCATGTGCAGGGAGCCGTTCGCGCGGGCCTCGGCGATCTGCTGGAGGCTGAAGTTCCCGGCCACCACGTAGAGGCCGATCACCGCGGCCAGCATGATCAGGCCGCCGACCAGGTTGTAGAGCAGGAACTTCACCGCCGCGTACGACCGTTGCGTGGCCGCCGTCTCCTCGCCGTGCGCGTGGGCACGGTCCCCGAAGCCGCCGATGAGGAAGTACATCGGGATGAGCATGGCTTCGAAGAAGATGTAGAAGAGGAAGACGTCGGTGGCCTCGAAGGAGATGATCACCATCGCCTCGACCGCCAGGATCAGCGCGAAGAAGCCCTGGGTGGGCCGCCAGCGGCGGTTGCCGGTCTCCAGCGGGTCGGCGTCGTGCCAGCCGGCCAGGATGATGAACGGCATCAGGACGGCGGTCAGCGCGAGCAGCGCGACCGCGATGCCGTCGACGCCCAGCTCGTACCTGACCCCGAAGTCCTTGATCCAGGCGTGGGACTCGGTGAGCTGGTAGCGGGCGCCGCCCGGGTCGAAGCGGACCAGGACGGTGACGGCCAGGGCGAGCGTGGCGAGCGAGACGACCAGCGCGAGCCACTTGGCGGCGGTGCGCCGGGTGGCCGGTACGGCGGCCGTGGCGACGGCTCCGAGCGCCGGGAGCACCGCCGTCGCTGTCAGCAGAGGAAAGGACATCGGTATCAGACCGCCCTCATCAGCAGGGTCGCGGCGACCAGGAGTGCCGCGCCGCCGAACATCGACACCGCGTAGGAGCGGGCGAAGCCGTTCTGGAGCCGGCGCAGCCGGCCGGACAGGCCGCCGAAGCCGGCCGCTGTGCCGTTGACGACGCCGTCGACCAGGGTGTGGTCGACGTAGACCAGGGAGCGCGTCAGGTGTTCGCCGCCGCGCACGAGGACCACGTGGTTGAAGTCGTCCTGGAGCAGGTCGCGGCGGGCCGCGCGGGTGAGCAGGGAGCCGCGCGGGGCGACGGCCGGGACGGGCTTGCGGCCGTACACCGCCCAGGCGATGGCGACGCCGATGACCAGGCAGACCATGGTGGCGCCGGTGACCGTGCCCGCGCTGACCGGCGAGTCGCCCTCCTGGTGGCCGGTGACCGGCTCCAGCCAGTGCAGGAACCGGTCGCCGATGCTGAAGAAGCCGCCGGCGAAGACCGAGCCGAAGGCCAGCGCGATCATCGGGATCGTCATGACCTTCGGGGACTCGTGCGGGTGCGGCTCGGCGTGCTCACCGCGGTGCTCGGCGACGGGCTCGGCGCTCGGCGCCTCGGGGGAGCGGGTGGGCCGGTTCTTCCAGCGCTCCTCCCCGAAGAAGGTCATCAGCATCACGCGCGTCATGTAGAAGGCCGTGATGGCCGCGCCGAGCAGGGCCGTGCCCCCGAGGATCCAGCCCTCGGTGCCGCCCTTGGCGAAGGCCGCCTCGATGATCTTGTCCTTGGAGAAGAAGCCGGACAGGCCCGGGAAGCCGATGATGGCGAGGTAGCCGAGGCCGAAGGTGACGAAGGTGACCGGCATGTACCTGCGCAGGCCGCCGTACTTGCGCATGTCCACCTCGTCGTTCATGCCGTGCATGACCGAGCCGGCGCCGAGGAACAGGCCGGCCTTGAAGAAGCCGTGCGTCACCAGGTGCATGATCGCGAAGACGTAGCCGATGGGGCCGAGGCCGGCCGCGAGGACCATGTAGCCGATCTGCGACATGGTCGAGCCGGCCAGTGCCTTCTTGATGTCGTCCTTGGCGCAACCGACGATCGCACCGAACAGCAGCGTGACCGCGCCGACGACGGTGACGGCCAGCTGGGCGTCGGGGGCGGCGTTGAAGATGGCCCCGGAGCGGACGATCAGGTAGACGCCCGCGGTCACCATGGTCGCCGCGTGGATCAGGGCCGAGACCGGCGTCGGGCCCTCCATGGCGTCCCCGAGCCACGACTGGAGCGGCACCTGGGCGGACTTGCCGCAGGCGGCGAGCAGCAGCATCAGCCCGATCGCGGTGAGCTTGCCCTGGGAGGCGTCACCGGTGTGGCTGAGGACCGGGCCGAAGGCGAAGCTGCCGAAGGTGGTGAACATCAGCATGATCGCGATCGACAGGCCCATGTCGCCCACGCGGTTGACCAGGAAGGCCTTCTTCGCGGCGGTGGCGGCGCTGGGCTTGTGCTGCCAGAAGCCGATCAGCAGGTACGAGGCGAGGCCGACGCCCTCCCAGCCGACGTAGAGCAGCAGGTAGTTGTCGGCGAGGACGAGCAGCAGCATCGCCGCGAGGAACAGGTTGAGGTAGCCGAAGAAGCGGCGGCGGCGCTCGTCGTGCTCCATGTAGCCGACCGAGTACAGGTGGATCAGGGAGCCGACGCCCGTGATGAGCAGCACGAACGTCATCGACAGCTGGTCGAGGCGGAAGGTGACGTCCGCCTGGAAGCTGCCGACCGAGATCCACGTCCACAGGTGCTGGGTCAGCGTGCGGTGTTCCGCGCCCCTGCCGAGCAGGCCGGCGAAGAGGACGACGCCGACCACGAAGGACGCGGTCGACAGGAGCGTGCCGATCCAGTGGCCGGCGCGGTCGAGGCGCCGGCCGCCGACCAGGAGGACGGCCGCTCCGAGCAGGGGCGCCGCGATGAGCAGCGCGATCAGGTTCTCCACGATTCTTCCGACCCCTTACAGCTTCATCAGGCTGGCGTCGTCGACCGAGGCCGAGTGGCGGGTACGGAACAGCGACACGATGATCGCGAGGCCCACCACGACCTCCGCGGCGGCGACGACCATCGTGAAGAAGGCGATGATCTGGCCGTCGAGGTTGCCGTGCATCCGGGAGAAGACGACGAACGCGAGGTTGCAGGCGTTCAGCATCAGCTCGATGCACATGAAGACCACGATGGCGTTGCGCCGGATCAGTACGCCGGTCGCGCCGATCGTGAACAGCAGGGCGGCGAGGTAGAGGTAGTTGACCGGGTTCACTTGGACGCCTCCTCGGGCCGCTTGAACGTCGCCGGTTCGACCGCCCTGCGCTCCAGGCGCTCCTCGGCCCGCTGTTCCAGCGCCCGCAGGTCGTTCAGCGCCTCCGCGGAGACGTCACGGACCTGGCCGCGCTCACGCAGCGTCTTGCTGACGGTCAACTCGGAGGGGGTGCCGTCGGGGAGCAGGCCCGCGACGTCCACGGCGTTGTGCCGGGCGTAGACACCGGGAGCGGGCAGCGGCGGGATGTGGACGCCCTCGCGGATGCGCTGTTCGGACAGCTCGCGCTGGGTCCGGGCGGGTTCGGTGCGCTCGCGGTGGGTGAGCACCATGGCGCCGACGGCGGCCGTGATCAGCAGGGCGCCGGTGATCTCGAAGGCGAAGACGTACTTGGTGAAGATGAGAGCCGCGAGGCCCTCCACGTTGCCGTTCGCGTTCGCCCCGCCGGTGCCGGCGAACTCCGTCAGGGAGGCGTTCGCGATGCCGGCGAACAGCAGGACGCCGAAGCCGGCCCCACACACGAGGGCCAGCCAGCGCTGGCCCTTGATGGTCTCCTTCAGCGAGTCCGCGGCCGTGACGCCGACGAGCATCACCACGAACAGGAACAGCATCATGATCGCGCCGGTGTAGACGACGATCTGCACGATCCCGAGGAAGTAGGCGCCGTTGGCGAGGTAGAAGACCGCCAGGACGATCATCGTGCCGGCGAGGCAGAGCGCGCTGTGCACGGCCTTCCTCATGAAGACGGTGCACAGGGCGCCGATCACCGCGACCGTACCGAGGACCCAGAACTGGAAGGCCTCACCGGTGGAGGTCGCGTAGGCGGCGAGGTGCTGCGCGTTCATCCGCCGATCACCTTCTCCGAGGCCGGCTCCTCCTCGCCGAACGTGGACGCGGCCTCCTGCGGGACCTCGCCCCTGGAGACGGCGGTCTGCCGGACCGTGCCGGGCGCGGCCTGTGTCACCAGGCCCCGGTAGTAGTCCTGTTCGTCCGTCCCCGGGAAGATCGAGTGGGGCGTCTCCACCATGCCCTCCTCCAGACCGGCGAGCAGCTGCTCCTTGGTGTAGATGAGGTTGGCGCGGCTGGAGTCGGCCAGTTCGAACTCGTTGGTCATCGTCAGCGCGCGCGTGGGGCACGCTTCGATGCACAGCCCGCACAGGATGCAGCGGGCGTAGTTGATCTGGTAGACGCGGCCGTACCGCTCGCCCGGCGAGTAGCGCTCCTCGTCGGTGTTGTCGGCGCCCTCCACGTAGATGGCGTCGGCGGGGCAGGCCCAGGCGCACAGCTCGCAGCCGACGCACTTCTCCAGGCCGTCCGGATGGCGGTTGAGCTGGTGCCGTCCGTGGAACCGCGGAGCCGTGGTCTTCTTCTGCTCCGGGTACTGCTCGGTCAGCCGCTTCTTGAACATGGCCTTGAAGGTCACGCCGAAGCCGGCGACGGGGTTCTGGAAGCCGGGCGTGGTGTGCCCGGCGTCCTGGGGCTCCTCAGCCATCGGACGCCTCCTTTCCATCCGTAGATCCGTCACTGGCACTGTCCGGTCCACCACTGACAACCAGCTCGCGCTCGCGGTGCGAGCGGCGCCTGGGCACCGGCGGCAGCTCCTGTCCGGGCAGCGGCGGTACGGGGAACCCGCCCGCCATCGGGTCGAAGGCCGCCTGCTGCTCCGCGGGTTGTCCGGTGCTCTGCGCCTTGTCGCGGAACATGTCGGCGATGAAGGAGATCAGCAGCAGGGCCAGGACACCGCCGCCCACGTAGAGGGCGATGTCGGCGAAGTCGTAGTTCTCGTTGTGCAGCGCCCGTACGGTCGCGACCAGCATCAGCCAGGTCACGGAGACCGGGATGAGGACCTTCCAGCCGAGCTTCATCAGCTGGTCGTAGCGGACGCGGGGCAGCGTGCCGCGCAGCCAGATGAAGAAGAACAGCAGCAGCTGCACCTTGATGACGAACCAGAGCAGCGGCCACCAGCCGTGGTTCGCGCCCGCCCAGAAGCCGCTGATCGGCCAGGGGGCGCGCCAGCCGCCGAGGAACAGGGTGGTCGACACGGCCGAGACGGTCACCATGTTGACGTACTCGGCGAGCATGAACATCGCGAACTTGATGGACGAGTACTCGGTGTTGAAGCCGCCGACCAGGTCGCCCTCGGACTCCGGCATGTCGAAGGGGGCGCGGTTGGTCTCGCCGACCATCGTGACGATGTAGAGGATGAAGGAGACCGGCAGCAGCGCGATGTACCAGCGGTCGTGCTGCTGCGCCACGATCGTGGACGTCGACATCGAGCCCGAGTAGAGGAAGACGGAGGCGAACGCGGCGCCCATGGCGATCTCGTAGGAGATCATCTGCGCGCAGGAGCGCAGGCCGCCCAGCAGCGGGTAGGTGGAACCGGAGCTCCAGCCCGCCAGGACGATGCCGTAGATGCCGACGGAGGCGATCGCGAGGATGTAGAGCATCGCGATCGGCAGGTCGGTCAGCTGCATCGCGGTGCGGTGGCCGAAGATCGAGATCTCGTTGCCGGCCGGTCCGAAGGGAATCACCGCGATCGCCATGAAGGCCGGGATGGCCGCGACGACCGGTGCGAGGACGTAGACGACCTTGTCCGCGCGTTTGACGATGAGGTCTTCCTTGAGCATCAGCTTCACGCCGTCGGCGAGCGACTGGAGCATGCCCCAGGGGCCGTGCCGGTTGGGGCCGATGCGCAGCTGCATCCAGGCGACGACCTTGCGTTCCCAGACGATGGAGAACAGCACGGTCACCATCAGGAACGCGAAGCAGAACACCGCCTTGACGACGACCAGCCACCAGGGGTCGCGGCCGAACATCGAGAGGTCTTCAGCGGCTAGGTACCCGCTCATGCCTCCACCTCCTTGGGGGCCTCGTCGGTGAGTGCCGCCGGGCCGATGCGGACGAGGGAGCCGGGCCGGGCTCCGGTGCCGCAGGCCACGCCGGGACGGGTGGAGTTCAGCGGGAGCCAGACCACCCGGTCGGGCATGTCGGTGATCTGGAGGGGGAGTTCCACGGAGCCGGCGGGGCCGGTGACGGCCAGGAGGCCGCCGTCTCCGACGCCGGCCTCGGCGGCCGTCGCGGCGGACACGCGCGCGTGGGCGGCGTGCCGGGTGCCGGCGAGCGCCTCGTCGCCCTCCTGGAGGACGCCCTGGTCGAGCAGCAGGCGGTGCCCGGCGAGCACGGCCTCGCCGGCGGCCGGGCGGGGCAGTACGCCCGCGGACTCCGTGGGCGCGGCGGCGCCGGGGCCGTTCCAGGGGCCGAGCCGGTCGATCTCCGCGCGCGTGGTGCGCAGGTCGGGCAGCCCCAGGTGGACGTCCATGGCGTCGGCGAGCATGTGCAGCACGCGCGTGTCGGCCGGCGCTAGCCGGCGGGTCATCTGGTCGGGCTTGAGTGCGGCCTCGAAGAAGCGGACCCTGCCCTCCCAGTTGAGGAAGGTGCCCGCCTTCTCGGGGACCGCGGCGACCGGCAGGACGACGTCGGCGTGCTCGGTGACCTCGCTGGGCCGCAGTTCGAGCGACACCAGGAAGCCGACGTTCGCGAAGGCCTCACGCGCGCGTGCCGGGTCGGGCAGGTCGGCCGCCTCCACACCGGCGACCAGGAGTGCGGACAGCTCGCCGCTGGCGGCGGCCTCCACCATCTGGTGGGTGTCGCGGCCGTAACGGGACGGGAGTTCGGCGAGGCCCCAGACGGTGGCGACCTCCTCCCGTGCGCGCGGGTCGGTCGCGGGGCGGCCTCCCGGCAGCAGCGACGGCAGCGCACCGGCCTCGACGGCTCCGCGCTCGCCGGCCCGGCGCGGGATCCACACCAGTGCGGCGCCGGTCGCGGTGGCGGCGCGCAGCGCGGCGGTGAGGCCGCCCGCGACGCCGGCCAGCCGTTCGCCCACGATGATGACCGCGCCCTGCGTGCGCAGTGCCTCGGCGGCGTGGGAGCCGGGCTCCTCCAGGCCGGTGCCGCTCGCGAGGGCGTCCAGCCACTCGGGCTCGGTGCCGGGCGCGGCCGGCAGCAGCAGGCCGCCCGCCTTCTGAAGGCCCCGGGTGGCGTGGGTGGCCAGGGAGAACACCCGCTGCTTGCGCTTGCGCCAGGCCTTGCGCAACCGCAGGAAGACGCCGGGCGCCTCCTCCTCCGACTCGAAGCCGACGAGCAGGACGGCGGGCGCGTTCTCCAGGGAGGTGTACGTGACGCCCGTACCGTCGAGGTCACGGCCGCGGCCGGCCACCCGGGCCGCCAGGAAGTCGGCCTCCTCGCCGCTGTGCACGCGCGCGCGGAAGTCGATGTCGTTCGTGTCGAGCGCCACGCGCGCGAACTTGCTGTACGCGTAGGCGTCCTCGACGGTGAGCCGGCCGCCGGTGAGGACGCCGGCCCGGGAGCGGGCGGCGCTCAGGCCCTGTGCGGCCACTTGCAGCGCCTCGGGCCAGGAGGCGGGTTCCAGGACGCCGTCGGCGTTGCGGACCAGCGGGGTGTCGAGCCGGTCGCGCGCTTGCGCGTACCGGAACGCGAAGCGTCCCTTGTCGCAGATCCACTCCTCGTTGACCTCGGGGTCGTCGGCGGCGAGCCGCCGCATGACCTTGCCGCGCCGGTGGTCGGTGCGGGTGGCGCAGCCGCCGGAGCAGTGCTCGCAGACCGAGGGGGAGGAGATGAGGTCGAAGGGGCGGGAGCGGAAGCGGTAGGCGGCCGAGGTGAGGGCGCCGACGGGGCAGATCTGGATGGTGTTGCCGGAGAAGTACGACTCGAACGGGTCGCCCTCGCCGGTGCCGACCTGCTGGAGCGCGCCCCGCTCGACCAGTTCGATCATCGGGTCGCCCGCGACCTGGTTGGAGAAGCGGGTGCAGCGGGCGCACAGCACGCACCGCTCGCGGTCGAGCAGGACCTGGGCGGAGATCGGTACGGGCTTGTCGTAGGTGCGCTTCCTGCCCTCGAAGCGGGATTCGGCGTTGCCGTGCGACATGGCCTGGTTCTGGAGCGGGCACTCGCCGCCCTTGTCGCAGACCGGGCAGTCCAGCGGGTGGTTGATGAGCAGCAGCTCCATCACCCCGTGCTGGGCCTTCTCGGCGACCGGTGAGGTGAGGTGGGTCTTGACGACCATGCCGTCGGTGCACGTGATCGTGCAGGACGCCATCGGCTTGCGCTGGCCCTCGACCTCGACGATGCACTGGCGGCAGGCGCCGGCCGGGTCCAGCAGGGGGTGGTCGCAGAACCGCGGGATCTCGATCCCGAGCTGTTCGGCGGCCCGGATGACCAGGGTGCCCTTGGGCACGCTGATCTCGGCGCCGTCGATCGTCAGGGTGACGAGGTCCTCCGGTGGAACCGCCGGCCGGCCCCCCGGGGTGGGGGCGCTGGTGGTCACGGTCATGCGTTCACCTCCGGGCGGTCCGCCCAGGCAGTCGACTTGGCCGGGTCGAAGGGGCAGCCCCGGCCCGTGATGTGCTGCTCGTACTCCTCGCGGAAGTACTTGAGCGAGGAGAAGATCGGGGATGCGGCGCCGTCACCGAGGGCGCAGAAGGACTTGCCGTTGATGTTGTCGGCGATGTCGGCGAGCTTGTCGAGGTCGGACATGCCGCCCTTGCCGGCCTCGATGTCCCGCAGCAGCTGCACCAGCCAGTACGTTCCCTCACGGCAGGGGGTGCACTTGCCGCAGGACTCGTGGGCGTAGAACTCGGTCCAGCGGGTCACCGCCCGCACCACGCAGGTCGTCTCGTCGAAGCACTGCAAGGCCTTCGTACCGAGCATGGAGCCCGCGGCGCCCACCCCTTCGTAGTCGAGGGGGACGTCGAGGTGCTCGCCGGTGAACATGGGTGTCGAGGAGCCGCCCGGTGTCCAGAACTTCAGGCGGTGCCCGGGCCGCATGCCGCCGCTCATGTCGAGGAGCTGGCGCAGCGTGATGCCGAGCGGAGCCTCGTACTGGCCGGGGCTCGCCACGTGGCCGCTGAGCGAGTAGAGCGTGAAGCCCGGGGACTTCTCACTGCCCATCGACCTGAACCATTCCTTGCCGTTCTGGAGGATGGCGGGAACCGACGCGATCGACTCGACGTTGTTCACCACGGTGGGACAGGCGTAGAGGCCTTCCACCGCGGGGAAGGGGGGGCGGAGACGGGGCTGGCCGCGGCGGCCTTCGAGCGAGTCGAGCAGCGCGGTCTCCTCACCGCAGATGTACGCGCCGGCGCCCGCGTGCACGGTGAGTTCGAGGTCGAGTCCGCTGCCCAGGATGTTCTCGCCGAGGTAGCCGGCCTCGCGGGCCTCGCGCACGGCCTCGTGCAGCCGGCGCAGCACGGGGACGACCTCGCCCCGCAGATAGATGAAGGCGTGCGACGACCTGATGGCGTAGCACGCGATCACGATGCCCTCGATGAGGCTGTGCGGGTTCGCGAAGAGGAGCGGGATGTCCTTGCAGGTGCCCGGCTCCGACTCGTCGGCGTTGACCACCAGATAGTGCGGTTTTCCGTCGCCCTGCGGGATGAACTGCCATTTCATCCCGGTCGGGAATCCCGCGCCGCCGCGGCCGCGCAGCCCGGAGTCCTTGACGTACGCGATGAGGTCGTCCGGGGACATGGCGAGCGCCTTGCGGAGCCCCTCGTACCCGTCGTGCCTGCGGTAGACATCCAGGGTCCAGGACCGGTCCTCGTCCCAGAAGGCCGACAGCACGGGTGCGAGCAGCTTCTGGGGGCTGGTGTCCTTCACCTCGGGTTCCACGGTCATCACTCCCCCTCCTCGGCGGTGGGCCCTGCCGGGTGGGCGGGGTCGGAGGCCGATGTGTCCTGCGGCGCGTCGTGGGAACTGAGGTGCTCGGCCGGCGACGGCCCGTGCGCCGCCCGGTCGTGCGGTTCCCCGGACGCTCCCGTCCGGTGCGGGCCGCCGTCCCGGGGGTGCACCACGCGCGCGGGTTCGGCCTCTCCCCTGGCCAGGCGGAGGCCCACCAGCGACGCGGGTCCCGCGCTGCCCCCCTCCTCGACGGCACCGGGCCGCTCGTCGGGGAAGCCGGCCAGGATCCGGGCGGTCTCCTTGAAGGTGCACAGCCGGGCGCCGCGCGTGGGCTGCACGGGCCGTCCCGCGCGCAGGTCGTCGACCAGGCGCCGGGCGCTGCCGGGGGTCTGGTTGTCGAAGAACTCCCAGTTGACCATCACGACCGGCGCGAAGTCGCAGGCCGCGTTGCACTCGATGTGCTCCAGGGTGACCTTGCCGTCGTCGGTGGTCTCGCCGTTGCCGACCCCCAGGTGCTCCTGGAGGGTCTCGAAGATGGTGTCGCCGCCCATGACCGCGCAGAGCGTGTTGGTGCACACGCCGACCTGGTAGTCGCCGGACGGCCGGCGCCGGTACATGGAGTAGAAGGTGGCGACGGCGGTGACCTCGGCGGTGGTCAGGCCGAGCATGTCCGCGCAGAAGCGCATGCCGGTGCGCGTGACGTGGCCCTCCTCCGACTGCACGAGGTGGAGCAGCGGCAGCAGGGCGGACCGGGAGTCGGGGTAGCGGGCGATCAGCTCGCGCGCGTCCGCCTCGAGCCGGGTTCGGACGTCGTCCGGGTACGCGGGGGCGGGCAGTGCGGGCATGCCCAGGCTCACGCCCCGCTCCGAGGAAGAGGTGGTCACCGGTCGACGCCTCCCATCACGGGGTCGATGGATGCGACGGCGACGATGACGTCGGCGACCTGGCCGCCTTCGCACATCGCCGCCATGGCCTGAAGGTTGGTGAAGGACGGGTCGCGGAAGTGGACCCGGTAGGGGCGGGTGCCGCCGTCGGACACGGCGTGCACGCCGAGTTCGCCCTTGGGCGATTCCACGGCCGCGTACGCCTGTCCCGGCGGGACGCGGAAGCCCTCGGTGACCAGCTTGAAGTGGTGGATCAGGGCCTCCATGGAGGTGCCCATGATCTTCTTGATGTGGTCGAGGGAGTTGCCGAGTCCGTCCGGTCCCAGGGCGAGCTGGGCGGGCCAGGCGATCTTCTTGTCGGCGACCATGACGGGGCCGGGCTGGAGCCGGTCCAGGCACTGCTCGATGATCCTGAGCGACTGGCGCATCTCCTCCAGGCGGATGAGGAAGCGGCCGTAGGCGTCGCAGCTGTCGGTGGTGGGGACGTCGAAGTCGTACGTCTCGTAGCCGCAGTACGGCTGGGCCTTGCGCAGGTCGTGGGGCAGGCCGGTGGAGCGCAGGATCGGGCCGGTGGCGCCGAGGGCCATGCAGCCGGCCAGGTCGAGGTAGCCGACGTCCTGCATACGGGCCTTGAAGATGGGGTTCCCGGTGGCGAGCTTGTCGTACTCCGGGAGGTTCTTGTTCATCTTCTTCACGAACTCGCGGATCTGGTCCACCGCGCCGGGCGGGAGGTCCTGGGCGAGTCCGCCGGGCCGGATGTACGCGTGGTTCATGCGCAGGCCGGTGATCAGCTCGTAGAGGTCGAGAATCATTTCACGATCACGGAAGCCGTAGATCATGATCGTGGTGGCGCCCAGTTCCATGCCGCCGGTGGCGATGCACACCAGGTGGGAGGAGAGCCGGTTCAGCTCCATCAGGAGCACCCGGATGATCGTGGCGCGTGCGGTGATCCGGTCCTCGATGCCGAGGAGCTTCTCGACGGCGAGGCAGTAGGCGGTCTCGTTGAAGAAGGACGTCAGGTAGTCCATGCGCGTGACGAAGGTGGTGCCCTGCGTCCACGTGCGGTACTCGAGGTTCTTCTCGATGCCGGTGTGCAGGTAGCCGATGCCGCAGCGGGCCTCGGTGACCGTCTCGCCGTCGATCTCGAGGATGAGGCGGAGCACTCCGTGGGTGGACGGGTGCTGGGGACCCATGTTGACGACGATGCGTTCGTCGTCGGCGCGGGCCGCGGACTGGACGACCTCGTCCCAGTCGCCACCGGTGACCGTGTAGACGGTGCCCTCGGTGGTCTCGCGCGCCGAGGCGGCGGAGGCCGCGGATGCTGACTGCGTGCTCACGAGTACGACCTCCGCTGGTCCGGAGACGGGATCTGGGCGCCCTTGTACTCGACGGCGATGCCGCCGAGGGGGTAGTCCTTGCGCTGGGGGTGGCCCTGCCAGTCGTCCGGCATCATGATCCGGGTGAGGGCCGGGTGACCGTCGAAGACGATCCCGAAGAAGTCGTAGGTCTCGCGCTCGTGCCAGTCGTTCGTCGGGTAGACGGAGACCAGGGACGGGATGCGCGGGTCGCTGTCGGGGGCGCCGGCTTCGAGGCGGATCAGCCGGTTGTGGGTGATCGAGCGCAGGTGGTAGACGGCGTGCAGTTCGCGGCCCTTGTCCTCGGGGTAGTGGACCCCGCTGACCCCGGTGCACAGCTCGAAGCGCAGCGCCGGGTCGTCGCGCAGGGTGCGGGCGACGAGGAGCAGGTGCTCGCGTTCGATGTGGAAGGTCAGCTCGCCGCGGTCGACGACCGTCCTGCCGATGGCGTTGTCCGGGAGGAGTCCCTGTTCCTCCAGGGCGCCTTCCAGTTCGTCGGCGACCTCGTCGAACCAGCCGCCGTAGGGGCGGGCCGTCGGTCCCGGGAGTCGGACCGAGCGGACCAGACCGCCGTAGCCGGAGGTGTCGCCGCCGTTGTGCGCGCCGAACATGCCGCGCTGGACGCGGATCTCCTCGCCGCCCTGGCCGCGCCGGCCGGGGAGGTTGGCGGCGGAGAGGTCGTTCTCGGGGTTGGGCCCGTTCGCCGCCCCGTTCGCCCCGCCGGTGCCGCCGTTCGCCGCGGCGCCGTGGGTGCCGTTCGCGTCGCTCACCGCAGCAGCCCCTTCATCTCGATCGTGGGCAGGGCCTTGAGCGCCGCCTCCTCCGCCTCGCGGGCCGCTTCCTCGGCGTTCACGCCGAGCTTGGCGGACCGGATCTTCTGGTGGAGCTTGAGGATCGCGTCCATCAGCATCTCGGGGCGGGGCGGGCAGCCCGGCAGGTAGATGTCGACCGGCACGATGTGGTCGACGCCCTGGACGATCGCGTAGTTGTTGAACATGCCGCCCGAGGAGGCGCAGACGCCCATGGAGATCACCCACTTGGGGTTGGGCATCTGGTCGTAGACCTGCCTCAGGACCGGCGCCATCTTCTGGCTGACCCGGCCGGCGACGATCATCAGGTCGGCCTGGCGCGGTGAGCCGCGGAAGACCTCCATGCCGAAGCGGGCCAGGTCGTAGCGGCCGGCGCCGGTGGTCATCATCTCGATGGCGCAGCAGGCGAGGCCGAAGGTGGCCGGGAAGACGGACGCCTTGCGCACCCAGCCCGCGGCCTGCTCGACGGTGGTGAGCAGGAATCCGCTCGGCAGCTTTTCTTCGAGTCCCATGTCTTTAAAGGCCCCTCAGTCCCATTCCAGGCCGCCGCGCCGCCATACGTACGCGTACGCGACGAAGACGGTGAGCACGAAGAGCAGCATCTCCACGAGCCCGAAGATCCCCAGGGCGTCGAAGGTGACGGCCCAGGGGTAGAGGAAGACGATCTCGATGTCGAAGACGATGAAGAGCATCGCCGTCAGGTAGTACTTGATGGGGAAGCGCCCGCCGCCGGCCGGCGTGGGGGTCGGCTCGATGCCGCACTCGTAGGCGTCGAGCTTGGCGCGGTTGTACCGCTTCGGACCGATCAGCGTGGCCATGACCACGGAGAAGATCGCAAAGCCTGCCCCGAGGGCTCCCAGTACGAGGATGGGCGCATACGCGTTCACCGCTCCTCGCTCCTCTCAGTCGGCGCTGACTGCTGGCGGTTGCACGGGGCTCACGTCCGCCTCATCCGGTCCCACGAGCCCCGCTCGTCCCGGGCGAAGATCGAGAACATGTGAAGCAGGTCACAAGCCCAACTGCCTCGCATCTTATGCCTGCCGCTCTGTGATCTGCGACACGGGGTATTCCACAAGCTTTGTGATCTCCACCACCTGACGAAGGATCATGAAGCCGGATGAGGGGTGATCTTCGTACGCGAAGCGTTCAGTTGATCACCAGAAGTGACATTTTCGCTCGTCGTCGCAGGCCGGAGGGGTCGTCTCCATATCAAGAGGCTTCCGACACATGCAAATTGGTGCTGAGCGGGCGGGGCTGATAGAGGGGCGCGTTCACACATCAGAGGGAGGGGTGGGGCGGGGTGTGGACGGGGGCCCGAGCGTGTGCGCGCGTTCACCGGTCGCGCACGTGCGGGACGCCGCGGTTCCGGTGACCGTTCCGTGACCTCCGCCACACCCACGAAGGTGTCGTGAGAACCGGGCTTGGCCAACGACCCTCACCGGTGGTACGTGCGGGGCAATCCGGACGTAATGATCAAAGGCCGTGATCAAGGGCTTGATCACGACAGTCCGCAATGTCCGTTAGGGCGTCAATAAAGAGCGACACGCCCGGGATTACGGGGTTCGGTTGAGCAACTGTGGCGCACCACACGTTTCTTGAAGATATGAAGGAGTCCCTGGTACCGGTTGTTCCCATGTCCCACACCGCTCACATACGCAGCCACCGGAAGCCCCGCCGCAGCGCGTCGACCCTCGCGATGCGGGCCGGAGTCGCCGGTGGTGTCCTCGGCACCCTGGCGGTCGCCGGGGCGTCCGGCTCGGCGAACGCGGCCGAGCCGGTGACGCAGACGCTCGAACTGCCCACCCTGACGGCCGACCTGGCCGTCCAGGCCGCCCAGTCCGCGGACGCCACCCAGCAGGCCGCCGCGAACTACCAGTTGCAGGCCGAGCGTGACGCGGCTGCCGCAAAGGCCGCGAAGCAGGCCAAGGCGGACCTCGCCGATGCCAGGCAGAAGGCGGCCGAGGCCAAGAAGAAGGCCGACGAGACCGCCCGCAAGGAGGCCGCCGCACGCGCCTCGCGCACCGCGGAGCGGACGACGCTGTCCACCACGGCGGGCAGCGGCACCACGACCACCTCCACCTCCACCTCCACCTCCACGTCCACCGGCACCTCGACCTCCACCGGCACGTCCACGGCCACCGGTTCGGCCGCGTCCGTCATCGACTTCGTCCGGGCGCAGGTCGGCAAGGCGTACGTCTCCGGCGCCACCGGCCCGTCCGCCTACGACTGCTCCGGCCTGGTCCAGACTGCCTTCCGGCAGGTCGGCATCAGCCTGCCGCGCGTCTCCCAGGACCAGTCGACCGCCGGCACCCAGGTCTCGCTGGACAGCCTGCAGCCGGGCGACATCCTGTACTGGGGCAGCGCGGGCAGCGCGTACCACGTCGGGGTGTACGTCGGCGGCGGCATGTTCGTCGGCGCGCAGAACCCCTCCACCGGCGTCGTGGAGCGCCCGCTGTCGTACGACCCGCCCACCGGCGCGGTGCGGGTGCTCTGAGCGCCTCCCGCACCTCTCACCACGCGCGTGAGGGCCGCAGCCCCTTCCCGGGGGCTGCGGCCCTCACGTCGTCCCCGGGTCCCCCCGGGGCGGGCCCAGGGACGGCTCACGCCTTGGGGGCCACCCTGCTCAGGCCGTTGATGATGCGGTCCATCGCGTCGCCGCCCGTCGGGTCGGTGAGGTTCGCCAGGAGCTTCAGGGTGAACTTCATCAGCATCGGGTGCGTCAGGCCGCGCTGGGCGGCGATCTGCATGACCTTCGGGTTGCCGATGAGCTTCACGAAGGCGCGGCCCAGGGTGTAGTAGCCGCCGTAGGTGTCCTTCAGGACGCGCGGGTAGCGGGTCAGGGCGATCTCGCGCTGGGCGGGCGTGGCCCGCGCGTGGGCCTGGACGATGACGTCGGCGGCGATCTGGCCAGATTCCATGGCGTAGGCGATGCCCTCGCCGTTGAAGGGGTTCACCAGGCCGCCGGCGTCGCCCACGAGCAGCAGCCCGCGCGTGTAGTGCGGCTGGCGGTTGAAGGCCATGGGGAGGGCGGCGCCCCGGATCGGGCCGGTCATGTTCTCGGGGGTGTAGCCCCAGTCCCGCGGCATGGACGCGCACCACGCCTTGAGGACCTCGCGCCAGTCCAGCTCCTTGAAGGAGGCGGAGGTGTTGAGGACGCCGAGGCCGACGTTGGAGGTGCCGTCGCCCATGCCGAAGATCCAGCCGTAGCCGGGCAGCAGGCGGTCCTGGGCGCCGCGCCGGTCCCACAGCTCCAGCCAGGACTCCAGGTAGTCGTTGTCGTGGCGCGGCGAGGTGAAGTACGTGCGCACGGCGACGCCCATGGGGCGGTCCTCGCGGCGGTGCAGGCCCATCGCGAGGGACAGGCGGGTGGAGTTGCCGTCGGCGGCGACGACGAGCGGCGCGCGGAAGGTGACCTCGCGCTTCTCCTCGCCGAGCTTGGCGGTGACGCCGGTGATGCGCCCGGTGCGGTCGTCGAGGACCGGCTCGCTCACGTTGCAGCGCTCGTACAGGCGGGCGCCGGCCTTCTGGGCGTTGCGGGCGAGCTGCTCGTCGAAGTCGTCGCGCTTGCGGACGAGTCCGTAGTCCGGGAAGGAGGCGAGATCCGGCCAGTCGAGCTGGAGGCGGGAGCCGCCGCCGATGATGCGCAGGCCCTTGTTGCGCATCCAGCCGGCCTCCTCGGAGATGTCGATCCCCATGGTGACGAGCTGCTTGACCGCGCGCGGGGTGAGGCCGTCGCCGCACACCTTCTCGCGCGGGAACGCGGTCTTCTCCAGCAGCAGGACGTCGAGGCCGGCCTTGGCGAGGTGGTACGCGGTCGTGGAGCCGGCTGGCCCCGCGCCCACGACGATCACATCGGCGGTGTGGTCGGAGAGGGGCTCGGTCACGGCGGGATCTCCCCCAGAGGTTGGAATCTGCGTGCCGACCGGCACTGGACACGGGCAGTCTATTCAGCAGAATTGATCACCCGGCCGAAGGGCTGCCCTGTGAACCGGCCTCTCCCCGCGGTACGGCTGCGCGTCCCCACGCACGAGGACGCGGTCGCCTGGCACCGGGTGTTCGACGACCCGGAGGTCATGGAGTTCCACGGCGGCGGGCCGGCGGCGCTGTCGGTCTACGAGGACTGACCGCGCGCCAGCGGCGGCACGACGCCGAGCGCGAGCCGGTGCTCTGCTTCCGACTCGCCCTCGGTGACATTCAGTAGTCATTTGTCACGGAAAGACACCGAACCCTTCCGGGTGGGCCGGGCGGGAGTTACCCTTCCAGTACCGCAGGGGGTGACATCTGTGCGTATACCACCCGAAACACCCGACGTGCGCGTCCCGCGTCTGGTCGGTCTGATGGCCGTGGACGCGCGTGAGGCGGCCCGGGCGCACGGCCTGTCGCTCACCGCGCCGGACCGCCCGGACTTCCACCGCGCCGTCGTCGACTACGTCGTACGCCAGTATCCGCAGCCCGGCGCCGTAGTACCGCCGGACTCGATGGTGTACGTGTACTTCGACTTCGGGGAGGGCGAAGGCGGCGGAGGGATGCGGGAACCACGCGTTCCGCGGCCCCCGGCGGGCGGTCCGCCCCGCGAACTCGGCGAGCCGGGGGACGCGTTCGAGATGATCGGGCGCTGAGCCGCGCGGGAGCGGCTCAGGCCTCCTTGAAGCCCCGGTGCAGCGCGACGACACCGCCGGTGAGGTTGCGCCACGCCACCTTCGACCAGCCGGCGTCGCGCAGCCGACCGGCGAGGGCGGGCTGGTCGGGCCAGGCGCGGATGGACTCGGCGAGGTAGACGTAGGCGTCCGGGCTGGAGGACACCGCGCGCGCGGCCGGCGGCAGCGCCCGCATCAGGTACTCGGTGTAGACGGTACGGAAGGGCGCCCAGGTCGGGTGCGAGAACTCGCAGATGACGACGCGTCCGCCGGGCCGGGTCACCCGGTACATCTCCCGCAGGGCGGCGTCCGTGTCCTGGACGTTGCGCAGGCCGAAGGAGATCGTCACGGCGTCGAAGGTGTCGTCCTTGAAGGGCAGCTTCGTCGCGTCGCCCGCGGTGAACGGCAGCCAGGTGTGCCGGCGCTTGCCGACCTGGAGCATGCCGGTCGAGAAGTCGCAGGGGACGACGTACGCGCCGGTCCGAGCGAAGGGCAGCGAGGAGGTCGCCGTGCCGGCGGCGAGGTCCAGGACCTTCTGCGCGGGGCGCGCGTCGACCGCCTTCGCGACCTCCCTGCGCCAGCGCCGGTCCTGGCCGAGCGACAGCACGTCGTTCGTCAGGTCGTACCGTTCCGCCACGTCGTCGAACATCGAGGCGACTTCGTGCGGCTGCTTGTTCAGGGAGGCGCGGGTCACCCGCCCATTCTTGCAGCCCGGTCCCACGGCGGGAGCCCCGGCTCGCGCCGGAGGCCCCGGCGGCGGGCCCCGGTCCGGCGCGGGTCAGCGGCGGCGGTACAGCAGCCGGCCCTCGATGACGGTCGCCACGCAGGTGGCGGCCCCGCGGGCGGCGAGGGCGGTCTCGTCCGGCACGTCGAACACGGCGAAGGTCGCGGCCCTGCCCTCGTACGGCAGGAGGGGCGTGAGGACGGCCCCGGCGAGGGGACGCCGTCCGGCCAGCGGGTCGAGGGTCGGCGGCCCCGGCGGCTCGGCGGTCCGCTCCCGGCTCGCCAGCCCCGCCCGGCGTACGGCGTCCGCCACGGCCGGGCGCCGCAGCGGCCCGGCCACGGCCACGGTCCCGTGGGCGAGCATCCGCTGCACCCCGCGCCGGGCGCTCGCGCCCCACCGCGCGTCGGTCATGCCGAGCGCGGCCAGGGCCGCTTCGCCGGTGAGCGGCTCGGTACCGAGCGTGCCGGCCTCGCGCGGGTCGGGGTGGTAGGCCCGCTCCAGCAGTTCGGGCCCGTACGGGTTGAGCAGGCCGGGCGTGATCAGGCCCGGCCAGCGGCGTACCCGCGCGGCCGGGTGTGCGGCGGCCAGCTCGTCGTACGGGCCGACGGCCGCGATCGTCCGGCCGTCGGCGAGCAGCGCGCCCCCGGGCAGGGGGGCGCGGTGGGGGTCGCCGGTGACGAGGAGGTCCGCGGTGTGGAGGGTCAGCACGGCAGGCTCAGTTGGACGCCAGCAGCTTCAGCTCGGGGTGGGCGGTGCCGCCCTCGATGGCCGTGGAGGAGATGTGGGAGGCCACGCGGTCGTCGGCGGGGTCGTTCGCCGGGTCGTCGTGGACGACGAGGTGCTCGTAGGTGGTGGCGCGCTGGGCCGGCACCCGCCCGGCCTTGCGGATCAGGTCGATGATCTCCAGCCGGTTGGAGCGGTGCTTGGCACCGGCCGAGGAGACCACGTTCTCCTCCAGCATGATCGAGCCGAGGTCGTCGGCGCCGTAGTGCAGGGACAGCTGGCCGACCTCCTTGCCGGTGGTGAGCCAGGAGCCCTGGATGTGGCGGACGTTGTCCAGGAAGAGGCGGGCGATCGCGATCATCCGCAGGTACTCGAAGAGGGTCGCCTGGGTGCGGCCCTTCAGGTGGTTGTTCTCGGGCTGGTAGGTGTACGGGATGAACGCGCGGAAGCCGCCCGTGCGGTCCTGCACGTCGCGGATCATCCGCAGGTGCTCGATGCGCTCGGCGTTGGTCTCGCCGGTGCCCATGAGCATCGTCGACGTCGACTCCACGCCCAGCCGGTGCGCGGTCTCCATGATCTCCAGCCAGCGTTCGCCGCTCTCCTTGAGCGGGGCGATGGCCTTGCGCGGCCGTGCGGGCAGGAGTTCGGCACCGGCGCCCGCGAAGGAGTCGAGGCCGGCCTCGTGGATCCGGGTGATGGCCTCCTCGACGGAGACGCCGGAGATCCTGGCCATGTGCTCGACCTCGGACGCGCCCAGCGAGTGGATCACCAGCTGCGGGAAGGCGTCCTTGATGGCCTTGAAGTGCTTCTCGTAGTACTCGACGCCGTAGTCCGGGTGGTGGCCGCCCTGGAACATGATCTGGGTGCCGCCGAGTTCGACGGTCTCCGCGCAGCGGCGCAGGATGTCGTCGAGGTCGCGGGTCCAGCCCTTGGCGGTGTCCTTGGGGGCCGCGTAGAACGCGCAGAACTTGCACGCCGTGACGCACACGTTCGTGTAGTTGATGTTCCGCTCGATGATGTACGTGGCGATGTGCTCGGTGCCGGCGTACATGCGGCGGCGCACGGCGTCGGCGGCGGCGCCGAGGGCGTGCAGGGGCGCGTCGCGGTACAGCTCCAGCGCCTCTTCGGGGGTGATCCGCCCACCGGCGGCGGCACGGTCGAGGACGGACTGGAGGTCGGCCTTCTCGGTCACCGGCGTCCCTTTCGCAAGGTTTTCGTCAGGGTTGTGGACGGACCGAACCAGCCTACGCCAGCGGGTTTCCCGCGCTGACCTCAGGCCGCGTACGCGCCGATCAGCGCTCCGGCGAGGGTGCCGGCCAGGAGGAACGGGCCGAACGGTACGGCGGTCTTGCGGTCCGCGCGCCGGGCCAGGACCAGGGCGCCGCCGTAGAGGGCGCCGAGCAGGAAGCCCGCGAAGGTGCCGAGCAGCACGGTGGGCCAGCCGTACCAGCCCAGTACGGCGCCCGACCCCACGGCCAGTTTCACGTCGCCGAAGCCCATGCCGGCGGGATTGATCAGGTACAGCACGCAGTAGCCGGCGCCGAGAGCGAGGGCGCCGTAGAGGGCGGTGGGCCAGTGGCCGGCGTGTTCGGGGAGCAGGGCGGCGAGGCCCAGCAGGGCGAGGGCGGCGGCGGCGAGCGGCAGGGTCAGCGGGTCGGGCAGCCGCCGCACCCGCAGGTCGACGGCCGCCAGCAGCACGCCGACGGGCGCGAGCAGCAGCCAGACCGCCAGTTCGGGCCGGGTGCCGGTGGCGGCGGCGAGGGAGGCGCAGACGAGGGCGACGGCGGTGGCGAGGCGCGGCGCGGAGGGGGCGCCGGCGTACGGCCCCTCGCCCGCGCCCTGTTCGGCGCACCTCGCGCGGCCCAGCCAGCCGCGCAGGGGGTGGCCGGCGGGGCAGTGGGTGCGCCAGGGGTCGCCGGGCGGGACGGCGAAGCGGTAGGCCGCGCGGGGCAGCAGCGTGCCCGTCAGCGCGCCCCACCCCCCGGCGCCGAGCACCAGCGCCCCCGTGGCCAGCTCCACGTCACCCTCCCCCGTCGCCCTGCCTGCCCCGGTCCCTACCCGGTTCGGGCGGCCGGCACCGCTCGCGCGACCGGGGACCCGGTGGGTCCTACGGCTGGAGCAGCTCGACCTTCACGTCGGCGGGGAAGCCCGTCGTGGGGCCGACCCGGCGGGCGAACTCGGCGACGGCCGCCAGCTGCGGGGCGCCGAAGCTGAAGTCGAGGGTGGTGAAGTACTGGGCCAGGGTCTCCTCGTCGAAGGCCTCCCAGCGCGCGGCCTGTTCGGCGACCTTGCCGACCTCTTCCAGGGAGAGATTGCGGGAGTCGAGGAAGGCCTCGTGGACCCGGCGGGTGATGAACGGCTCGCGCTCCAGGTAGTCCCGGCGGGCCGCCCACACCGCGAAGACGAACGGCAGTCCCGTCCATTCCTTCCACAGCGCGCCGAGGTCGTGCACCTCCAGGCCGTAGCGGGGGCCGTCGAGGAGGTTGGCGCGCAGCGCGGCGTCGCCGATGAGCACGGCGGCCTCGGCCTCCTGCATCATCAGGCTCAGGTCGGGCGGGCAGGTGTAGTACTCGGGCTCGACGCCGTACCGCTCCGACAGCAGCAGCTGCGCGAGCCGGACGGAGGTGCGTGAGGTGGAGCCGAGGGCGACGCGGGCGCCGTCCAGCCGGTCCAGCGGGACCTGGGAGACGATCACGCAGGACATCACCGGGCCGTCGCAGCCGACGGCGATGTCGGGGAAGGCGACCAGCTGGTCGGCGTGCTTGAGGAACTCGACCAGGGTGACGGGGCCGATGTCGAGGTCGCCGCGCACGAGTTGTTCGCTGAGCTTCTCCGGCGTGTCCTTCGTCAGGTCGAAGTCGAGGAGGGTGCCGGTTCTCGCGAGCCCCCAGTAGAGGGGCAGGCAGTTCAGGAACTGGATGTGGCCGACGCGCGGCCGGGTGCGAGAATTGTCCACATCGCGACACTAGACCCCGTGCGTCACGGTGCCGGGACCGACCCCACCGCCGAACGGCGGACCGCCCGTTCAAACCTCCGGGTGAAGTGATCTTGGCCTCTATTGCTTTCGGCGGCCCGCGTGCTAGGCTCGCCGCAAGTTGCAGTTTGGTTTCCCTTGCAGTACAGAGCCTGCGGAGCATGTGACCGCGGGCTCTCGTCGTATTCAGACGAATGCAGTTGTGCAGCACCGTTTCGCACGTGCAGGTTCTGGAGCAGGGCAACCCTTTTGAGCCCAGGGAGGGCTTATGGCTACCGGAACCGTGAAGTGGTTCAACGCCGAAAAGGGCTTTGGCTTCATCGCCCAGGAGGGCGGCGGCCCCGACGTCTTCGTCCACTACTCCGCGATCAACGCGCAGGGTTTCCGTTCGCTGGAGGAGAACCAGGCGGTCTCCTTCGACGTGACGCAGGGCCCGAAGGGTCCGCAGGCGGAGAACGTCACCCCCGTCTGATCGCTCCCTGATCGCAGAACCTGAGTGCAGTACCCAAGGAGCCCCGCGCCTTCCGGCAACGGGGCTCCTGCCTTTTCCCGTTCATTCCCGGTTCACCTTCGCCGGGGCCCTGGCGCGTGCCGCTGGAACACGCGGTCCGGAATCCGGGCTCTTCGGTGCACCGTCAGCCGGCATCGACCCGCGACCGGGCCGAGTCGACCACGAAGACGTACGCCGGCCACCTCATCGCCGACCGGAGCCGCCCGCACATGGGTCGGTCAGTCGGGCAGGCGGTCCAGGAGCCAGGTGCAGAGTTCCTCGGTGACCTTGGTGTGGCGTTCGTTCTGTGACGCGCAGAGGAATTCGTCGACCGGGGCCTGCTCCGGGTCGAGGGAGCCGATGTCCGCGTACAGGTCGTCGTGGGTCTCCAGCCCGCGGATCCCGATCGCGCTCACCGCCGGGACGAAGCAGTGGTCCTTGATCGGGTTGTCGACTCCGAGACCGATGATCTTGTTGAGCGCGTCGGCGAGGATCTGGAAGCTTTCCAGGGTGCCGCCGGGGGCGCCGTCGATGTCCGGGAGTCGCTCGGCGATGACGTCGCTCTTCTGCAGCGTGATGACGCGCAGTGTCGCCGCGAGCGTGTCGCTGCCGGTCGGCGTTGTGCGCAGATCGGTGCCGGTGATGCCCAGGCCCTTGCCCTTGACCGCGGTCGTGCCGGGCTTGATGCCGTTGCCCGTGCCGTTGCCGGTGCCGTTGGCGACCGCGAGGATCCGCGGGATCCGCGGCCAGCCACCGACCTTCTCCAGTTCGTCGAGGAACTGGGTGCGCAGCGGGCTGACGCCGGGCTTGTCCGACCAGTTCTCGATGTGCCGCCACAGCAGCTGCTGCGCGGCCGGGCTGTTCATCTGCTGGGAGAAGCGGCTGTCCAGCTTGCGGATGTAGTGCGCGAACGCCTGCAGAGAGATCGGGATGTGGGCGCCGTTGTGCGGGCTGTCGTAGGAGAAGTACACGCCGACCTGGTGGTCGATCCGCTGCATCTCCATCTTGGCGAGCGCATAGCGGGTCACCAGCCCACCCATGCTGAAACCGCCGACCATCAGACGGGTGCCGCCCAGTCGTTCGGCCATAGCCCGGTGGATCGCCGCCGTGGCCGTTTGCGCGTTGTCGAGGATCGACGCGCTGCGCTCGTCGAAGCCGATCAGGACGACATCCCTTCCGCGACGGCGCAGTTCGCCGATCAGCGGGAACTCGGCGTTCTCCAGGCCCGCCCAGAGGTCGTCCAGCGAGCTCGGGCCGCTGTTGAAGCCGTCGGCCATGATCACCGGCCGGACGAGGCCCCGGTTGCGCTCGCCGTAGTACACCCAGGCCGTGCCGCCCGGGAGCGGCCATGTGTCGTCGGGCTTGGGCGCGGGCGCGACCTGCTCCTTGGGCGGAGTGGCGGCCAGCGCGATCGGCGCGGCGGCCTTGAACGCGTCAGTGATTTCGCGCTCGGTGGGTTCGGGCATGCGTTTCCCCTGACCTGGGACAGAGATTGGGACACGGCGCCGCCCCGCGGCACCACAACCATCCTGAACCAAGCGAACACTGACATGTCAAGACATGACCGGGCATATCACTCGCAGGGGTGGCGCCCGCGTGGTTCACCAGGGGTAATCCACAGACGAATGACGGACCTTCGCCGGCGGCAGCCCGATCATCCACGCGCTCGCACGCTCCTGACACGCCTGCCTGCGGGCGGGCGACCGCCGCCACGGTCAGCTCGCCGGACAGTCCGCGATGCAGGCTGACACGGCGCCGACCCGCTCGTCGGCCCAGGCGTGCTCCAGCAGCGTGCGGAAGGTGGCGGGCTCTCGACCGATCAATTCGGCCAGGGTCGGGTCGACGGCGGTGAACTCACCATTCCGCGCCGCCGCGAAGATGCTCAGCATCAGGTCGGCGATCGGGGCGGGGGCGCCGTGCGCCAGGGCCTGCTCGCGGAAGGCATCGCCGGGAACGACGGTGCGGGTGAAGGGCCGACCGGTGGCCTGGGCCGCTATCTCGGCGACGGCGTCGAAGTCGAGCGCCGCCGGACCAGTGAGCGGCGGGGTGGGCCCCTCGAAGCGGCCCTCCTCGGTAAGGATCGCCGCGGCGGCCTCGGCGAGATCGTCGTGGCCGGTCCAGGCGACGGGGCCGTCGGCGGGGAGGGCGATGTCGCCGGTGTGGCGGGCGGACTCCAGGAACTGCAGGGCGCTGGCGGCGTAGAAGCCGTTGCGCAGCGCGGTCCAGGGCAGGCCGGTGGCGCGCAGCAGGTCCTCGGTCCGGGCGTGGTCACGGCATGCCTGGAAGCGGGAGTCGTGGGCGGCACCCATCTGGCTGGTGTACAGGATGCGGCCGACTCCGGCCTTCACGGCGGCGTCGATCGCGGCGCGGTGGCCGGTGACGCACTCCTCGCCCGTGCGGTCGAGGGAGACGAGCAGCAACTGCTCGGCGCCCTCGAAGGCGTGGACGAGTGAGGCCGGGTCGTCGAAGCTGCCCTGCCGGACGCGGACGCCGCGGTCGGCGAGGTCCCGGGCCTTGCGGGGATCGCGGACGCTGACGCCGACGCGGCCGGCGGGGAGGCGCTCCAGGAGGCGCTCGACGGTGCGGCGGCCGAGTTTTCCGGTGGCTCCGGTGATGATGATCACGGGGTTCTCCAAGTGATGTTTCCAATGGAATCAATTCAACGATAACATCGAAACTAACACTGGAATCAAACTTCCGGTACCATCGATACATGCCTATCCGCGACACCACCGACAGCCCCCGCCGGCGCATCATCGAGGCGGCCATCGAGCTGCTGGAGAGCGGCGGCCCCGACGTGGTGAGCACCCGCGCCGTCGCCGCCGCGGCCGGGATGCAGCCGCCGGCCATCTACCGCCACTTCGGCGACAAGGACGGGCTGCTGGAGGCGGTTGCCGAGCACGGCTATGCGCAGTTCCTGGAGAGCAAGCGCGCGCAGCTCGACCCCGCGCCGGAGGACCCGGTGGAGGAGCTGCGCCGCGGCTGGGACATGGTGGTGGAGTTCGGGATCTCGCGCCCCGAACTGTTCGCCGTGATGAACAGGGCCACCGGCTCGGCGTCGGACGCGGCGCACCGCGCGGGCCTGGAGATCCTCCGCGGCCGGGTGCGTCGGCTGGCGGCCGCGGGATGGCTGCGGGTCGACGAGGAACTGGCCGTCCAGATCATCCAGGCCACCGGCCAAGGCGGGGTCACCACCTGGCACTCCACCCCCGCGGAACGCCGCAATCCGGCGCTGCTGACCGTCCTTCGCGAGTCAATGGTCGCCGCAGTCACCCGCGCCGAGCCGACGGTCCCTGCCGCGGAGTCCGGCCCCGCCCCAGCGGCCCGCGCGCTGCGCGCCGCCCTCCCCGACGACGCCGACGTCCTGAGCGACGCCGAGCAGCGCCTGCTGCGCGAGTGGCTCACCCGCCTGGCGGCGGACGGTGGCATGCCGCATGCCTGACCCTCCGTCAGTCGACCTCGTGCAGGTCGAGGAGCGCGAGCATAGATCATTCACCAAGCGGCGTCCGCTGAGATGAGGCCGTGGGAGATCACACGGCTCCGGCTGACATCCCCCTATCCACGACGCGCCGCCAACCTCGACCACCTCTTCACCGCCCACCGTCGACAACGCTTGCGGTCACTACATCTAGGACGCCCGCCAGACCGTCAGGTCCCCCTCGACGTAGCCGATCTCCGGTACAGCGGTCGACTTCGTCTGGATCACGAACAGGGCGATGTCCCCGGAGGGCTGCTTGACGCAGATCTCGCTGCCGGCCGTCGCCCCGGCCAGCGGGAGGCGGTGGCTCGTGGCGTGCTTGAGGATGACACGGCACTCATCGAGGGTGGTGCCGTGCGCACCGAACATCTGGACGAGCACGCTGGTGCCGCTCTCCAGCTCACAGCCGGCCATCTCGCAGTCGAAGCGGAGGTCGCCCTTGCGGTGGTCCAGTTCGGCGGCCGGGTCGTCGAAGCTCAGCGAGTTCTTCCGGGTCAGGTCCCGCAGGGGGTAGGAGTGGGCCACCGGCGCCGTGGCCGAGGCCGCCGCCCCACCGCCGCCGCCCTTCGCGCCCGGCGAGGGCCCTGACGGTGACTTCGGTGACACCGACGGGGACGGCCTGGTCGACTCGACCGAGTCCGACGTCGACCAGGGCCCGGAGCCTGACCCGGATTCGGCGGCCGTCCCGGGGCCGTACCGGTCGGCCACCGCGTCCCTGACCGCCCACACCAGACCCGTCAGCGTCAGGGCCCCCGCCACCACCGCGGCGGCCGTGACCAGCGCGGTGCGCCGCCCGCGCGCCTTCCGCTCCCCTGGCGCCGGCCGCGGCGTCCCGGCCAGCGGCAGCGTGCGCACCGCGGTCGGCTCCGGCACCGGAGCCGGGACCTCGACCTGCGGTCCGGTGACGTCCCGCCACACGGCGGGCCCGCCACCCCCGTCGGCGTCCGCCCTCAGCCGCCGCCGGCACCACTCCAGCACCTCCGCCGTCGTGGCCCGCCGAGCCGGATCGGCGGCCAGGCACCGGGCGAGCAGCGGACGCAGCGGTTCCGGCAGCAGCGACAGGTCGGGCTCGGAGTGCACGATCCGGTACAGGATGTTGACCGCGGAGCCGTCGCCGTACAGCGGCCTGCCCAGCGCCGCGAACGCCGCGGTCTGCCCGAGCGCGAAAACATCGGTCGCCGCCGTGACCTCGCCCCCGGACGCCTGTTCCGGGGCCATGAACGACGGCGTGCCGATCGCGCCTCCCGTCGCCGTGTACGCGGTCCCGTCCGCGGCCAGCGCGATGCCGAAGTCGATCACCCGCGGCCCGTCGGCGGCCAGCAGCACGTTCGACGGCTTCAGGTCCCGGTGCACGATCCCCGCCCCATGGATCGCCTGGAGGGCCTCCGCCACGCCCGCCATCAGCCACAGCACCGCCGGTACGGGCAGCGGCCCGCGCCGGGACACGGCCTCGGTCAGGGAGGGTCCCGGCACGTACAGCGTGGCCAGCCAGGGAGGTGTGCCGTCCGCGTCCGCGTCGATCAGCTCGGCCGTGTAGGCGCCCCGCACCCGCCGGGCCGCGCCGATCTCCCTGCCGAACCGCCGCCGGAACTCCGGGTCGTCGGCCAGCTCCGGCCGTACGACCTTGATCGCGACCGGACGGCCGCCCCGGCTGTGCGACAGGTAGACCCGGCCCATACCGCCCGCGCCGAGCCGCGCGGCGAGCCGGTAACCCGCCACCACGGGTGGGTCGTCCGCCTGGAGTGGCTGGAAATCCTCCGTCGCGTGGCTCATTCGCCGCACTCCCCCCGTCCCGACGCCCCCTGCCGATCGACAGAAGCCTAAGGGCGGTGTCAGCGGAGCCCGCTACGGTCCCTCCCCATGACCGGTACCGACTTCCTCACCGCCACCCGCACCTTCTACGACGCCGTCGCCGAGGACTACGCCGCCCACTTCCGCGACCCGCTCGCCGACCGGCCGCTGGAGCGGGCGCTGCTCGCCGCGTACGCCGAACAGGTCGGCCCCGGCGGCACGGTCGCCGACCTCGGCTGCGGCCCCGGCGCGGTCACCGCGCACCTGGCCGAGCTGGGGCTGTCCGTCTTCGGCCTGGACCTCTCCGAGTGCATGGTCGCCGTCGCCCGCCGCGACTTCCCCGGGCTGCGGTTCGAGCAGGGCTCCATGCTGGACCTCCCCGTGGCCGACGGCACGCTGGCCGGGGCCGTCTCCTGGTACTCCAGCATCCACACGCCGGCGGCAGAACTCCGCGCGCTGTTCGCCGAGTTCCACCGCGTACTGGCCCCCGGCGGCCTGCTCCTGCTCGCCTTCCAGACGGGCGAGGCCCCGCTGCGGCTCGACCGGCCCTGGGGGCGGCCCGTGGTACTCGACTTCCACCGACGCCACCCCGACCGGATGGCCGAGCTGCTGACCGACGCCGGGTTCGACCTCCGCTCCAGCACCGTGCGGCAACGCGAGGAGGCTCTCGCCGAGTCAGCCCCTCAGGCGTTCCTGCTCACCCAGAAGAAAGGCTGACCAGGCGGCGGGCGTGACGGTGAGGTGAGCAGCGGCGGGCCGCTTCGAGTCACGGATGTGGATGGCGGTGGGGTGGGGGGCGACCTCCACGCACTGGCCGCCTTCGCCGTCGCTGTGGCTGGACTTGCGCCAGTTGTAGGCGAGTTCGAGGCACTGGCCGCCCTCGCCGCTGCTGTAACTGCTCTTGAACCAGCCCAAGTTTTCTATGATCATCACTCTCCCAGCATCTCCTCGATCAGGGCCAGGGACTCATCCGGGGTGAGAGCCTGCGCCCGGATGATCCCATAGCGAGCGCCGAGAACACGGACCTCTTCCCTGTCGGTAATCAAACGTGGGTAGCCGTGACTCTCCATGTAACCCACCTGCTCCTTCCCCTTGGGCGTCAGCAGGCTGAACGAGTTGTCCAGAGAGGGGTGTTCATGTCGATTTGTTGGCATCACCTGGAGCTGCACATTGCGCATACGCCCGATCCGCAGCAACTGACGGAGCTGCTCGGCGTGCACCTCTGGGCCGCCGATCGGGCGCTCCAGCACGGCCTGCTCCATGATGAAGCTGAATTCCGTCAGCGGCCACTGCTCGAAGGCTTGTTGACGTGAGAGCCGGTCCGCTACCCGCCTCTCGATCGTCTCCTCATCCAGAGGCGGGTGTCGCTGAGTGAAGACCGCGCGTGAATACTCCTCGGTCTGGAGAAGGCCCAGCACACCCATGGTGCTGTAGTCGTGCAGGGAGACCGCCTGCGCTTCCAGCGCGGCATACCCCCTGTACCACTCAGGGTGTCGCGTCCGCGCCTTGGTCATCGCCTCCTCGACCTGCGGAATGACCTCCTTCAGCAGTCCCCCGGCGCCCAGGACCTCGTCCGCCCGCTGCAAGAACTCCGGCCGAGGTGTCCGCACCCCTCGCTCCATCGCGGAGATCTGGTCGGGACCGAAGTTCACCAGGCTGCCGAACTCCCGTTGGCTGAGCCCTGCCCGCTCCCGCATCAGCCGCAACTGCTTGCCCAGCACGACGAACACCGCAGTCGCCCCGTTCTCCTCCGCGGGTGTCTCCGGCCTCCGCTCCTGTTCCTCCAACGCGCCACCTCCGACGAGCCGTACACCAACAAGCCGCACCCGTACGACTACGTACAGTCGCCGAGTCACCCCTGGTCAGCGTAGGGAGAACCGGCCACGCTCGGTGAGGTGAACGCAGAAATCTCCACCCCCGCGACCGAACTCGCGCAACGGCTCAGCGCGACCCCCCGAGGGGCCCGGCTCGCACGCCGGCTGACCGGTGGTCAGCTCGCCGCCTGGGGATACCCGTACGACGGCGACCTGAGCCACACCGCCCAGCTCGTCGTGGCCGAGCTGGCCGCCAACGCCGTCACCCACGGTCGTGTCCCCGGACGGGACTTCGAGCTGCGGCTCGGACTGCTGGCCGAGAGGGGCACCCTGCGTATCGAGGTGAGCGACACGCGGGGGGACCGCACCCTGCGCTTCCTGGACGGGGGCCCGCTGGACGAGTCGGGGCGGGGGCTAGTGGTCGTGCAGGTACTGGCGACGCTCTGGGGCGTCACGGAGCGGGAGGTGGGCAAGACGGTCTGGGTGGAGCTGGCGCTCAGCGCGCGTACAGCTCCTCCACCTCGGCCGCGAAGTCGGACAGGACGCGGTCCCGGCGGAGTTTCATCGACGGGGTCAGGTGGCCCGCCTCCTCGGTGAAGTCCACCGGGAGTATGGCGAAGCGGCGGATGGACTCGGGGCGGGAGACCATGCGGTTCGCCTCGTCGACCGCCCGCTGGAGGACCTCGGTCAGCTCCGGGTCGCCGACGAGGAGTTCCGGGGGCACCGGGTGTTTGCCGATCATCTGGCGCCAGTGCGTAACGCCGTCCGGGTCGAGGGTGATCAGGGCGGCCACGTACGGGCGGGCGTCGCCGACCAGCATCACCTGGGAGATCAGCGGGTGCTGGCGCAGCCAGTTCTCCAGCGGGGCCGGGGCCACCGACTTGCCGCCCGAGGTGATGAGGAGTTCCTTCTTGCGGCCGGTGATGGTGAGGTAGCCCTCGTCGTCCAGCTCGCCGATGTCGCCCGTGGGCAGCCAGCCGTCGCGGGTCGCGGGGACCACGCCGCCCGCCTGCGGGTCCCAGTAGCCGCGCAGCACGTGGCCGCCGGCGAGCAGGACCTCGCCATCGGCCGCGATCCGTACCCGGGTGCCTGGCAGCGGCCAGCCGACCGTGCCCAGGCGGGGTTTGAGGGGCGGGGTGACCGTGGAGGCGCCGGTCGTCTCCGTCAGGCCGTACCCCTCGAAGATCTCGATGCCGGCGCCCGCGTAGAACGCGGCCAGGCGCCGGCCGAGCGGGGAGCCGCCGCAGATGGCGTACCGGACGCGGCCTCCCATCGCGGCGCGGATGCGGCGGTAGACGAGGGGGTCGTAGAAGGTGCGTTGCGTCTTGAGGGCTCGGCCCGGACCGCCGCCGGTGCCGGTCCGGCGGGCCTCCAGCGCCTCCCCGTAGCGCCGGGCCACGTCCGCCGCCCGGT
This sequence comes from Streptomyces sp. Y20, assembly GCF_043195475.1. Classification (NCBI taxonomy): domain Bacteria; kingdom Bacillati; phylum Actinomycetota; class Actinomycetes; order Kitasatosporales; family Streptomycetaceae; genus Streptomyces; species Streptomyces sp. Y20. The sequence continues at coordinate 525,796 of NZ_JBIDDP010000004.1, forward strand.
CGAACACCGCCGCTCGGCCGGTGGCCTCCGACTTGGCCCGCGCGGAGTTGTAGATCTTCTCCAGCATGTACGGGATCGTCAGCAGGCACGTCGGCCGGAACGCGGCCAGGTCCGGCAGGAGGTCCCCCGGGGTCAGGCTGGGGCTGTGGCCGAGGCGGACGCGGGCGCGGACGCAGGCGACGGCCACCATCCGGCCGAAGACGTGCGACATGGGCAGGAAGAGCAGGACCGAGGGTTCCTCGTCCGGGGACTTGAAGACCGGGTGGAGGAGTTCGATGGCGTTGTCGACCTCGGTGAGGAAGTTGCCGTGCGAGAGGGCGCAGCCCTTGGGGCGGCCGGTGGTGCCGGATGTGTAGATGAGCGTGGCGAGGGTGTCGGGGCCGAGCATGCCCCGGCGCACGGCCACCTCCCCGTCCGGTACCGCCTCGCCCGTTCCGGCGAGCCGGGCCACGTCGTCCCGGTCCATCACCCACACATGGCGCAGGTCGGGCAGGTGCGGGCGTTCGGGGCCGATGGCGGCGGCCTGCGCGGCGGTCTCCGTGACCAGGGCGACCGCGCCGGAGTCGTGCAGGATCCAGCGGGTCTGGAAGACGGAGGAGGTGGGGTACACCGGGACCGTGACCAGGCCGGCCGCCCAGGCGGCGAAGTCCAGCAGGGTCCAGTCGTAGGTCGTCCGGGCCATGACCGCGATCCGGTCGCCCGGCACGAGGCCCTGGGCGATCAGGCCCCGGGCGACCGCCTGCACCTCGGCGGCGAACCGGGCCGCCGTCACGTCCGTCCAGCCGCCGCCGGCCTGTCTGCGGCTGAGGACGACCGCGTCGGGGGCCGCTTCCGCGTTGTCGTACGGCAGGTCGGCGAGGGAGCCGTGGGTGACCGGGGGCGCGAACGGGGGGACGGACGCCTCGCGTACGGCGCCGTCCAGCCGGCGTATCTCCGGTGCCACGAGGACCGGGTGGCCGTCGTAGTCGACGGCGTGGACGGGGGTGCCGGAGGAGGCGGGGGCGTGCGGGTACGGCGTGGACACGAGCGGCTCCTCTGGCGTGCGTGCACCTGCGGTCGCCCCGGACAGCAAGGCGTTACCGCTGGTTAGGCAGGTGATCGTACGGGCCTGCTGTGAGGGGGTTGTGCGGGTCCGGGGAGAATCCGGGGCCGGGAATGTGCAGCACCGGGGGTTATGTGAGGCGCGTTCAACTTCGCGCATGCGCGGCTCGGGGAGCGGGTGGCCCAGCTCTCCTTACCTCCGGTAACCTTACTCTCGAGTAAGGATCAGGACCGAGACGGAGCCCGCTGGAGGCCTGTTGAGCGCCGTCACCCTCACCACCGCCCCCGCACTCGGCCCGCTGCTCGCCCGCGGTGCCCTGCACTCCCCCTTCAAGCGCCCCGCCGCCGACGCGGCCTTCCCGCGCACCCGGCTCGTCCTGCCCGGCCAGCGCGTGGACCTGGTCAGGCTGACCGCGTACGAGCGGGTCTGCGGCTTCCCCACCGGCGAGCCCGACCTCCCGATCACCTACCCGCACGTCCTCGGCTTTCCGCTCGCCATGCGGCTGATGAGCGGCCGGGACTTCCCGCTGCCGCTGCTGGGGCTGGTCCACACCTCGATCGAGATCGTCCGCACCGGTGCGCTGCCGGCCGGCGGGGAGTACGAACTCGCCGTGTGGATCCAGGGACTGGCTCCGCACCGGCGTGGCACCGAGGCGACCGTGGTGACCGCGCTGCGGTCCGGCGGGGCCCTGCTCTGGGAGTCCCGCAGCACGTACCTCGCCCGGCATCCGGCCCGGCCGGGCCTCCCCTCCGGTGCCGCTCACCCGGCTCCCCTCCCCGAGGGCGGGGCGCTGCCCGTCCTCGCCGAGTGGCGGCTCGCCGAGGATGTGGGACGGCGGTACGGTGCCGCGTCCGGTGACCGCAACCCCATCCACCTCCACCCCCTCACCGCCCGGCTCTTCGGCTTCCCCCGCGCCATCGCCCACGGCATGTGGACCGCCGCGCGGTGCCTGGCCGCCCACGGCACGCCCGACGCGGCCGTCGTCCGGGTCCGCTTCCGGGCGCCGGTACCGCTGCCGGGCACGGTGGCCTACGGCGCCGACGGCACCGGCCGCTTCGCCCTCCGGGCTCCGAGCGGCGAACCCCACCTCACCGGCGAGGTCCAACCCCTCCCCTGACCCCCGGGGGCGCACACCACCATCGCCGGGTGCGGGCACGCTGTGGCCGTTCGCGCAGTCCCCCGCCCCTGAGGCACGCTGCACCCGACCCACCCGAGGGGCGCGGGGAACCGCGCGACGAGCCACGACGCACCCGCACCCGACAACGGGGCGCCACTAGGAGTCGGCCGGGGGCGGACTCCAGGGGTGGCCCCGCATCAGGTTGGACAGGCCCGCCCAGGCGAAGTTCATCAGGGTCGCCGCCGACTGCCGCGCGCTCACCCCGGGTGTCGCGTTCGCCCACGCGGCGAGCGACTCCGCCGCGCCGACCAGCGCCTCCGCGATCCCGGCCACCTCCCGCTCGGGCAGATCCGGATCCCGGTGCGCCTCCCGCGCCGCGACCACGACCAGCCGGGTCACGAACGCGACGATCTCCGCACGCATCGCGGCGACCTCGGCCGCGAAGGGCTCACCGTGCGTGCGGGCCTGGAGGTGCAGCACGGACCAGCCGTCGGGATGCTCGGCGGTGTGTGCGAAGAACGCCCGCAGCCCGTCCCAGAGCTGCCGGTCGGCGGGCAGGTCCGGCCGGACCCCCGCGCGGACGGCCGCCGTGAGCGCGGCGGCCTCACGGCGGATGCAGGCGGTGAAGAGGCATTCCTTCGAGGTCAGGTACAGATAGACCAACGGCTTGGACACGCCGGCGAGTTCGGCGATCTCGTCCATCGAGGCGGCCATGTACCCGCGTTGCCCGAAGATCCGTACGGCCGCGTCGAGCATCTGCTGCTCCCGCACCGCCCTCGGCATCCGTTTGGTCTTGACGCCACCCATGAGCGCAAGACTAGTTGGGCGCGGCTGCCCCGCCCTGTGCCCGGGACGCGTCGTCGGCCAGATCCTCCTGGCTGCGGTTGGCGTCCAGGTTGGCCTTCATCCGGTCGACCTTGTGCACGATCTGCACCGAGGCCCGCTCGCGCTCCTTGCGCAGCACGACCCAGCTGACCGGCGCGGAGACGACGAGGGCGAGAAGCAGGACCCACAGGACGTTGGAGTCGCCGAAGCCGCGCGGGAAGATGCCCGAGTAGACGGCTCCCCAGACGACCAGGAGGCAGCCCGCGAAGATACCGAGGCGCATCAGCGTGTAGCGGAGCATCTCAATCCACTCGTCCGATTCCAAAAGGGGTCAGCGTCCAGTGAAGCACGACGCGTGGGCGGTGCCGCACGGGGGTCGCTGTCAGCCGAGCGGCAGCAGCATGATGACGTCGTCCCGGTCGTCGCCGGGCGCGACCCGGATGGCGTCGGGCACGCGGCCGACCTCCTTGTAGCCGCAGGAGGCGTAGAACCGTTCCAGGCCGAGGCCGCCCCGGCAGGTCAGCTGTACCGCCTCGATGCCCTCCATGCCCCGGGCCGCGTCCGCGGCGGCGGCCAGCAGCTCGCGGCCGTGGCCCCGGCCCTGGTGCCGGGGGTGGACCATCACCGTGTACAGCCACAGCCAGTGGGTCATCAGCCGGTGCGTGTTGCGGGTGAGGAAGGCGGTCGCGGCCACCTCGCCGGTCCCGTCGTGACCGACGAGCAGTCGGGTGCGGCCCTCGGCCATCTGCACGAAGTGCCGTACCAGCTCGGGCCGTACCTCCTCGGGGGTCACCGGGGCGACGAAGCCGACGGCCCCGCCCGCGTTCGTGACGTCCGTCCACAGGCCGAGGATGCCGTCACGGAGGGCGGGGGTGACCGGCGGGTCCAGGGTGAAGGTAAGGGGCATGAGGCAATGGTAGTCATTACTTGGTCCCCGCCCGGGGGCGGGGACCCGGTACCGCGGGGGTCAGAGCCGCATCGGCTGGGGGGACTCGCGGCGCGCCGGGTCCGGGCCCTCGTACTCGCGGATGATCTCGTAGCGGGTGTTGCGCTCCACCGGGCGGAAGCCCGCGTCCCGGATCAGGTCCAGGAGGTCCTCGCGGGTCAGCTTGTTCGGCGTGCCGTAGTTGTCCGCGTCGTGCGTGATCTTGTACTCGACGACCGAGCCGTCCATGTCGTCGGCCCCGTGCTGGAGGGCGAGCTGCGCGGTCTGCACCCCGTGCATGACCCAGAACACCTTCACGTGCGGGACGTTGTCGAAGAGCAGCCGGGAGACCGCGAACGTCTTCAGGGCCTCCGCGCCCGTCGCCATCCGGGTGCGGGCCTGGAGGGTGTTCCTGACCTTTCCGTCCCGCACGTCCACGAAGTCGTGCTGGTAGCGCAGCGGGATGAAGACCTGGAAGCCGCCGGTCTCGTCCTGGAGCTCACGCAGCCGCAGCACGTGGTCGACGCGGTGGCGGGGCTCCTCGATGTGGCCGTACAGCATGGTGCACGGGGTCTTCAGACCCTTCTCGTGCGCCAGGCGGTGGATGCGGGACCAGTCCTCCCAGTGGGTGCGGTGGTCCACGATGTGCTGCCGGACCTCCCAGTCGAAGATCTCGGCGCCACCACCGGTGAGGGACTCCAGGCCCGCGTCGATCAGCTCGTCGAGGATCTCCGACGCCGACAGCCCGGAGATCGTCTCGAAGTGGTGGATCTCGGTGGCCGTGAACGCCTTCAGCGAGACGTGCGGGAGGGCCGCCTTCAGCTCCCGCAGCGACCGCGGGTAGTACCGCCACGGCAGGTTGGGGTGCAGGCCGTTCACGATGTGCAGCTCGGTGAGGTTCTCCGACTCCATCGACTTGGCCAGCCGGACGGCCTCCTCGATGCGCATCGTGTACGCGTCCTTCTCGCCCGGCTTGCGCTGGAACGAGCAGTAGGCGCAGGACGCCGTGCACACGTTGGTCATGTTCAGGTGCCGGTTGACGTTGAAGTGCACCACGTCACCGTTCTTGCGGGTCCGCACCTCGTGCGCGAGCCCGCCCAGCCAGGCCAGGTCGTCCGACTCGTACAGCGCGATGCCGTCCTCGCGGGTCAGCCGCTCCCCGGAACGGACCTTCTCCTCCAGCTCGCGCTTGAGCCCGACGTCCATGCCCACACCTTTCTCCGACAACCCGGCCAACGGTATCCCTAGACCTCTTCCGGCAGCTCGCCGACCCGGTTCTCCCACTTCGTGGAGAGCACGATGGTGGTACGGGTGCGGGACACGCCCCTGGTGCCGCTCAGCCGCCGGATCGTCTTCTCCAGGCCGTCCACGTCCGGCGAACGCACCTTGAGCATGAAGGAGTCGTCACCGGCGATGAACCAGCAGTCCTCGATCTCCGGCAGGTCCCGCAGCCGCTGCGCCACGTCCTCGTGGTCGGCGGCGTCCGACAGCGAGATGCCGATCAGGGCGGTCACGCCGAGACCCAGCGAGGCCGAGTCCACCGTCGCGCGGTAACCGGTGATGACACCGGCCGCCTCCAGCCGGTTGATGCGGTCGGTGACGCTGGGGCCCGACAGGCCCACGAGGCGGCCCAGCTCCGCGTAGGAGGCCCGGCCGTTCTCCCGCAGAGCCTGGATGAGCTGCCTGTCCACCGCGTCCATGCGATCGAAGCCTTCCGGTGAATGTTCCTGAAGTGATGAGAGGTACGTACGTACTGCTACTTGTCCGCCGTGCCGCCGCCCAGCTCGCCCCGCCAGCGCCGGTACAGGCCGTGTCCCACTCCCGCCGCGTCCAGCACCCGGCCGCCGACGAAGTCCACCAGGTCCTGGATGTGGGTGGCGCCCGCGTAGAAGGCGGGCGAGGCCGGGACGACCACGGCGCCGGCGTCGTCCAGGGCCACCAGGTGCCGCAGCGTCTGCCCGTTCAGCGGGGTCTCCCGTACGGCCACGACGAGCGTCCGGCGCTCCTTCAACGTGACGCTCGCCGCGCGCTGGAGCAGATCCTTGGACAGCCCGAGCGCCACACCCGCCACACAGGCCGTGGAGGCGGGCACGATGAGCATGCCCTTCGCCGGGTACGACCCCGAGGACGGGCCGGCGGCGAGATCACCCGCGTTCCAGTACCGCACCCCGCTGACGTCCACGTCGAACGTCTCCGGCTTGCCGTCCGCGCCGCGCGCCAGCCAGGCGCGCAGGTCGTCCTGCCAGTGGGCGTCCCGGAACGAGATCCCCGTCTCGTCCAGGAGCGTCAGCCGCGAGGCCCGGCTGACCACCAGGTCCACCGCTTCCCCCGCGGCCAGCAGCGCGCGCAGCACGGCCGCCGCGTACGGCGTCCCGGAAGCTCCGGACACCCCCACGATCCAAGGCGCGCGCTGCGTTTGTCCTGCGTTCACACCTTGAGCGTACCGGCGGACGCGAAAGGGCTCAGGACCGGTGGTCCCCAGGCCCCTCAGACCGTGAGTCCACGCACCAGCAGATCCAGCAGCGCGCACACGAACAGGGCAATGCCGATGAAGCCGTTGACCGAGAAGAACGCCCGGTTCAGCCGGGACAGGTCGTGGGGGCGCACGATGCGGTGCTCGTAGACGAACGCGGCGGCGACGATCAGCAGGCCCAGCCAGAAGAAGGCACCGGCGTGGGTGGCGACGCCGTACCAGGCGAACAGGGCCGTCGTCACCGTGTGGCAGGCGCGCGCGCCCCAGATCGCGGCCGGGACGCCGAAGCGGGCCGGCACCGACCGGACGCCGATCTCACGGTCGGTCTCGACGTCCTGGCAGGCGTAGATCAGGTCGAAGCCGCCGATCCAGATGCCCACCGCCAGACCGAGGACGACCGCGTCCCAGGACCACGAACCGGAGACGGCCAGCCAGCCGCCGATCGGGCCCATGGCCTGGGCGAGGCCCAGGATGGCCTGCGGGAAGTCGGTGAACCGCTTCCCGTAGGGGTAGACCACCATCGGGATCACCGCGACCGGCGCCAGGGCCAGGCACAGCGGGTTGAGCAGGGCCGCCGCGCCGAGGAACACCACCAGGGCGACCAGGGCGCCCGTCCAGGCGTGCTTCACCGACATCGCGCCGGTCACCAGCTCGCGGTGGGCCGTGCGCGGGTTGCGGGCGTCGATCTCGCGGTCGATGATCCGGTTGACGGCCATGGCGAAGGTGCGCAGGCCGACCATGCAGACCGTGACCAGGAGCAGGCGGACCCAGTGGATGTTCCTGTCCCACGCGTACATCGCCGTCAGGGTGGCGATGTACGCGAAGGGCAGTGCGAAGACCGAGTGCTCGATCATCACCAGGCGCAGGAACGCCTTGGTGCGCCCCGGCCGGGGCATGGCGGCGGACATCGACGTCACAGTCCGTACTCCTTCCAGCGGCGGTCCACCAGGGCCGCCGTTCCCGGGTCCGACAGGACCATCTCCGGCCACCCGCCGTCACGGGTGTAGCCCTCTTCAGGCCACTTCCGCGTGGCGTCGATGCCCGCCTTGCCGCCCCAGAACTGCTGGTAGGAAGCGTGGTCGAGATGGTCGACGGGGCCCTCGACGACCGTGAGGTCACGGCCGTAGTCCGTGTTGCCGAGCGCCCGCCAGGCGACCTCGTGCAGGTCGTGGACGTCGCAGTCGGCGTCCACGACCACGATCAGCTTGGTGAGGGACATCATGTGCGCCCCCCAGACGGCGTGCATCACCTTCTGCGCGTGCTTCGGGTACTTCTTGTCGATCGAGACGATCGCGCAGTTGTGGAAACCGCCGGCCTCCGGCAGGTGGTAGTCCACGATGTCCGGGACGATGATCTTCAGCAGGGGTAGGAAGAAGCGTTCCGTGGCCCGGCCGAGGGGCCCGTCCTCGGTCGGGGGGCGGCCGACCACGATCGACTGGAGCAGGGGGCGCCTGCGCATCGTCACCGTGTCGATCGTCAGCGCCGGGAAGGGCTCCTGCGGGGTGTAGAAACCGGTGTGGTCGCCGAACGGGCCCTCGGGCCGCATCTCACCGGGCTCCAGCCACCCTTCCAGAACCACCTCGGCCTGCGCGGGTACCTGGAGCGGAACCGTCTTGCAGTCGACCATCTCGATCCGCTTGCCGGCGAGGAACCCGGCGAACAGGTACTCGTCGATGTCGCCGGGGAGCGGGGCGGTCGAGGCGTAGGTGACGGCCGGGGGGCAGCCGAAGGCGATGGCCACCGGCAGGCGCTCGCCCCGGCGGGCCGCCACCTGGTAGTGGTTGCGGCTGTCCTTGTGGATCTGCCAGTGCATGCCGATGGTGCGCTTGTCATGGCGCTGGAGGCGGTAGAGCCCGAGGTTGCGGATCCCCGTCTCCGGGTCCTTGGTGTGCGTCAGGCCCAGGTTGAAGAAGGACCCGCCGTCCTCGGGCCAGGTGAACAGCGCCGGCAGCCGGTCCAGGTCGACGTCGTCACCGTGCAGGACGACCTCCTGCACCGGGGCGTCCTTCACCTTCTTCGGCGGCACGTGCGCCATCGCACCGAGCTTGCCGAACGCCTCGCGCACCCCGACGAAGCCGTGCGGCAGCTCCGGCCGCAGCAGGCCGCCGATCCGCTCGGAGATCTCGGCGTACGACGTGAGGCCCAGCGCCTTCAGCAGGCGGCGGTCGGTGCCGTACACGTTCATGGCGAGCGGCATGTCCGAGCCGCGCACGTTCTCGAAGAGCAGCGCCGGGCCGCCGGACTTCTGCACCCGGTCGACGATCTCCCCGACTTCCAGATGAGGATCGACCTCGGCCTTGATGCGCCTGAGGTCCCCCTCGCGCTCCAGTGCCCGCAGCAGGGAGCGAAGATCGTCGTAAGCCATGTGTCCCAGTATCGGCCACCCGCTACGCTGACCGGGTCACCAGGGTCGTCTCACGGGGTGGGGAGTACGCGCGGCCATGCTCAGGTATCTGCCGTTCCTGCTCGTCCTCGCCCTGTGGATCTACGCCTTCGTGGACTGTCTGAACACCCCCGACGACGAGGTCCGCCACCTGCCGAAGGCGGCCTGGCTGGTCATCGTCCTGCTGTTCGGGGAGGTACTGGTCGGACCGGTCGCCTGGCTGCTCACCGGCCGGGTGCGACCGGGTTCCGCCGGCGGTTCGGCCGCGGCACGCCACGGCGGCACCGCCGCGCGCTGGGTCGCCCCGGACGACAACCCCGAGTTCCTGAGGTCCCTGGGCGAACGGGGCGAGCTGGACAAGGACGACGACCCCCGGCACGACTAGCAAAGGACGGCCGCCGACCGGGCGGCCCCGCCGCGCCGGTCACCGTCGGTTATTCACTTCCGCGTTCGGCCTGCCACCCGTTCCGCTGAATTGAACCCGGCGGGCATGTCCCGGCCGCGTCCCACGGCATTGCCTTGCAGGGGAGCCCGCACCCAGGGGTCCTTTGCGATGGGAGACGCGTGCGAATCACTGACATCCAGCGCTGCGAGGTCCGGCCGGGACGGCTCGTCGAGTGGACGCTGAGCCCGGCGACCGTCGAGGCGGCGACGGCACTCCCGGACGACTCCCGGCCGCCCGCCTACATCCAGGAATCACACATCAGAACGGCCAAGTGCGTACGGGACGACGGGCTGTTCGTGCCGACCTGGCTCGGCATCGCCTTCGACCTGCCGGGTCCGGTCGACCTGGACGTGCTCCAGGAGGCGCTGCGCACCTGGACCGTGCGGCACGAGACGCTGCGCAGCGGCTTCCGCTGGGCCGGCGGCACGGGCGACGAACTGCGCCGGTTCACGCTCGACGCGGCCGACGTGACGCTGCGCCGGGAGGTGGTCGGCGACTTCCCCGACCCCGGCCGGCTCGTGCGGCACCTCCAGGACCGCTTCGACAGCGTCGCGGACGCGCTGCGCTGGCCGAACCTCATCTACACGGCGGTCCTGCGGGACGACGCCGCCAGCGTGTACATGGCCTTCGACCACAGCAACGTCGACGCCTACTCCGTGCAGCGGATCGCCGCGGAGATCCACGAGCTGTACACGGCCGGTGCCACGGGCGGCGCACCCGAGATCTCCGCCCCCGTCGCGAGCTACGTCGACTTCTGCGAGATCGAGCGGGCGGACGCCGACCGGCTGGACGGCGGACACGACATCGTCGCGCGCTGGCGGGATTTCATCCGCCGCTGCGACGGGACGCTGCCCTGCTTCCCCGTCGACCTCGGTCTGGACCCGGAACGGCCGCTGCCGCCCCAGCAGATGCTGTGCGAGCCACTGGCGGACGCGGACGACGCGGCGGCGTTCGAGGCGTACTGCCGGCCCCACGGCGGCAGCATGGTCGGGCTGCTGGCCGCGACCGGGCTCATCGTCCACGAGCTGGGCGGGCAACCGGTGTACCGGACGGTGGTGCCCTTCCACACCCGGGTGAAGTCGCGGTGGAGCGACTCGGTGGGCTGGTACGTGGGCGGCGCCCCCATCGAGGTGCCCGTGAGCAGGACCCGCGGCTTCCCGGAGACCGTGCGGGCGGTGCGGGCCGAACTCCAGGCGAACCGGCCGCTGGCCCGGATGCCGCTGGCCCGGGTGCTGGCCCTGCTCGGCACGGACTTCCGGCCGACCTCCCCCGACCTGTACTCGATCGTCTCCTACCTCGACGCCCGCACCATCCCCGGCGCCGAGCGGTGGCCCGAGCAGCGGGCGCACGCACTGCTGCGGGTGTCGTACGGGGACCAGGTGTGCGTGTGGGTGAACCGGCTGCACGAGGGGCTGTGGCTGGCGAGCCGCTACCCGGACACGGACATCGCGGCCAAGAACATGCGGCTCTACGTCGAGCGGCTGCGGGACCGGATCGCCTCGGTGGCCCACGGACGCCTGCCGGCGGTTTCGTGACCCAACGGTCACCACGGACCCTGGTATGGATCAACTATCCCTTTCTACACTGGTGTTGAGGGGGAGATGCGGTGCACAGACGGTTGCACGGGCGCGGGGCGCTGTTCGATGTGGATCCGGCCGGCCTCGCGCCGCGGCTCGTGGGCCTGCGCCCGCACCAGCACCGCGGCCATCCGTACGAGCACCCGGACGAACCGCCGTTCGTGGTGCTCACCGGGGCGCGCGGGCTCGGCAAGAGCGCGGTCCTCGCCGAACTGCGGGACGCCTACCGGGGGCACACACCGGTCGCCCTGGCCGACTGCGCGGAGGCCCAGTTCGCGGCGCCGCCCGCGGACCGGCCCGCCGCGTCCTGGTCGCCGCTCGCGCAGGCGCTGCTGGTGATCGCCGAGCAGCTCGCGGCGCCGGTGACGGGCGCCGGCCGGATCACGTTCCCGCGGCTGATGCCGGGCCTGGTCGCGGTGGCCGCGGGCGGCTGGGGCGACGCCGACTCGGAGCGGATCCGCCGGGAGGTCGAGCGGATCCTGCTGCTGAACGAGAGCGGCACGTGGATCAGCGGACTGGCCGGGCGCTGGGCCGGGAAGGTGGCGGCCAAGGTGGTCGCCGCGGCCACCGGCACCGGGCCGCTGGTGTCGGGCGCCATCGAGGCAACCCTGGAGTCCGTCGCCGAGGGGTTCACCAGCCGCCGGCAGCAGAAGGCGTCGGTGTGGTACCGCACGTATCCCAACGCGGGCGACAACGCCCAGCGCGGCCTGATGCTGCTGTCCGGGCACTTCCGGGACGGCGGCGGCTCGCGGGAGCACGCCGAGCGGTACCTGGTGCGGGCGCTGCTGGCCGACCTGACGGAGGCGTACGCGGGGATGCTGCCGCGGATGCAGCGGCTGGGCCGGCCGCTGGTGCTGCTGGACAACGCGCAGTCGGCGCCGGGCCCCGGGCTGATGGCGGCCGTGCTGCGGGACCGTACCGAGGGCATCGGGGACCGGGTGGCGTTCGTCGCCGCCCGGCGCGGCGAGGCCCGCGAGGAGCTGCCGGGCGCGGCACGGCGGGAGCTGGCGGAGGCGGCCCGGCGCTGCGACTGGACGCCCGACGCGGCCCCCTCCTCGCGTGCGCTCGTGCTCGCGCTGCCGCCGCTGAGCCAGGACGACGCCCTGCACATCGTCGGCGCGGTCCGTGCCGACCTCACCGTCCCGGCGCAGCTGCCGCCCGCCGTGCACAGGCTGACCGGCGGCAACCCGCTGGGCATCACGCTGCTCGCCGAGTCCGCCGCGCAGGCCCTGCCCGGCGTGAGCTCGCTGGGCGGACTCCTCACGGCCGGCCTGCGGCCCGCCGAGGACCGGCCCGCCGTACCCGCCTACGAGGCGCTGCTGGACCGGCTGGTGCCGGGCGAGCACCTGGACGAGCTGACCGTGCTGGCCGCCGCCCACGACCACGGCTCGGCCTGCGCGCTGGCCGCGGCGCTGCTGCCGGACACCTTCGGACCGGCGAGCGTGCGGGCGCTCCAGACGCTGCTCGTCGAGGAGGGGCTGCCCGCCGTGCCGGGCCGCTTCGTCGGCGACCCGTTCGTGCGCACGCTGCTGCTGCTCCGGCTGCACCTGCGCGACGCCGACCACGCGTCCTGGCGGACCGCCCACGAGACGCTGGCCGCCCACTACCCCGGCCCCGAGCACGCCCGGTACCGGCTGCACCATGAACTCGCCCTCGGGGACACCGGGCCGGCGGTCGCCCACCTGCGCGACACCTTCGCCACCGCCGACCCCCGGGCCTGGCTGCGCACCCTGCGCTTCATCGCGTCCGCGCCCTACTTCCACGCGCACGACGCCGAGGGCCGTGACTTCACCGGACGCGACGACCGGCGGGCCGCGGTCGCGCTCGGCCGCACGGACGCCGGGCACACCGTGCCGGAGGGCGCGGACGCCGCACTGCACCTGCGGATACGGCGGCTGCTGCACGCCGTGTGGCTGCTGGCGGACCCGCTGGTCCTGCCCGATCCGCGGGTGTGCGACCGGCTCCGCTTCGAGCTGGAGCAGCTGTCCAACCTGCGGCCGGCGGGCAACGCGCTGCTGTGGCGGGCCTCCCGGGACTGGCCGGCGGCGGCACTGGCCGGACGCCCGCTGGACGGCCCCGCCCCCGGCGGCGAAGGCCCGGAGGACGTCGGCGACCCGGACGGCGCGGACGACCCGGACGGCGCCGACGACGGCCCGGACCACGGACGCGGGGAGGCGTGATGGCGCGCAGAGGTGCGGGCACGTGGCTGCGGGAGGGCGTGTGGGAGATCCCGCTGCGCCGCTACACGGCCCTGCTGGTGACGCTGGCCCTGCTGGCCGGCCTGGGGTTCGCGGTGCGGGCCCTGCTGCACGAGGACCTGTCCTGCGCGCCCGGGGTGTCCCGGCCGGCCGGCGGTGACGAGTGCGTGGGGGTGGCGACCACGCCGTACGACTTCGGGCAGCCCAGGCTGCGGGACGTGGTGCGGGCCATCGGCCGGGAGAACGACCGCCTGCGCCCCGGCGGTTATGTGACGGTGGCGCTGATGCTGCCGTACACCTCGACGTCGCCGACCAACCAGAACGACATCCGCCACCAGCTCCAGGGCGCCTACCTGGCGCAGTACCAGGCCAACCACGACGCCAACGGCGAACGCCCGCTGATCCGGCTGGTCCTCGCCAACCCGGGGGCGACCGGCACGCACTGGCGGCGGACCGTCGACCGGCTGGTCGCGATGACGACGAGCCAGGACCGGCTGCGGGTGGTCGCCGGCATCGGGCAGAGCACCGACCCCAACAAGCAGGCCGTCAGGGAACTGACCCGGCACCACATCCCGGTGATCGGCTCCTCCATCACCGCCGACGACCTCGCCAACGGGCAGCGGGGCGCGGACCCCTACCCCGGGCTGGCCCGGGTGGCACCGACCAACACCGACGAGGCCCGCGCGCTCGCCTCCTTCGCGAAGGTCAGCGCGGGCAAGGCACTGCTGGTGTACGACCGGCCCGGCGACCCCTACACGCGCACCCTCCAGCAGTCGTTCGCGGCGCTGATCAAGGGCTCGCCGTTCGAGTCGCAGCCGTTCACCCCGCCCGCCGACCGCAGCGAGGAGGGCACGACCGCGAACACGTTCCGGCAGATCACCCACCTGGTGTGCGACACCCCGCGGGAGACGGACACGCTGCTGTTCGCGGGCCGGCACACCCAGCTGCGTCAGTTCATCAACGCCCTGGGCGGGCGCGGCTGCCAGGACCGGCGATTCACGGTGCTGACCGGCGACGAGGCGTCGTACCTGACCCACGAGAAGGACCTGGACCGCAGCGCGCTGGGACGCAACCTCGCCGTCCGCTACACCTCCCTCGCCCACCCGGACGCCTGGACGAAGGACCCGGCGCGGACGGGCGGCTCGGCGGCCGACTTCGCGGCGCTGCGGAAGCTGCTGACGGCCGCGGACCGCGGGCCGATGGGCCCGGTCGGCCCTCTCGCCCTGGACGACGGGCAGCTGATCATCGGCTACGACACCCTGCGGCTCGCCGTGCACGGCGTCCGGGAGGCCGTACCGGACGGCCGGACCGTCCCGGCGCTCACGGACGTCGGGTTGCAGTGGCCGCAGGTCAAGGGCTCGCTGCGGGTGGACGGGGCGAGTGGCTGGATCTGCCTGGACGTGCACGGCAATCCGTACGACAAGGCGGTGCCGATCGTGGAGCTGACCCCCGCGGGCGGCTCGCGGTTCGTCCGGATCGCCTGGCCGGAGGGGAAGCCGCCGGGGAAGGAGTGCCTGCCGCCGTCGTAGTCCCGGGCGGCCCGGCCGGAGCCGGGAAGGCTACGGCAACGGCTGCGCGGGGCGGGGCGCGGCGGGCCGCGAAGGCTACGGCTGCGCGGGGCGGGAAGGCTCCAGATTGGCGATCAGCCGTTCGAAATGGGCTCGCCAGCCCCGCTCCGACGCCTCCTCGCCCTGGAACTCGTGCGTGAACCGCAGGGCGGTGCCGCCCTCCCCGTCCCGCTCCAGATGGAACCGGATCCGGCCACCGCCCCTGACCGTGTACTCCGCGACCCGGTCCACGTCCCACGCGGTGATCTCCCCGCTGCCCAGGTCGCGCAGGGTGACGGCACCACCGAGCCGGGGTTCGAGCACATCGGCGGGGGTGAGCCAGGCCCCGAGCCCCTCGGGTGTGGCCAGCGTGGCCCAGACGTCCTCCATGCGCCGCGGGAGCCGCACCGTGAAGTGCAGGATGTGCGTGTTCCCGTGCGTCTGGCTGATGCCCTGTGCGATGGAACCGCTCATGACACCAGCCTGCCCCCGGCACCTGGGATGCGCACGCGGTCACGGGCCCTCGGCCGGCCGCGTCACACGCCCGCGTACGAGTGCTTGCCGGTGACGAAGATGTTGACGCCGTAGTAGTTGAACAGCCAGCAGCCGAAGGCGATCATCGCCAGGTAGGCGGCCTTTCGGCCCTTCCAGCCGGCCGTGGCCCGCGCGTGCAGGTAGCAGGCGTAGCCGATCCAGGTGATGAAGGACCAGGTCTCCTTCGGGTCCCAGTTCCAGTACCGGCCCCAGGCGTCGCCCGCCCAGATCGCGCCCGCGATGATCGTGAACGTCCACAGCGGGAAGACGGCCGCGTTCACCCGGTAGGCGAACTTGTCCAGGGACGCGGAGGCGGGCAGCCGCTCCAGCACCGAGGTCGCGAACCGGCCGGGCCGGCCGCCGCTCTCGAGCTTGTTCTCGTACGAGTCCTTGAACAGGTACAGGATCGTGGCGACCGCGCCGACGTAGAACACCGCGCCGCAGAAGATCGCGGTGGAGACGTGGATGTACAGCCAGTAGGAGTGCAGGGCGGGCACCAGCTGGTCGCTGGCCGTGTACAGGACGGTGACCGCGAGGCCCAGGTCGAGCAGGACCGTCGTGATGAGGAACAGGCCGAGCCAGCGCACGTTCTTCCTCAGCGCCAGCAGCGCGAGGTACACGCCGACGGCGACCGTGGAGAAGGTGATGTTGAACTCGTACATGTTGCCCCACGGCGCCCGCTGCACGGAGGCCGCGCGAGCGACGACGCCGACCAGCTCCACGAGGAAGGCCAGCGCGGTGAGCGAGACGGCGATGCGGCCGTACAGGTCACCCTGGGCGTCCCCGCCGTGCGCGCCCGGCCCGTCCGGCACGTCCCGCGCGCCGGACGCCGAGCGCACGACGACCTTCGGCCGCTCCAGCACGGCGGTCCCGCCGGCCTGCCGCACGGTGACGGCCGGGCCCTGCGCGGTCCCCGCCGGCGCCGTCAGCGCGGCGGCCGTCCGGGCCACCTTGCTGCGGCTGCCCAGCAGCCACTCCGCGATGTACGCGAAGAACGCCAGGGTGTAGACGGCCATCGACGAGTAGATCAGCGTGTTGCTGATACTCGCGAGGTGTTCGTTCGTTGCGGCGGCGAGAGTCACTTCTCAGCCCCTTCGGCAGGTACGACTGGGGATTGTGCGGAGCCGTCGCCGGGGACGGGTGCCCCCGGCGCCTGGTCGTAGAGGACGCCGGCGAGGTCGCCCAGCTCCTCGGGCACCTTCGCGGACTCGCTGCGGCCGAGCCCGGCCATCTCCACCACCGTGACGCCGTCGGCGCCGCGCACCGCACGCACCCACACGCGGCGGCGCTGGATGAACAGGGAGGCGGCCAGACCGAAGATCGCGGCGAGGGCACCGCCGAGCGCCCAGCCGCCACCCGGCTCCTGGACGATCTCGAAGCCGGCCCACTCCTTCACGTCCTTCTCGAAGGTGACCGACCCGGCGCCGTTCGGCAGCTTCATGGTCTGGCCGGGCTTCAGGTTCATCCGCAGCTGCGCGCCCTTGGCGTCCTTGTAGTCCTTCATGTGCGTCTTGTCGAGCTGGTACACGCTCTGCGGGATGCCCGAGTCGACACCGAGGTCGCCGTGGTACGGCTCCAGGTTCAGCACCGGGTTCAGGAGTGCGGGGAACGCCGAGGCGATCTCCATGCCGGCCCCGCCGTAGGTGGGCAGGAAGAAGGCCTTGATGCCGAGCTGCTCCTCGGCGCCCCTGGCGTCGCGGTAGCCGTCCATGACCTTGATGACGCCCTGCGAGGTGACGTTCCCGTCGAGGGGCAGCAGCGGCACGGGGGCGCGGTAGACGACCTTGCCCTTGCCGTCGCGGACGGTGATGACGGGGGCGTAGCCGTGGCTGACGAGGTAGACCTTGGCGTCGTCGATCTTCAGCGGCTCGTTGACCTTGACGGTGGTCGTCCGCTCCTTGCCGTTCACGCCCTCGCTGTAGCGGATCCGCGCCTGGAAGGTCCGCGGAGTGCCGCGGTTGGGGCCGGTCAGCTCGTAGGTCCCCGTGAAGTCCTTCAGGTCGAAACTGAACGGCACGAGGTCGTCGTTGCGGAACAGGCTGCCGGACTTGAAGTCGTCGTACAGCGGCAGCGTGTTGGAGAAACCGTCGCCCTCCACCATCAGCTTGGTGCCGTCGGACTTGAACATCTGGCCCGAGGCGAAGGCGACCAGCAGCACGATCAGGGCGACGTGGAAGACCAGGTTGCCCACCTCGCGCAGATAGCCCTTCTCGGCGGCGACGGCGTCGCCGGCGGCATGGGCGCGGAAGCGGCGCTTCTTCAGCAGGGCCAGCGCGGCCCCGCGGACCTGCTCGGGGTCGGCCTCCGTACGCCACGTCGTGTAGGCGGGCAGCCGGTTCAGCCGCTTGGGCGCGCCCGGCGGACGGCCGCGCAGCTGGCCGACGAACTGCCAGGTGCGCGGGATGATGCAGCCGACGAGGGACACGAAGAGCAGGATGTAGATCGCGGAGAACCACACCGAGCTGTAGACGTGGAACAGGCCCAGCTTGTCGTAGACCGGCGCCAGCGTCCGGTGGGCGGCGCGGAAGTCGTCGACCTTGCTCACGTCGGCGCCGGTCTGCGGGATCAGCGAGCCGGGGATAGCGCCGAGCGAGAGCAGCAGGAGCAGCAGCAGCGCGACCCGCATGGAGGTCAGCTGCCGCCAGAACCAGCGCACCCAGCCGACGGCCCCGAAGCCGGCAGGGGCGGCCTGCTCCTCCT
The DNA here is from genome assembly GCF_043195475.1 of Streptomyces sp. Y20. Lineage (NCBI taxonomy): Bacteria > Bacillati > Actinomycetota > Actinomycetes > Kitasatosporales > Streptomycetaceae > Streptomyces > Streptomyces sp. Y20. Next base: position 543,562 of record NZ_JBIDDP010000004.1, read on the forward strand.
GCGGCGCGGTGGACAGCTGGGAGCCGGCGGCCCCCAGGTCCTCCTGCTCCGCACTCGTGCCGGTGTCGGTCTTGCTCATCGGTCAGATCCCCACATCGAAGCCGTCGGACCAGGTCTGCATCTGCTGGATGAGACCGCTCCAGGCGCCGGTCAGCAGCAGCACACCGGTCAGGATCATCATGGAGCCTCCGATGCGCATCACCCACACGTAGTGGCGTTTGACCCAGGCGAAGGCGCCGAGCGCCTTGCGGAAGGCGATCGCGGTGAGCACGAAGGGGACGCCGAGGCCGACGCAGTACACCAGCATCAGCAGGGACCCGCGCGCGGCGCTCGACTCCTGGAAGGACAGGGAGTTCACCGCGGAGAGGGTCGGGCCCATGCAGGGCGTCCATCCGACACCGAAGAGGGCGCCGAGGACGGGCGCGCCCAGCAGGCTGCCCGTCGGCCGCTTGTGGAAGCGGAACTCGCGCATGGTGAACCAGGGCAGCAGCCCCATGAAGAAGACGCCCATGACGATCATGAGCGCGCCGAGCACCTTGGACAGGGTGCCCTGGTAGTCGATCAGGCTGGCGCCGAAGAAGCCGAAGAGCGCACCGCTGGAGACGAACACGGCGCTGAAGCCGAGCACGAACAGGGAGGCGCCCGCCACCATCCGCCCCCGCCGGGCCTCGGCCAGGTCGGTGCCCGCGACCCCCGTCACGTAGGAGAGGTAGCCGGGGACCAGCGGCAGCACGCAGGGCGAGAAGAACGAGACCAGCCCGGCGAGCAGGGCGATCGGCAGGGAGACCAGCAGGGCGCCGTGCAGGACGGTCTGGTTGCGGCCCTGGCCCGTCTCCGCGGCCAGCGTCAGCAGTGCGCTCACGTCACTTCTCCGCGAGGACCGGCTTGACCATCTTCAGCAGCGTCGTGTCGTCGAGCGGCTCCAGGGCGCGCGCGGCGATCTTGCCGTGCCGGTCGATGATGAGCGTGGAGGGGACGAGCTGCGGGTTCAGGGTGCCCTTCTTGAAGCGGAGCATCAGCCGGCCGGTCGGGTCGTACAGGCTCGGGTAGGTGATGCCGCGCGCCTTCTCGAAGGCGAGCGCGGGGATGGTGCTGCCGTCGCGGGTGTTGATCCCGACGAACTGGACACCCTTGTCCTCGTACCGCTTCGAGACCTGGGCGAAGTACTTCGCCTCCTCCCGGCACGGTCCGCACCAGGAGCCCCACACGTTGATGACGACGACCTTGCCCCGGTAGTCGGCGACGTCGAGGGACTTGCCGTCGACGGTCTTGCCAGACAGGTCGGGGACGACGGCGCGCTTGCCGGCCGGGACGGTGTCGATGCCGTTGTTGCCGGTGACGAAGTTGGTGTCGCCGCCGCCACCGGAGATACCGCCCTTACCGCACGCGGACACGGTCAGGGCCGCGACGGCGGCCACAGCGCTGAGCAGGACGGCGCGGCTACGGGTACTCATGTGAAAAGTTTCGCATGCCTGTTCCGCGCGTCTCGCGCACCCCCCTGCCGGGCGGAAAACCGCATTTCAGGGCGTATTTACAAGGGACATTCCAGACAACAGCCGATACCGGCCCCCTCAGGCGGCGTCGGAGGAGGCGGCCTTGCCGCCCCGCAGGAACTGCTTCCACCCCCCGGCGGGCCGCTGCCCGACCTCCAGCGTCCGCAGCCGGGCGAGCACCTCGGGCTTCTGTACGTCCATCCAGTCCACGTACTGCCGGAAGGAGACCAGCCGGACGTCGGCGCCCTTCTCCTTCTCCCGCGCGATGTGCAGGAAGGCCTCCTCGACGGAGTCCATGTAGATGCCGCCGTTCCACTGCTCGAAGTGGTTGCCGATGAAGAACGGCGCCCGGTTCGTCTCGTACGCCCGCTGGAACCCCTGGATGTACGCCTGCGCGGACTGCTTGCGCCAGGCCGGGTAGTTGTAGGCGGGCGCCTTGGTCGAGTTCACGGACTGGTTGGCGAGCATGTTGTAGTCCATGGACAGGACCTCGAACGAGCGTCCGGGGAAAGGTATCTGCTGCAGGGGCAGGTCCCAGATCCCCAGCTTCTTCACCGGCCACACCTGGCGGCCGCCCGGCGAGGAGGCGTCGTAGCGCCAGCCCAGCTCACGCGCGGTGGGCAGCAGGTTGTTCTGGCCGAGCAGACAGGGCGTACGGCCGCCGGTCAGCTCCTTGTCGTAGTCGAAGGGGAGCGACGGCAGATCGGTCCACCCGGTGTTGGTCCGCCACTCCTTCACGAACGCCTTGGCCTGCCGGATCTCGCTCCCCCACTGCTGCGGGGTCCAGTTGCCGACCGTGCCGTGACCGGCGCAGAAGTGCCCGTTGAAGTGCGTGCCGATCTCGTGGCCCTCCAGCCAGGCCCGGCGCACGTTGGCCAGCGTGGCCTTGATGTGCGGGTCGGTGAGGTAGCCGATGTCCGAGGCACCGCGCGGGTTGTTCGGGGGCTCGTACAGCCGCCGCTTCGCCTCGGGCAGCAGATACAGCCCCGAGAGGAAGAAGGTCATGCTCGCGCCGTGCTCCTTGGCCAGGTCAAGGAAGCGGGGGAAGAGGCCGTTGCCGACCTCGCCGGCGCCGTCCCAGGAGAAGACCACGAACTGCGGCGGGGTCTGGCCCGGCTCCAGCGGCTCGGGCTTGGCCGGCTGGTGCGGCTGGCGGCCGGTGAAGGAGGTCGAGCCGTCGCCGATGGGGCGCGCCGGGCGCGTGCCGCCGTTGCTGCCCTGCTCCTTCTTCCCCGCTCCGGAACCGTTCGGGTGCCCGGTGCCGTCCGAGGACGTGGAGCTCCCGCACCCGGCCAGCGAGGCGGCGGCCGCCGCGCCGGCGCCGAGGCCGAGTGCTCCCCTCCGGGAGAGGGTGCGGGAGAAGGTGCGCATGGAGATCCCCGATCGTCACGCCTGCTGGTGTCACCCAGTCAGAGGGCGCGAAGATCGGGGAGGTTCCTGTGATTCTTATGTTTTTCGCAATATCCCTGGCGCAATACCGTAAGTCACACCAATCGGACTCTGTGTTCCCACGAGTCCGCGCGGGGGTCCGTGCGGTCAGGCGCCGAAGGCCTTGCCCTGGGCCGTGCCCCCGCCCTTCAGGGGCTTGGCGCCGGCGCGCAGATGGACCGGCACGAGATCGATGGCGGGCTCGCTGTAACCGACCGACACGATCCTGTCGCCCTGGTAGGTGAACGTCGTCAGGGACGCGAGCGTGCACTGCCGCTTGCGCGGATCGTGCCACAGCTTCCGCCGCTCGACGTACGACCGCACGATCCAGATCGGCAGCTGATGGCTGACCAGCACCGCCTCGTGTCCACGCGCCCGGTCCTTGGCCGCGTTCAGCGCGCCCATCATCCGCACGACCTGGTCGACGTACGGCTCGCCCCAGGACGGCCGGAACGGGTTGACGAGGTGCTTCCAGTTGTCCGGCTTGCGCAGCGCGCCGTCCCCGACACCGAAGGTCTTGCCCTGGAAGACGTTCTCGGCCTCGATCAGCCGCTCGTCGGTGTCCAGGTCCAGACCGTGCGCCTTGGCGATCGGCGTGGCCGTCTCCTGCGCCCGCTCCAGCGGCGAGGCGCAGACATGGGTGACGTCCCGCGGGGCGAGGTGCTCGGCGACCCGGTCGGCCATCTGCCGCCCCAGCTCCGAGAGGTGGTACCCGGGCAGCCGCCCGTACAGGATGCCGTCCGGGTTCTCGACCTCGCCGTGCCTCATGACGTGGACGACGGTGATGTCCTTGCTGTTGCTCATGCCGCTGTGGCCTCCGCAGCCGCCCGGGCCGCCGCCGGAAGGGCGTCGGCGATCTTCTGGATGGCCCGCTCGTCGTGGGCCGTGGACACGAACCAGGACTCGAAGGACGACGGCGGCAGGTAGACGCCGTTGGCCAGCAGCGAGTGGAAGAACGCGGTGAAGCGGAACGACTCCTGCCGCTTGGCGTCCTCGTAGGTGCGCACCTGCCGGTCCGTGAAGAACACCGAGAACATGTTGGAGGCGGTCTGGAGCCGGTGCGCGACCCCCTCCTTGGTGAGCGCCTCGCCGACGAGGGACCGGATCTGCGCCGAGACGGCGTCCACGGTCTCGTACGCCGCGTCGTCCAGCAGCCGCAGCTGGGCGAGCCCGGCGGCGGTGGCCACCGGGTTACCGGAGAGAGTGCCGGCCTGGTAGACGGGCCCCGCGGGGGCGAGGTGGGCCATGACGTCGGCCCGGCCGCCGAACGCCGCGGCGGGGAACCCGCCGCCCATGACCTTCCCGAACGTCATGAGGTCCGGCCTGACCCCGTCGATCCCGTACCACCCGGCGCGGCTGGTGCGGAACCCGGTCATGACCTCGTCGGAGATGTACAGGGCGCCGTTCTCCCGGCAGGCGTCCCGGAGCCCCTGGTTGAACCCGGGGTCCGGCGGCACGACGCCCATGTTGCCCGGCGAGGCCTCCGTGATCACGCAGGCGATCTCACCCGGGTGCCGGTGGAAGGCCTCCTGCACGGCCTCCAGGTCGTTGTACGGCAGCACGATCGTGTCGCCCGCCTGCGCACCGGTGACACCGGGCGTGTCGGGCAGGGCGAACGTGGCCACCCCGGACCCGGCGGCGGCGAGCAGCGAGTCGACGTGCCCGTGGTAGCACCCGGCGAACTTGATCACCTTCGACCGCCGGGTGAACCCGCGGGCGAGCCGGATGGCGGACATGGTGGCCTCGGTCCCGCTGCTCACGAGCCGGACCTGCTCGACGGGCTCGACGCGGGCGACGATCTCCTCGGCGAGCGCGACCTCACCCTCGCCGGGCGTGCCGAAGGACGTACCGCGGGCCACGGCATCCTGGACGGCGGCGATCACCTCGGGGTGGGAGTGCCCGAGGATCATCGGCCCCCAGGAACACACGAGGTCGACGTACTCGCGCCCGTCGGCGTCGGTCAGCCAGGCCCCCTTGCCCGACACCATGAAGCGGGGAGTGCCGCCGACGGCGCGAAAGGCGCGCACCGGGGAGTTCACCCCGCCCGGGGTGACGGCGGAGGCACGGTCGAAGAGCGCCTGTGAGGCGGGCGCGTCGTAGGGATAGGGCGTTTCGCTCAGGGCGCTCATGACGTGCGTCTTCTCCGGCTTCTCGGACTCCGGTTGCGGGGGGACCTCCTCAGGGTAGGCCGCGCCCCGGCCGGACCGCGGGCGGCCTCGGGATCGCGGCGCCGCCGTCCGGCGGCCATCTGCGAGACTGGCACCTGATACACACAGCTCCTGCGCACGTAATCATCAGAAGCCGGGTGATCAGGGGCCGGACGGATCCCGTGGACTGTTGTTCCACCGCACGTTTCGGCGGGCGGCCGTGGGGGAGGTCACTGACACGATGATCGGGTTGCGCGGCGGGGGCCGTGCGTCCTAGAAAAGCAGTCGGGTGGAGATATGCATCGCGGTGGCGGACTGGGCGAGGGGACTGACGACCTGGGTCCTCGACGTGCCCGGCGGGGAAGGCACCGGCGCGACGCGGAGGAAACGGCCGAAAGACGACAGGAAACACGCCAGGCCGACGCACGGCAGTCGGAGACGCGGCCGTCCGACACATGGCAGGCTGATGCCCGGCAGGCACAGGGTGTACCGAGCGAGCCCGAGCGGTACGACCGGCGGATCGACCGGGAGCTGGACCGCGAACTGGAGCGTGAACTGGATCGCGGGCGGGACCGCGGTCCGGACCTTGCCCCCGGCCGCGAACCGGACCGCGGACCGGAGCCGCGGCGGGACGGCAGTCCGGACCGGGCGGCCGACCGCCGGGTCGACCGCCTCCGGGCGGAGAGCAGGAATGGTGGTCGGGTGGGGGTGACATACAAATACTTCGGCGCGCCGGACGGTGCGACCGCGGCCCGCGTTCCCATCTCGATGCGTCCCGAGGAACTCGGCGGCGACGAGCTGGGCATGAACGGCATGTTCACCAAGATCAAGCCGGAGACGATGGCCGCGATGGTCCTGACCGGCATCGAGGGCGTCCCCCTGCACAAGGTGCCACCCCTCGAACTGGTGGTCCTGCACCCCGACTACGCGGTGGTCAAGCTCCCCATGACGGTCGTGGACCCCCTGCGGGGCATCGGCGAGGAAGCGGTGGGCGCGGCGGCGTTCATCTGGTCGACGGTCCCGGACCGAGGCGGCCCACGCGACGCGTTCAACGTGTACCAGCTGCTGCACGAGTGGCAGGACTTCAGCCACCGGCTGCATGAGGCGGGGCATCAGCCATACTGCTTGGTTTGGCCCTGAGCTGCGGTTACTGGTGGATGGGCGGGGTCTTCGGGCCTCGCAGGCCGAGATACTCGGAGAGCGCCTTGATGCTCTCCCCCGCGTCCAGGAGCACGGAGGCGTAGGCGTGCCGGAGGGCGTGCATGCCGTCTTCCGGGGCCGAGTGGAGGTAGGCGCGCCCCGCTCTCGGGGAGGGATCACGCCGGCGGCGGCCAGGGCGCGCTTCCAGCCGCCCATGTTGAAGACGCTGCGGTTGTAGGCCCGTCCCTTCGCGTCGACGAAGAGGAGACGGAAGGTCTTCGGATCACCGTCCGGCTTGGCCCAGGGCAGGGTGACCTCGGCGGGCGGGAACTCCTTCAGGTGGGCCTTGAGGGCGGCAGCAAGCGTGCCAGCGCTTGCCGATGCCGTGGTCGGCGGTGGGGACCATGGGCTTCGTACGGCTCTTGTGTTCGCCGCACTCGGCCTCGGTGGGCTTGGGATGGGACTTCCTCGACGCCCTGCCCGTCCTCGCCCCCAAGGAGATCCGCCCCCACCTGCGCCAGGCCGCCGCGGCCTTCGAACGCGCCACCCGATCCCGCGTCCAGGCCGAACACACTCACGCCCGCGTCCTGCGCGGCGCTATCCGAGCCATGCGCACACAGCGGGCACCGCGTGACGGAGCCCTGCTGGCCATGTTCCTCGACGCGGCCATCCTCGCGGTCATCGCAGCAAGTCGACGACGCCCGCTCCTCAGCACGCACGCTGACCTGGCGCATCGAACGCCTCACTCGACGCCCCATACCCGGCGACCGAGCACTACCCGCCGGAGCCCGGCCACCGGCAGGCATGCGAGAGACGCCCACACTGTCCCCAGCAGCCCGGCCGCGCCACCTGAACTACCCGAAGAGGTTCAGGACGTGAACAGGTGGTGTGTTCAGAGTCTGAGCGCAGGTGCCGTTCAGGCTCTGAACGGCACTGTCGATGATCACCGCTGCCCGCACCTCGTCAATGTTGCGGAGGCGGGCTTGCCTGGGCCTTCAACTCGTCGAACATCCGCTCCCACATGCCGTCATGCCCCACATCCGTAGCCGATGTCGCGACGCGAGCGGGCTCCGAATCAGACCTGCGACAGCTCAGTGATCTGGCGTCAAGTACCAGTAGTCGATGCCTCATCCGCAGACGTTGATTCGGTGGGCGCACCTTCGTTGTCGTCAGCCGCCGACGTGTCGAATTGACCGCCGACGAGCTGCAGGGCCATTTCGGCACGCACCCGATTACGGAGAGGCTCATCGCTGATGTTGTCGGACAGGACGCTCGCGGCCTTCAGCCTGCGGTCGAAGCGGCCGTCGTCGCGGAGCATCACGCCCTGCGCACCCATGTCTCGGCGAGTTCGGTTGGATTGTAGGAAGAAAACTCCGGCCAGGAGGTTGATGACCGCTCCAGCGGTTTGTGTCACGATCGCCGCGTATCGGCTCCCATTGCTGTCGGCGTGCCCGATCGCCAGGCCGACTCCGGTCAGGAGGACTGCCGACCCGACCATGCCGAAGACGATACTGACGAAGAAGCTGACCTTGGCTTGTGCGAGCCCATGGGAGTAAATCTGGGTCAGCATCGACGCCTGCGCGTCGGGCTCCAGGAGCGCTGCGGTTCCACCATGCTCGGAGCGCGATCCGCGGGGATGGATGTAGACCCGCGAACCACTGCCGTAGATGTGGACAGAGGAGTCGGGGTTCTCTACACGCTGACGTGCACTCTCGGCCTCGCTGGCGAAAGAACGGCTCGCCGCCCACAACACGGAGAAGATGACCCCGGACATGCCGAGGAGGACGGCGGCGGTCGTGGTCGCTGTTTCCAGCCAGGCACTGCGTTCGGGGTTGTCATAGGCGGGGCCATTGCCTTCCAGCAGTGCCCAGGCCGCGTAAGCAACTACCACCGATATGACGATGCCGAGGGAGGCGACCAGCGGTGTGCGCACTCGACGGACGAGCTGTTCTATGGTCGTAGGCGAAGGAGCGGTGGCCTCTTCGTCCGTCTCGTGATCTGTCCCGGCCAAGGTCTGCGCAGCCTTTCTTCACTCGGGGCGTTCACTCAGTGAACGCTTGCGGCATTTCCCCTGCTACTTCCGGACCAGCCGTGTTCCATTGCGGAACGGTCCTTGCTGTTCCGGAACGGAACGTGCCTTGGCGCTGATCGAGGCGTCCCACTCCTCGAGAAGGACGGTGTCACCGCACCATGTTGACGAATGGTCCCAGCAGCTCCAGGGCTTCCTCCCACCGGAAACGATCCGCCGCTCCGCCAACCCTCGGCCGGTGCGGCTCGCACGAACCGATCAGGACGCCCATCCCCTGCAGACGGTCCAGGCTCTGCTGATAGGCAGGGTGGGCGGCCTGGGCTGAGTTCAGGTAGGGCAGTGCCACGGTCGGGATGCCCATGCCGTACGCCTCGCACAGGATGCCCAAGGCGAGGGTGTCGGAGATCCCGGCGGCCCACTTGTTGATCGTGTTGAAGGTGGCGGGAGCCACGGCGATCGCGTCCGCCGGGGGCAGTGGGCGCGGGTCTCCCGGTGAACGCCAGGCGGAACGGATCGGGTAGCCGGTCTGTACCTCGATCGCCTTGTTGTCGATGAAGCCCAGCCCCTGCGGTGTGGCGATGACGCCGACATCCCAGTTCGCCTCCTGGGCGGCCGTGATCAGCTTGCCGACGTCACCGGCGACACCGCTCGCGCACACGACGACGTACAGGAAGGGCTTCTTGTCCGAGGCGGTCGGTTCGGTCACGCGGGGACTCCCAGTTGGCGGCTGAAGCGGTGCAGTTCCGGCAGGGTACGTCGGCGGTCGCGGGCTGCCATATCCGCGACCAGGTTGCGGACATCAGGACGGCGGATGTCCTGGGCAGCGCAGGTCTCGGCGATACGCAGGGCGTGGTAGCCGTCAGCCAGGCGGCCCTGCTGACTGTAGGCGCGGGCCGCCTCGACCATAGTGCGGCCCGGCGCTCGGGGACCGGGATGTGCCGGCGCATAAGGGGCCGGGCCGCCTGAAGGGCGAGGCCGGCGTCGCCGAAAGCCACCAGAGCACTCAGCTCATGCAGGGCGACGTTGGTCGGGCTGAAGGTGGCCCAGGCGTCGGGCCGGTCGAGAGTGACGCATCGCGAGACTTCTTTCGCCTCGGTGAGGAATTCCTTCGTGGCCGCGCAATCACCGCGGCTGCTGGCCGCGGTCACACCGCGCAGGAGCAACAGTCCAACGGCGGCACTTACTTGCCGCATGGCCCGGGCAGTGGTCTCAAGACGCCTTTCTGGTAGACGATCTCCAGGCCGCCCGTGAGGAGTTGGGCTGACTGACGGCCCCCTTCCGCTCATGGGCGAGCGGGCGGCTCGGCATTGTTGACGGCGACGATCAGATAAGGGTCGATCTGTGCCCAGAGGGCGTCGCCCTCGCGTTGCACCGCTCCGTCGAATCCCAGTCTGCGCAGACGCTCCCAAGCCGCTGGGGCATCGTCGATGGCAACCCGGAGTTGCACGCCCGGAACGCCCGTAGCGTCTTCTCTGGTGTGCACCTGCCTGATTACGAGGTTCTCGTAGGAGACCCAGTCGCTTCCGCGGCGGTGCGCGCTCAACCCGAGGGCGGACAGGGCCGCCGTCACGCGGCCGATGTCGGCGACGGGCAGGTAGGCACCTTGAAGCCGGATCTGGTTCGGTGGCCATCGGTGCTCGCCGGCCGGCGCCGCCTCGGTACGAGGGGCTTCGTAGACACCTTCCGCTTCCGCCCGCTGGATCCCGCGGATGAAGAAAAGGTTCTGACCATCTGTGGTGACCAGATGAGTACGTCGCGCCGTCCAGTTCCCGGACGTTAGGGTGCCTGCTGCGACCACACGTGCTTCGCGTCGGTCCGGGAGCGTCAGACCGGCTCGGGTGTCGGCCTTGTCGAGCTCCTCGATGAACCGCGACCGAGCTTCGCCAGCCGCGTCACGAGAAGGCAGGGATAGGGTCGGAGACACAGGACTAAGCAGACTCTCGGCCAGCGTGACGAGCAAGGCCGCATCCTGAACAGTTCGCCCTAACGAGCCCATCCATTCCTGGCCCAGACCTGCGCCGAGCAGGCTGGCGGCCATGGATGCCAGCGTGTCCGTGTCCGCGCCCTCCTGGCGCGCGGGTACACCGATGCCACGCTCCGGGCTGGCGGCCGAACGGGCCGCGAGGTAAATGGCTGCGACCGCGCACAACGTCCCCGAACCACGCGTCTTCGGCCGAGTGAGGCCGTGTTGTTCGAGAAAGGCGGAGGGCGCACTCAGCGCACCGCTGTCCAGCGAGGACCGTGCGCTATTGAGAAGATCCTCCACCTCCTGTACGGCATCGTCCCAGCCCGGCTCGTAGCCGCCGGGGAACGCTTTCGCAGCGGCATCCAACCAGTTCCGGTCCAGCCCTTGCCATACCGGTTCCCGCCAGTCCTTCAGACCGTCCAGTGTTGCTTCGACGAGCCAGCCGTAAGCCAATGGCGCGGGTTGTCGCAAGCTGGTCCACAGGGCGTACGCATGCACCAAGGCACCCAGCAGGGCCCGCGGGTGCCCGTGTGTCGTCGCGGCGTCACGAACCACGTCGGCGGCCAGGTCGCCGAAGGAACCCTCGCGGTGGACTATGACGTGCGGCGCGATGCGCATGGCCGCGCCGTTGGCCCCCGTACTGAAGTACTTCTCCTGGTCGCCGGCTCTCTTGCCCCAGGCCGATTCATGCTTCTCCCAGGCGCGGCAGGCACGCTTGACGCTGGCTCCGGCACCACGTTCGTAGTCGAGGAGGAAGGGCCACTCGACTCGTTGCAACCAGGTGAGCCAGTCGTCTCCTGCTGTGAGGCGAGCACGAGCCACGGCGATGAGCATCTGGGTGTCGTCGCTGTACTCGCCTGGCCCGATGTCCTCAAGGATCGGACGGAATCGGCTGCTGGCCATCCGCTGCCAGGCGAAGAATCGGCCCGAGACCTGGCTGAGTGGCGGAAGTGAGCGTGTCCGGTCCCGCCGCTCGTAAGGCCAGCCCATGGCGTCCCCGACGGCTGCCCCGAGGAGCATGCCACAGGCTCTGTCGGTCCATGGGTGAAGCTCAGCGTTCACGTGTTCACTCTGCCAGAGTTGTTCGGGGGATGTACGGGCTCTCCGGCGGTCGTTTCCCAGAGCGCACCGAGCGGCTCAGGACGTATTTGTCGAAGAGCAAGGGTGCGACAACCAGAGGTGGAAGCAGAGCCGCCATGCCGAACTGAGCATGTCTGAAGTGCTCCAGTTCGGCCTGCTCCTCGTCCCGGACGATGACGGAGCGAACGGCGGACAGGGGGATAGTTCCAGGTATCTGTACCTCTGCCTGGTCGTCAGTGGGCCACCAGGACGGATGCCCATGTTCTCGCCGCAGGGCCACCTTGCCGGTCACCGTGGACGCGAACATGGCGTTGAAGCCGTCGACACCAGGTCGGGCGCCGGCGCTCCTGTCCCGTGCGGAGTTGTAGGGGCAGAACCGCGCGCCGGAAGTAGCGAGCAGGTCAGCGTCCAGTGTGAGAACCACCCAGTCCTGGAAATGGCGGTCCCGGCTCGCCGCCTGGGCCAGGTACCAGGTGTTCGGATATTCCACGCTCAGGAAGGTGAACTCCAGTGCGCCGTCCAAGCGCTGGGTGTCGGCAGGCCGGAAGGCGTCGGCTGCCGTCTGCAGGGCGGCCACAGGACGTATCTGCCGGGTGTCGAGGATGTGGGACAGGTTGGTCGACTTGGTGAGATGACACAGACGGGTGATACCGCGGGCCTGGGCCTGTTCAAGGACGTCGCTCACGAGCCCACCCGCACATACAGGTCGGACATCTCATTCGGCAGCAGATCTGTCAGCTTGCTTGAGTGCAGCATGATGAGGTCCATGCGAGCCCGCGTGATGGCCACGTACAGCTGCCGGGCCTCACGCGCCTTGGCTTCGTCGAGGCCATGGGCCTCCACTTCACTCGGTTTCGGCAGCTCGTCCGCATCACAGAACGGAAGGATCACCGAATCGAACTCGAACCCCTTCGCCGCGGAGTAGGTCCCATAGAACACTCCTGGCTCGTCGGTCCAGCGTGCAAGATCACGGTGAAGGCGCCGAACGGGGACACGACCTCGGTCGAGGAGAGACCGGAGTTTGTCCTCGTGGTCCCGGGTACGCATGAGGATCGCTACCTGGCGGTCCACACCGAGCGCCAGGGCATTTCGCGCCGCCTGAACGAGCTGCTCTTCCTTGCCTGCAGTCTCCAGGACGGTGGGTTTCGGGCCGTCGGCCGCCGCTCCAGTCGGCTGGACCAGATCGACGTCATCCTTGAAGTGCGGCATGTCCGATAGAGACTGAGCGAGTTGGGCGACCTGACGACTGTTGCGATAGTTGTGGGCGAATTCCACGACATTTGACACATGAAGACCCAGGGAGCGCCATGACATTCGACTCCCGTAGATCTGCTGCGCGTAGTCCCCGAAGAAAGTCAGTGAACCGTCATCGGGAATTGCCGCCGCGAGGCTTCGAATCATCTCGGGCGTAAAGTCCTGACCCTCATCAACGACGACATGCCGGTAAAGCCGCTTGGTGGGGTCACCCTTGAGGGCGGCCAGGACAATCGACGCCATGTTTTCGAAGTCATACTCGTACCCGGCTTTGGCACGCAACAGTACGTACCGTTGGTAGACCTCGAAGACGACTTCGCGGTCAGGCTGTTGAAGTGGCCTGCCCCGGCCAACCCGGCGGGCGCGGCCTTCCACATACGTCTGCTGGTCGACTATGCCGTGCCCGACCATCCAATGCAGCTCGTCCAGGAAGAAATCGAGCGGGCGATGAACAACTGCCCGGGAGGTGTGGCGCTCACGCACCTCCGCCAGCGCCCGTTCAACCATCTGCTTCTTGGACTTGCATATGTGAACCGACGCTTTGGTGCGGTGAGCGAGATAACCACGTGCGAAGGTGTGGTAGGTCTCGATCTGCAGGTTCGGAGAAGCGGTGCCCATACCCCTGAGATAGGTAACGAGAGCCTTGTTGAAGGTGACCAACAGGGTACGGCCTCCGATACCGGGGGCCGTGGCCAAATAATGCGCCCGATGGACCGCCATCGTCGTCTTGCCGCTGCCCGCCGTGCCTAGAACTACGCAGTGACCGCGTTCGTTCAGGAAGACGACGTCCCGCTGGTGACCCTTCGGGTCAGGTAACGAAAGCCCCATCACGCCATTATGACGCGTCCATGGCCACTTGGTACAGGTGATCCACAATCTGTTCTCTCCAAATCGCCGCCCTCAACGAAGCCGCAGGACGCCCCTCTGCCGTAGTCCGTAGCCGCTGCGGTGGTGCGTAACGTAACTCGCACAGACTGCTGGCGGCCGCGCAACGCATCGGCACGAGCGCCGCGGGCCCCTGTCTAGACAGTCACCCCTAGGGCACGTCCAGGGCACATGAGCCCGGGAAACGGCGTTGACCCGTGAGAACTACCGAGAGGAGTCTCCGCAGGTCAACGCACACTTCACTGACAAACCCCAGGTCAGCGCCCTCCCACCCCCAATCGCTGCACGAGTGGCAGGACTTCAGCCACCGGCTGCATGAGGCGGGGCATCAGCCTTATTGCCTCGTCTGGCCCTGACCTGGGGTCTGACGGGGCTCGGAGGGGCCTTCGGACCTCGCCCTCTCGGTGTGCGGCGTTGGTTCACCGAGGTGCCGCCTACGCCCGTGTCGTCACTTGCGCGGGCTTCGTGAAGCGTTCCATACCGACGCGTCGCCAGCAGTGGACCGGGTCCGGCGGACGGCAGCTCGAAGTCCTCGGGGGGCGGCGGCCGGCACGATCATGGCGGCCCGGGTGGTCAGGCGGGTTCGGGGTGGGGGCTGGCGGGGGCCGGCCTCGGGGGCGTGGTCGTGCTCGCCAGCAGGCGCAGGGCCGCGTCGGACGGGGTGCCGGGTTCGGCCGTGTAGGTGATGAGGCGCTGGCCCGCCGGGCCGGGCAGGCACAGGTTCTCGAAGCTCAGGTGCAGCGCGCCGACCACCGGGTGGTGCAGGCACTTGCCGCCCGAGGTGCAGGTGCGGACCGGGTGCCGGGCCCAGAGGGCGGTGAACTCGTCGCTGTGTATGGAGAGCCCGCCGATCAGCTCGGCCAGGGCGCGGTCGTCGGGGTGGCGGCCCGACACCAGGCGCAGGGAGGCGACCGCGAGGTGGGCCTCCTCCTCGAGGTCGGCGTACAGGTTCCGGTACCGCTCGTCCAGGAACAGCATCCGTACCAGGTTGGGCCGGTCCGCCGCGGTGTGAGGGGCCTCGCGGGGCAGGTGGGCGGCGAGCAGCGCGTGGCCGAGCGGGTTCCAGGCGAGGACGTCGCCGCGCCGGTCGAGGATGAGCGCCGGTACGTCCGTCATGGCGGCGAGCAGCTGCCGGGCCGACGGGGTGGCGTGCTCGGCGCGGGATCCGCCGGGGCGGCGCCCGGTGACCGGGCGGGCCAGGTCCTTGAGGTGGGCGCTCTCGTCGTCGGTGAGCCGCAGGGTGCGGGCGATCGCCTCCAGCACGGAGTCGGAGACGCCGGCCGCGCGGCCCTGTTCGAGGCGGGTGTAGTGGGTGATGCTGACGCCCGCGAGCATGGCCAGTTCCTCGCGGCGCAGTCCGGCGACCCGGCGGCGGGCCGGCGCGGTCGCGATACCGACGTCCTCCGGCCGCAGCGCGCCACGGCGGGACCTGAGGAAGTCTCCCAGCTCGGACAGGGCGTCCATGTGTGCCTCCGGGTGTCGGGCGGTCGTGGTCCATCCTGCCCGCCGGGGCACGGCCGGGGGACATCCGTGGGTGGTCCTGTGATGACCACCCTCGCGACGGGTGGTCAGGAGGCGGTGCTGGCTGGGGCGGCCGGGGCGGACGAGTCTCGTACCGCGTGACTCCGCCCCGGCCGGGACGGACGAGCTCGTACCGCGCAACTCCGCCGCACAGAGGGGATCTCCTCGTCATGTCCGTCACCGTCGCACCGTCCGCGGGTACGCCCACTGCCCTCACCCCACGGCTCCGCCTGGTGCTCGTGCTGCTGCTCGCGGCCCAGTTCATGCTGGCCGTGGACTTCTCCATCCTGAACGTGGCCCTGCCGGTGATCGGCGCCGGCCTGGGCTTCTCCCTCGCCCACCTCCAGTGGATCGGCACGTCGTTCGCCCTGTGCGCCGCCGGGTTCACCCTGCTGTTCGGCCGGGTCGCCGACCTCTTCGGCCGCCGCAGGCTGTTCCTGGGTGGTCTCGTCGTCCTCGCAGCGGCCTCGCTGGCGGGCGGGTTGGCGCAGAGCCCCGGGGTGCTGATCGCGGCCCGGGTGTGCCAGGGGCTGGCCACCGCCGCGGTGACCCCCGCGGGGCTGTCGCTGCTGACGACGTCGTTCCCGGAGGGTCCGCTGCGGGAGAGGGCGCTCGGGCTCAACGGGGCGCTGATGTCGGCCGGTTTCACCACCGGGGCGGTCCTCGGCGGCCTGCTGACGGACCTGCTGTCGTGGCGCTGGGCGTTCTTCGTCAACGTGCCGGTCGCGCTCGCCGTCCTCCTCGTCGCGCCCGCGGTCGTCGCCGAGTCGCGGCCCGAGGAACGCCCGGAGCTGGACGTGCCGGGTGCGGTGACGGTCACGTTCGGGCTGCTCGCCGTCGTCCTCGGTCTGACACAGGCCGGCGAGCACGGGTGGGGCGCACCGGCCACGCTGATCCCCCTGGCGGCCGGGGCCGTCCTGCTGCTGGCGTTCCGGGCCGTCGAACGCCGGGTGCCCGCGCCCCTGGTGCCGATGGGCGTGCTCGGGAAGCGGTCGGTGGCATGGGGCAACGTCGTCGGGCTGGTCGCGTTCCTGACCGAGACGTCGCTGGTGTTCCTGCTGACCCTCTACCTGCAGCAGGTCCTCGGCTTCTCCCCGCTGGCCGCCGGGCTGTCGTTCGGTGTGCTGGGCGCGGGAACCGTCATCGGCGGGTCCGTCGCTCCCCGGGTGATCGGCCGGTTCGGCGCGCCCCGGGTGATCCTGGCCGGCGGTCTCGTGCAGGCTCTGTTCACGGCGGCCCTGCTCGGGCTCGGCACCGGCCACTCCTCGCTCTGGCTGCTCCTGGCGGCGACGTTCGCGGGCGGGGTGGGCAACATGCTGGTCATCGTCGGCTTCATGGTCACCGCCACGTCCGGGCTGGCCGACCACGAGCAGGGCCTGGCCACCGGCCTGGCGACGATGACCCAGCAGATCGGCATCACGATGGGCACCCCGGTGATGAGCGCCGTGGCCACCGCCGCGATGTCGGGTACGGGCGCGGTGGCGGTCCTCGGCGGGCTGCGGACCGCGATCGCGGTGAACGCGGCCGTCGCCCTCGCCGGCACGCTCACTGGCGGGCTCCTCCTGCGGCGCGGGACGCGGTGACCTGCCGGTCAGGCCGGCTGCGGCGCGGGACGCGGTGACCTGCCGGTCAGGCCGGCTGCGGTGCGGGACGCGGTGACCTGCCGATCAGGCCGGCTGCGGCGCGCGACGCGGTGACCTGCCGGTCAGGCCGGCTGCGGTGCGCGACACGGTGGCCTGCCGGTCAGGCCGGCTGGAGCACGTGCGCCAGTCCCGCCTCCTCGAACGC
Source organism: Streptomyces sp. Y20 (assembly GCF_043195475.1). Classification (NCBI taxonomy): domain Bacteria; kingdom Bacillati; phylum Actinomycetota; class Actinomycetes; order Kitasatosporales; family Streptomycetaceae; genus Streptomyces; species Streptomyces sp. Y20. The sequence goes on from NZ_JBIDDP010000004.1 coordinate 560,293, forward strand.
CCGCACCGCGTCGTCCCGGCTCTCGGTGAAGTGCGCCCAGCTGTCGCAGTGGGCCGCGACCACCCGGCGGCCCTGAAGGAGCTGGGCGGCGGTCGCGGTGCCCCTGCCGTCGAGTACGGCGGCCGACCGGTCAGCAGTACGGCGCCTGGCCGGTCAGCGACGCCGCCACCCGCGTCCACACCAAGAACTGCCGGTACAGCGCGGGCAGCCGGTCCGTCGCGCGGACCGTCCGCGCGTCGTCGGCCGTCACGCCGGGGATGCCGAGCAGGGTGGCGGCCACCGAGGTGGACTGCCAGCGGACGGTGAGCGTGGCCTCGGCCGTGGACGGCCCGGGGCGGGGCGGGGCCGCGGTCAGCGCCCCCGCGACGGTCTCCTCGATGGCCTTGCGGGCCTCCGCCTGGGGCCGCAGCTCGGCCGCGAACCGGTCGCGGGCGTACTTCACGGGCACGGTGGCGACCGACGCGTCCCACGCCGTCATCTCCGCGCACGCCGCGTCGTCACCCGTGAGGGCCACCACCGGCACCCCGAGGGCCGCCGCCGTGGCGTGGGCGAGGCCGATCTCGCCGACCGGGCGGCCGTCCAGCCACATGTCCTCGATCTCGTGCCCCATGAAGCTGTGACTGAGGACGCCCGGGGTGCCGGCCCGGGCGTGGTAGCCGACGCACAGCGCGGCGTCGTACTCCCCGGTCAGACCCTCCAGCATGCCGAGCCGCTTGGGCTTGCCGCGCACCAGCCGGGCCGCCGGGTGCAGGGCCTCGGGGAGCAGGTTGCGCATCGGTCCGTGGGCGTCGTTGACGAGGATGCCGGTGGCACCGGCCGCCAGCGCGCCCCGTACGGCGGCGTTCACATCCTCGGCCATCATGGAGCGGCCCCGCTCGTAGTCCCGGCCGCCCGGCTGGACGTCGTCGGCGTCGACGAGCCCGGTGATGCCTTCCATGTCCACGCTCAGGTAGATCAGCACGGCGTCGACCCTAACGCGCCCTACGTATTGTAGTTTCCCAACCGCCAGCGGCCACCGGGCTCTTCACACGTCTGTTCATCGGGGGATCCATGCAGGACATCACGGAAGCGGAGCCCGCCGGGGAGGTCTGTGTGCGCAGTCTCGCTCCGACGCTGACCGTTCTCGTCATCAGCCTCGCGATCGCCGCCGTCGGCGTGTACGAGCTGTGCGGCTTCGGCCTGCACAGCCTGGACCGGCGCCCGCACCTGTTCAGCGACGGCCTGGCGACCGGCGGGGTGATCGTCGCGACGGTGGCCGCCGGGGCGGCGGTGGGCAACCTGGCCTGGCTGCTGACGGCGGCCCGGCGCGGCGGCGGCGGCTGACGGCGGCCCGGTACGACGGCGGCGGCTGGGACGGCGGTCCGCGCGTCGGAACCGTCAGCCCCTGAACCCGCGGGCTCCCCTCCGGCCCATAAGTCCCGTAGCCCCGTAAGCGCTGAGAGCCCCGCAAGCCACCTGAGCCCGGGACCCCGTGTTGCCCCGTCGATCTCCCTGTCAGACCCCGCCCCCGCTCCGCGTGAACCCACCCCCGGCCGTGAAGCCGATGACGGCCCCGCCGCCCTCCCGCCGGAAGGCGAACGGTGCTCCCCCGTGTGCCGTCGCGACCTCACGCACGATGGACAGGCCGAGACCCGAACCCGGCAGGGAGCGCGCGTCGGCGGCGCGGTAGAAGCGGTCGAAGATGCGGACGAGGTCGCCCTCGGCGATCCCCGGCCCCCGGTCCCGCACCTCGACCCGGACCGTGCCCGGCCGCGCCGGCCCGGTGACGACGACCTCGATCGGCGCCCTGCCGCCCCGGTCGAACTTGGCCGCGTTCTCGACCAGGTTGGAGATGGCCCGCTGGAGCATCCCGGGCCGGCCGTCGGTCGTCGTGTCACCGCTGGCGTGCAGCAGGATGTCCCGGCCGGTACGGCGCCGGGCCAGGCCGACCACGTCCTCGGCCAGGTCGGCGAGGTCCACCCGCTGGGGCGGCTCGCCGTCGGACTGGCCGGCGGCGAGGTCGACCAGCTCGTTGACGAGGTCGGTGAGTTCGCGGGCCTCCTGGCCGAGGTCGGCGACCAGCTCCTCCCGCGCGTCGGGAGGCAGTTCGTCGATCCGCCGCAGCAGTGAGATGTTCGTCCGCAGCGAGGTGAGAGGGGTGCGCAGCTCGTGCCCGGCGTCCTGCACCAGGCGCCGCTGGTCCTCCTCGGACTGCGCGAGCCGCCCCAGCATGCGGTCGAAGGCCCGGCCGAGCCGTCCCACCTCGTCCAGACCGGCCACCGGCACCTGGATGCCGAGCTGGCGGGTGCGGGCCACGTCCTCGGCGGCCGAGGTGAGGATCACCAGGCGCCGGGTGATGCGCCGGGCCAGCCACCAGCCGAACAGCCCGGCCGCCACCACGACCGCCGCCATCAGGATCAGCGTCCGCTGCTGCAACGCCCGCAGCAGGTCCTCGGTGTCGCTGAACTCCTGCGCGACCTGGACCGCGCCCCGCCCGTCGCCGAGCGAGACGGTGGCGATGCGGAACAGGTCCTCGTCCACCCGTACGTCCTTGTGCTGGACCACTCTCCCGGCCGTCCGGGCGAGGGCCATGGCCCGGTCCCGGGAGGTGACCGGCAGCACCGGGTTGCCGTGGTCCATGATCTGCCCCCGATCGCCGAGCACCTGCACGTCGGTGCGGGCGGGGCGGACCAGGTCGTGCCCGGGGCGGGAGGAGGAGAAGTCCCCGGGGACCATTTCGTGCTGCCGCACCTCGTCCTGGACGTCCCGGACGACCTGCGTGAACACCGACTGCTGGTCGACGCGGACGAGCCGCGCGGCGGAGTTGTACGACAGGATGCCGACGAGGATCGTGACGGCGGCGGTGACGGCCGCGAAGGAGACCGCGAAGGTGGTGCGCAGGGAGACCAGCTTCGGCCGGGGCCGGGCCGGCAGCCGGAAGCGGCGTCCCACCTAGTCCTCCCGGAGCACGTAACCCACGCCGCGCACGGTGTGGATCAGCTGCGGGGAACCGGGCTCGTCCAGTTTGCGGCGCAGGTAGCCGACGTACACGGCGAGGTTCTTGGAGCCGGGACCGAAGTCGTACCCCCAGATCCGGTCGTAGATCGTGGAGTGGTCGAGCACGATGCCCGCGTTGCGCACGAGCAGTTCGAGCAGCTCGAACTCGGTGCGGGTCAGTTCCAGCTCGCGCCGGCCGCGCCAGGCCCGGCGGGCCTGGAGGTCCATGCGGAGGCCGGCGGCCTCCAGCTGCCGGTCGGAGGAGGCGGACGCCTCCCGTCCCGCGCCGTCCCGTCCGGCACCGTCCCGTCCGGCGCCTTCGCGTACGGCGCCTTCGGGAGTGCCGTCGGCGGTGGGCACCGGGCTGGTGCGGCGCAGCAGGGCGCGCAGCCGGGCGAAGACCTCCTCCACGTCGAACGGCTTGACCACGTAGTCGTCGGCGCCGGCGTCCAGGCCGGCGATGCGGTCGGCGGTCTCCACGAGGGCGGTCAGCATGAGGATCGGGGTGCGGTTGCCCTCCGTGCGCAGCACGCGGCAGACCTGGAGGCCGTCGATCCCGGGCATCATCACGTCGAGGACGAGGACGTCCGGCGGGTTCCGGTGGGCCTGGGCCAGCGCTTCCACGCCGTCGGCGACCGCCGTCACCTCGTACCCCTCCAGGGTCAGGGCCCGCTCCAGGGCGTGGCGGATGGCGCGGTCGTCTTCGGCGAGCAGCACAGTCGGGGGCACGCCCCCAGTCTGCCAAGGCCGCCGCCGGTTCAGCCGGGGGCGGCGGCCCCGCGATCACCCTTTTTACCGGCCTCTCACCGTCACAGCCGTTACCGCGTCCTGGCGCCACAGCCCGTTACCGGCGTCACAGCCGTTACCGGTGTCCCGGCGTCACATTCGACCGTCCCGTCCCGGAGGGGCGTCACATCGACCGTCCCGTCCCGGAGGTCCCGACCCTCCCGTCCCGATCCCGGCCGTCCCGGCCCTCCGAGGGGCCCGGCCGCCCCGGCCGCCCCCGGCCCCCCGGCCCCGCCGCGGTCAGGCGCTGAGCCGGGCGAGCTGGTCCGCGAAGGGGACGACCTCGAAACCGGCCGTGTCCGACCGCCCGGTCTCCTCCGCCCCACCCCGCCGGAACCCCGCGCGCTGCCGCCCGGGCCCCGCGGACAGGCCCGTCATCAGCGCCGCCAGTTCCCCCGCGGCCCGTTCGACCCGCTCCGGCAGCCCCTCGGCCCCCCAGTCCTCCGACGCCGCGTACACGCCGGTCGGCACGACCACGGCCCGCAGGTAGGCGAACAACGGCCTCAGCGCGTGGTCCAGCACCAGCGAGTGCCGGGCCGTACCGCCGGTCGCGCCGATCAGCACGGGCTTGCCGGCCAGCGCGTCCTTGTCCAGCACGTCGAAGAACGACTTGAACAGTCCGCTGTACGAGGCGCTGAACACCGGTGTGACGACGATCAGCCCGTCGGCCGCCGCCACCGCCTCCTGGGCGGCGGCGAGCCCCTTCCCGGCGAACCCGTTGGTGAAGGCGTGCGCGATCTCGACCGCGAGGTCCCGCAGTTCGACCACCTCGATGTCCGCCGGCGTGTGCCGGTCCACCGCGGCGGCCAGCCGGTCGGCCAGCAGCCGGGTGGAGGACGGCACGCTCAGTCCCGCGGAGACGACGACGAGCTTCATACGGTGGCAGCCTCCTTCGCGGCGAGCAGGGACTGGTGGGTCGGCGCCTCGGGCACGTCGGACGGGCGGCCCTTGGCGAACTCCTCGCGCAGCACCGGTACGACCTCCTCGCCGAGCATGTCGAGCTGCTCCAGCACGGTCTTCAGGGGCAGCCCGGCGTGGTCCATGAGGAACAGCTGGCGCTGGTAGTCACCGGCGTACTCGCGGAACGCCAGCGTCTTCTCGATCACCTGCTGCGGCGAGCCCACGGTCAGCGGCGTCTGCTCGGTGAAGTCCTCCAGCGAGGGGCCGTGGCCGTACACCGGCGCGTTGTCGAAGTACGGCCGGAACTCCCGCACCGCCTCCTGGGAGTTGCGCCGCATGAACACCTGACCGCCGAGGCCGACGATCGCCTGCTCCGGGGTGCCGTGCCCGTAGTGGGCGTAGCGGGTCCGGTAGAACTCGACCATCCGCCTGGTGTGGTCGGCGGGCCAGAAGATGTTGTTGTGGAAGAAGCCGTCCCCGTAGTAGGCGGCCTGCTCGGCGATCTCCGGGGAGCGGATGGAGCCGTGCCAGACGAACGGCGCCACGCCGTCCAGCGGGCGGGGTGTCGAGGTGAACCCCTGGAGCGGCGTGCGGAACTTGCCCTCCCAGTCGACGACGTCCTCGTGCCACAGCCGGCGCAGCAGGGCGTAGTTCTCGATGGCGAGGTCGATGCCGTCCCGGATGTCCTTGCCGAACCACGGGTACACCGGTCCGGTGTTGCCGCGGCCCGTCATCAGGTCGACGCGCCCGTCGGCCAGGTGCTGGAGCATCGCGAAGTCCTCCGCGATCTTCACCGGGTCGTTGGTGGTGATCAGGGTGGTGGAGGTGGAGAGGAGGAGCCGCTCCGTCCGCGCGGCTATGTAGCCGAGCATGGTGGTCGGGGACGAGGGCACGAACGGCGGGTTGTGGTGCTCGCCGGTCGCGAAGACGTCGAGCCCGACCTCCTCGGCCTTCAGCGCGATGGCGACCATGGCCTTGATCCGCTCGCGCTCGGTCGGGGTGCGCCCCGTGGTGGGGTCCGGCGTGACGTCGCCGACCGTGAAGATCCCGAACTGCATGGTCGCTCACCCTCCAGATTGTTGATTATTCAACTATACCCGCCAACGGTCCCCCTCCCCCGGATATTCCGCCCCGGGATCCCCACCCCGCCCGGCGGTTCAGAAGGCGTACGAATCCCCCGTGGCCAGCACCAGCACCGCCAGCCGGCCGTTCGACGGGTTCGCGTCCACCGCGTTGCCGAGCCGGACGGCGGCGATGTCCAGCGTCACCTCCGGCGCCGGCTCCGCGAGCCGTACCGGCAGGCGCCGCCGCTGCCCCGCGCGTCCGCGGTGGCGCCCCGGTCGCGCACAGCACGGTCCGCTCGTCCGCGCGCAGCCACCCGGCGGGCCCTCCGACAGGTGGCACGGCCACGGCGTGGGAAGCTGCCGGTATGCCCGTCCTCCGCTCCGCCGCCCTGTTCGCCGTCGCCGCGTTGCTCGAGATCGGCGGCGCCTGGCTGGTCTGGCAGGGCCTGCGGGAACACCGCGGCTGGCTGTGGATCACCGGCGGTGTGCTCGCCCTCGGGGCGTACGGCTTCGCCGCCACCTTCCAGCCCGACGCCCACTTCGGCCGCGTCCTCGCCGCCTACGGCGGGATCTTCGTGGCCGGCTCCCTGCTGTGGGGCGTCGTCGCCGACGGCTACCGCCCGGACCGCTGGGACGTCACCGGGGCGCTGATCTGCCTCGCCGGGACCGCGGTCATCATGTGGGCGCCGCGGAACGGCGGCTGAGGCCTCACTTACGCTGGGAAGCGACCGACCCCGACGCAGTCCCAGGAGCAGCCATGGCCACCGCCGCCCCGTCCGCCGCCTCCCGCATCGCCGTCGTCACCGGTGCGAGCAGCGGGATCGGCGCCGCCACCGCGCGGCAGCTCGCCGCGGCCGGTTACCGCGTCGTCCTCACCGCCCGCCGCAAGGACCGGATCGAGGCGCTGGCGGAGGAGCTGACGGCGGCGGGCCACTCGGCGGTGGCGTACCAGCTGGACGTCACGGACCGGGCGGCCGTGGACGAGTTCGCCACGGCGTTCCAGACGATCGGCGTCCTCGTCAACAACGCGGGCGGCGCGCTGGGCGCGGACCCGGTGGCCACCAGCGACCCCGCCGACTGGCGCACGATGTACGAGACGAACGTCCTCGGCACCCTGAACCTCACCCAGGCCCTGCTGCCCAAGCTGGTGGCGAGCGGCGACGGCGTGGTGGTGGTCGTGTCCTCCACCGCGGGCCACGGCACCTACGAGGGCGGCGGTGGCTACGTGGCCGCCAAGCACGGCGCCCACGTCCTCGCCGAGACGCTCCGGCTGGAGATCGTCGGCCGGCCGGTCCGGGTCGTCGAGATCGCGCCCGGCATGGTCCGCACGGACGAGTTCGCCCTGACCCGCTTCGGCGGGGACACGGAGAAGGCGGCGAAGGTGTACGAGGGCGTCGCCGAGCCCCTCACCGCGGACGACGTGGCCGAGACGATCGCCTGGGCGGTGACCCGCCCCAGCCACGTCAACGTCGACCTGCTGGTCCTGCGCCCGCGCGCCCAGGCGTCGAACACCAAGGTGCACCGGGAGCTGTGACGCCGTGACACCCGCCGAGGACCCCGCCGGGACGACGACACCCTCCGCCGCCTCCGCCGCCGAGCGGCGCCGCCTGGCCCAGGAGACCAGGGACGAGCGCCAGGTCTGGTACTTCCTGGCCTACTTCCTGTTCGGCATCCACCTCGTGGCGTTCGTCATGATCTACGCGGTCCGGCACGCCGGGTAGCGCGCCGCACCGGGCCGGTCAGGCGAACGCGGGCAGGTTGCGGCGGACCCAGGCCGCGAAGGGGGCGGCCGGGCGGCGCAGGACGGCCTCCACGTCGGGGCTGACCCGCCGCTCGGCCGGCAGCGGCTCACCGAGGACGTCCAGCGTGCCGGCGACGGCCTCCTCCGGCATGAAGCCGGCCATCCTCGCGTGCGCCTCCTCGCGGGACAGCTCCACGAAGGCCACCTCCTCGCCGAGGGCCGCGGCGAGCACCCCGGCCTGACCGCGCGGACTGATCGGCTCCGGGCCGGTCAGCTCGTACGCGCGGCCGGCGTGGCCGTCCTCGCGCAGCGCGGCGGCGGCGACCGCGGCGATGTCCGCCGGGTCGACCACGGGCAGCGCGACGTCGCCGAAGGGCGCGAGGACGGTACGCCGGGTGCGCACCGACTCGGCCCAGGCGAAGGCGTTGGAGGCGAAACCGCCGGGCCGCAGCAGGGTGAACTCCCGCCCGGAGGCCCGTACCGCCGTCTCGAACGCCCGCAGCCGGGCGAACCCGGGCGCCTCCGGGCGAGCGGCGCTCACCAGCGACGACACCAGGACGATCCGCTCGACACCGGCGTCCACGACCGCGTCCAGCAGCACACCGGGGTCCTCCCCCCGGCTGTTGAGTTCACCGCCCAGCAGCAGGAACAGGGCGCGCGAGCCGTCGGCGGCGGCCCGCAAATCCGCGGCGTCCCCGGCGTCGCCCCGCACCCACCGCACCCCGGCCGGTCCGGCGGGCCGATCCCGCCGGGACACGGCGACGACCTCCTCGCCGGCCGCGGCCAGCATCTCCACCAGCGTCCGCCCGATGTTCCCCGTGGCACCCGTCACTGTGATCACAACGCCCCCTGCTGTCCTGGTTGTTAGTTAGTCAGCTGACTAACTCGAAACCTACTCTACAATCAGTCAGGTGACCAACTCAGTGGACCGACGGGTGCGGGCGTCCCAGAAGCGGCGGCGGCTCACGGCGGCCGCCGCCCGGGTCCTGCACGAGCAGGGCGTCGAGCGCACCACCCTCGCCGACATCGCGCGCGAGGCCGGCGTCCCGGTCGGGAACGTCTACTACTACTTCAAGACGAAGGACGAGCTGGTCCGGGCCGCGCTCTGCGAGCACCGCGCCCACCTGGACGAACTCACCGCCGCGCTGGAGGAGTCGGCGGACCCGCGCGACCGCCTCAAGGGCCTGGTCAGGGCCTGGGTCGACCAGCGCGAGACCGCCGCCCGCCACGGCTGCCCCACCGGCACCCTGGCCGCCGAGCTCGACAAACGCGCCGACGGCACCCTGGACGCGGAGGCCGGCGAGGTCATCCGGTCCCTGCTGGACTGGGCCGCCGCGCAGTTCCGCGCGCTGGCCCTGCCCGCCCCGGACGACCTCGCCCTCACCCTGATCTCGGCCTACCAGGGCATGTCCCTGCTGGCCAACGCCCTGCGCGACCCGGAGATCATGAGCCGCGAGGGCGCCCGGCTGCTGCGCTGGCTGGACTCCCTCGGCGGGCCGGACACCACCGGCCCGACCGGTACCGGGTGATCAGCCCTTCACGCAGACGACCTGCCTCAGCTTCGCCACGACCTCGACCAGGTCCCGCTGCTGGTCGATGACCTGGTCGATCGACTTGTAGGCGGCCGGGATCTCGTCCACGACGCCGGAGTCCTTGCGGCACTCCACGCCCCGGGTCTGCTCCTCCAGGTCCTGCGCCGAGAAGCGCCGCTTGGCGGCGTTGCGGCTCATGCGCCGGCCCGCGCCGTGGGACGCGGAGTTGAAGGCCAGCTCGTTGCCGAGTCCTCGCACGATGTACGACCCCGTGCCCATCGAGCCGGGGATGATCCCGTACTCGCCGGAGCCGGCCCGGATCGCGCCCTTACGGGTCACGAGCAGGTCCATGCCGTCGTAGCGCTCCTCCGCCACGTAGTTGTGGTGGCAGGAGATCTCCTGCTCGAAGACCGGCCGGGCCTTCTTGAACTCCTTGCGGACCACGTCCTTCAGGAGCGCCATCATGAGCGTGCGGTTGTGCCTGGCGTACTCCTGCGCCCAGAACAGGTCGTTGCGGTAGGCCGCCATCTGCGGGGTGTCCGCCACGAAGACGGCGAGGTCGCGGTCGACCAGGCCCTGGTTGTGCGGGAGTTTCTGCGCGACGCCGATGTGGTGCTCGGCGAGTTCCTTGCCGATGTTGCGGGAACCGGAGTGGAGCATGAGCCACACCGAGTCGTCGTCGGCCACGCAGACCTCGACGAAGTGGTTGCCCGAACCGAGCGTGCCCATCTGGGCGACCGCCCGGCTCCGGCGGAAGTGCACCGCGTCCGCGACCCCGTCGAACCGGCCCCAGAAGTCCTCCCATCCGGACGTGGCCAGCCCGTGGAAGCCGCCCGGCTCGACCGGGTCGTCGTGCATCCCGCGGCCGACCGGGATGGCCTGCTCGATCTTCGACCGCAGCCGCGACAGGTCCCCGGGTAGGTCGTTCGCGGTCAGTGACGTCCGTACCGCGGACATGCCGCAGCCGATGTCCACGCCGACCGCCGCCGGGCACACCGCGTCCCGCATCGCGATGACCGAGCCGACCGTCGCGCCCTTGCCGTAGTGCACGTCCGGCATCACGGCCAGGCCCTTGATCCAGGGCAGGGTGGCCACGTTCTGCAGCTGGCGCAGGGCGACGTCCTCGACCGTCGCCGGGTCCGTCCACATCCGGATCGGCGTCTTCGCGCCCGGCATCTCCACGTACGGCATACGTTCCTCATTCCCCCGGAATCCACAAAAAAGGCTATAAGCGGCAGAACGCAAAAGCGGCGCCAAGGTCGATGAAAAGAGACAGGGGACCGGCGTCCACGGCAGTGCGTGCGATACACATTGTCTCCAGGGGGCGCCCCGCCGCGGCAAGCGAATAACCGGCGGGGACACTGGAACGCCAGCGATCACAGACCGTCGAGAGGAGCCCGACCGTGCAGCGGAAGGCGTACGTATCCGGCACCGCCGCTCTCCTCGCGGCGCTGCTGGCCGGCTGCACGAGCGGCTCCGGGGACGCCGGGCAGGCGGACGACGCCAACCCGGGCGACGCCGGCACGACCGCGGTCGCCGCCCAGCCCGGCAAGTACCGCACGCTGCCCGAACCGTGCCGCGCGATCGGCCACGACAACCTGGCCGCGCTGCTGCCCGGCATCCAGCAGATCACCGACCCCGCCCAGCGGGACAAGGCCTACCAGGGCGAGGCCACGCTCACGTACGACACCGACCGCAAGGTCGGCTGCCGCTGGAAGGTCGAGTCGGCCGGTGCCACGGACCGCCTGTCCGTCGACTTCGAGCGCGTGGTGTCGTACGACAACGCGGTCAGCGACGACGACCAGGCGCAGAAGCTGTTCCAGGAGAAGGAGACGGCCGCCGACCTCCCCGACCCGAGCGGCGCCGCGACGGCCGCCGTCCCGACGGCCACCCCGTCCCCGACGGGCTCCGCGCGCGACGACGCCTCCCCGTCGGCGACCCGGCCCTCCTCGGCGTCGTCGGCGGCCTCGGCGTCGTCCGCCGGCGCCCAGCCCGCCGATCTCCAGCCGCGCGCCCTCTCCGACCTCGGTGACGAGGCGTATCTGGACGACCGGCTCAGCACGTCCGGCTCGACGGCCGAACAGCGGACGGTGACTGTGGTGTTCCGCACGTCCAACGTCCTCGTCACCATCCAGTACGAGGAGCAGCCGACGGCCACCGGAACGGTCCCGGACAGCAAGGAAATGCAGGACAGGGCCGGTGATCTGGCCTCTCAACTGGCCGACGCGTTCACCGGTTGACGGCCGCCGCGGTATCACCACCGGCCGCCCGCAAAGGAGTCGGACGCGGACCGCACGGCTTCCTCACCGGCTACCGTGGCCCCGCAGGAACCCGCACGAACACCGAGCGTCATGAGTGAAGGAACCATGCAGCGAGCAGCCCAGCGAGACGACCGTGCCCTGGAGGTACCTCCCACGCCGTCGAGGCGGTCGGGGAGCGACCGGCGGGCCAGGCGCCTGCGCCGTGCCCTTGTCTGCGCGGCCGCCGTCCCCGCGGTGCTGATCACGGCCGCGTGCTCCTCCGACTCCGGGGACTCCAAGGCCGAGGCCGGCAGCGTGAGCACGCCGCGGTCCGGGGCCGGCAGCACCACGCCCTCGGCGAGCGCCTCCCCGACCGTGCGGCCCGCCGCCTACGGCAAGCTTCCCGAGCCCTGCGGTGTGCTGTCGAAGAAGACCCTGACCGAACTGGTGCCCGAGGGTGCGAAGTCGGGCAAGGACGGCAGCTCGGACGACCCGTCGGCGCGCTCCTCCTGCTCCTGGAACAGCCTGGACAACAACGGCGTCAAGGGCTCCCAGTTCCGCTGGCTGCACGTCTCCCTGCTGCGCTTCGACTCGGACGCCACGCGCGGCTCCGGCGACGACCAGGCCCACACGTACTTCGGCCGGCAGTCCGAGGACGCGAAGGCGGTGGACGGCGCCAAGAACGTCAAGGTCGTCCCGCTGAGCGGCACGGGCGCGGAGGCCACGGCGGTGCGCTACGACCTGAAGAAGAAGGAAGGCCTCTTCCGGCAGCAGACGGCCGTCGCCCGGGTCGAGAACGTCGTCGTCACCGTGGACTACAACGGGGCCGGCCTCGCGGGTGAGAAGACCCCGGACGCCGACGACCTGGCGAAGGCCGCCGAGAAGGCGCTGAAGGAGGCGGTCGCGTCCGTCTCCGCGGCCAACGGTGAAGGTTCTGCGCAGGGTTCGGGCACCAAGCCCCCCGCGTCGCCGTCCGGTTCGGCGTCCGAGCCGGCGCCGAAGTCGCCCTCCGGATCGCCGTCGAAGTCCGCCTCCAAGGCGCCGTCGAAGTCGCCGTCGGCGAGCGCGTCCGCGGCCAAGGCGGCCGCCGCCAAGAGCTGACCGCAGGGCCGTGACGGCCTACCGGCAGCGCGTTCGCCGCACACGTGTGCCACTCTGTTGCGCGCAACAACACGCAAGGGGAGGGGAGTACGAGTGGCCGCGCCACTGCCGCAGCTGACTCGGATGCACCGCGTACTCATCGGCGTGGTCGTGACCGGCGCTCTGATCATCGCCGGGATCGGCTTCGCCGGCTCGTACGCGGCCGTCCGTGAACTGGCCGTCAAGAAGGGCTTCGGGAACTTCTCCTACGTGTTCCCGGTGGGTATCGACGCGGGCATCTGCGTCCTGCTCTCCCTCGACCTGCTGCTGACCTGGATCCGCATCCCCTTCCCGCTCCTGCGCCAGACGGCGTGGCTCCTGACGGCGGCGACGATCGCCTTCAACGGTGCCGCCGCCTGGCCGGACCCGCTGGGCGTGGGCATGCACGCGGTGATCCCCATCCTGTTCGTCGTGTCCGTGGAAGCCGCCCGCCACGCGGTCGGCCGCATCGCCGACATCACGGCGGACAAGCACATGGAGGGAGTCCGCCTCACCCGCTGGCTCCTCTCCCCGCTGCCCACGTTCCTGCTGTGGCGCCGCATGAAGCTGTGGGAGCTGCGCTCGTACGAGCAGGTCATCAAGCTGGAGCAGGAACGTCTCGTCTACCAGGCCCGCCTGCGTTCCCGGTTCGGCCGGGCCTGGCGCCGCAAGGCCCCGGTGGAGTCGCTGATGCCCCTGCGCCTGGCCCGCTACGGCGTTCCCCTGGCGGAGACGGCCCCGGCGGGCCTGGCTGCGGCGGGCATCGACCCGGCTCTCCTGCCGCCGGCCCCGCAGCCGGCCGCGGCGGCCGGCCCCGCGGCCCTCACGGGCATCCGCGCCACCGGGCCGGCGCCCGTCCCGCAGCGGGCGGAACCGTCCGGCGAGCAGCGTCCCGAGCCGCCCGTGGACGAGGAGAGTCCCTGGTTCCAGGCGCCCCGGGAGATCGAGTACCAGGGCGGCTACGACCCCGCCTACGAGCCGCCCCCCGAGCCCCAGTACGAACCCGAGGAACAGTACGAGGACTGGTACGACGAGCAGCCCCCGGAGCAGTTCCAGCAGCCCTCCCCGGAGGAGACCGGCAGCTTCCCGATCCCGGTCGGCCCGCACCGCACCCGCGAACTGGGCGAGGGCGGCGGCATCCCGGAGCCGGAGCCGACCGAGGAGGACTACTACCAGGTCTTCCGCAAGTCGATCGACGGCAGCTACCCCACGGCCGCCCAGTTCCGGGACGACGTGGAGGCGACGTTCGCCATCACGCTGCCCCCGCAGGAGGCCAACCGCATGGTGAACCGTTTCACCAACCGGCACACGGCGGAACTCCAGGACGACCACATCGCCTGAGCAACGCCGCCACAGGAAAAGGGGCCCTCCGCGGAGGGCCCCTTCCTCATGCGCGGTCACACGTGCGCCGTCACACGTGCGCCGTCACTCGTGCGCGGTCACGCCCCGAGCAGCTCCCGCACCCGCTCCTGCCCCACGGCGAGCAGCAGCGTGGGCAGCCGGGGGCCGGTGTCCCGGCCGACCAGCAGGTGGTACAGCAGGGCGAAGAACGCCCGCTGAGCCGTCTTGATCTCGGCAGGCAGCTCCTTGGGCGTGGCGTCGGCGGAGAAGCCGGCCTGCACCTTCGGCACGCCGTACACGAGGTGCGTCAGCCCGTCGAGGGACCAGTGCGCGGCGAGGCCGTCGAGCAGCAGCCGCAGCGACTCGCGGGAGGCGTCGTCCAGGGACTTCAGCAGCTCGGCGTCCGGCTCGTCCCGGACGACGGTCCGCTGGTCGGCGGGCACCTGCGTGTTGATCCACGCCTCGGCCCGGTCGAACCGCGGGCGGACCTCGTCCAGCGAGGCCAGCGGCTGCTCCGGGTCCAGCTCGGACAGGATCCGCAGCGCCTGGTCCTCGTGCCCGGCGGTGATGTCGGCGACGGACGCCAGCGTGCGGTACGGCAGCGGACGCGGCGTCCTCGGCAGGTCACCGGCGGCGGTGCCGACGGCCCGCGTGTAGGCGGCGACGTCCGCGGGCAGGGCGGAGCCGTCGGCGACCTTGCCGGCCAGCTTGTCCCACTCGTCGTACAGCCGCTGGATCTCCTGGTCGAAGGCGATCTTGAAGGACTGGTTGGGCCGGCGCCGGGCGTACAGCCAGCGCAGCAGCTGCGGCTCCATGATCTTCAGCGCGTCCGCCGGAGTCGGCACCCCGCCGCGCGAGGACGACATCTTGGCCATGCCGCTGATACCGACGAAGGCGTACATGGGCCCGATCGGCTGCTTGCCGCCGAAGATGCCGACGATCTGCCCGCCGACCTGGAACGACGATCCCGGGGAGGAATGGTCGACGCCGCTGGGCTCGAACACGACGCCCTCGTACGCCCAGCGCATCGGCCAGTCGACCTTCCAGACCAGCTTGCCCCGGTCGAACTCGCTGAGGCGGACGGTCTCCGAGAAACCGCACACGGTGCACGTGTACGCCAGCTCGGTGCTGTCGTCGTCGTAGGAGGTGACCGTCGTCAGGTCCTTCTCGCAGTTGCCGCAGTACGGCTTGTACGGGAAGTACCCGGCGGAGCCGGAGCTGCCGTCGTCCTCGGCCGCGGCGCCGGAACCCTCCGCGGCCTCCAGCTCGGCCTCGTCCAGCGGCTTCTGCTGCTTCTTGGCCGGGGCCTTCTTCGTGCGGTACTGGTCGAGGATCGCGTCGATGTCGCCGCGGTGCCTCATGGCGTGCAGGATCTGCTCGCGGTAGGCGCCCGAGGTGTACTGCGCGGTCTGGCTGATCCCGTCGAACTCGACGCCCAGCTGGGCCAGCGACTCGGTCATCGCGGCCTTGAAGTGCTCGGCCCAGTTCGGGTGCTCGGAGCCCTTCGGCGCCGGGACCGAGGTCAGCGGCTTGCCGATGTGCTCGGCCCACGACTCGTCGACGCCCGCGACGCCGGCCGGCACCTTGCGGTAGCGGTCGTAGTCGTCCCAGGAGATCAGGTGCCGCACCGGGTACCCGCGGCGGCGGATCTCGTCGGCGACCAGGTGCGGGGTCATGACCTCCCGCAGGTTGCCGAGGTGGATCGGTCCGGAGGGAGACAGGCCGGACGCGACGACGATCGCCGCGGCGGTGGCGTCCGGCGTCACTTTGCCGGGGGCACGGCGCTCCGACTCCTCGATGACCTCATCCGCGAAACGGGAGACCCAGTCGGTGGTCTCGGTGCTCTGAGCCACGATCGGCACGTCCTTCTTTCTGAACGGGTGACACCCCATTGTCACAGACCCTCTCGCGACCAGGAAAATCACTTTGCCCCCCATGGGATACTGGCCGGGTCTATCCATCCGACGAGGAGAACGGCACCCCTTCCTATGGCCTCGGTCACGTCCCTCACCGATTCCGTCCAGCAGCGCCTCGCGTCCGCCCTCTCGGCCACCCTGCCGGAGGCCGTCGACGCCGACCCGCTGCTGCGACGAAGCGACCGGGCGGACTACCAGGCCAACGGCATCCTCGCGCTCGCCAAGAAGGCCAAGGCCAACCCGCGGGAGCTGGCCGCCCAGGTCGTCGCCCGCGTCGAGTCCGGTGACCTGATCAAGGACATCGAGGTCTCGGGCCCCGGCTTCCTGAACATCACCATCAGCGACAGCGCCATCACGGCCACGCTGGCGGAACGCTACGCGGACGACACCGGCCGCCTCGGCGTGCCGTACGCCGCCACGCCCGGTACGACGGTGATCGACTACGCCCAGCCGAACGTGGCGAAGGAGATGCACGTCGGCCACCTGCGGAGCGCGGTGATCGGCGACTCGGTGGTGCAGCTGCTGGAGTTCACCGGCGAGAACGTGGTCCGGCGCCACCACATCGGCGACTGGGGCACCCAGTTCGGCATGCTCATCCAGTACCTGGACGAGCACCCGCACGAGCTGGATCACAAGGACGCCCAGGTCTCCGGTGAGGAGGCGATGTCGAACCTCGACCGCCTCTACAAGGCCGCGCGCAGGCTGTTCGACTCCGACGAGGAGTTCAAGACGCGGGCCCGCCGCCGGGTGGTCGACCTCCAGGCCGGCGACCCGCACACGCTCGCCGTGTGGCAGCGGTTCGTGGACGAGTCGAAGATCTACTTCTTCTCCGTCTTCGAGAAGCTGGACATGGAGGTCCGGGACGCCGACATCGTCGGCGAGTCCGGCTACAACGACATGCTGGCCGAGACCTGCCGCCTGCTGGAGGAGTCGGGCGTGGCCGTCCGCTCCGAGGGCGCCCTCTGCGTCTTCTTCGACGACATCAAGGGCCCGGACGGCAACCCGGTCCCGCTGATCGTGCAGAAGTCCGACGGCGGCTACGGCTACGCGGCCACCGACCTGTCCGCGATCCGCGACCGCGTCTTCCACCTGAAGGCCAGCACCCTGCTGTACGTGGTCGACGCCCGCCAGGCGCTGCACTTCCGGATGGTCTTCGAGACCGCCCGCCGGGCCGGCTGGCTGAACGACGACGTCACGGCGGCCCAGCTGGCCTTCGGCACGGTCCTCGGCAAGGACGGCAAGCCGTTCAAGACGCGTGAGGGTGAGACGGTCCGCCTGGTCGACCTGCTCGACGAGGCGATCGAGCGCGCGTCGGCCGTGGTCCGCGAGAAGGCCCAGGACCTCTCCGAGGAGGAGATCGCCGAGCGGGGCGCCCAGGTGGGCATCGGCGCGGTGAAGTACGCCGACCTGTCGACGTCGGCCAACCGGGACTACAAGTTCGACCTGGACCAGATGGTCTCGCTCAACGGCGACACCTCCGTCTACCTCCAGTACGCGTACGCCCGTATCCGCTCGATCCTCCGCAAGGCCGGCGAGGTCCGCCCGGCGGCCCGCCCGGAACTGGCCCTGGCCGGCGCCGAGCGCGCCCTCGGCCTGCACCTGGACTCCTTCGCGGAGGCCGTGGCGGAGGCGGCCGGGGAGTACGCCCCGCACAAGCTGGCGTCGTACCTCTACCAGCTGGCATCCCTGTACACGACGTTCTATGACAAGTGCCCGGTCCTGCGGGCCGAGACACCGGAGCAGGTCCAGAACCGCCTCTTCCTGTGCGACGTGACGGCCCGCACCCTGCACCGCGGCATGGCCCTGCTGGGCATCCGCACCCCCGAGAAGCTCTGATCCGCGGCCCTCACCCCTGCGCGTCGAGGAGTTCCCGGGTGCGGCGGACGAGGGCTTCGCGTACCTCGTCCGGGCCCAGGACGCGCAGGGGTGTCGCCAGGGCGAGGAGGTAGCGGGCGAGGCCGTCCGCATCCGGGCCGCCGATGTCCACGAGGGTGGCGTCGGGGCCGTCGGGGCGATGGGTGCCGACCGTCGCCGGGACGATGCGCAGCGCCCGGTCCATGGGCAGGGGCAGGCGGACGGTCACGGACACGGGGTACGGGCCGTGCGCCGTGTTGTGGGAGACCAGCTGCGCCGGGTCGGGCGGGTCGGTGATCTCCACCGGCCGCCCGGTCGGCGTCAACCGCTCGACGCGGTCGGCGCGGAAGGTCCGCCAGCCCCGGTCCACGTCCCGCGCGACGAAGTACCAGCGCCGCCCGGTGTGGACGAGCCGGTACGGATCGACCTCCCGGACCGTGTTCCGGCCCTCCCCGTCGCGGTAGTACAGCCGGGCCCGCTCACCGCGCCGGCACGCGGCGGCCAGCTCCAGCAGCATGCCGGGCCGCAACCGCGGGCCCTCGGGCCCTGGCAGCCGTACCAGCGCGTCGTCCCACTCCCCCAGCCGCCCGGCGATCCGCCCCGGCAGCACCTGACGCAGCTTCAGCAGCGCCGACAGGGCGGCCTGGTCCCCGCCGAGGGCGCCGCTCAGCGCCGCCTCCCGCAGCCCGACCGCCACGGCCAGTGCCTCCTCGTCGTCCAGGATCAGCGGCGGCACACGCGCCCCCGCCCGGAGCCGGTAACCGCCCCACGGCCCGGCGTCGGAGTCGACGGTGTACCCCAGTTCCCGCAGCCGCGCGATGTCCCGCCGGACGGTGCGGCCGGTGACGGCCATGCGCTCGGCCAGTTCGGCGCAGGTCCAGGAGGGCCGGGCGGCGAGCAGCGCGAGCAGGCGCAGCAGACGGGCGGACGCACTGATCACGTGCGGAAGTCTCGCACGCGGGCTCGCATGACCAGGACCGGAACTGTCCGGGTCATGGCCTACGGTCGCACTCATGACCACACAGAGCACACCCGCACCCGCGTTCCGCTACGCCGCCGTCACCCTCGACTGCGCCGACACCGCCGAACTGTCCCGCTTCTACGCGGAGATGTTCGGCCTGCCCGTCGCCTACACCTCCGAGGACTTCGTCTTCCTCGCCGGCAAGGACGGCGGGCCGGGTCTGGGCTTCAGCCGGGTGGCCGACTACCGCCCGCCCACCTGGCCGGACCCGGCCGAGCAGAAGCAGGCCCACATCGAGGTGGGCGTGGACGACCTGGAGGCGGCCGAGGCGCATCTGCTGGCGCTGGGCGCGACCAAGCCGGAGAACCAGCCGCAGCCGGACCGCTGGCGGGTGCTGCTCGACCCCGCCGGGCACCCGTTCTGCATCACGACCCTGGTCTGACCCGGCGCACCGGCCGTTGTCAGTGGGTGCCCCTACAGTCACCGACATGGCGACTCTTCCGAACCCGCTGCCCAGGCTGGCCACCGACCCCAGCGGGCGTTCTCTGGGGCTGCGGCTCCCGCCCGGCAGACTGGTGGACGCGACAGCCGACGGCCCCTGGCACGAACCGCTGCTGTGGCACGCGGAAAAGGGATCCGCGCCCGGCACCTGGAAGGCGCTGGGCGCGCCCGCGGCCCGGGCGGGGCTGCTGCCGGTGCTGGTGGACCTGGCCGGCTGCCGGGCCGGCCTGGAGGACTGGCCGCTGCTGCCGGCGGAGGCGTCCTACCCGGGGGACCACGACGCCGAAGAGATCCTCGGGGAGTACTGGGCGGAGGAGACGGACGGTCAGGAGGCCGACGAGACCGAGCCGTTCGGGGACCGCTGGCCGGGGCTCGCCCCCGCCGGTGTCCTCGCCGCCGATCCGGAGACCCGTGCCGCCCAGGTGGCCGACGCGCTGCACAGCGACCGGGACAGGTGGAGCGAGTGGATCGAGGAGCCCCACCTCGCGCTCGTCCCGGCGCGCCGGTCCGCCGACATACCGGCGGCGATCGGCTGGACCGGCCCGCTCAACTACGACCAGGACGTGGCCCGGGTCTGCGCGGTGCTGCGGTCGTGGGAGGACCGGTTCGGCGCCCGCGTCGTCGCCCTCGGCCGGGACACGCTGGTCGTGTCGGTCGCGGCGCCGCCCACCGGCACCGAGGACGCCGAGGCCCTGGCCGCCGAGCACTACGCGCTGTGCCCGGACGTCGTGGCCCGGAGCGGGCCGGGGACCGTCGGCGCGTACGCCGAGGAGCTGACCGGCGCCACCAGCGGGTCAGTCCCCGCTTCCGGCTCCGCCCCCGCTTCCGCTTCCGCCTCCGCAGCCGGCCGCCACGTGTCACCCCCGAGCGGATAGGCGTACTTCGGCCGCCCGTTGTTGCCGCTGGTGCGGAACGGGCGGCCGTCGTCGTCGATCAGCAGCGTGCCGCGCCGGCCGCCGCTGGACCAGGACAGCTCCAGGTACCAGCTGACGTCGTACGCGGAGGCGTCGGCCGTGACGCGGAAGACCTCGGGGTCCGACCGGCTCACCTTGAAGGGGAAGCCGCGGCTGCCGGCCTCCGGCACCGGCGCGGGGCGCATCGCGTCCAGGGCGACGGTGAAGGAACGGTTGGGCACGCCACCGCCGCAACCCACGCCGGGATAGCCCATCGCGTAGTCGTTCCAGGCCAGGGGTGAGCGCTTGCCCGCCATACGCACGGACAGCCTCTCCAGGACGACGGTCTCCTCGCCGGTGCCCTGCACGGTGAAGGTGACGTACTGCTCCCCGGCCGCCACCGCCTTGTGCACGCTCATCCAGGCCGGCGCGTCCTGCTCCAGCGGCGGCGGGGCCACGGCGGACGGCGGACGGTCGATCAGGTAGTGCTGGGAGCAGGGGTCGCGCCAGGCGTCGGCGTCGGTGCTGACCGTGAGCGGTGGGGCCGCCGTGGCCGTCCGCCGGGTCGGGGAGGCGCTGGGCGCGGCCTCGGGGGTGGCACCGCGGGTGGCGGCGGGGGCCTTGGCGGAGGGGGAAGGGGATGCCGAGCGGGTGGCGGACCCGCGCGGTGTCGCGCCGCCGGACGTCCGGGCGGGTGACACACCGTCCCGGTCGGCGGCATCCACGGTGGCCGCCGTGGCGCCCCTGCCGTCCTGGGACCCGGTACCGGAGGGCAGGACGAGGCCGACCGCCACCGTGCCGAGCACCGCGGTGACGGCGAGCGCCGCGAGGAGGACGGTCCGGGTCCGACGCCGGGCCCCGGCCGCCGGGGCCTCCGGCACCGGCCCGGATCCGGACCCCGGTACCGGCTCGGGCACAGGCACCGGCGCCGGCCCGGACTTCTCCGACACCGGTTCGGGTGCCTCCTCCTGGACCGGTACCGGTGCGGGTTCCGGCTCCGGCGCCTCCTCCCGCACCCGCGCCTCCTCCTGGACCGGCGCCCGCTCCCCCGCCACGGCCGCCCGCTCCGCCCCGGCCCGATCCCCCTGACCCGGTTCCTTCCGGCCGCGCCAAGCATCGGCCAGTACCCACCGCCGGTGCAGTTCCACGAGTTCCCCGGGCACGGCTCCGCACAGCCGGGCCAGACGCTCGACGGGTGCGTAGTCCACCGGTACGGCGTCCCCGTTGCAGTACCGGTGGAGCGTCGACGTACTCATGTGGAGCCGCTTGGCGAGCGTGCCGTAGCTGTGCCCGGAGCGGTGCTTCAACTCCCGCAGCAACTCGGCGAAACCGCTCTCAGGCATGCCCTCCGACACCGTTCCTCCGTCCCCCCGCGTCCCACCCCGGCATTCCAGGCAGGGACCGATTCAGCAGGTCAAGTCCTGTGTGGGCGTTCCAGCGTCCCGGATGATCCCCAGCCGCTGGCCCCCGGTACGCCACCGCCCCCAGGCTGTGATCATCCAAGCACGACAACGGGCCCGGCCCGAAAGAGGACTTGCCATGCGTTTGCGCCATATCCGTCTGATCGCCGCCACCGGCACCGCCGTCACCGCCCTCGCGCTCACGGCGTGCGGCAGCGGGACGGGCACCGACGACGAGGGCGCCGCCCGGCCGACGGTGGCGACGGAGCAGGCCGCGCCCGGGACACCGCGGGCCACCGGCGAGGCCGCCCACACCGGCGGGGGTGCGACGGCGGTCGCGCCCGCGGCCCGCACCCACGCCCCCGGCGCACGGTCGAGCACCTCCCAGCCGGCCGCCCGCGCCGGCCAGGGCACCGGCACCGGCGGCTCGATCGTGCTGTGCAACGGCGCGAACACGACCGTCACCGCCCAGCCCCTCGACCGGCCCCTCGACCACATGCTGCTCAAGGTGACGAACACGGGCGGCAAGAGCTGCGAGCTGCCCTCCTACCCCGTCCTGCGCTTCGACCGGATGCAGTGGGTGCCGCAGGCGGACGAGTCGACCCAGCCGCAGGCCGTGGTCACCCTCGCGCCCGGCGAGTCGGGCTACGCGGGCGTGCTGCTGTCGGCCGCCGACGGCAGCGGCACCGGCGGGAGGACCGGTCACCAGCTGACGGTGGCCTTCCAGGGCCTCGCCCCCGACAGCGGCGGCGGCCCGTCCGCCAGCCCGGCCCTGCCCGCCAAGGGCGTCTACTACGACAGCGCGCTGAAGGTGACGTACTGGCAGCAGGACCTGGACGCGATCAGCGGCTGGTGAACGCCTGCGCGGGCTGGCGCAGCTTCCGGGCCGCCTCGGTGGCCCAGTAGGTGAGGATGGTGCGCGCCCCGGCCCGCTTGATGCCGGTCAGGGTCTCGAGGATGGCCCGGTCCCGGTCCACCCAGCCCTTCTCGGCGGCGGCCTCGATCATGGAGTACTCGCCGGAGATCTGGTAGGCGGCGACGGGTACGTCCACGCTGTCGGCGACCCGGGCGAGAATGTCGAGGTAGGGGCCGGCCGGCTTGACCATCACCATGTCGGCGCCCTCGGCCAGGTCCAGTTCCAGCTCCCGCAGGGACTCGCGCCAGTTGGCCGGGTCCTGCTGGTAGGTCTTGCGGTCGCCCTGGAGCGAGGACCCGACGGCCTCGCGGAAGGGGCCGTAGAAGGCCGAGGTGTACTTGGCGGTGTAGGCGAGGACGGCGACGTCCTCGCGGCCGATCTGGTCCAGCGCGTCGCGGATGACGCCGATCTGCCCGTCCATCATCCCGCTGGGGCCCACCACATGGGCACCGGCGTCGGCCTGCACCTGTGCCATCTCGGCGTACCGCTCCAGGGTGGCGTCGTTGTCGACCCGCCCCTCGGCGTCCAGCACCCCGCAGTGCCCGTGGTCGGTGAACTCGTCCAGGCACAGGTCCGCCATCACCAGCAGGTCGTCGCCGACCTCGGCCCGCACGTCGCGCAGCGCCACCTGGAGGATGCCGTCCGGGTCGGTCCCGACCGTGCCCGCAGCGTCCTTCTTACTCTCCTCCGGCACGCCGAACAGCATGATCCCGGAGATCCCGGCCTCCACGGCCTCCAGCGCGGCCTTCTTCAGGCTGTCCCGGGTGTGCTGCACGACCCCGGGCATCGCCGCGATCGGCACCGGCTCGCTGACGCCCTCCCGGACGAACGCCGGAAGGATGAAGTCCGCGGGGTGCAGCCGCGTCTCGGCGACCATGCGCCGCATGACGGGCGAGGTCCGCAGCCGCCGGGGACGCGTACCGGGAAACGATCCGTACTTCGACATGACTTCTACGCTACGCCCGCCGGACCCGTGCCTTTGCCGACGGGACGTCGGACCGGGGGGGGCCGGCAGGCCGTGCCTCAGGTGGTCGAGCGGCGCCTGCGCGCACCGGGCCGGCGCTCGCTCGGCCGGGTCACCGGGTCCCCGGCCTCCAGGGCCGCCGCGCGACGGCGCATGCCGAACTCGGCCAGCGCCTCGGCAAGCTTGTGCACGGACGGCTCCGGAGCCATCACGTCCACCCGCAGCCCGTGCTCCTCGGCGGTCTTGGCCGTGGCCGGCCCGATGCACGCGATCACGGTGACGTTGTGCGGCTTGCCGGCGATGCCGACCAGGTTCCGCACGGTGGACGACGACGTGAACAGCACCGCGTCGAAGCCGCCGCCCTTGATCGCCTCGCGGGTCTCCGCCGGCGGCGGCGACGCCCGCACGGTCCGGTAGGCCGTGACGTCGTCCACCTCCCAGCCCAGCTCGATCAGCCCGGCCACCAGGGTCTCCGTGGCGATGTCCGCCCGCGGCAGGAACACCCGGTCGATCGGGTCGAACACCGGGTCGTACGGCGGCCAGTCCTCCAGCAGACCCGCAGCCGACTGTTCCCCGCTCGGCACCAGATCGGGCTTGACGCCGAAGGCGACCAGCGCCCTGGCGGTCTGCTCGCCCACCGCGGCCACCTTGATGCCCGCGAAGGCGCGGGCGTCGAGCCCGTACTCCTCGAACTTCTCCCGGACGGCCTTGACGGCGTTCACGCTCGTGAAGGCGATCCACTCGTACCGTCCGGTCACCAGCCCCTTGACGGCTCGTTCCATCTGCTGGGGCGTGCGCGGCGGCTCGACGGCGATCGTCGGCACCTCGTGCGGCACGGCACCGTAGGACCGCAGTTGGTCGGAGAGCGACGCCGCCTGCTCCTTCGTCCGCGGCACGAGCACCTTCCAGCCGAACAGCGGCTTGGACTCGAACCACGACAGCTGGTCGCGCCGGGCGGCGGCGGAACGCTCACCGACCACGGCTATCACCGGCCGGCCGCCGTCCGGCGACGGCAGCACCTTCGCCTGCTTCAGCGTCTGCGCGATCGTGCCGAGCGTCGCCGTCCACGTCCGCTGACGGGTCGTCGTACCGGCGATCGTCACCGTCAGCGGGGTGTCCGGCTTGCGGCCCGCCGCGACCAGCTCGCCGGCCGCCACGGCCACGGAGTCCAGGGTCGTCGAGACGACCACCGTGCCGTCCGAGGCGCCCACCTCCGTCCAGCAGCGGTCGGAGGCGGTCCGGGCGTCCACGAACCGGACGTCCGCGCCGTCGGCGTCCCGCAGCGGCACACCGGCGTACGCGGGCACACCGACCACCGCGGCGACACCGGGGACGACCTCGAAGGGCACCCCTGCGGCGGCGCAGGCGAGCATTTCCTCCGCGGCGTACGTATCAAGTCCCGGGTCCCCGGGCACCGCACGGACGACCCGCCTGCCGGCCCGCGCGGCCTCCATGACAAGATGGACGGCATCCCGGGCAGGAGACGGGACCGCAGCCGCTGTTGACGTGCCGTCAACGACCGTGAGCTGCGGCGTGCCCGTGCCCGGCGGTGAGACCGAGGAGGGTTCCGCGTTCGTTTCCATGACCGAGACGCCCTGCCGCGCGTGTGTCCGGATCACATCGAGCACCTCGGGCTCGGCGACCAGGACGTCCGCGTGCGACAGCGCC
The DNA here is from genome assembly GCF_043195475.1 of Streptomyces sp. Y20. Taxonomy (NCBI): domain Bacteria; kingdom Bacillati; phylum Actinomycetota; class Actinomycetes; order Kitasatosporales; family Streptomycetaceae; genus Streptomyces; species Streptomyces sp. Y20. The sequence continues at coordinate 585,065 of NZ_JBIDDP010000004.1, forward strand.
TCCACGGCGCGCAGAGTCAGCAGTCCCGGATCCCCGGGTCCGGCACCGAGGAAGGTGACGTGACCGTGTTCCAGGCCGGCGGTAAGGGCGGTGGGGCTCATCGTGCTCGCTCCCCCATCAGACCGGCCGCGCCCTGGGCGAGCATCTCGGTGGCGAGTTCGCGCCCGAGTGCCGTAGCCCGGTCGTGCGTCTGGGGCACGGGACCGGTGGTGGACAGCTGCACCATGCGCGTGCCGTCGGTCGTGCCGACCGCAGCGCGCAGGCGCATTTCCTTGACAATCTGCCCGTCGGCCAGCAGGTCGGCCAGCGCGCCCACAGGGGCGCTGCAGCCGGCCTCCAGGGCGGCGAGCAGTGACCGTTCGGCGGTGACGGCGGCCCGCGTGAACGGGTCGTCCAGTTCGCCGAGCGCGGCGACGAGTGCGGCGTCGTGGGCGGTGTTCCCCGCCCGGCACTCGATCGCCAGTGCCCCCTGGCCGGGGGCGGGCAGAACAGTGTCGACCGACAGGAAGTCGGTCACCTCGTCGATGCGGCCGATCCGGTTCAGTCCGGCGGCGGCCAGCACGACCGCGTCCAGCTCACCGGCGTGGACGTATCCGATCCGCGTGTCGACGTTGCCGCGGATCGGGACGGTCTCGATGTCCAGGCCGTGGGCGCGGGCGTACGCGTTGAGCTGCGCCATGCGGCGCGGCGCCCCGGTGCCGATGCGCGCACCGCGCGGGAGGTCGGTGAACTTCAGGGCGTCGCGCGCCACGATCACGTCCCGGGGGTCCTCGCGCACCGGTACGGCGGCCAGGACCAGCTCCTCGGGCTGCGTGGTCGGCAGGTCCTTGAGCGAGTGCACCGCGAAGTCGACCTCGCCCCGCAGCAGCGCGTCGCGCAGCGCCGTCACGAAGACGCCGGTGCCACCTATCTGCGCCAGGTGCTCACGGGAGGTGTCGCCGTACGTGGTGATCTCGACCAGTTCGACGGGCCGCCCGGTCACCTGGCGGACGGCCTGAGCCACCTGCCCGGACTGGGCCATGGCGAGCTTGCTCCGCCTCGTCCCCAGCCGCAAAGCCTTCTCAGTCATGCCGGTCGGCCCTTCGTGTCTGTGCTGTCCCCGGCCCGGGAGACGGCGGCGACCGTCTCGGGGTCGAGGTCGAACAGGGTGCGCAACGCGTCCGCGTACCCGGCACCGCCGGGTTCGGCCGCGAGCTGCTTGACCCGTACCGTCGGCGCGTGCAGCAGCTTGTCGACGACCCGGTGCACGGCCTGCCGGATCTCTCCGCGCTGGCGTTCGTCCAGGTCGGGCAGGCGGCCGTCGAGCCGCGCGATCTCGCCGGCGACGACGTCGGCGGCCATGGTGCGCAGCGCCACCACGGTCGGCGTGATGTGCGCCGCACGCTGGGCCGCCCCGAAGGCCGCCACCTCGTCGGAGACGATACGCCGTACCTGGTCGACGTCGGCCGCCATCGGGGCGTCGGCGGACGCCTCCGCCAGCGACTCGATGTCCACCAGGCGCACCCCGGCCAGCCGGTGCACGGCCGCGTCGATGTCGCGGGGCATGGCCAGGTCGAGGAGGAAGAGGAAGGGGGCCGGCCGCTCGGCGGGCGGCTCGGGCCTGCGCCGCTCCGGGATCCGGGCGCCCGTGGCGACGGTCGCGGCGAGCGCGGTGATCAGCTCGGCGTCCGCCTCGGGCGTACGGCGCTCCCGGCGGTCCAGGACCCCGTTGTCCACCCAGGCCGCGTGCTGCTCCAGGGTGGCCGCGTCCAGGCCGGCCACGGCGGCCTCGCCCATGACGGAGAAGCCGGGCTGTACGGCGGCCAGGTCGAGCGGGCAGTTGTCGTCGGCGCCGGCGGCCGGCGAGACCCTGGCGCTGCCGGCCCTCCCGGCCGGGTGGACGGTGTGGGCGACGGCCGGCTGCCCGGTGTGTCCCTCCACCGCCTGCGCGACCGTCTCCGCCGTGAGCACCAGACCCGTCGCCCCGGTACAGGAGACGACGACGTCGGCACGTGTCAGCTCGTCCCGTACGGCCTCCATCGGCACCGCGCGCGTGGTCACGGCGGCCTCGCCCCCGGTGGGGCGCTGTCCGTGGTGCTCCGCGAGCAGGAGCGCGAGCCGCTCGGCGCGCTCGAGGGTGCGGTTGGCGACGACTATCTCGGCGACTCCGGCGCGCGCGAGCGTGGCGGCGGCCAGCGAGGACATCGACCCGGCGCCGATGACCAGCGCCCTGCGGCCCGCCGCCCAGTCCTGCACGGCACCGCCCGCGGCCAGCTGCTCCAGGCCGAAGGTGACCAGGGACTGCCCGGCGCGGTCGATGCCGGTCTCGGAGTGGGCGCGCTTGCCGACCCGCAGGGCCTGCTGGAACAGGTCGTTCAGCAGCCTGCCGGCGGTGTGCAGGTCCTGGGCGCGGGCCAGGGAGTCCTTGATCTGGCCGAGGATCTGCCCCTCGCCGACGACCATCGAGTCCAGGCCGCAGGCCACCGAGAACAGGTGGTGGACGGCCCGGTCCTCGTAGTGCACGTAGAGGTAGGGGGTCAGTTCCTCCAGGCCGACGCCGCTGTGCTGGGCGAGCAGCGTGGACAGCTCGGCGACACCGGCGTGGAACTTGTCCACGTCGGCGTACAGCTCGATGCGGTTGCAGGTGGCGAGCACCGCGGCCTCGGTGGCCGGTTCGGCGGCCACCGTGTCCTGCAAGAGCTTCACCTGGGCGTCCGCGCTCAGCGCGGCCCGTTCGAGGACGCTGACCGGGGCGCTGCGGTGGCTCAGTCCGACGACGAGCAGACTCATGCCGGCATCACGGCGGGTACGTCCCCGTCGGGCCCCTGGTCGGCGGAAGCGTCACGGGTGGTGGCGGCGGGCCGGGCGCCGTCGCCGGCGGCGGTCTCCTCGCCGGCCTTGCGCTGCTCGTGGAAGGCGAGGATCTGAAGCTCGATGGAGAGGTCGACCTTGCGCACGTCGACGCCGTCCGGGACGGACAGCACGGTCGGCGCGAAGTTCAGGATGGACGTGACACCGGCGGCCACGAGCCGGTCGCAGACCTGCTGGGCGGCACCGGCGGGGGTGGCGATGACGCCGATGGAGACCCCGTTGTCCTTGATGATCTTCTCGAGCTCGTCGGTGTGCCGCACCGGGATACCCGCCACCGGCTTTCCGGCCATCGCCGGGTCGGCGTCGATGAGCGCGGCCACCCGGAAGCCGCGGGAGGCGAAGCCGCCGTAGTTGGCGAGGGCGGCGCCGAGGTTACCGATGCCGACGATGACAACCGGCCAGTCCTGGGTGAGACCGAGTTCGCGGGAGATCTGGTAGACGAGATACTCCACGTCGTAACCGACACCGCGCGTTCCGTAGGAGCCCAGGTACGAGAAGTCCTTGCGCAGCTTGGCGGAGTTGACTCCCGCCGCCGCGGCCAGCTCCTCGGAGGAGACCGTGGGGACCGAGCGCTCCGACAGTCCGGTCAGTGCTCGGAGGTACAGCGGAAGCCGGGCGACGGTGGCCTCGGGAATCCCTCGGCTACGGGTCGCCGGTCGGTGTGTTCGGCCAGTTGCCACGGTGCTCCTGCGGGTAGAGCGGGGCTGTAGGCGGTCATACGTCACCAGACCGCCCCGTCGACAGCAGGCTATGTCTTTGTGAACGCGTGCACAAAGATTGTGTCCGATTTGCCCGGCAGAAGTGACCGGGGTCACGCGCCCCTCGCGCCCTCGCCGGGAACCGGCGCACACGCACCGACGTTCCTTCGTTACTGGGGGCAAAACCGCACACTCTCCTCACGATTCCCGCCCCCGAGACCAGACCGCCGTCGATCCTAAGCGAACTTTCCGGCCAGTTCGGACTACCCGGTCAGTGCCCGGCGCAGCCGTTCCTCGTTCACCCGCCAGAAAGTGTGCTGTTCACCGTCGATCAGGACGACCGGGATCTGCTCCCAGTACCGGGCGTGCAGCTCGGCGTCCGCGGTGATGTCCCTGGGCTCCCACGGCACGCCGAGCTCGCCGCACACCTTCTCGACCACCAGCTGCGCGTCGTCGCACAGATGGCAGCCGGGCTTGCGGACGAGGGTCACCCGCCGCTCCAGAGGTTTTGCCTTACGTCGGAAAAGGGCGCTCATACGGGCCATTCTCGCGCGCTCCGCGCCCGTTCCGGATCGCTCGCCGCACGGCCCGGCCGCACAGAGTTCACCCGACCCCACCCGCTCCGCTCCGGAACCGACGAACGGACTGGCTATGCTCACGTCATGGCCGCTCTCGGATGGCTCACTTCCCGTAGGCGCTCCGCCACGGCGCGGAGCGTGTTGGCAGGCGAGGCCTCGGCGGAGGCTGCCCGCAAGTCCACGCAGGAAGCCCAGGGGATCCCGCGGGCCGCACCGGAGGAACCGGTGTTCCCGGTCATCGGCGACGACAAGGCCGCCGCCTTCTTCGACCTCGACAACACGGTGATGCAGGGCGCCGCTCTGTTCCACTTCGGCCGGGGGCTGTACAAGCGGAAGTTCTTCGAGACCCGCGATCTGGCCAGGTTCGCCTGGCAGCAGGCGTGGTTCCGGCTGGCCGGCGTCGAGGACCCCGAGCACATGCAGGAGGCCCGCGACTCGGCCCTGTCCATCGTCAAGGGCCACCGGGTCGCCGAGCTGGAGACGATCGGCGAGGAGATCTACGACGAGTACATGGCCGACCGCATCTGGCCCGGCACCCGCGCCCTCGCCCAGGCCCACCTGGACGCCGGCCAGAAGGTGTGGCTGGTCACCGCGGCCCCCGTCGAGATCGCCCAGGTCATCGCCCGGCGCCTGGGCCTGACCGGCGCGCTCGGCACGGTCGCGGAGTCGGTCGACGGCGTCTACACCGGCAAGCTGGTCGGCGAGCCGCTGCACGGCCCGGCCAAGGCGGAGGCGGTGCGCGCGCTGGCGTCGGCGGAGGGCCTGGACCTCACCCGCTGCGCCGCCTACAGCGACAGCCACAACGACATCCCGATGCTGTCCCTGGTGGGCCACCCCTACGCCATCAACCCGGACGCCAAGCTCCGCAGGCACGCCCGCGAGCAGGACTGGCGCCTGCGCGACTACCGCACGGGCCGCAAGGCGGCCAGGGTCGGCATCCCGGCCGCGGCCGGCGTCGGCGCGGTCGCCGGCGGCACCGCCGCCGCGATCGCTCTGAGCCGACGGCGCCGATAACCGCGCCCCCGCGGGCCGCACGGCACCTCCACGGCACCGCGGCAGCACCGCCGCCCGCCCGGACCGCGGCGCCCACCAGGCCGGTCACGCGTTCGGCGCCCCTTCCGGGGACCCGCGCAGCCGCGGCCCCGCGCGCCCAGGATTATGCCGCGGCCACTTCAACTCGTCCCGTACTTCACCGGAATGCGCCTCGATCCGTTCATGAACCGATCACTCTGTGGCACGCAATAGGGCGTCAATCGGCTACGGAAGCGACGCAATCGACAGTTTGAGCAACTCGGTGTAGCAGGGCCTGTACGAAGCGTTATTCTCCTCAGACGCAATCCGGTACCCCTCCGTCGCTACGACGGGTGAACGGTTCCGCACTGCACGTGATGGAAGCTCTGCCTCTGGGAGTCCCGTGTACCCACACGTCGGGGTTGACGCCTCGGGCCTGGCTACGCTGCGCGCAACGATCGCGACGGTCAAAGAGACGCTGCGCGGCCATGCCCCCCCCGCGTACGCCGTCCCCGCCTTCGCCGCCGCCGCGCCCCTGGGCCCGTGCTACGCACTGGCCGACGGCGGCGCCGCCGTCGGCAGACGAGGGCGTGCCACCGGCGCGGCCACCGCCCGCCGCCCTGCCGCCGACAGCGACAGCGCCCGGATGATGGACCTGGTCGAACGCGCCCAGGCCGGGGAGGCCGAGGCCTTCGGACGGCTCTACGACCAGTACAGCGACACCGTCTACCGGTACATCTACTACCGCGTCGGCGGCCGGGCGACCGCGGAGGACCTCACCAGTGAGACCTTTCTGCGGGCGCTGCGCAGGATCGGCACGTTCACCTGGCAGGGCCGCGACTTCGGCGCCTGGCTGGTCACGATCGCCCGGAACCTCGTCGCCGACCACTTCAAGTCCAGCCGCTTCCGGCTCGAGATCACCACCGGCGAGATGCTCGACGCCAACGAGGTCGAGCGCTCCCCGGAGGACTCCGTCCTGGAGTCCCTGTCCAATGCCGCCCTGCTCGACGCCGTACGGCGGCTCAACCCCCAGCAGCAGGAGTGCGTGACGCTCCGTTTCCTCCAGGGCCTCTCGGTCGCCGAGACCGCCCGTGTCATGGGCAAGAACGAGGGCGCGATCAAGACCCTCCAGTACCGCGCCGTCCGCACCCTCGCCCGGCTGCTGCCCGACGACGCCCGCTGAGCCGTGCCACGCCGGGCGACGCTCAACTCACTTTCCGTGAAGGAGCGTTGCCTTTCTGATCCGATCATCCGCCGTCCGTAACCCAAGTGCCGCGCCAGTCGTTGTGCGGGATACAGGCTCCCTGTGGTCACGCCCCGGCCCACCTGATCGCTCGATCGCGTGAAAGTGGTCGTGGACGTGCACCCTCAGGACCCCCTGGGGAGTCGACCGTCATGACGAGAGGAGGTGCCGCCAGTGATCGCGAACGTATCGGCGCACCGGCGGGCGAACGCCTTCGCCCAGGCCGTGGAGGAGCAGTCCGACCCGGACACGGCGGCCGAGCAGTCCGCAGCACCGCCGGCGGAATCACCGCCGGCCGCCGAGGAACAGACCGACCAGGGCCGGCTGCTGGCCCTGACGGCGGGTCTCGGCGCGCTACCCAAGCCGCAGCTCGACCCCGAGGTCAAGGTCGTCCAACGGGCCCAGCTGGTGGCCGCGATGGAGGCCATGCTCCGGGAGGGCACCGGGGCGGCGGACGCGTCGGTACCGGAACAGCGCTCCCACCGCGTCAAGGGCGTGCACCGGGCGAGCCCACTGGGCAAGCTCCGCCCGCGTACGAGACTGACCAAGGGCCTCGCGGCGGGCGGACTGAGCGTCGGCGTGGCCGCCGGGGCCTTCGGCGGCGTCGCCGCCGCCAGCTCCGACGCCCTGCCCGGCGACTCGCTGTACGGCCTGAAACGCGGCATCGAGGACTTCCAGCTCCACTATCTGGCCGACGGCGACGACCAGCGCGGCCAGACCTACCTCGACCAGGCCTCCACGCGGCTCGGCGAAGCCAGACGGCTGCTGGAGCGCGGCCGGGGCGGCCATCTCGACCACGAGTCCATCGGCGAGATCCGGCGCACCCTGTCCGGAATGCGGCAGGACGTCACCGAGGGGCACCGCCTGCTCCACGCGGCGTACGAGGCCGATCCCGGATCCCTCGGCCCCATCCAGGCACTGTCCACGTTCTCCCGGTCCCACCGCGAGGCGTGGACCGCGCTCAGCGACAAGCTGCCCGTGCAGCTCGGGGACGTCAAACAGGAGGTCTCCTCGGTCTTCGACGCCATAGACCAGGAAGTCGCGCCGCTCCAGTCCCTGCTTCCGCAGCCGCCCGCCGAGCCCGGCACCGGCAAGCGGCGGGACGGCTCCGGCCCGGCAGCCACCGGCTCCTCCGGCAGTCACCGGTCGACGGCACCCAGCTCCACCGGCACCACCCCGTCCACGGGCAAGCACGCCCGCACCGGCACCCCGAGCGGTTCGGCCAGCAGCAGCGGCGGCGGCCTCATCGGCGGCGACACGGGCGGACTGCTCGACCCGCCGAGGACCGGGACCGGCGGCACCACCCCGCCCAGCGTCACCCCGCCGACCAGCGCTCCCGACGTCACCATCCCACCGCTCCTGCCGGGACTCCTGCCCGATCTGGGCATCGAGAACGACAACGCCGGCTAGCCGCTCCGCGGCCACGGTGGCGGAGGCGCCCCTCCCGAGCGGGACGCCCCCGCCACCGTGGCCACCCGCACATCAGGAGAAGACCGTCAGAAGAAGACCGACCGGCGCTGCACCAGAAGCTTGTAGAGCGTGTGCTGGATCTGTTCGCGGACCTGGTCGGTCAGGTTGAACATCAGCATCGGGTCCTCGGCGGCCTCCGGCGGATAGCCGTCCGTCGGGATCGGCTCGCCGAACTGGATCGTCCACTTGGTGGGGAGCGGGACCGCGCCCAGCGGGCCCAGCCAGGGGAAGGTCGGCGTCAGCGGGAAGTACGGGATGCCCAGCAGCCTGGCCAGCGTCCTGGCGTTGCCGATCATCGGGTAGATCTCCTCGGCCCCGACGATCGAGCAGGGGATGATCGGCGCGCCCTGGCGCAGCGCGGTGGAGACGAAGCCGCCGCGGCCGAACCGCTGGAGCTTGTACCGCTCGCTGAACGGCTTGCCGATGCCCTTGAAGCCCTCCGGCATCACCCCGACCAGCTCACCCTGCGTCAGCAGCCGCTCCGCGTCCTCCGCGCAGGCGAGCGTGTGCCCCAGCTTGCGGGCCAGCTCGTTGACCACCGGCAGGACGAAGACGAGGTCGGCGGCGAGGAGCCGCAGATGGCGGTTGGCCGGGTGGTGGTCGTGCACGGCGACCTGCATCATCAGCCCGTCGAGCGGCAGCGTCCCGGAGTGGTTGGCGACGATCAGCGCCCCGCCCTCGGCCGGGATGTTCTCGATGCCCTTCACCTCGACCCGGAAGTACTTGTCGTACACGGGCCGCAGCAGCGACATCAGGACCTGGTCGGTCAGTTCCTCGTCGTAGCCGAAGTCGTCGACCTCGTAGTCCCCCGTCAGCCGGCGCCGCAGAAAGGCCAGTCCGGCCGCCACACGCCGCTCCAGGCCGCCGTCCCGCCCGTCGCCCACCGACGGGTCGGCCGGCTCCTCCACGGCGCCCACAGGCCCGTCGTCCCGCGTCCGTGCCCGGCCCGGCAGCGGCTGGACCTCACCGACCCCGCCGGCCGCCTCGCCGAGCGTGCCGCGCCGGCCGGCCCCGCTCCGGCGCCGCGCCGGGCGCTGCGCGGCGCTCCCACGGGACCGGTCGTCGTCGAACGGAATGACCTTGGCGTCCGCCATCGTTGTCGCGCTCCTCAGTTGGCGCCGTGCGTCTGGAGGTGGCCGCCCGCCCTCACGGTCAGCGCGGCGACCCGGTCGACCGCGCCCGCGAGGGTCTCCGGCGGCAGCAGCCCGGGGCCCCGGCCGCGCGCGAAGTCCGCGAACGTCTCGGCCGTCGTGTACCGGGGAGTGAAGCCCAGCGTCTCGCGCATCTGGACGGTGTCGACCACCCGCCCGTGGGTGAGCAGCCGGATCTGCTCCGGCGAGAAGTCCGTCATGCCCAGCGTACGCACGAGGGAGCCGGCCCAGGTGACCGCGGGCAGCAGCAGCGGCACGGTGGGCCGTCCGAGCCGCCGCGAACACTGCGAGAGCAGCAGCACGCCGTCCCCGGCGATGTTGAACGTGCCGCTGTTCAGGGTGCCCCGGCGCGGTTCGTGCGAGGCGATCCGCAGCACCTCGATGACGTCGTCCTCGTGCGCGAACTGGAGTCGCGGGTCGTAGCCGAACACGGTCGGCAGCACGGGCAGCCCGAAGTACGAGGCGAGCGGGGTGTCCGCGGCCGGCCCGAGGATGTTGGCGAACCGCAGCACGCACACGGCGACGTCCGGCCGCCGCCGCGCGAACCCGCGCACATACCCCTCGACCTCGACGGCGTCCTTGGCGAAGCCGCCGCTGGGCAGCGACTTGGGCGGGGTCGTCTCGGTGGACACGGCCGGGTCACGCGGCGCGGACCCGTAGACGTTCGTACTGGACTTCACCACCAGCCGCTGCACGGCCGGCGACTTCTGGCAGGCGCCGAGCAGCTGCATCGTGCCGATGACGTTGGTCTCCTTGACCGTGGCCCGGTTGCCGCCGCCCAGGGCCGTGCCGGTCACGTCCAGGTGGACGACCGTGTCGGCGCCCGTCTCGGCGAGCACGCGGGCGATGGTCGGCTGCCGGATGTCGGTCTGGATGAAGTCGGCTCCGCCCAGGTGGTGCGCCGGCGGCACCGCGTCCACGGCGATCACCCGGTCGACCTCCGGGTCCCGCTGGACGCGCCGCACGAACCGGCCGCCCAGTTGCCGGGCGACCCCGGTGACGAGCACGACCTTTCCCAAGATCAGCGCCTTCCTTCCCGCGTACCGGTATCCCGCGTTCCCCTGTGCGGCCAACCTAGCGGGTCGTGGTCGCACTGTGACGACCCACGATGCGCGAGGTGACGGATTTTCCCCCGTCCGCAGACGCCTGTGGCCCCCCACCAGTACTGATGGGGGGCCACAGTGTCACGCTCTCGCGCGTCGCCTACTTCTTGTTACGACGCTGCACACGCGTGCGCTTCAGCAGCTTGCGGTGCTTCTTCTTGGCCATCCGCTTGCGCCGCTTCTTGATAACAGAGCCCACGACTACCCTCGCTCACTTCTCATGACTCGGTTGTTGGGCGCCATGGGCCCACACGACCTACGAGGGGCCAGCCTACCCAACCTAGCGCCGAGGTCGTAATCGAGGGTTCCCGGGCATCACACCCGGGTGTCGCCGTCAGGCCGTCTCCACCCCCACGTAGCTGTCGCGGAGGTACTCGTGTACCGCTTGCTCGGGGACGCGGAAGGACCGCCCCACCCGGATCGCGGGCAGATGACCACTGTGCACCAGACGGTACACGGTCATCTTCGACACTCGCATCACCGAGGCGACCTCCGCCACGGTAAGGAACTGGACCTCGTTGAGAGGCCTCTCGCCAGCTGCGGCCATGACACACCTGCACCTTCCGCACTCGACGGTCACCGGCTTCCCCTTCCGGTGACTCTTCGTCGCTGCGTGCTCACTCCCCAGACTAGGGGCGGGTGATGCGAGTGGGGAAGAGGTGCACCCATCGGCGGCTACTGTGACAGACATGCCCGATTGAGTACGTAGCGGGTCAGCGGCCGGTAGTGACCAGACCGTACGGCGTCGTCAACCGGAACGGCGACGGACACCCGCCCCTCGGCCTCCCCCACGAACAGCGCGGGATCGTCGGTGTCGGCCAGCCCGATGGCCTCGAACCCCAGTTGACCAGCGCCGCAGACCCATCCGTGGTCCCCGACGACCAGCTCGGGCAGCGGCCCGCCGGCCTCCGCGGCGGCCTCCAGCGCGACCCGAACCGGGAGCGGGGAATGGCTGTGCACACCCGGCTCACCACCGGGGCGCTCGCCCGCCGGTTCCCGCACCAGGGCAACCCCTCGTACGTAGTCGAGACGATGGGTGCGTAGACCGAACCGGGTCAATATGTCGACACAACGACCCTGCGCCGGGGTGAGCACCTCACACCCCGCCGCCGAGAGAGCGTCCGCCAGAGCGGCGTAGAAACCGAGCAGCCGCTGCGGGTGCCCGGTGCCGAACAGCACGGGCGCGCCCCGCCGGGCCGCCTGCCCGAGCCGGTCCGCGAAGGCGTCCAGCGCGGCCAGCGTCCGCTCCGGGTCGATCACGTCCGGCCCGGACGTGTGCCGGGGGTCGGCGCACACCCCGCACTTCTCCGCCATCAGCGCGAGCACGTCCCGCTGCCCCCAGGCCCCCTCGGGGACGAGCCCGATCAGCACCCGCGGGTCCCGGGCGGCGAACAGCCGGTAGCTCCGCAGACTGTCCTCCCGCGAGGTGGCCACCACTCCGGCCAGCCGGACGGCCAGCAGATGCGCACGGAGGCGGGCAGAGGTCGACACGGGTGCGATGGTGGCGCATCGGGGACCCGGCGGGGACGAGAACCGACGAACTCCGCACGCTCGGCCCAAGCCGGAGGCGACCTCCGCCGCCTCCCCCGGCGAGGGGGCAGGCGAACCGCGCGCCGCCCGCGCAGGGGGACGAGTTCCGGCGCGCGCTCCGGCGGCCCGGTCAGGGCAGGAGGCCCCGGAGGGGGAAGACCGCTCGCCGGGTCGCCAGTACCGCCTGGTCGACCCGGTCGGCGGGGTCGTAGCCCGCCTCCCAGTCGCCGTATCCCACCGGCCACAGCCCGTCCGTCATCCGCCGCGGCCCCGACTGCCGCGTCCGCGCGAACACGTCCTGCCGCCATTCCTCGGGAATCATCGCCTCCGGGGCCACCGGCTTGCCGGCGGCGATCCCCACCAGGTGCGTCCACGACCGCGGTACGACGTCCACCACCGCGTACCCGCCCCCACCGAGCGCGACCCACTTGCCGTCCGCGTAACGGTGCGCCAGCTCGTGACACGCCGTCTGCACGGCCCGCTGGGCGTCCAGCGAGACGGCGAGGTGCGCCAGCGGATCCTCGAAGTGCGTGTCGGCCCCGTGCTGGGAGACGATCACCTGCGGCCGGAACCCGGCCACCAGCTCCGGTACCACCGCGTGGAACGCGCGCACCCACCCGGCGTCCCCGGTCCCGGCCGGCAGGGCCACGTTCACCGCGGTCCCCTCCCCGGGGCCCGCCCCGGTCTCCTCCGGCCATCCGGTCTGCGGGAACAGCGTCCGGGGATGCTCGTGCAGCGAGATGGTCAGCACCCGCGGGTCCTCCCAGAACGCGGCCTGCACCCCGTCCCCGTGATGCACGTCCACGTCCACGTAGGCGACCCGCTCGGCGCCCAGTTCCAGCAGCCGCGCGATCGCCAGCGAGGCGTCGTTGTAGACGCAGAACCCGGACGCGCCGCCCGGCATCGCGTGGTGCAGGCCGCCCGCGAAGTTCACGGCGTGGTCGGCGTCGCCGCGCCACACCGCCTCCGCCGCACCGACCGACTGCCCGGCGATCAGCGCGGACACCTCGTGCATCCCGGCGAACGCGGGATCGTCGGGCGTACCGAGCCCGTACGACCCGTCGGCCCCGTCCGGATCCGCGGACACGGCCTTCACGGCCTCGATGTAGTCCTCCCGGTGGACCAGCCGGAGCGTCGACTCGCCGGCCGGCTTGGCCGCGACGATCTCCAGCTCCCGGTCGAGCCCGAAGGCACCGACCAGCTTCCGGGTCAGCGCCAGCCGGACCGGATCCATCGGATGGCCCGGGCCGAAGTCATAGCCCGTTACTGCCTCGTCCCACATCAGCTGTGCGCGGCCGCTCATGCCCGCCACCGTATCGGTCCGGTTGAGCCGCGAACGACCTGGCGTACCCGAGCGTCACCAGCACCAGCACCATCGGCACCAGCATGGCGCCCCGGTAGCTCCACGCGTCCCCGAGCGCGCCCACCAACGGCGAACCGACCAGGAATCCCACGTAGTTGAAGATGTTCAGCCGCGCGACCGCCGCGTCCGAGGCCCCCGGGAACAACCGCCCTGCCGCCGCGAACGTCTGCGGCACCAGGACACACAGACCCAGCCCCAGCAGGGTGAACCCGAGCATCCCGGCCCACGCCCCCGACGCCGAGGCCACCACCGCGAACCCGCCGGCCGCCACCACCGCCCCGAGCCGTACGACCGCCACGGCCCCGAACCGCCGTACCCCGAAGTCCCCGATGGTCCGCCCCAGCAGCGTCGTCACCATGTACACGTTGTACGGCACCGTCGCGAGCTGCTCGGAGCTGCCCAGCACGTCCTTCAGGTACTTCGCGCTCCAGTTGGAGACCGTCGAGTCCCCGATATAGGCGAAGGTCATCACCAGGCACAGCGGCAGCAGCAGCCGGAACACCAGCGTCCCGCCCCCGCCCGCCGCCCCGCCCCCGCCGGGCACGGCAACCGTGGCACCCGCTTCGCCCGCGTCGACGTACCAGCGGCTCCCCACCAGCACCGCGGGCAGCAGGACGGCCACGACCGGCAGGTACGACACCCACAGCGCGAGATGCCAGTGCGCCCCCGCCCACGCCAGCGACGCCCCGATGATCCCGCCCAGGCTGTACGCGGCGTGGAAGCTGAGCATGATGCTGCGCCCGTACGACCGCTGGAGGCTGACCCCGAGCATGTTCATGGACGCGTCCAGCACCCCCACCGCCAGACCGAAGACGCCCAGCGCCACCGCCAGCGCGGCCAGCTGACCCACCCCGCCCGCCCCGACGCCGAGCAGCCCCAGCAGCACCACCGGCTGGGACCAGCGCAGCAGCCGGCTGGGCGGGACCCGCTTCACCAGATGCTCGGTGGTCACGCTGCCGGCCCCGGCGAGCACCGGTACGGCGGCCAGGAAGAGCGGCAGCAGCGCGTCGGAGACGCCGTACCGGGCCTGGACGGCCGGGATGCGCGTCACGAGCAGGGCGAAGGCGACGCCCTGGGCGAAGAACCCGAACGCCAGCGAGGCCCTGCCGCGCCGCAGCACATCAGTCATGGCGGCGAGCGTAGGGCCCCGGGCTACCCGTGGGTAGATACAGCCGAAGGTGAGTTTCCCTCAACTCCGTGTCTCCACCCGGCCGGTGGTCAGGCGACGACGGTCATCGCGGGACGCTCGGCGTGGCCGGCGGCCACCTCGTCCGCGAGCATCCGCTCCATCGGCCCCGCCGCCAGCGCGCCGCTGACCACGAAGCCGATCACCATGGCGACGATCAGGAAGACACCGCCGAGCCACACCATCGTGTCCACCGGAACGGTGTAGGCGCCCACGAACCGTGCGACGCACTCGGCGAGCAGCACCGCACCCCAGACGACCGAGAACGCGTTCTCCTTACGGCGGAAGTCCGCGGACCCGGCCGCCGCGCCGGACGCCAGCCGCTGCCAGGCCGCTTCCTTGACCGCGTCGCCCTTGACGAGGAAGGGCTTCATCCCTGCGGTCATCATGGGCCTGCCGAGCGCCACGGAGACCAGGATGCCGATGGCGACCGTGCTGCTGACACCGCTGTCCTTGGCGAGCATCAGCCGCGGATCGCCCGAGACGAAGCTCAGCAGCAGCGAGACGACGTTCACGACGAGGATGAGACCCGCCAGGCCGTTGGTCCTGCGGTCCCTGACCAGGCTCCACCCGGTCCGCACGGCCGGCACCACGCTGCTCCAGGCGAGCGCCGCGAACGTGCTCAACCCGAAGGCGTCCTTGAAGAGGTAGTACGAGCCGAGCGGCACCGCCACGTCGATGAGCAGCGGCTTGAAGTTGTCCAGCACGCTCGGGTTCTGGGCCTGGTTCCCCGTCTTCTTCGTCATGCCCTCAGCTTCGCCGCCGGGAGGGGTCCCGCAGTAGAACCGATCGTCCGGTGGTCGGCATGACAGATGTCAGGTGGGGGGCGATGGCGGTGGTCATATCAGCAGGTCAGCCAGCTCATCCATGTCGGTGAAGAGCCGCTGGGCGCCCGCGAGCCGCTCCGCCGGCGTCATCGCGGTGAACCCGTACACGTCCATCCCGGCCGCGACGGCCGCCTGTACGCCCAGCGGGGAGTCCTCCACGACCACACACCGCCCGGGGGCCACACCCATCCGCTCGGCCGCGTGCAGAAACAGGTCGGGGGCCGGTTTCCCGCGCCCCACGTCCTGCGAGCTGAAGATCCTGCCCTCCTCGAACCACCGGTCGAGCCCGGTGACCCGGTGCCCCACCCGGATACGCGCATGGCTCCCGGAGGAGGCCACGCAGTACGGCACCTCCTCCGCGGCCAGCTTCTCCAGCACACCGGCCACCCCGGCCACGGGCTGGAGCTCCCGCTCGAACGCGGCGAAGACCCGGGCGTGGAAGACGTCGTCGAAGTCGTCCGGCAGCCGCTGTCCCGTCCGCTCCAGGACCAGCTCATGGATCCGGTGCATCGCCGACCCCATGTAGTCCCGGACGGACTCCTCGTACGAGGTGGGATGGCCCAGCTCGGTCAGACAGGCGGCCAGGTGCCGGTTGGATATGGGCTCGCTGTCGACGAGGACACCGTCGTTGTCGAAGATGACGAGTTCGTAGCGCATGGCACCGACACTAAAGGACCCACAACGCAGAAAACCCCCGCATCGAAGATGCGGGGGTTTTCCCAAAAATTGTTCGGCGGTGTCCTACTCTCCCACAGGGTCCCCCCTGCAGTACCATCGGCGCTGTGAGGCTTAGCTTCCGGGTTCGGTATGTAACCGGGCGTTTCCCTCACGCTATGACCACCGAAACACTATGAAACACTTCAACCGAAACACCCCGAACAAGCGGGATGACGTGGTCGTGGTCTCAGAACCAACACAGTGAACGCGAGCATCAATGGACAAGCCCTCGGCCTATTAGTACCGGTCACCTCCACACGTTACCGTGCTTCCAGATCCGGCCTATCAACCCAGTCGTCTACTGGGAGCCTTA